>NZ_CP102951.1:0-600000 GCF_024741815.1 Pseudomonas sp. LS1212
ATGGCGGGTGCCAGTTCGCAGCCAGCGCCGGTGCGCGCTGAACAACGCACCGTGCAGGTAGAAGGCGCGCTCAAGCACACCAGTTACCTCAACCGGACGTTCACTTTCGAAAATTTCGTCGAGGGTAAGTCCAACCAGCTGGCCCGGGCTGCTGCCTGGCAGGTTGCAGACAATCCCAAGCACGGCTACAACCCGCTCTTCCTTTATGGTGGGGTCGGCCTGGGCAAGACGCACTTGATGCATGCTGTGGGTAACCATCTGCTCAAGAAGAATCCGAATGCCAAGGTTGTGTACCTGCATTCCGAGCGCTTCGTTGCGGACATGGTCAAGGCACTACAACTGAACGCAATCAACGAGTTCAAGCGTTTCTACCGCTCGGTGGATGCGCTTCTTATCGATGACATTCAATTCTTTGCGCGCAAGGAGCGTTCTCAGGAAGAGTTTTTCCACACCTTCAATGCTCTACTCGAAGGCGGACAGCAGGTCATTCTTACCAGTGACCGTTATCCGAAAGAGATCGAAGGCCTGGAAGAGCGGCTGAAATCGCGTTTCGGTTGGGGACTGACGGTCGCCGTCGAGCCGCCGGAACTTGAGACCCGTGTTGCGATTCTGATGAAGAAGGCCGACCAGGCCAAAGTCGAACTGCCGCACGATGCTGCATTCTTCATCGCACAGCGGATTCGCTCGAACGTCCGTGAACTGGAAGGCGCCCTCAAGCGGGTCATTGCCCACTCGCACTTTATGGGCCGCGACATCACGATCGAACTGATTCGTGAATCGTTGAAGGACTTGCTGGCACTGCAGGACAAACTGGTCAGTGTGGATAACATTCAGCGTACTGTAGCTGAGTACTACAAGATCAAGATTTCCGATCTGCTGTCCAAGCGGCGTTCCCGCTCGGTAGCGCGTCCTCGGCAGGTAGCAATGGCGTTGTCCAAGGAACTGACTAACCACAGCTTGCCGGAAATTGGTGATGTCTTTGGTGGTCGTGACCACACGACGGTTCTGCATGCATGCCGCAAGATCAACGAGCTCAAGGAATCCGACGCGGATATCCGCGAGGACTACAAGAACCTGCTGCGGACACTGACTACGTGATGAACGTCAGCGCAGCTTATTAAGGCAAGGGACTAGACCATGCATTTCACCATTCAACGCGAAGCCCTGTTGAAACCCCTGCAACTGGTCGCAGGCGTCGTCGAGCGCCGTCAGACCTTGCCGGTACTTTCCAACGTATTGCTGGTTGTTCAAGGCCAGCAACTTTCCCTGACCGGCACTGATCTGGAAGTTGAACTGGTCGGCCGTGTGCAGCTGGAAGAGCCAGCGGAGCCGGGCGAAATCACTGTCCCGGCACGCAAGCTGATGGATATCTGCAAGAGTCTGCCCGGCGATGCCCTCATCGACGTCAAGGTCGACGAGCAGAAGCTGGTGATCAAGGCCGGACGTAGCCGTTTTACCCTGTCCACATTGCCAGCCAACGATTTCCCCACCGTCGAAGAGGGCCCGGGCTCGCTGACATGCAGCCTGGAACAAAGCAAGCTGCGCCGTTTGATCGAGCGCACCAGCTTTGCCATGGCTCAACAGGATGTGCGTTACTACCTCAACGGTATGCTGCTGGAAGTCTCTGCGGGCATCATGCGCGCCGTTGCTACTGACGGTCACCGTCTGGCGATGTGCTCGATGCAAGCTGATATCGGCCAGACCGATCGGCACCAGGTCATTGTTCCACGCAAGGGCATCCTGGAGTTGGCACGCTTGCTCACCGAACCCGATGGCGCTGTCAGTATCGTACTGGGTCAACACCATATCCGCGCCACCACTGGTGAATTCACTTTCACATCGAAGCTGGTCGACGGCAAGTTTCCGGACTACGAGCGCGTGCTACCCAAGGGTGGAGACAAGCTGGTGGTCGGTGATCGCCAGGCGCTTCGTGAAGCATTCAGCCGTACTGCCATTCTTTCGAATGAAAAATATCGCGGCATTCGCCTGCAGTTGGCGGCAGGTCAACTGAAGATCCAGGCCAACAACCCGGAACAGGAAGAGGCCGAAGAGGAAGTAGGTGTCGAGTACAACGGTGGCTCGCTGGAAATCGGTTTCAACGTCAGCTATCTCCTGGACGTGCTGGGTGTCATGACCACTGAACAAGTGCGCCTGATCCTCTCCGACTCGAACAGCAGCGCCCTGGTGCAGGAATCCGATAACGACGATTCTGCCTACGTCGTTATGCCGATGCGCCTGTAACCTATTTAGCAGACCCTAGATGTCTCTCAGTCGTGTCTCTGTCACCGCGGTGCGAAACCTGCACCCGGTGACCTTCTCACCTTCCCCGCGTATCAACATCCTTCACGGCGCCAACGGCAGCGGCAAGACCAGCGTGCTCGAGGCCATTCATCTGCTCGGCCTGGCTCGTTCCTTTCGCAGCACACGCTTGTTGCCGGTTATCCAATACGAGCAATTGGCTTGCACCGTGTTCGGGCAAGTCGAGCTCAGCGAAGGTGGCCACAGCAGCCTGGGAATTTCACGCGACCGTCAGGGGGAGTTCACCATCCGTATCGACGGCCAGAACGCGCGAAGTGCGGCGCAATTGGCCGAGATATTGCCCTTGCAATTAATAAACCCGGATAGCTTTCGTTTACTCGAAGGCGCGCCAAAAATTCGCCGGCAGTTTCTCGATTGGGGTGTGTTCCACGTGGAACCTCGGTTCATGTCCACGTGGCAGCGACTGCAGAAGGCCCTGCGGCAGCGGAACTCGTGGCTCCGGCATGGTACACTTGACGCTGCTTCACAAGCAGCCTGGGACCGGGAACTGTGCCTGGCCAGCGCTGAAATAGATGAATACCGCCGCGCTTACATCAAAGCCCTGAAACCTGTCTTTGAGCAAACCCTGAGCGATCTGGTTGAACTCGAGGGGCTGACCCTGAGTTATTACCGTGGATGGGACAAGGATCGAGACCTCAGCGAAGTGCTCGCCTCCTCTCTTACACGCGATCAGCAAATGGGCCATACCCAAGCTGGTCCGCAACGAGCAGATTTGCGCTTGAGACTCGGTGCTCATAATGCCGCAGAGATCCTGTCGCGCGGTCAGCAAAAGCTGGTGGTTTGCGCACTGCGAATTGCCCAAGGGCATTTGGTCAGCCAGGCACGGCGTGGCCAATGTATTTATCTGGTGGATGACTTGCCGTCCGAATTGGATGCGCATCATCGCCGGGCACTTTGCCGCTTGTTGGAAGACTTACACTGCCAGGTTTTTATCACCTGTGTAGATCACGAATTATTGAGGGAATGCTGGCAGACGGAAACGCCAGTAGCTTTGTTCCACGTGGAACAGGGCCGTATCACCCAGACCCACGACCATCGGGAGTGAAGGCATGAGCGAAAATCAAACGTACGACTCCTCCAGCATTAAAGTGCTGAAAGGGCTGGATGCCGTACGCAAGCGTCCCGGTATGTACATTGGCGACACCGATGATGGTAGCGGTCTGCACCACATGGTGTTCGAGGTGGTCGATAACTCGATCGACGAGGCATTGGCCGGCCACTGTGATGACATCAGCGTCATCATCCATCCAGACGAATCCATCACCGTGCGCGATAACGGCCGCGGTATTCCTGTGGACGTGCATAAAGAAGAAGGCGTTTCTGCAGCCGAGGTCATCATGACCGTACTGCACGCTGGTGGTAAATTCGACGATAACTCGTACAAAGTATCTGGCGGCTTGCACGGTGTAGGTGTATCCGTTGTTAACGCCCTCTCCGAAGTGCTGGTGCTGACTGTTCGTCGCAGCGGCAAAATCTGGGAGCAGACCTACGTCCACGGTGTTCCACAGGAACCGATGAAAATCGTCGGCGAAAGTGAAACCACCGGTACCCAGATCCACTTCAAGCCATCGGCCGAGACCTTCAAGAATATTCACTTCAGCTGGGACATCCTGGCCAAGCGTATTCGTGAACTGTCGTTCCTTAACTCGGGTGTCGGTATCGTCTTGAAAGACGAGCGCTCGGGCAAGGACGAGACCTTCAAGTACGAAGGCGGCCTGCGTGCATTCGTTGAGTACTTGAACACCAACAAGACGCCGGTCAACGAAGTGTTCCACTTCAACGTTCAGCGTGACGATGGTGTGGGTGTTGAAATTGCGTTGCAATGGAACGACAGCTTCAACGAGAACCTGTTGTGCTTCACCAACAACATTCCCCAGCGCGATGGTGGTACCCACCTGGTAGGCTTCCGTTCTGCCCTCACCCGTAACCTGAACAACTACATTGAGCAGGAAGGTCTGGCGAAAAAGAACAAGGTCGCAACCACGGGTGACGATGCCCGCGAAGGCTTGACTGCGATCATCTCGGTAAAAGTACCGGATCCCAAGTTCAGTTCGCAGACCAAAGACAAGCTGGTTTCTTCCGAAGTGAAGACCGCGGTCGAACAGGAGATGGGTAAGTACTTCTCCGATTTCCTGCTGGAAAACCCGAACGAAGCCAAAGCTGTCGTCGGCAAGATGATTGATGCAGCGCGTGCTCGTGAGGCGGCTCGTAAAGCCCGCGAGATGACCCGTCGCAAAGGTGCACTCGATATTGCCGGTTTGCCGGGCAAGCTAGCGGACTGCCAGGAAAAAGACCCTGCCCTCTCCGAACTGTACCTGGTGGAAGGTGACTCCGCGGGCGGCTCTGCCAAGCAGGGACGTAACCGCAAGACTCAGGCGATCCTGCCGCTCAAGGGCAAGATCCTCAACGTCGAGAAGGCGCGCTTCGACAAGATGATCTCCTCGCAAGAGGTGGGCACCTTGATCACTGCGTTGGGTTGCGGTATCGGCCGCGACGAGTACAACATCGACAAGCTGCGTTATCACAACATCATCATCATGACCGATGCTGACGTCGACGGTTCGCATATTCGTACTCTGTTGCTGACCTTCTTCTTCCGTCAGTTGCCAGAGCTGATCGAGCGCGGTTACATCTATATCGCTCAGCCACCGTTGTACAAGGTCAAGAAAGGCAAGCAAGAGCAGTACATCAAAGACGACGACGCCATGGAAGAATACATGACCCAGTCGGCGCTCGAAGATGCCAGCCTGCACCTTAACGAGTCGGCACCCGGCATATCCGGTGAAGCCCTGGAACGTCTGGTAAACGACTTCCGCATGGTGATGAAGACCCTCAAGCGTTTGTCGCGCCTGTACCCTCTGGAGCTGACCGAGCACTTCATCTACCTGCCAGCAGTCAGCATGGAGCAGCTGTCCGATCACGCAGCGATGCAGGATTGGCTGGCGCAGTATGAAGCTCGTTTGCGTACCGTGGAAAAATCCGGTCTGGTTTACAAGGCCAGCTTGCGTGAAGACCGTGAACGGAATGTCTGGCTGCCAGAGGTAGAGCTGATCTCCCACGGGCTGTCCAACTACGTCACATTCAACCGCGACTTCTTCGGCAGCAATGACTACAAGACCGTCGTCACTCTCGGTGCTCAATTGAGCACTCTGTTGGACGAAGGCGCTTATATTCAACGCGGCGAGCGCAAGAAGGCCGTCACCGAGTTCAAGGAAGCCCTGGACTGGTTGATGGCAGAAAGCACCAAGCGTCATACCATCCAGCGCTACAAAGGTCTGGGTGAAATGAACCCTGACCAGCTGTGGGAAACCACCATGGACCCAAGCGTGCGCCGCATGTTGAAGGTGACCATTGAAGATGCGATCGCTGCCGATCAGATCTTCAACACCTTGATGGGTGATGCGGTAGAGCCCCGTCGTGAGTTCATCGAGAGCAACGCTCTGGCGGTGTCGAACCTGGACTTCTGATCGGGTTTGACCGAAAGAAAAAACCAGCGCTTTAAGCGCTGGTTTTTTTTCGCCTGTCGACTGTCCCGCGAAGCGGGCAATCAATCCGGCCGGGTGATCAACAGTTGTGCCAGTGCATTGAAGGCTGGCAAGGTCACCGGATCGTTGGCAGCATTGCCAGCCACCGGATGCGATGCGTAGCGCGCGATTACCACCTCAGCCCTGGGGTCTATGTAAAGGCTCTGACCATATACCCCTCGAGCCATGTAAGCGCCGTGGGCATTGTGCGTGAAGTGATTGGTAGTACGTTTGTGGGCCAGTGTAGTCCTTGGGTTTAGGGAGCGGGTTTCCCGCCTGGGCGTGAGCCCAGACTTCTGCGGTGGGATTTGAATAATCCTCGCTGTATTGAAGCGATGTGGTCATGTCCAGCAACTGGCGAATGCTGGCGTTACCAAATGCAGAGTTGGCCAATTCCGGAACATAATCCGCCGCAGGCTTGTTCGCGTCGATAATCCCTTCGGCTACCAAGGTCGCACCCAATGTTCCGACTACAGACTTTGTCAGTGACATGGCGCCGTGCTGCCCCTCCTCTTTCAAGACGCCGAAATAGCGCTCGTAGACAATGCGCCCTCGATGCAAAACCACGATGCCGTCGGTGTAATTTGCCGCAAGCGATTCTTTCCAGCTGATGGTTTGCGTTGATCCGGTCGGCAGGAAGCTCAAGGCGTCTATATCCGAGCGCATTGCGCGGGGCAACGGCAGCGGTGCGCCCAGCCCTCTCGAGACATTGACCGTGGGCATCAGTTGACGAAAGTTCGACATGCTCCAGCGCATGGCCGGGAAGCGAAAGTAGCTGCCGTCGTCAAAGCGCAGGGTGCGGTCTGCTGGTGGCGGTGAGCCGACCATCCAACCCAGCCGGGCGGGGTCGCTCGCCGTGGCATCGGGAGGTGGTACGTCGGTTGCCCAGGCGAGGGAGATCGAGCTGCAGGCGGCAAAGGCTATGCTGCCCAGTGTACGGCGAGTAGGCGGGAATCTGGTATCTGGCTTCATCTATGAAGACTCTTGCGATCCTTGGTGCCCACACATTACCAACAAATCAAAGGGCGGCGACCGAAAACCGTGTTGAATTGCATAAGGCCGCGCCCGGGTTGTACCCGGACGCGGCGAGGCTATCAGTTGTCTTCTTCGGCCACTTTCAGCCCGGTCTTGAACGGCCAGACACCGCTCAGCTCAATACGGCGCTTGCCACTGATCCATTGGCCAAGAGGCGTATCCCATTTTTTTGAGTAGTAGGTGCCGTCCGTCAGGTCCACGAATTTGACTTCGAGAACGATGTTGGTTGCCGTAAGAGGTATGGCGGCAAACGTTTGGCTTTGCCCGCCCACGACCAGGCCCTTTTCTTCTTTGGGACCGCTCGGCGTGTCGTAGCGCAGGGCCACCTTGGAGGTATAGGTCGAGCCTATTTTGCTATTCACTTCTAGCTCGAATGAACCCAGCGTATTCACCCAATTGGGGATGATCAGATCGCCTTCAAAGGAACTGAAGGTGTAAGCGATGGGAATGGGCGCCGAGGAAGCGGTATTGGCTTGGGCTGGCCAGATGTGTTTATCCAGACTGTTCTCTTCCGAACTGTTGGTGAACGAGCCAGAAATCGAGGCCTCGGGTGCCATACTACCGAGCAAAGTATTCAGCGCTTTGGCATTGCCGGTCATGCTAAAGGAGGAGCTCTTGTCTTTAGAGCCGACATTCATGCCGCTAGTAGCGTAGATGACGCTGGTGATGACGCCGAAGCTCTGAGAAATGCGACCTTTATTGCCGAGACCCACGTGGCCAGCCTGCTCTGCCAACCATTTGAATTGTTTGTTCAGCGTAGTGAGGTTGTTGATGCGGACTTCCTTGACGACGGCGAACTCCGAAGCCATGGACCCGCTGGAGCCGAACGTCCACTGGATTTTCGAGTCGGCTTTCAATTCAATCCCGGTTCGGGGATCCTTGAAAGACAAGGATGCTTCAGGTTTCATCTCGGTTTTTTTAACCTTCGAGGTGCGCATCTCCCATGTCTGGCTGTTCACTACTTCGATCAGTTCGACGCCGGGCAGTTGATCGCAGACGAGCTTGAAGTCTCCGGTTTTCGGGTCGACTATACCAACCGCACCCGCCTGGATGTGACCGTTCAGGCCCCAGTTGCCCCAGCAGGTCGGGCGAGTTTCGCGAACCAACGCAGTGAACTGCTTATTCCAATTGATCATGTTTTTTTCCTTCCTTGGTAAAAAGCGACGGTTTGGCTTCATGCCGAGGCAAAATCTAACGTACGCAAGTCGCTTCGCGACAAACTGAATATCACTTCTTGTTTCAAGCGCTTGCCGCTCGAAAATGCCCAACGCATGGGCATAAAAAAACCGGCCCCAAGGCCGGTTCCAGATAGTGTTGAAAAAACTTATGCACGGATTCAACTAATCGATAATGCAAAAAAATAAGTATATAAATTAATAACTTACGACGCTTTTTAGAACGAGTCCCAAACATCTGTGCACATGTTATCCACAGATGCTCAGACAACAATTTGCTCCTCTACCGCAGGGGCTCGTGGCAATGATCCCATCTCCCGTTGGGTCTGCTCATTCCAGGCAGCGACCCGGTCATTAAGGTCGGCAATGGCGCGTGGCCCCGTGCCCTCGGCATACATCGGTGCGCCGATAACAACCTCGATGGTGCCGGCCCGCTTGGCCCAGCCTTCTTTCGGCCAGTATTTACCCGCGTTGTGTGCAATAGGCAGTACGGGCAATTGGGCGTTGACCGCCAAGGCAGTACCCCCCCGTGAGAACTTGCCGATACTGCCGTAAGGTACACGGGTGCCTTCGGGAAAAATCAGCACCCAAACGCCATCCTTGAGCAGTTGGTGACCCTTGGCGGCAACGTGCTTGAGTGCAGCCTTGGGGTTGCCCCGGTCGATCGCGATCGGCCGAAGCATGGCCATGGCCCAACCGAAGAACGGCACGTAAAGCAGCTCGCGCTTGAGCACCTGGCTCAACGGTTGGAAGTAAGCCGAGAGAAAGAATGTCTCCCAGGTGCTCTGGTGGTTGGACAGAATCACGCAAGGTTGCGCAGGCACGTTCTGTGCGCCAGTGATGTTGACCCGGATCCCGAGAAACACACGTGCCAGCAGCAGCGCGAACCGGCACCAGTTCACGTTGATGAAATGATACCGGGCACGAAACGACAGAAAAGGCGCAACAAAAAAGCTCAGGGTGCACCACAGCAACGAGCTGGTGCCCAGTAGCAGGTAAAAAAGAAAGGTTCTGATCGCCTGCAGTGTCGACATAGCGGCATTTACCGTTGCGGGCTCGCCCGCCTGTATTGAGCGCGCTTCTGATAACGACGGGTGCAATCCGGCTGATGGGCATCGGCCGGGTGGGCTCTCGGTCAGGTATTCAGAGGCGCTCTAATTGTGGATAAGTTTTCTGGCTACAGCCGCCAGATCATCAAAAACCAGGGTCCCCACTGGTAACGTTTTACTCAGCGTCTTCAGGCCTTTTCCGGTTTTTACCAGAACTGGCTGTGAATCGACGGTCTGAGCGGCTTCCAGGTCACCCATACTATCGCCGACAAACCAGAGATGGGCCAGATCGACGCCATAATGAGCGGCGATGGTATGAAGCATGCCGGGTTTGGGTTTGCGGCATGAGCAGCCTTCGTCCGGGCCGTGGGGGCAATAGACGATCAAACCGATCTCGCCACCCTGCTCCGCCACCAGTGCCCGCAAGCGGGCATGCATGGCGTCCAGGGTGGCCAGATCATAGTAACCGCGAGCGATGCCGGACTGGTTGGTAGCCACGGCTACCGTCCAGCCGGCCTTGCTCAACTGCGCAATGGCGTCGATCGAGCCGGGGATGGGAATCCACTCCTCCACCGATTTGATATAGGCGTCGGAGTCTTCATTGATCACCCCGTCCCGATCGAGTATCAGCAGTTTCAAGCTTCGTTCCTTCACCAATCAGCCCAGCAGCGAAATATCGGCTACACCCAGGAACAGACCGCGCAGACGGGCCAGCAACGCATAACGGTTGCCCCGCACCTTGGCGTCATCGGCATTGACCATGACCGCTTCGAAGAACGCATCGACCGGCTCGCGCAGTGCCGCCAGACGCGCCAGCGACTCGCGGTACTGGCGGGCAGCCGCCATGGGCTGGACGGCCTGGTCGGCTTGCTGGATCGCCGAATACAGCGAGAACTCGTTGGCGTTGTCGAAGTACTTCGGCTCAACGATGCTCGGAACAGTGCCCTCGGCCTTGCTCAGCAGGTTCGAGACGCGCTTGTTCACCGCCGCCAGGGCGGCCGCTTCCGGCAACTGGCGGAAGGCTTGTACGGCCTGTACGCGCTGGTCGAAGTCCAGTGCCGAACCCGGCTGCAGCGCACGAACCGACAGGTAGGTGGCAACGTCGATGCCTTCGTCTTCATAGCGAGCGCGCAGGCGATCGAAGATGAACTCCAGCACTTGCTCGGCCAGCCCGGCGGGTTTGATCCTGGCGCCGAACTGAGTCACGGCGAACGCCACGGCATCGGTCAGGTCCAGATCGAGTTTCTTCTCGATCAGGATGCGCAGTACACCCAGCGCTGCACGACGCAGTGCATAGGGGTCCTTGCTGCCGGTTGGTAACATGCCGATACCGAAGATCCCGACCAGGGTGTCGAGCTTGTCGGCAATGGCAACAGCTGCGCCGGTCAGGGTGGTCGGCAACTCGGCGCCGGCACCGCGTGGCATGTACTGCTCGTTCAACGCCAGGGCGACATCGTCAGGCTCGCCGTCGTTGAGCGCATAGTAGTAACCGGCAACGCCCTGCATTTCCGGGAATTCGCCGACCATCTCGGTGGCCAGGTCGCACTTGGACAGCAGGCCCGCGCGCGCAGCACGCTGGGTATCGCCGCCAATGCGGCCAGCGATATGGGCGGCCAGTTTGGAAACCCGCTCGGCCTTGTCGAAGACACTGCCCAGCTGGGCCTGGAACACCACGTTCTGCAGGCGCAGGTTGAAGCTTTCCAGGCTTTGCTTCTTGTCCTGCTTGAAGAAGAACTCGGCATCGGTCAGGCGCGGGCGGACGACTTTCTCGTTACCCTGGACGATCTGCTTCGGATCGCGGCTTTCAACGTTGGCCACGGTGATGAAACGCGGCAGCAACTTGCCATCGACATCGAGCAGGCAGAAATACTTCTGGTTGTCCTGCATGGTGGTGATCAGGGCTTCCTGCGGTACTTCCAGGAACCGCTCTTCAAACGAACACACCAGTGGCACAGGCCATTCGACCAGGGCGGTCACTTCGTCGAGCAGGCCCGACGGCACAATGGCGGTGCCTTCCTGCTGCATGGCCAATTCAGCGGTGCGCTTGCTGATCAGCTCGCGGCGTTCGTCGAAATCGGCCAGGACGTAGGCCTTGCGCAGGTCTTCGAGGTAGTTGGCCGGCGCGCTGATGGTGACGTTTTCCGGGTGATGGAAGCGGTGGCCACGGGACTCGCGCCCGGCTTTCTGGGCCAGGATCGTGCAATCGATGACCTGCTCGCCCAGCAACATGACCAGCCACTGGGTCGGACGTACGAACTCTTCCTTGTGTGCACCCCAGCGCATGCGCTTGGGGATAGGCAGGTCGTTGAGGGAATCTTCGACGATGGTCGGCAACAGGCTGGCGGTCGGCTTGCCGACGATACGCTGGCAGAAGCGCAGCTTGGCGCCACTCTGGTCGATTTCGGCCAGATCGACGCCGCACTTCTTGGCAAAGCCCAGGGCGGCCTGGGTCGGGTTGCCTTCGGCATCGAAAGCAGCCTGGCGCGGAGGGCCGTCGAGGTTGATGCTGCGGTCGGGCTGCTGAATATCCAGCTCGCTGATCAATACCGCCAGGCGGCGTGGCGCGGCGTAGACCTTCTTGCTGGTGTAGTTCAGCCCGGCTGCCTGCAGACCTTTCTCGATACCGGCCAGGAAGGCTTCGGCCAGGGTATTGAGGGCTTTGGGTGGCAGTTCTTCGGTGCCCAGTTCAACCAGAAAATCTTGAGCACTCATTGTGCAGCCTCCAGCTTAGCCAACACTTCATCACGCAGTTCAGGGGACGCCATCGGGAAGCCCAGCTTGGCGCGGGCCTGTAGATAACTTTGCGCAACCGCACGGGCCAGGGTCCGTACGCGCAGGATGTAGCGCTGGCGCTCGGTCACCGAAATGGCCCGACGTGCATCGAGCAGGTTGAAGGTGTGCGAGGCCTTGAGGACCATTTCATAGGTCGGCAAGGGCAGCTCAAGCTCGATCAGGCGATTGGCTTCGCTTTCATAGAAGTCGAACAGTTCGAACAGCTTCTCGACGTTGGCGTGCTCGAAGTTGTAGGTCGATTGTTCCACTTCGTTCTGGTGGAACACATCGCCGTAGGTCACTTTGCCGAACGGGCCGTCGGTCCAGACCAGGTCATAGACCGAGTCGACACCCTGCAGGTACATTGCCAGGCGTTCCAGACCGTAAGTGATCTCGCCGGTGACCGGATAGCACTCGATGCCACCTGCCTGCTGGAAGTAGGTGAATTGAGTGACTTCCATGCCGTTGAGCCAGACTTCCCAGCCCAGACCCCAGGCGCCGAGCGTCGGCGATTCCCAGTTATCTTCGACGAAACGAATGTCATGGACCAGCGGGTCGAGGCCCACATGCTTCAGAGAGCCAAGGTACAGCTCCTGGAAATTGTCCGGGTTTGGCTTCAACACCACCTGGAACTGGTAGTAGTGCTGCAAACGGTTCGGGTTTTCACCGTAGCGGCCGTCAGTCGGGCGACGACTGGGCTGCACATAAGCGGCGTTCCAGGTTTCCGGGCCGATGGCACGCAGAAAGGTGGCGGTATGGAAAGTGCCGGCGCCTACTTCCATATCGTAGGGCTGAAGCACCACACAACCTTGCTCGGCCCAGTATTGCTGGAGGGCGAGGATCAAGTCTTGGAAGGTACGCACGGCTGGCGTAGGCTGGCTCACGAATTCACCTGTTTCTTGGGCTGCGATTTAAAAGGCGGGAGTATAACCCGATTCAGTCCAGCCTCTAACCCTGGAGCCTTATGCCTCGTTGCTTTTGGTGTACCGAAGATCCGCTTTATCAGGATTATCATGATCGGGAATGGGGCGTGCCGCTGCGCGATGCGGCCCAGTTGTTCGAATTGCTCCTGCTCGAAGGCTGCCAGGCCGGGCTTTCCTGGATAACCGTGCTGAAAAAGCGCGAGCGTTATCGCCAGGTGATGTTCGGTTTCGACGCCAGGCGTCTGGCTGAAATGTCCGACGCCGAGATCGAAGAGCGCATGCTCGACCCCGGGATCATCCGCAACCGGCTCAAACTCAATGCCGCACGGCGCAATGCCAGGGCCTGGCTGGCGTTGGAAAACCCGGTCGAATGGCTCTGGTCGTTCGTCGGTGGTCAACCGAAGATCAACCATTTCAACCAGCGCAGCGATGTGCCGGCCGTGACCGAAGAGGCCAAGGCCATGAGCAAGGCGTTGAAGAAAGCCGGTTTCACCTTCGTGGGGCCAACCATTTGTTATGCGTTAATGCAGGCTTCGGGAATGGTCATGGACCACACCACCGATTGTGATCGCTACGCCACCTTGTCCCGCTGACGGTACAATAGCCGGCTTGCAAACATAGGAGTGGCCTGTGGATAAGTTCAAAGGCGCCATGATGGTGGGGGCACTGCGGTTGTTCGCCCTGCTGCCGTGGCGTGCCGTGCAGCGTGTTGGCGCGGCAATCGGTTGGTTGATGTGGAAGCTGCCCAACGGTTCTCGTGACGTGGTCCGAATCAACCTGGCCAAGTGTTTCCCCGAAATGGATGCCGCCGCACGCGAGCGTCTGGTCGGAGCGACGATGAAGGATATTGGCAAGGCCCTGACCGAAAGCGCCTGCGCCTGGATCTGGCCGGCCCAGCGTTCTCTGGACCTGGTCCGTGAAGTCGAGGGGCTGGAAGTGCTCGAGCAGGCGCTGGCATCCGGCAAGGGCGTGGTCGGCATCACCAGTCATCTGGGTAACTGGGAAGTGCTCAACCACTTCTATTGCAACCAGTGCAATCCGATCATCTTCTATCGTCCGCCCAAGCTGAAGGCCGTCGACGATCTGCTGCGTGAGCAGCGCGTGCAACTGGGCAACCGCGTCGCGGCTTCAACCAAGGAAGGGATCCTCAGCATCATCAAGGAAGTGCGCAAAGGCGGCCAGGTGGGTATTCCCGCCGACCCGGAGCCGGCGGAGTCGGCCGGGATCTTCGTGCCTTTCTTCGCCACTCAGGCGCTGACCAGCAAGTTCGTGCCGAACATGCTCGCCGGTGGCAAGGCTGTCGGCGTGTTCCTGCATGCCCTGCGCCTGCCCGATGGTTCCGGGTTCAAAGTAATTCTGGAAGCGGCGCCCGAGGCGATGTACAGCACCGATACCGAAACGGCGGTGGCTGCCATGAGCCAGGTGATCGAAAAGTATGTGCGGGCGTATCCGACCCAGTACATGTGGAGCATGAAGCGGTTCAAGAAGCGGCCGGCTGGGGAGGCGCGCTGGTACTGATACCGCTATCGCCGGCAAGCCGGCTCCCACAATGGATTGATGTTGAACCGAGTACCTGTGGACAACATGATCTCCTGTGGGAGCGGGCTTGCCCGCGATAGGGGCCACTCAATTTCCCGTCTGGTGCCGCTCCAGCTTCTTCAGAAACACCATCATTTCTTTTTCCGCCTGCTTGTCGCCATGCGCCCGCGCCGCTTCCAGGCCCTGCTGCCAGGCCTGGCGAGCAGCGTCATGGTCGCCATGAGCCAGATGCGCCTTGCCCAACAGCTTCCACGCCGCCGAGTACTTGGGATCGAAGTCGACACAGCGTTGCAGGTGTTCAACCGCCCTGGCGCTATCGCCTTCGTCCAGCCAGGCCTTGCCCAGGCCGAAGCGCAGCAGCGAGTTATCCACACCCTTGGCCAGCATCTTTTCCAGTGACTCGATCATCATGGCTTCCTTCGCATGGGTTAGAAGAAGCTCAGCCCCACATGGAACAGCTTCTCGACGTCGCGGATGTATTTTTTATCCACAACGAAAAGAATGACATGGTCGCCTGCCGCGATCACTGTGTCGTCGTGGGCGATCAGCACCTCTTCGTCACGAATGATCGCGCCGATGGTGGTCCCCGGCGGCAGGGCGATGTCTTCGATGGCCTTGCCGATCACCTTGCTCGATTTGGAATCGCCGTGGGCAATGGCCTCGATGGCCTCGGCTGCGCCACGGCGCAGCGAATGCACGCTGACGATGTCGCCGCGGCGTACGTGGGCCAGCAGCGTGCCGATGGTTGCCAGTTGTGGGCTGATGGCAATATCGATTTCGCCGCCCTGGACCAGGTCGACGTAGGCAGGGTTGTTGATGATGGTCATCACCTTGCGCGCTCCGAGGCGCTTGGCCAGCAGCGATGACATGATGTTGGCTTCGTCGTCGTTGGTCAGCGCCAGGAAAATGTCCGCCTCGGCGATGTTTTCCTCGAGCATCAGGTCCCTGTCCGATGCGCTGCCCTGCAGTACGACAGTGCTGTCGAGCGAATCGGACAGATAGCGGCAGCGTGCCGGGTTCATTTCGATGATCTTGACCTGATAGCGGCTCTCGATGGCCTCGGCCAGGCGCTCGCCGATCTGACCGCCACCGGCGATCACCACACGCTTGTTGGTTTCATCCAGGCGTCGCAGCTCACCCATCACGGCGCGGATGTCGGCCTTGGCGGCAATGAAGAAGACTTCGTCGTCCGCTTCGATGATCGTATCGCCATGGGGCAGAATCGGTCGGTCGCGGCGGAATATCGCTGCCACGCGGGTATCGACATTGGGCATGTGCTGGCGAATCTGCCGCAGCTGCTGGCCGACCAGCGGGCCGCCGTAGTAGGCCTTGACCGCTACCAGTTGAGCCTTGCCTCCGGCAAAGTCGATGACCTGCAAGGCGCCCGGATGTTCGATCAGGCGCTTGATGTAGTTGGTCACCACTTGTTCCGGGCTGATCAGCACATCCACCGGAATGGCTTCGTTATCGAACAGGCCGGCGCGGGTCAGGTAGGCCGACTCGCGAACCCGGGCGATCTTGGTCGGGGTATGGAACAGGGTGTAGGCCACCTGGCAGGCGACCATATTGGTTTCGTCGCTGTTGGTCACCGCGATCAACATGTCGGCATCGTCGGCGCCAGCCTGGCGCAACACCGTGGGGAACGAACCGCGGCCCTGCACGGTGCGGATATCCAGCCGGTCGCCGAGATCGCGCAGGCGATCACCATCGGTATCGACCACGGTAATGTCATTGGCTTCGCTGGCCAGGTGCTCTGCCAGCGTTCCGCCCACCTGGCCTGCGCCGAGGATGATGATCTTCATCCGATACTCCTTTAATGTCCGCCCACGGCGGCAATCTTGATCAGCTTGGCATAATAAAAGCCGTCGTGGCCGCCTTCTTGCGCCAGTAACTGGCGACCGTGCGGCTGTTTGATTCCGGCCTGGCTGGCGATGTCGAGCTCGCGTGCACCGCTGGTGCGGGCCAGGAAGGCTTCGATCACTTCGGTGTTTTCCGTTGGCAGGGTCGAACAGGTGGCGTACAGCAGGATGCCGCCGACTTCCAGGGTCGGCCACAAGGCATCGAGCAATTCCCCCTGCAGGGTGGCCAGGGCCTGGATATCGTCCGCCTGACGGGTCAGCTTGATGTCAGGGTGGCGTCGAATCACGCCGGTCGCCGAGCAGGGCGCATCCAGGAGGATCCGCGCAAAGCCTTTGCCATCCCACCAGGCCGCGGTATCGCGGGCATCGGCAGCGATCAGTTGGGCATCGAGGCCCAGCCGATCGAGGTTTTCCTGCACGCGCAGCAGGCGCTTGGCCTCCAGGTCGACGGCGACTACGCCGCCCAGGCCGGGCTCGGCTTCAAGCAGGTGACAGGTCTTGCCGCCGGGCGCGCAGCAGGCATCGAGAACCCGCTGGCCGGGCGCCAGGTCAAGCAGGTCGGCAGCCAATTGCGCCGCTTCGTCCTGGACGCTGATCCAGCCTTCGTTGAAACCGGGCAGCTGACGAACATCGCAAGGTTCGGCGAGCACGATGCCATCGCGGCTGTAGGTAGAAGGCTGCGCCGCCACACCGGTCTGGTGCAGCAGTTCCAGGTACGCGTCGCGGCTGTGATGGCGGCGATTGACCCGCAGAATCATCGGTGGGTGCGCGTTGTTGGCTGCACAGATTGCTTCCCACTGCTCAGGCCAGAAGGCTTTCAGGGATTTCTGCAACCAGCGCGGGTGGGCGGTGCGCACCACCGGATCGCGTTCGAGCTCGGCCAGCAGCTCGTTACTTTCACGTTGAGCCCGGCGCAACACGGCATTGAGCAGTGCCTTGGCCCAGGGCTTCTTCAACTTGTCGGCGCAGCCGACGGTTTCACCGATGGCGGCATGGGCCGGTACACGGGTGTAGAGCAACTGGTAAAGGCCGACCAGTAGCAGCGCCTCGACATCGGCGTCCGCGCTTTTGAAGGGCTTTTGCAGCAGGCGCTCGGCCAGTGCCGACAGCCGTGGCTGCCAGCGGGCGGTACCGAACGCCAGGTCCTGGGTCAGGCCGCGGTCGCGGGCATCGACTTTATCCAGTTGCCCGGGCAACGAACTGTTCAGCGAGGCCTTGCCGGACAGGACAGCGGCCAGGGCGCGGGCGGCAGCGAGGCGAGGATTCATTGGCCGAGTACCGTGCCGAGAGCGAATTTCTCTCGGCGGCTGTTGAACAAGTCACTGAAGCCAAGTGGTTTGCCGCCGGGCAACTGCAGGCGGGTCAGGCACAAGGCTTGTTGCCCACAGGCAACGATCAGCCCTTCCTTGCTGGCGGCGAGGATTTCGCCTGGCTTGCCTTGCCCTTCGGCCAGGGTCGCGCTCAGCACTTTCAGTGCTTCGCCGTTAAGGGTGCTGTGACAGATCGGCCACGGATTGAAGGCACGGACCAGGCGTTCCAACTCATCGGCCGGGCGGGCCCAGTCGATCCGCGCTTCATCCTTGTTCAATTTGTGTGCATAGGTTGCCAGTTCTTCGTTCTGGACTTCGCCGACCAGCGTGCCAGCAGCGAGGCCGGCAATGGCTTCGATCACCGCCGGCGGGCCGAGTTCGGCCAAGCGGTCGTGCAGGCTGCCGCCGGTGTCCTGGGCGCTGATCGGCGTGCTGACTTTGAGCAACATCGGCCCGGTATCCAGCCCGGCTTCCATGCGCATCACGGTCACGCCGCTTTCAGCGTCCCCGGCTTCGACCGCGCGCTGGATCGGCGCCGCCCCACGCCAGCGCGGCAACAGCGACGCGTGGCTGTTGATGCAGCCCAGGCGTGGGATATCCAGCACCACTTGCGGCAGGATCAAGCCGTAGGCAACCACTACCATCAAGTCCGGCTGCAACGCCGCCAGCTCGGCCTGGGCGGCGGGGTCACGCAGGGTTGGCGGTTGCAGCACGGTAATGCCGTGTTGTTGCGCCAGCTGCTTGACCGGGCTGGGCATCAGCTTCTGACCTCGACCGGCGGGGCGGTCCGGCTGTGTGTAGACGGCGACGACCTCATAGGGGCTGTCGAGCAGGGCTTTGAGGTGTTCGGCGGCAAACTCGGGGGTGCCCGCGAAGACGATGCGCATGGAGTTCTCGCTTAAAAAGAAAAAGGCTTGCCAGAGCAAGCCTTCAGGATGAGGAGGTCAAGCGTGCTGGCGATGCTGCTTTTCCAGCTTTTTCTTGATCCGGTCGCGCTTGAGCGTAGACAGGTAGTCGACGAACAGCTTGCCGTTGAGGTGGTCGCATTCGTGCTGGATGCAAACGGCCAGCAAGCCTTCGGCGATCAGCTCATAAGGCTGGCCATCACGGTCCTGGGCCTTGACCTTGACGCGCTGAGGACGATCGACGTTTTCGTAGAAGCCCGGTACCGACAGGCATCCTTCCTGGTAATGCCCCATTTCGTCGGTCAGCGGTTCGAATTCGGGGTTGATGAACACGCGCGGCTCGCTGCGGTCTTCACTCAGGTCCATGACGACGACACGTTTGTGCACGTTGACCTGGGTCGCAGCCAGCCCGATACCAGGCGCTTCGTACATGGTTTCAAACATGTCATCGATCAGCTGGCGAACTTCGTCATCGACCACAGCCACGGGCTTGGCGATGGTCCGCAGACGCGAGTCTGGAAATTCGAGGATGTTCAAAATGGCCATATGCGTATTTGCTGCACTGTCAGAAAAAGTCGAAAAAAAGTTGCCGCGATCGGTCTTCTGGGCGGCAAGCTTGCAAAACGGACTCCCAGGGAACGAGCCATCAGGCTTCGGGCGTTTCACGTCAATGCACATAATAAAGGGATTCACGGCATGAGGAAATCACTACTCGCCCTGCTCTTGCTGGCTGGGGCCGGTCCGGTGCAGGCGCAAGTGCAGCTCGAAGGCGATTATCCACAGCATGACACGATGGTTCAGGGCAACACGATCAAGTTGTTACCACGCATTCGTAGCACGCCCATAACCGAGACCCTCGATCGCATTGCGCTGGAGACGATCAACAGCTTTCTGCTGGCCAACCGCATCATCGACGAGCCCGAGCAGTTCCAGGCTGCGCCCTATATCGTCGCCGGCGACAACGAACGCGTGCTCAGCGGCATGGGCGATCGAATTTTCGCACGCGGCGAGTTCGAGCCCGGCGCGACGGGTTACGGCATCTTTCGCCAGGGTAAATCCTATATCGACCCGGACAGCCAGGAGTTTCTCGGAATCAATGCCGACGATATCGGCAGCGTCGGCCTGATTGCCGAACAGGGCGATGTGGCGACGCTGGAGCTGCTGCGCTCGACCCAGGAAGTCCGCCTTGGTGATCGTTTGTTCAGCAGCGAGGAGCGGGCGATCAATCCGACCTTCATGCTCAGCGCTCCACCCGGCGAGATCGATGGCGTGATCATAGATGTGCCACGAGGTGTTACACAGGTAGCCAAGTACGACGTGGTGACTTTGAACAAGGGTAAACGCGATGGGCTCAGCGAGGGCAACGTTCTGGCGGTGTACAAGGCCGGCGAAACCATCCGTGACCGGGTCACCGGTGAGCCACTGAAGATACCGGATGAACGTGCAGGCAGGCTGATGGTGTTCCGCACATATGAAAAGCTCAGCTATGGTTTAGTGCTCAATGCCAGTCACTCCCTGGCAGTGATGGACAAGGTGCGGAATCGCTAGCCAGGCCATTGAGTTATCAAGGCATTATCAACAGAGTTATCCACAGCTTGTTCAACTGCTGCCCAGGGCCATGGATCAAGGATGATCTTATGCCGTTGTTCGAAAAATCTGCTTTTTCACCCTCTGAACTGGAGGCGCGTTTGCGCCTGCATCTGCTTCCCGATTTGGGCCCGCGACGCTTTCACCAGCTGATCGATGCGTTCGGCAACGCCTCCTCTGCGCTTTGCGCACCGGCCAGTGCCTGGCGTGTCCTCGGCTTGCCGGCAGCGTGCGCCCAGGCGCGTCGAAGTGCCGAAATTCGCGACGGTGCCAGCGCCGCCCTGGCCTGGCTCGAGGGTTGCGACCAGCATTTACTAATGTGGGACGCTCCTGAGTATCCCGCACTACTTGCAGAATTGTCCGACGCTCCCCCGTTATTATTCGTCGCAGGTAACCCCCGTATTCTGGAAAAACCGCAGTTGGCAATCGTCGGTAGCCGTCGTGCATCGCGACCGGGACTCGATACAGCAGCGGCTTTCTCCCGCAGCTTGGCGCAGGCCGGTTTTGTCATCACCAGCGGCTTGGCATTAGGGATCGATGGGGCTGCCCATCAGGCGGCACTGGACGTGGGTGGAGAGACAATCGGGGTGTTGGGCACAGGCTTGAAAAAACTTTATCCACAGCGGCATCGCTCCCTCGCCGCCGCAATGGCGGCACAGGGAAGCGCGGTCGTTTCCGAGTTCCCGCTGGAGGCTGAGCCGAACCCGAGCAACTTTCCGCGACGCAATCGCATCATCAGCGGCTTGTCGCTGGGCGTACTGGTGGTAGAAGCCAGCCTGGCCAGTGGTTCGTTGATCACTGCACGCCTGGCGGCCGAACAAGGTCGGGAGGTGTATGCGATTCCAGGCTCGATCCATCACCCAGGCGCCAAGGGTTGTCATCAGCTGATTCGCGATGGCGCGCTGCTGGTCGAAGGTATCGAACAAATCCTCGATTCCTTGCGCGGCTGGCAATCATTGCCGGTTGCCCCGAGCAAAGTGCCGCCGCCTGTCAGCCATCCACTGCTGGCATTGCTGTTGGCCGCTCCGCACACCAGCGAGGCCTTGGCCATTGCCAGCAGTTTGCCTCTGTCCAGGGTATTGGCGGCCTTGACTGAGCTGGAGCTCGATGGTGCGGTGGTCAATGAGGCCGGACGTTGGTTTGCACGGGTTAGCTAAGTACACTAGCGCCAGCCTTATATGCGGAGTGAGAGCAATGGTAAGCAGTTGGCGTGTGCAACAAGCCGCGCGCGAAATTCGAGCGGGCGCGGTCATTGCCTATCCAACCGAGGCGGTCTGGGGACTGGGCTGTGATCCCTGGAACGAAGAAGCGGTGGATCGCCTGTTGGCAATCAAGTCGCGCTCCGTGGATAAAGGGCTGATCCTGATCGCCGACAGTATCCGCCAGTTCGATTTTCTCTTCGAAGACTTTCCCGAAACCTGGGTGGACCGCATGGGCAGTACCTGGCCGGGGCCTAATACCTGGCTGGTTCCGCATCAGGACATGTTGCCCGAATGGATTACCGGCAAGCACGACACCGTTGCGCTGCGGGTCAGCGATCACCCGGTGGTACGTGAACTGTGCGCACTGGTCGGCCCGCTGGTGTCGACCTCGGCCAACCCGCAAGGCCGCCCTCCTGCGCGCAGCCGCCTGCGCGTGGAGCAGTATTTTCGGGGGCAGATTGACCTGGTTCTGGCGGGCGCGCTGGGGGGGCGCCGCAATCCCAGTGTGATTCGGGATCTGGTGACGGGCGATATCGTACGCCCAGCGTAACTTGGCTTCAGGGCCTCATCGCTGGCAAGCCAGCTCCCACAATTACCCGTGGGAGCGGGCTTGCCCGCGATAGGCCGCAAAGCGGCCTCGATTAAGGCAACAACACCGTCGACCCCATGGTCCTGCGCGCCGACAATTCGGTCTGGGCCTTGGCCGCCTCGCTCAACGGATACCGCTGGCTGATGTCCACCTCCAGCTTGCCGCTGGAAATCATGGAAAACAGCTCATCGGCCATGGCTTGAGTGTTCTCGGCGGTGTTGGCGTAGGAAGCCAGCGTCGGTCGAGTGACATACAGCGAGCCCTTCTGCGCCAGAATACCGAGGTTCACCCCGGTTACCGCGCCTGAAGCATTCCCGAAGCTGACCAGTAATCCACGATGGGCCACGCAATCCAGAGAGGTCAGCCAGGTGTCCTGCCCTACGCCGTCGTACACAACTGGGCATTTCTTGCCATCAGTCAGTTCCAGAACGCGCTTGACCACATCCTCGCGGCTGTAGTCGATAGTCGCCCAGGCTCCCAGTTCCTTTGCCCGCGCCGCCTTCTCGGGTGAGCTGACCGTACCGATCAACTTCACCCCAAGCGCCTTGGCCCACTGGCAGGCCAATGAGCCGACGCCGCCAGCAGCGGCATGAAACAGTATGGTTTCCCCGGCCTTTACGGCGTAGGTCTGGCGCAGCAGGTATTGGACCGTCATGCCCTTGAGCATGACGGCTGCCGCCTGCTCGAAGCTGATCGCCTCGGGCAGCTTGACCAGATTGCTGGCCGGCAGTACATGGACCTCGCTGTAAGCGCCCAGCGGCCCACTGCCATAGGCCACGCGATCACCGACCTTGAACCGGGTGACCTCGCTGCCTACCGCCTCGACCACCCCTGCGCCTTCGGTACCCAGGCCTGAAGGCAGGGACGGGGCTGGATACAGGCCACTGCGAAAATAGGTGTCGATGAAGTTCAGGCCAATGGCCTTGTTGCGCACGCGGACCTGCTGCGGGCCCGGTTCGGCCGGTTCGAAGTCGACTAACTCAAGCACCTCAGGCCCGCCATGGGTACTGAACTGGATACGCTTTGCCATCTGCTATCTCCTCTGTGCGTCCCTGAAAGCTGCTATCGGACGCCATTGCTTGACTGTCGTCAACTGCGGCAGCCCACCCGTGGGTGGTATGCTACGCGCCGAATTTGCCGCCGGCCTTCGGTTAATCCCCAGCGCCGCTCGGCCTTTGCCCGTTTTAAGGTGATGTCATGACTACCCGCACCGAGGCCGTGAAAGCCTACCTGCTCGACCTGCAAGACCGGATTTGCACGGCCCTGGAAAATGAAGACGGCACTGCCCGGTTCGTCGAGGATGCCTGGACCCGTCCCGCTGGCGGCGGCGGTCGTACCCGAGTAATCGAGAATGGCCAGGTCATCGAAAAAGGTGGCGTGAACTTCTCCCACGTCTTCGGCACCGGCCTGCCGCCCTCGGCCAGCGCCCATCGGCCGGAGTTGGCCGGGCGGGGTTTCGAGGCCCTCGGCGTGTCGCTGGTGATTCACCCGCATAACCCGCATGTACCGACATCCCACGCCAATGTGCGCTTCTTCATCGCCGAGAAAGAAGGTGAAGAGCCGGTCTGGTGGTTCGGTGGCGGTTTCGATCTGACGCCCTATTACGCCAACGAAGAAGATTGCGTGCACTGGCACCGGGTCGCCGAGCGGGCATGTGCGCCCTTCGGCGCCGATGTCTACCCGCGCTACAAGGCCTGGTGCGACCGTTACTTTCATATCAAGCATCGCAATGAGCCGCGCGGCATTGGCGGCCTGTTCTTCGATGACCTGAACGAGTGGGACTTCGACACCAGCTTCGCCTTCATGCGGGCCATCGGCGATGCTTATATCGAGGCCTACCTGCCCATTGTGCAGCGGCGCCGGGCGATGGCCTATACCGAGCAGCAGCGTGAGTTCCAGGAATTCCGCCGCGGTCGCTACGTCGAGTTCAACCTGGTCTACGACCGTGGCACCCTGTTCGGCCTGCAGTCCGGTGGCCGCACCGAGTCGATCCTGATGTCGCTGCCACCGCAGGTTCGTTGGGGTTACGATTGGAAAGCCGCGCCGGGCAGTGAAGAGGCGCGCTTGACCGAATACTTCCTGCAGGACCGTGACTGGCTCGGCGAGGCGGATGCACGCGCTTGAGTCTCTTGAGCTGTGGATAACTTCCAATAAGGAAACTGCTTGAATGGACCGTTATGTCGTTTTTGGTAACCCGATTGGCCACAGCAAGTCACCGTTGATCCACCGGCTGTTCGCGGAACAAACCGGGCAGCAACTGGAATACAGCGCCCTGCTCGCCCCGCTGGATGATTTCACGGCGTGTGCCCGGACGTTTTTCCAGGAAGGCCTGGGGGCCAACGTCACCGTTCCGTTCAAGGAAGAGGCTTATCGGCTGGCCAGCAGCCTGACTGCTCGGGCCCAGCGGGCTGGTGCCGTGAACACCCTGAGCAAGCTCGTCGATGGCAGCCTGCAGGGTGACAACACCGATGGTGCGGGCCTGGTGCGCGATCTTGTGGTCAATGCTGGTGTAAGCCTGGCTGGCAAACGGATTCTGCTGCTCGGTGCCGGTGGCGCCGTGCGTGGCGTGCTGGAGCCGATGCTGGCGGAAAAACCGGCCTCCCTGGTAATTGCCAATCGCACCGTGGAAAAGGCCGAATTGCTGGCCGAGCTGTTCGACGACCTTGGCCCGGTCTCGGCCAGCGGCTTCAGCTGGCTCGCCGAACCCGTGGACTTGATCATCAACGCCACCTCGGCGAGCCTGGCCGGTGACCTTCCGCCGATTGCCGCCAGCCTGATCGAGCCGGGCCACACGGTCTGCTACGACATGATGTACGGCAAGGAGCCAACGCCGTTCTGCAAGTGGGCTACCGAGCACGGTGCCAAGCTCGTGCTCGATGGTCTCGGCATGCTCGCCGAGCAGGCGGCCGAGGCGTTCTTCGTCTGGCGTGGTGTGCGCCCTGATACGGCCCCCGTACTGGCTGAACTGCGCCGGCAACTGGCTGCCGGCTAGTCCTCGAAGCGGATCGGGCAGTGCGCTGCCCCTTCCAGCTTGCACAAATCCTCGATCACCTGCGGCCGGGCCCGGCGCAGGGTCAGGCTGCGATCCTGGCGGCTCAGGCGTCGCGCTTCCTGGTGCAGCATTTCAACGCCGGAATAGTCGATAAAGTTGATATGCCGGGCGTCGATGATGACCCTGGGGCTTTGGCTGCGTTGCAGGCGAACCTGCAAATAGTGACTGGCACCAAAGAAAATCGAGCCACCAACCCGCAGAATCTCCTCATCGCCTTCGCGCCATTGATGCACCCTCGGCTGCGAGGTGCGCTTGAGGTAGAAGAACAGCGATGCCAACACCCCGGCATAGATCGCCGTCTGCAATTCCAGCAGCAATGTCGCCACGCAGGTCAGGGCCATGACCAAGAACTCGGAGCGGCTGACGCGAAACAGAGCCCGAATCGCCCGATGATCCACTAACCCCCAACAGATCAACAGAATGCAGCCGGCCATCGCCGGGATCGGAATATGCGCGATCAAAGTCGCACCGGCCACGGCGAACAATGCCACCCAGAGCGCGGAAAACACCCCGGCCAACGGTGAGCAGGCGCCGGCTTCGTAACTCAAGGCCGAACGGGTGAACGAACCGGACGACAAGTAACCGGAAAACAGCGTCCCGACCATGTTCGACAGGCCCTGGGCGCGAACTTCCTGGTTTGCGTCGATCAGTTGCTGGGAGCGCGCGGACAAGGATCGGGCAATCGACAAGCTCGTCACCAGCCCCAGCATCCCGACCGCGACAGCACTGGGCAGCAACCGGAGAACGGCATCCAGGTCCAGCGGCAATGGACTGAACGGCGGCAGTTTGCCGACGAAGGCGTTGACCAGTTGCACATGACCGAAAGCCCCGGGCCATAGCCACACCAGCAGGCTGCTGGCGGCCAGGGTGATCAACAGGACTGGCCAGCGCGGCACCAAAAGCTTGAGGACCAGCCCGCCGGCCAACGTCGCCAGCCCCAGTATCAGTGACGGGTAATCAACCGCACCGACGTGCTCGACCAGGGCCACCAGGCTCTTGAGTGCGGTGGCCTGGTTGGGCAGATCGAGCCCGAGCAGGTTGGGCAATTGCCCCAATGCAATCACCACCGCTGCCCCAAGCGTGAAGCCAAGCACCACCGAGTGCGAGACGAAGTTCACCAGGGCGCCGAAACGCAGTATCCCCAGTAGCCATTGGAATACCCCGGCGATGAACGTCAGCAACAGGATAAGCATGATGTAATCGTCACTGCCGGGCACGGCCAGGGGGCTGACGCTGGTATAGAGCACAATGGAGATAGCCGCCGTCGGGCCGCAGATCAGGTGCCAGGACGAGCCCCACAAGCAAGCGATCATCACCGGGATGATCGCCGCATAGAGACCATACTCCGGTGGCAGGCCGGCAATCAGGGCATAGGCGATGGATTGTGGCAGGGCCAGGATTGCCCCGCTCAACCCCACCAGCAGGTCACGACCGACGCTGGCGCGGGTCTGCCTGGGCAGCCAGGTCAGGAAGGGCAATAGTGTGCGGCGAGTGGGCCAACCCATGGATTTCTCGGTCATCAGTACGCAAAGCCGTTAGGGTGCGGTGTCGCGCAGACATGTGCAAGCCGCACCACGTCAGGCATGGGGGGGCGCTGGCCGGTTACAGCCGGGTCTTGACCTCTGCCAGCGCATCCTTGCCGTCCAGGGTCTTGACCCCGTCCAGCCAGGCCTCCAGTACCGCCGGGTTGGCCTTGATCCAGGCTTTGGCAGCATCGGCATTGCTGACTTTCTTGTTGGCCACCTCGGCCATGATGCTGTTCTCCATCTCCTGGGTGAAGGTCAGGTTGCGCAACAGTTTGCCCACATTCGGACAGGCCTCTGCGTAGCCCTTGCGGGTCAGGGTGTAAACGCTGCCCGTGGAGCCGAAATAGGCTTCGCCGCCCTTCAGATAGTGCATTTTCAGCTGCACGTTCATCGGGTGAGGCGTCCAGCCCAAAAAGGTGATGAAGCGCTCGCGCTTAACGGCGCGGGTGACTTCGGAAAGCATCGCCTGCTCGCTGGACTCGACCAGTTTCCACTGGCCCAGGTCGAAGTCGTTTTTCTTGATGATCTCCTGCAGCGACAGGTTCGCCGGGGCGCCGGAACCGATGCCATACAGCTTCTGGTCGAACTTGTCGGCGAATTTGTTGAGGTCGGCAAAATCACGCACGCCGGCGTCCCAGACATAGTCGGGCACGGCCAGGGTGAACTCGGTGCCTTCGAGGTTTTTGCTCAACTGGACCACATCGCCGTTGGCCACGAACTTGTCGTAGAAGCCTTGTTGGGCCGGCATCCAGTTGCCCATGAATACATCCACCAAGCCGTCCTTGAGGCCGCCGTAGGTGATCGGTACGGCCAGCGTATCGATTTTTGCCTTGTAGCCCATGCCTTCGAGCAGAACGCGAGTAATGGCGTTGGTCGCGGCGATGTCGCTCCAGCCCGGATCGGCCATTTTCACCGTACTGCAGCTCTGTTCGGCCCAGGCTTGCAAACTGGCTGATACCAGGACCATTGCGGTGACGACTGTGGATAACGTTCTCATGACTTCCCCTCGGCTTATGGTTATTGGCAGGGTTGTGGATAACGTGCCTTGCGCTCCAGATCGTCGAGATCGATATGGTTGCGCATATATTGCTGACTGGCATCTACCAGCGGCTGGTGGTCCCAGCTCTTCAGCTTGCCGAGGCTCAACGCCTGGGCGACGAAGCGTCGTCTGCGCTGGCTTGCCAGCACCTGTTGATGGATTGCCGGTATGTCCCATTTGGCCCGTGCCTGGGCAACAAAGGACTCGAACAGCGCCCGTTGTGCCGGAGATTGGCTCAGGTCTTCGCGCTCCTGTGGATCATTGCTCAGGTCGAAGAGCAGGCAGGGATCGTCTTCGCTGTAGATGAACTTGTAGGCGCCACGGCGAATCATCATCAGCGGGCCGACCGTGCCTTCGGCCATGTATTCGCCGAACACTTCATCATGGCCGCCCTCGCCTTGCAGATGCGGGAGCAGGGATCTGCCGTCCAGCGGCAGGTCCGGGTCCAGCTTGCCGCCCGCCAACTCGACCAGGGTCGGCAGCAGGTCGCAGGTCGACACCGCGGCGCTCACCCTTGCAGCGGCGAATTGTTTCGGATCGCAGATCAGCAGGGGTACCCGGGCCGACATTTCGAACCAGTGCATTTTGTACCAGAGCCCGCGTTCGCCGAGCATGTCCCCGTGGTCGCCGGAGAAGACGATCAGGGTGTCGTCGGCCAGTCCCGTCTCTTCCAGCGTCTGCAGCAGCTTGCCGACATTGCTGTCGATGTAGCTACAGGCGCCGAAGTAGGCGCGACGGGCATCGCGGATCTTATCCACAGGCAGGGGCTTGTCCCACAGGTCATACACCTTGAGCAACCTCTGCGAGTGCGGATCCTGCTCGGCCTGGGCCAGCGGGTTCTGTGGCAGGGGGATGTCTTCGTCGCGGTACAGGTCCCAGAACGGCTTGGGAATGGTGTAGGGATCGTGTGGGTGGGTCATCGACACGGTCAGGCAGAACGGCTGATCGCCGTCTTCACGGACATGATCGAACAGATACTGCTGGGCCTTGAACACCACCTCCTCGTCGAAGTCCAGCTGGTTGGTGCGCACACAAGGCCCGGCCTGCAAAACCGAGGACATGTTGTGGTACCAGCTTGGGCGTACATCCGGCTCATCCCAGTTCACCGCCCAGCCATAATCGGCCGGATAAATGTCGCTGGTCAGGCGTTCCTCATAACCATGCAACTGATCCGGCCCACAGAAGTGCATCTTCCCTGATAACGCAGTGCGATATCCCAGGCGCCGCAGGTAATGGGCATAGGTCGGCACATCGGCGGGAAAATCGGCAGCGTTGTCGTAAGCACCGATCTTGCTTGGCAGCTGGCCGCTCACCAGCGTGAAGCGCGAAGGTGCACACAGTGGGCTGTTGCAGTAGGCGGCCTCGAACACGACCCCGGTTGCGGCAAGCCGGCTCAGGTTTGGCAGCTTGATCGGTGATGGCGCATAGAAAGGCAACAGCGGCGCGGCCATCTGATCGGCCATGATGAAAAGAATGTTCTTGCGCTTCATGGGATCACGGCATTCCATAGTGGTCAGTTATGCGAAATTGCTTGTGTCCAGAATGCGATCGCCTGTATGTGGGGTAAAGCCCATGACCTGCAATGACTAGGATAAGCCCTGCTTATGTTTGAAAGTCTTGGAGAACTCTCTCTGGACCTGCTGCGAGCCTTCGAAGCCGCGGCGCGCCAGCGCAGCTTTACCGCGGCAGCCATCGAGCTGGGCACTACGCAGCCCGCCGTCAGCCAGCAGATCAAGCGCCTGGAGGAGCAGCTGGCAACGCGCTTGTTCGATCGTATCTATCGCGGTATCGAGCTGACCGAGGCCGGCACCTTATTGTTCGAGCAAGTCCATATGGGCCTGGAAAGCATCGACAACGGCCTCGCCGCCATCACCGCACAGCAGCAACACGAGGTGTTGCAGGTGGCGACCGATTTTGCCTTTGCCGCCTATTGGTTGATGCCGCGCCTGCACCGCTTCCACCAGGCCAACCCTCAAGTGGACGTCAGCCTGGTGACCAGCGAACGCAGCCACGCCATGCTGCGCACCGATATCGACGTAGCGGTGCTGTTTAGCGACGGACGCTTCAAGCAAGGCGAAAGCCATTGGTTGTTCAGCGAGGAAGTCTTCCCGGTGTGCAGCCCGAAACTCCTTGAAGGCCGCGCCACACCGCTCCCCGCCCAGGCGCTGCTGGAATGGCCGCTGTTGCACCTGCGTGGCGAAACCAGCAGCCACTGGTTCGACTGGAGTGGCGTGTTTCGCGCCCTGGACATCCACACGCCGCCGGCACCGGGACAACTGCGCTTCGATAACTACACCCTCCTGATCCAGGCCGCGATCGCCGGCCAGGGCGTAGCCATTGGCTGGCGGCATTTGATCGACGCCCTGCTCGACCAGGGCCTGCTATGCCGCCCCATTGCCGGGTCGGCAACTTCCTCGCGGGGTTATTACGTGGTGCTGCCCCAGCGCAAGCGCCGGGGGCCATTGATTCAGCGGTTTGTCGATTGGTTGATGCAAGAGCAGAACACAATAGGGCGTTGATGCTCGCCGTACGCCCTTGCATTTCTCAGCACACGAAATTTACATGCTCACTGATATGCAAATTCAGCATCAGCTCATCAGCCAGCCCCGCCGCCACTCGCGATAGCCGGGTGAGCGGTTCGGCCAATCCCGGTTCGAGACTGTGGCTGACCTGGCTGAAATGTTCGATGGTCAGCCCGACAACACCTTTCGGGGCATTGATCAGGGTCCATCGCAATTGGCTGCGTTGCAGCAGGTCGACAATTTGCTCGGCGGCACGAAGCTGCTCGGCCTGTTGATCAGTGGCTGAATCAAGCACGGCAAAATCGCCGATCAACAGCAGGCGGTGTATGTTCGTGAGCTGCATGCCATTGATCAACGTTCGGGTCATGTTGAGTTGCGCCTGGCTATCGTCGGGTGCCAGGGCGTCCAGCAGGCAGATCACCGCCGAGCAGCCCGCAACACTTTGCTTGACCTGTTCGGCATCGTGCAGCCCGCCAGTCTTGGTGCGCAGACCGGGGCGCGAGGTCAGGGCATTGAGGTCGTCGAGAATGGCGATGACTTCATGCTGGCGCCGCAGCAGTTCGGCCATCAAAGCGCTGCCCAGGCTGCTGGGGGCGCCATAGATCACCAGCTTCATTACTGGAGTTTCGGCGTTTTTCATGGCGCAGCTCCTTGATGTCACTCTGGTGTGGATATGACCTTTAACTTAATAATAGGGTTCGGTGCCACGCTACGGCGAGCATGATTTTCAGGAGCCATTGTGCAAAGGATCAAGGGCTATCACGCCCATGTGTATTTCGACGAAAACACCCTCGAGCAGGCGCGCCAATTGTGTGAAGAGGCCTCGCGGCTGTTTCCGGTAACCATGGGGCGGATTCACCAGAAGCCGGTGGGGCCGCATCCGGACTGGAGTTGCCAGTTGTCGTTCGGGCCGGAAGTAGTAGGCGTGGTGCTGCCATGGCTGGCGTTGTACCGCAACGGGTTGGTGATTTTCCTGCACCCGTTGACCGGTGACGAGCTGGCCGATCATCGCGATCATGCCATTTGGATGGGGGCGGTGCGGCCGTTGGACCTGTCGATCTTCACGCAAAGTCTGTAGTCGCTACCGCAGTGGTGCCCAGCTGGGCCGCAAGACCCCTGGCGATCTCGAGACCCTGCGACCGCTTCGCGCTCGAGCGCAGCCTGGCGGCAGCGGCTACATCGACGGTGTGATGCCGGACACTTGTAGCCGCTGCCGAAGGCTCGGTGCGCCGCTGCGCCGCTCGAGCGCGAAGCGGTCGCAGGATGCCAAAATGTCAGTTCAGGCGTGCCTTGTGCACACCATCGGCCAGGGCCGAGCACAGCTCCAGCACATCATTGACAGCCTGCTCCCGAGTAGTGGCGTGGGCGATCCTGTCGACCAGAGCCGAACCAACCACCACCCCGTCTGCCAGGCGAGCGATGGCCGCAGCCTGCTCGGGTGTGCGGATGCCGAAGCCGACGCTGATCGGCAGGTCGGTGTGACGGCGCAGGCGTTCGATGGCACTGCTGACATGCTCGGTGGTCGCGGAACCGGCACCGGTCACACCTGCAACCGAAACGTAGTAGACGAAACCCGAGCTGCGCTCCAGCACGCGCGGCAGACGCACGTCATCGGTCGTCGGCGTGGTCAAACGAATGAAGTCGATTCCGGCTGCCTGAGCCGGGCTTGCCAGTTCGGCATCATGCTCGGGCGGCAGGTCGACGATGATCAAGCCATCAACGCCCGCTTCCTGGGCCTGGGCAACGAATGCCTCGACGCCAAAGCGGTGGATCGGGTTGTAATAACCCATCAGCACGATCGGCGTGGTGGTGTTGTCGACACGGAATTCGCGGACCATTTGCAGGGTTTTTGCCAGTGTCTGCCCGGCATGCAGGGCGCGCAGGGTCGCTAACTGAATGGCCACGCCATCGGCCATCGGATCGGTGAAGGGCATGCCCAGCTCGATCACGTCGGCACCGGCTGCCGGCAGCCCCTTGAGGATGGCCAGAGACGCGTCGTAGCCAGGGTCGCCGGCGGTGACGAAGGTGACCAGTGCCGCTCGACCTTCGGCTTTCAACTCGGCGAAACGTTGTTCAAGACGGCTCATGCCAGCTTCTCCTGATTGTCAGCGGCGGCCATATGGCTCATTACGGTTTGCATATCTTTGTCGCCACGGCCGGAAAGACACACCACCATCAGGTGATCCTTGGGCAGCGTGGGTGCGCGCTTGATCGCTTCGGCCAGGGCATGGGCGGTTTCCAGCGCAGGAATGATGCCTTCCAGGCGGCAGGTGGTGTGGAACGCAGCCAGGGCTTCATCGTCGTTGATGCTGACGTATTTGACGCGTTTCATCTCATGCAACCACGCGTGTTCCGGGCCGATGCCAGGGTAGTCCAGGCCGGCGGAAATCGAGTGGGCATCGGCGATCTGGCCGTCACTGTCCTGCAGCAGGTAGGTACGGTTGCCGTGCAATACGCCAGGTATGCCGCCGGTCAGGCTCGCGGCATGCTTGTCGGTATCGACGCCATGGCCGCCCGCTTCAACACCGATGATTTCCACGCTCAGGTCATCGAGGAACGGGTGGAACAGGCCCATGGCATTGGAACCCCCGCCAACGCAAGCGACCAGGCTGTCCGGCAGGCGACCTTCCTTGGCGTGCAGCTGTTCTTTGGTTTCCTTGCCAATGATCGACTGGAAGTCGCGAACCATTGCCGGATACGGATGCGGGCCGGCCACAGTACCGATCAGGTAGAAAGTGTCTTCGACGTTGGTGACCCAGTCGCGCAGCGCTTCGTTCATGGCGTCCTTGAGAGTGCCGGTGCCGGCAGTCACAGGAACGATCTCGGCACCCAGCAGCTTCATGCGAAACACGTTGGCTTGCTGGCGTTCGATGTCAGTGGCGCCCATGTAGATGACACAAGGCAGGCCGAAGCGGGCTGCAACGGTGGCGGTGGCCACGCCGTGCATGCCTGCGCCGGTTTCAGCGATCAGACGCTTTTTGCCCATGCGCTTGGCCAGCAGGACCTGACCGATGCAGTTGTTCACCTTGTGCGCGCCGGTGTGGTTCAGTTCTTCGCGCTTGAAGTAGATCTTCGCTCCGCCACAGTGCTCGGTCAGGCGCTCGGCGAAATACAAGGGGTTCGGGCGACCGATGTAGTCGCGCTGGAAGTAGGCCAGTTGCTCGAGGAATTCCGGGTCGGCCTTGGCGGCTTCGTATTCACGGGCCAGATCGAGCACCAGCGGCATCAGGGTTTCAGCCACGTAGCGGCCGCCGAATGCGCCAAACAGGCCATTGGCATCAGGGCCGCTGCGGAAGTTGGTCTGGGTCATGTGACGCTCCAGGTGAATTGAATGGGGCTGGCAATGACCCTACTTTACTCACGACAGACGACGATGAAAACCGATAAGATCGCTGCAACCTGTCAGGAAAACTCACACGTACCATGAGCCGTGATCTTCCACCGTTGAATGCCCTGCGGGCATTTGAAGCGACTGCCCGGCTGAACAGCGTCAGCCAGGCGGCCGAGCATCTGCATGTCACTCATGGAGCGGTCAGTCGGCAGCTCAAGGTGCTCGAAGAGCATCTGGGGGTTGCTCTGTTCGTCAAGGATGGACGCGGCCTGAAACTCACAGATGCCGGCATCCGCCTGCGCGATGCCAGCAGCGAGGCCTTCGAGCGCCTGCGCACTGTCTGTAGCGAGTTGAGCCAAGGCAGTGCCGATGCGCCTTTTGTTCTCGGTTGCTCGGGAAGCTTGCTGGCGCGCTGGTTCATTCCACGCCTTGGGCGATTGAAGGCTGAGCTGCCGGATCTTCGTCTGCACTTGTCCGCGGGCGAAGGCGACCTTGATCCGCGTCGCCCGGGCCTGGATGCCTTGCTGGTGTTTGCCGAGCCGCCGTGGCCGGCGGACATGCAGGTGCATGTCCTGGCCAGTGAAAGGATCGGGCCGGTGCTCAGCCCGCATTTCGCCCGTTTTGCCCAACTACAGCAGGCCCCTGCCCGAGCGCTGCTCGGCGAAACCCTGCTGCAGACGACCTCGCGGCCCCAAGCCTGGCCCACTTGGGCACGGCAGAACGGTATTGCAGCCGATGCACTGAGTTACGGTCAGGATTTCGAGCATTTGTATTACTTGCTGGAAGCGGCAGTGGCCGGCCTGGGCATTGCCATTGCCCCGGAACCCCTGGTTGCCGATGACGTCCGGGCTGGTCGCCTGGCGGCACCCTGGGGGTTTTGCGAGACTCCGGCACAGCTGGTGTTATGGGTGCCCAAGCGCGCCGCCGATGGGCGCGCCGAGCAGTTGGCGCAGTGGCTCAGGGCTGAGCTGATGCGCCAGGCAGATTAATCCCTTCTGGACAGCCAATAGGCCGCCAGCAGTCCCAGCGCACCGACGGCAACTCCCGCTGTGGTCCAGGGGTGTTCCTGCGCATAATCACGGGTGGCGGCCCCGGTTTCGCGGGTTTTCACTTTGACTTCTTCATACACATCGCTGAGCAGATGGCGGGAATGGCGGAGTGCGTTTTCGGCATTGCTCTTGAGCGCCTTCAGCGTTCTGCGCGATTCGTCCGAAGAGTCCTCCTTCAGGCTTTCCAGCGATTTGAGCAGACTCACGATCTCCGCTTCCATGCGTTGCAATGAGGCTTTACGTAACGAGGCGTTGGCCATGTTGACTCTCCTGCAGTGATGAGTGGCGTGTGTAGTTTCCGACTCCGCGGGTGGGTGAAAGTGCGATGGGCCTGAATTTTTCTGGCAGATCTGCCCACACAGGTAAATGGTCGGATCGCTGCTAGGCTCAATTTCACACCTTCAGGAGGACCATCATGACTGACCATCACACCTACAAGAAAGTCGAACTGGTTGGCTCGTCACCGACCAGTATCGAAGAGGCGATCAACAATGCACTGGCCGAGGCCGGCAAGAGCATCAAGCACCTTGAATGGTTCGAAGTCGTCGATACGCGCGGCCATATCACAAATGGCCAGGCTGCGCATTTCCAGGTGACGCTGAAAGTCGGCTTCCGAATCGCCAATAGCTGACAAACGGCCAGCAACAAGTGCCTCTGGTTGTTTGCCAGGGATTGCGGTACACAATCCGGGTGCGCTGACAGGCAGGTCGGCGCCCTTTTCTTTTTAATCAGACCAGGGAATGTGACCGATGAAGAAGTTTTTGTTGGCAATAGGTTTATTGAGTCTTGCGGGAACGGCTCTGGCAGCGGGTAAACCTTGCGAAGAGCTCAAGGCGGAAATCGCCGCGAAACTGGATGCCAAGGGCGTGTCCGGCTATACGCTGGAGATTGTCGATAAAGGGACTGCCGCAGATGGCAAGGTCGTTGGCACATGTGAAAGCGGCTCCAAGGAAATCGTCTACAAACGCTAACTCTTGCTCTCGTTCCCGCGCAGAGTGGAACGAGAGCAGTGGGATCAGCCGAGTACGGTTTGCGCCAGAAGCTCGTACGACCGGACCCGATCCGCATGTTCGTACAGATCGCAGGTGAAGATCAGTTCATCGGCTTGGGTCTGCTCGATCAATACCTCCAGCCTGGCGCGGATTTTCTCCGGGCTGCCGACCATGGCCAGGCCCAGAAAGCTGGCCACGGCTTCTTTCTCATGAGGTAGCCAGAGCCCGTCCATGGTGTTCACCGGGGGCCGCTGCATCAGGCTCTGCCCGCGCATCAATGCCAGTATCCGTTGATAGACCGAAGTCGCCAGGTAATCGGCCTGTTCGTCGGTATCGGCTGCCACCAACGGCACGCCAAGCATCACATAGGGCTTGTCGAGCACCGCGGAAGGTCGAAAGTGGTTGCGATACACCCGTATGGCTTCATGCATGTAGCGCGGTGCGAAGTGCGAAGCGAAGGCGTAGGGCAAACCACGTTCACCCGCCAGTTGGGCGCTGAACAAACTCGAGCCGAGCAGCCAGACCGGCACTTCGGTGCCAAAGCCAGGTACGGCGATCACTTTTTGATCAGGCGTACGTGGCCCCAGGTAGCGCATCAGCTCCGCGACATCTTCCGGGAAGTCGTCCGCGCTGCCGGAGCGTTCGCGGCGCAGGGCGCGGGCGGTCATCTGGTCGGAACCCGGCGCACGGCCCAGGCCCAGGTCGATCCGACCGGGATATAGGCTGGCCAGGGTGCCGAACTGTTCGGCAATCACCAGGGGCGCGTGGTTGGGGAGCATCACGCCGCCGGAGCCGACTCGAATGGTAGAGGTGCCGCCGGCCAGATAACTCAACAACACCGCAGTGGCGGAGCTGGCGATGCCATCCATGTTGTGGTGTTCGGCAACCCAGAAGCGGTTATAGCCGAATTTCTCTACATGTTGTGCAAGGTCCAGTGAGTTGCGCAGCGATTCTGCAGGGCCGCGATCCTGGCGTACGGGGACCAGGTCGAGGGTGGAAATCTTGATGTCCGCAAGTCGTTTCATAAACCGTCTACATCTCCTGGGCAGTCATTCGCGCAGGCTGGGTGTATGAAATCCACGCGTCACCCCCATCCCGCCCTTTACTTGTGTGTATGGGCAGATGTGGCAGATTCAATGGCAGTCGACGAACAAGGTGAACTTGCCCGCAGGTGCGGCCTCTGAACTTAAGGCATGGCGCGAACACGTCGCGTTCGAACCTAAGGAGGGAGCAATTCAAGGAGCTGGCCAACAAGGCCAAGACCGGATGCCCGGTCTCCAAGGTGCTTAATGCTACGATCAGTCTGGACGCCACGCTGATCGAATGAACGGAGCAGGCCCGCGCTGGCAGGTGCGGGTCGTTTCGCCTGTGAAGGGGCGTGCGCAAGGTTGCGCCGGGTCAGAATTCGAGTCGGCATTTGGTGGTAGAACAGGAGTTGGCAGGTCAACTGCCGTATCGAGGGAAAACCATGATTCGTATCGCAATCGCTGTACTGGGCACTCTGTTGGCAACCACTGTTCTGGCCAAACCTAAGCCTTGTGAAGAGCTGAAGGCTGAGATCGAGGTCAAGATCCAGGCGCAGGGTGTTACCTCCTATACCTTGGAAATCGTCCCCAATAGCGAAGTCCACGACCAGAACATGGTGGTCGGTACCTGCGATGGCGGTACCAAAAAGATCATCTACCAGAAGAACGACCGCTAAAGTCCGATCGACATCAAATCAGGCAGCGTACATTCCGTTCTTCGGCAACCACTCGTCGCTCGGAATCGTACAGCCAGGCATTGGGCTGCATGGCAATTGCGCGCGCTTCCAGGCGATAGCGCTGGCCTGCCTGGAATGAGTCATAGCGTACCGTCAGGTAGCAGGTTCGTTCCACCGGGTCGGTGTTGAACGCTCCGGAGGGAACCTCGAAATCGAAGCGCACGATCAGCTCGTGTTGGCCTGGAGGCACCTGGAAATAGCGTCCATCGTTCAGGCGTTTGCCATCGAGGCGGTCTGCCATGACCAATTTCCCGGTAATCGTGAACATATCGACCCAGGCCTGCTGCGGGTCAACCGGTGGAAGTGGGCTGGCGCAGGCCCCGAGCGTACTCAGGGTCAGCATAATCAAGGGCTGGCGCATGCTGTGCTCCACAACTGCCTACAGACTGTAAGCATAGCGCCATTATGGGTTTCAGGTGCGCTGGCATCCGGCCGGCTTGCCCTTGCCAACGACATTGCGCTGCTGGTCATACAGCTTGGCCCAGGGCCTGAAACCGATACTTCCAGCTTCCAGCTGATAGTGTTGGCCGGCATTGAAATCCTTGTATTGCACATTCAGCTGGCAGTCGCGCCACAGCGGCTCCGCTTGTGGGCCGATATTGGTCGGTTGCACCGGAAACTGGTAGCGCACGGTCAATTCATGGCTGCCGGGCTGGACCTGGAAAAAACGCTTGTCGGTCCAGTCGCGGTCATCGACCTGCACGGCATGCAAGGAACTGTCCTGGTCGGCGGCAAGATCCACCCAGGCTTGGTTGGGGTCGGGCTTGGGCAGGAAGCCGGCACAGCCGGTCAAGGCTACAAGACTGCTGACAAGTAACATCGCACGCATGGCAAAACTCCGGGCAGGCAGGATAGTCTTGAGTCGGACGGGCACTTGAGCGGGACAACTGACGCAATGACTGGGTTCTTTATTCTGATGCGCTCAAGCCATGGGGCACTCGACCGCTATTGTTACCGCTTGGTTCCCTTGCTGGTAATTTTGCTGCTCAACGGTTGTTCCAGCGTCAGTTACTACAGCCAATTGGCCAGTGGGCAATTACGCTTGCTTCAGGCTCGGGAGCCTGTCTCCAGGGTCGTAGCCGATTCGTCCAGATCGCCGACACTGCGCAAGCAACTGGCCCGTTCCCAGCAGGCCAGAGCCTTTGCCAGCGAGCACTTGCAGTTGCCCGATAACCAGAGTTACCGCCTGTACGCGGACATCGGCCGCCCTTTCGTGGTGTGGAATGTGTTTGCCACGCCCGAGTTTTCGCTGGAACCGCAGACGCACTGTTTCCCTATCGCAGGCTGCGTGGCCTATCGCGGCTATTACAGCCAGAGTGCTGCACGCGGTGCGGCTGCATTGCAGAAGCAGCAAGGCCTGGATGTCTATATCGGTGGTGTCGAAGCCTATTCGACCCTGGGTTGGTTCAATGATCCGATTCTCAGTTCCATGCTCGGCTGGGGCGATGAGCGCCTGGCGACGCTGATTTTTCACGAGTTGGCGCATCAACGGATCTATGTGAAGGATGACACTGAATTCAACGAGTCCTTCGCCACCTTCGTCGAACAGGAAGGTACCCGCCAATGGCGTGCGGCGCGCGGCCTGCCGCCAACCGATGCGAAGCTGACGCGCCAGCGCGATCAATTCACCCGGTTGGTCCTGGACAGCCATAGACGCTTGAAAGCGCTCTATGCCCAGCCGCTGGCGGCGAATGCCATGCGGGTCGCCAAAAGCGCCGAATTCGAGCGCTTGCGCCGTGACTATCGGGAGCTGCGCGACAGCCAATGGGATGGCGTGGGACGATACGATGGCTGGATCAATACACCCATGAACAACGCCAAACTGCTGCCCTTCGGGCTGTATGACCAGTGGGTGCCGGCCTTTGCTGCGATCTTCCAGCAGGTGGGTGGGAACTGGCTGGCATTCTACCGGGAGGTGGAGCGGCTGGGTGATCTGTCCCGGCAAGAGCGCAAGACTGCTCTTGTAGCGGCTGCCGTCATGCTGCGCCCGATCACGCAGTGATCGTGAACTTCTTCGCGCAGCCTGCGGCGGCTGCAAATGCAATCAGGTGCGCAAGAACGCCTCATGCAATTGCGCCAGCGTATCGAAGTGATAAGTCGGCTCTTGCGCCGTCAACTCATCATGGCTGCCAAAGCCATACCCCACCGCTACGCAATCAAGCCCATTGCTCCTTGCGCCGATCAGGTCGTGCTTGCGATCGCCGATCATCAAGGTTTGAGTGGGGTCCAGGCCCTCTTCGGCGAGTAGATGCCTGATCAGTTCGACCTTGTTGGTGCGCGTACCGTCCAGCTCACTGCCGTAGATCACCTTGAAGTGTCTTGCGAAGTTGAAGTGACGGGCGATTTCCCGGGCGAACTCCCAGGGCTTGGAGGTCGCGATGTACAGATGACGGCCCTGCCCTTCGAGGGTTTCCAGCAGTTCGATAACGCCTTCGAAGACCTCGTTTTCATACAACCCGGTGACTTTGAAGCGGTCGCGGTAATGATTCACCGCCTCCCATGCCTTGGCCTCATCGAAGCCGTAGAACTGCATGAATGCCTGCAACAACGGCGGGCCGATGAAGTGCTCGAGTTTGCCAAGGTCCGGCTCGTCGATGCCCAGCTTGGCCAAGGCGTACTGGATCGAGCGGGTGATACCTTCTCGCGGATCGGTCAGGGTGCCGTCCAGGTCGAACAGAATATTTTGATAGTGCATGGAAATCCCGAAAATGGTCTGTGGATAACTCATTCGGCCAGGTCGTAGCCTTGCGCCAGGTGCTGGTCCTTGAGTTTCACGTAGTTGGCGGCGCTGTAGGGGAAGAATGCGCGTTCCTTTTCCGTCAGTGCCCGCGCCTGCTTGACCGGGCTGCCCACATACAGGAAACCGCTATCCAGACGCTTGCCCGGCGGCACCAGGCTGCCTGCGCCGATGATCACTTCGTCTTCGACCACGGCCCCGTCCATGATCGTGCTGCCCATGCCGATCAGGATCCGATTGCCAACGGTGCAGCCATGCAGCATCACCTTGTGGCCGATGGTCACGTCGTTGCCGATCAGCAACGGAAAGCCGTCGGGGTTGAAGGGCCCGGCGTGGGTGATGTGCAGGACGCTGCCATCCTGCACGCTGGTGCGGGCGCCGATACGGATACGGTGCATGTCCCCGCGAATGACGGTCAGCGGCCAGACCGAACTGTCGGCACCGATCTCGACGTCGCCTATCACCACTGCCGAGCGGTCGACAAAGGCCCGTTCGCCCAATGACGGCGTGTGGTTCTGGAAAGTGCGAATGGCCATGATTGATTCCTTCTTTAACACTTATAGATGGGCCGATAGCTGCGGCCAGCGTCGATTGTAATTAAGATGTCCCGGTGTTTCTTCCTGCCAAGGTGTTTAACCGTGAGTGCGACCAACCCGCTACTGCAGTCTTATGATTTACCTCCGTTCTCGGCGATTCGTGCCGAGCACGTGCAGCCGGCGATTGATCAGATCCTGGCCGACAACCGTGCCGCCATTGCGAAAATCCTCGAAACCCAGCATCAGCAACCGACCTGGGCCGGCCTGGTATTGGCCATGGACGAGCTCAATGATCGCCTGGGCTCTGCCTGGAGCCCGGTCAGCCACCTTAACGCAGTCTGCAACAGCCCTGAACTGCGCGAGGCCTATGAGGCCTGCCTGCCTGCGCTGAGTGCCTACGCGACCGAGCTGGGGCAAAACCGCGAGCTGTTCCAGGCCTTCGAAGCCCTGGCCAGCGGGCCCGAAGCCGCCGGCTTCGAGGTCGCCCAGAAAACCATCATCGAACATTCGCTGCGCGATTTCCGCCTGTCGGGCATTGACCTGCCAGCCGATCAGCAAAAACGCTATGCCGAAGTCCAGAGCAAACTCTCGGAACTGGGCAGCCGTTTTTCCAATCAATTGCTCGACGCCACCCAAGCCTGGACCAAACACGTCACCGACGAAGCAGCCCTGGCCGGCCTGACCGATTCGGCCAAGGCCCAGATGGCGGCGGCGGCCAAGGCCAAGGACCTTGATGGCTGGCTGATCAGCCTGGAGTTTCCGAGCTACTTCGCGGTGATGACCTATGCCGAAGATCGCGCCTTGCGTGAAGAGGTCTATGCCGCCTACTGCACGCGTGCCTCCGATCAGGGGCCGCATGCCGGCCAGAACGACAACGGCCCGGTGATGCGCGAGATCCTCGATCTGCGCCAGGAGTTGGCCGAGCTGTTGGGTTTTGCCAACTATGCCGAGCTCAGCCTGGCCACCAAGATGGCCGAATCCAGCGACCAGGTACTGAGCTTCCTGCGTGACCTGGCCAAGCGCAGCAAGCCGTTTGCCGTCCAGGACCTGGAGCAGCTCAAGGCGTACGCCGCCGAGCAAGGCTGCCCGGACCTGCAAAGCTGGGACAGCGGGTTCTATGGCGAGAAACTCCGAGAGCAACGCTACAGCGTGGCTCAGGAAGCCTTGCGCGCCTATTTTCCGATCGACAAGGTCCTGAGCGGCCTGTTCGCCATCGTCCAGCGCCTCTACGGCATCGAAATCGCCGAGCTGAAAGGCTTCGATACCTGGCACCCGGACGTTCGCCTGTTCGAGATCAAGGAAAACGGCCAGCACGTCGGTCGCTTCTTCTTCGACCTCTACGCCCGCGCCAACAAGCGTGGCGGTGCCTGGATGGACGGGGCTCGCGACCGTCGTCGTACGGCAGCGGGCGAGCTGCAAAACCCGGTGGCCAACCTGGTCTGCAACTTCACGCCGGCAGTGGGCGGCAAGCCTGCGCTGCTGACCCATGACGAAGTCACCACCCTGTTCCACGAATTCGGCCATGGCCTGCATCACCTGTTGACCCGCGTCGAGTATTCCGGTGTTTCCGGCATCAATGGCGTGGCCTGGGATGCAGTCGAGCTGCCGAGTCAGTTCATGGAAAACTGGTGCTGGGAACCGGAAGGCCTGGCGCTGATCTCCGGCCACTACGAGACCGGCGAACCACTGCCGCAAGACCTGCTGGAAAAAATGCTGGCCGCGAAGAACTTCCAGTCCGGGCTGATGATGGTTCGCCAGCTGGAGTTCTCCCTGTTCGACTTCGAAATGCATACGCACCACAGTGATGGCCGCAGCGCGCTGGAGGTGCTCGAATGCGTGCGCGACGAAGTCTCGGTCATGCGTCCTCCGCCCTACAACCGCTTTCCCAACAGCTTTGCGCACATCTTTGCCGGCGGCTACGCGGCTGGTTACTACAGCTACAAATGGGCTGAAGTGCTGTCTGCCGATGCGTTCTCGCGCTTCGAGGAAGAAGGCGTGCTCAATGCCGAAACCGGCCGCGCCTTCCGCGAGGCCATTCTGGCCCGTGGCGGTTCTCAGGAGCCAATGGTGCTGTTCGTCGATTTCCGCGGACGCGAGCCGTCGATTGACGCACTCTTGCGCCACTGTGGTCTGAGTGAGGAAGCGGCAGCATGAGCGATGCGCCCATGAACAAAACGAAAAAACGCTTCATCGCCGGGGCTGTCTGCCCGGCATGCAGCGAACCGGACAAGCTGATGATGTGGAACGAGAACGACGTTCCGCACCGTGAGTGCGTGGCCTGCGGTTATTCCGATACCCTTAACGAGCAGGGTCAATCGGTGCCGAAAGAGCTGGGTACGCGGGTCAACGTGACGGCACCCAAAGCAGCCAATCCGAAGGTGCAGACGGTGCAGTTCTTCCCCAATCCCAAACTGAAAAAGCCCGACAGTCAGTAAAAGTCGACTTTCAGGGGGGAGGGAGCTTCCTTCTGAAAGTTTGTTTGTTTGGCTCCTAAGGTGTGCGGGCATCCGCAAACCTCAGGAGCGACAACATGAACAGCGAAAACCCTTTGTTGCAGGCATTCGACCTGCCCCCTTATTCGACGATTCGCATCGAACACCTCCAGTCGGCGATTGAAACGATCATTGCTGACAATGGCAAAGCACTAGCTCAAATTGTTCACAGTCAAACGACGGATCCCACCTGGGATGGATTGGTTTTGCCCGTCGATGCGCTCGATCAGCGTCTTGACCATGTGAGTCGATCCATTTTTCCACTCAGTTTCAGAGGCGGTGAATGGGAAGAGGCGTTTGGTATCTGTTACGGCATGGTGCTTGGTTACCAGGCTGAAACACTACAAAACCAGGATTTGTACGACTGCTATAAAGCGCTCGCAAGCAGCGCTGATGCGGCCGACTTCGACATTGAGCGCAAGCGTCTGCTCCAGCGACGGTTACGCGAATTTCGCTTGGCGGGAAGTGAGCTGACACTCAGCAATAAGCTGCAACTTGCAAAAACAAACGAAGCGATCAGAACACTCGAAGCGCAGTATCTTGAAAATTTGAACCCCGACAGTACCTGGAGCGAGCTCGTTACCGATGAAATGTATCTGGAAGGTTTGCCAGCGGCCAGCAAAGCGCTAATCGCTACCGATGAGGGTTGGTTGGTCAAACTGGATGAAAATACGTACAACGCAGTAATCCAGTACGCGGACAGACGCGCCCTGCGTGAAGCCGCTTATACCGCATATACAACTCGGGGCAGTGAGAATGGCTCGGTGTTACAGGCAATGCTTCGTCTGCGACATGAAAAAGCCAATCTGTTGGGTTTTTCCAACTACGCAGCGTTGAGCCTGGAAACCAAGGACGCTGAGTCGACCGACGAAGTACTGGCTTTTTTACGTGACCTCGTGAAACAGGGGAAACCGCTGCTCGACCGTGAGGCGGAGCAACTGAAAGACTTCGCCCGCGCGCAGGGCCTGAGCGAATTGCAAGCCTGGGATTATGAGTACTGCGTGCAAAAATACCGGCAAGATCACTATGGGGTTTCTGAAGCAAAACTGCGCGAGTACTTCCCCGTCGAGCATGTTCTTCAACGCCTCATGCAAATTGCCCAAGACCTGTTTGGCGTTACCTTTGTCGAGCAAACGTCATTCGATGGCTGGCATGAGCAGGCACGACTTTATGCCGTTCATGAAAATGGCAAATCCATTGGGTATATAGCGATCGATATTTTTGCGCGCAGCGGCAAGCCCGAAATTTGTTTTGAATTTACGGTGCGCAGTCGGCATATCACATCGGATGGTGAGTTAAAGAAGCCAGTCAATGTGCTGCTGTGTAACTTTGTACCGGCTATAGCCGGCGCGCCGGCGTTGTTGAGTCATTTGGAGCTTCGCAAACTGTTCCACGAGTTCGGGCATTGTCTGGCCCTCTCTTGTGAGTGCTTGGTTTCCATATACTCTCATTACCAATCCGCAGAGAAAGCGCCTGCGCAAATGATCAAGGATTGGCTGGCCTCGCAAAAGGTCCAGTCCGGCCTTGAATTGGCCAAGAATTTGAGAGCGGCCCTTATCGACTTTGAACTGCATGTCGACTCTAATCTGGGACGCGGTATACAAGCAGTATCCGACAAAGTCACCCGCGAAGTCCTCGCCTTGCCGCTTCCGGCGAATGACCGCTTTGCCAATGGTTTCGACTATATAGTGACAGGCTATGAAGCAGGTTATTACGTTTACAAATGGGCAGAAGTGTTTGCCGCCGATACCTTCTCCCGCTTTGAGGAAGACGGCCTGTTCAACCCTGTGACGGGCCAAGCGTTGCGCGACAGCATCTTCGCCTCGAGCGCTTCGCAATCCATGGCGGCGTCATTCCAGGCATTTCGCGGGCGAGCGTTATCCAATCAAGCATTCCTGCGCCAGTCAGGCTGATTGAATAGAACGTAGATCTTTCTGCCCAGCGGACCTAGGCAGCGCCTCGACCTCTCTGTACTGTATATAAAACCAGTACCGAGAGCCTGCGCATGCCCACGCCCCTGCCCCACGCGGTCGCGGCACCGCCACCAATCCGCATAATCGCTTCGCGCCGAACCGTTCGGTGGCCGAGGATGATGGCTGGTACCAGGAAGTGCCGCTGACCCAAGGCACGGAGATCCGGATCGAGACGGCCAAGACCATCATCACCCGCAACAACTCGCCGGACCTGCCCTTCGATCGCTCGATCAACCCCTATCGCGGCTGTGAGCATGGTTGTATCTATTGCTATGCGAGGCCCAGCCACGCCTATTGGGATCTCTCCCCCGGCCTGGATTTCGAGACCAGGCTGATCGCCAAGACCAACGCAGCCGCGCTGCTGGAGCAGCAACTCTCCAAGCCGGGCTATGTCTGTGCGCCCATCAACCTGGGCTCCAACACGGATCCCTACCAGCCCATCGAGCGCGAGCAAAAGCTGACCCGACGCCTGCTCGAGGTGCTGCTGCGCTATCGCCATCCGGTGACTATCGTCACCAAGGGTTCGCTGATCCTGCGCGATCTCGATCTGCTCGTGGAACTTGCACAACAGCGGCTGGTGGCAGTGATGATCAGCCTGACCACGCTGGACGACGAACTCAAGCGCATTCTGGAGCCGCGCGCGGCAGCGCCCAAGGCCCGGCTGCGGGCGATCAGGGTGATGCGCGAGGCCGGTATTCCAGTGGGGGTACTGTGTTCACCGATGATTCCGATGATCAATGACAGCGAACTGGAAAACCTGCTGGGCGAAGCCAAGGGTGCAGGGGCGTTGAGCGCGGCCTACATGATGCTGCGCCTGCCGCTGGAAGTCGCTCCGCTGTTCGAGGAGTGGTTGCAGGCCCATTACCCGCAACGCGCCGCCCATGTGCTTAGCTTGATCAGGCAAAGCCGGGGCGGTGAGTTGTATGACAGCCGCTTTGGTGCGCGCATGCGCGGCGAGGGGGTGTTCGCCGACCTGCTGGCGCAACGGTTTGCGGTGGCGATCAAGCGTCTGGGCATGAATCGGCGTGAGGGCTATCAACTCGATTGCAGCGCGTTTTGCCCGCCTGGAGGGCAGATGTCCTTGCTGTAATTCGGGTGTCATCGCAATGACACGCAATACATGAACCATGGACCCGGTAAAATGGGACTGTTCCTTAACACCGGCAAAGAGGATGAACCATGCACGATAAGGCCCCCTCTCCGACCGCCTCGTCTCCTGAAGCCGAGAGCGCGGAAGAAGCGTTGAAACACATCGTTGACGGCTTTCTGCATTTTCATCACGAAGTCTTCCCCCAGCAGGAAGAGCTGTTCAAGAAGCTGGCTACGGCCCAACGGCCACGGGCGATGTTCATCACCTGCGCCGATTCGCGCATCGTGCCCGAGCTGATCACCCACAGCTCACCCGGCGATCTGTTCGTGACCCGTAACGTGGGCAACGTGGTGCCGCCCTACGGGCAAATGAACGGTGGGGTTTCCACCGCCATCGAATACGCGATCCTGGCGTTGGGCGTGCATCACATCATTGTTTGCGGGCATTCGGACTGTGGCGCCATGCGGGCGGTGCTCAACCCGCAAAGCCTGGAAAAAATGCCGACGGTCAAAGCCTGGCTACGCCATGCCGAGGTGGCCAAGACGGTGGTGCAGGACAATTGACACTGTGCCGATGAAAACGAAAGCATGCAGGTTTTGACCGAAGAAAATGTGATCGCTCAGTTGCAACACTTGCGCACCCACCCTTCGGTAGCATCGCGCATGGCCAGTGGGCAGCTGTTCATTCACGGCTGGATCTACAGCATCGAGACCAGTGAGATCAGAGCCTACGATGCCGAGCAGGATTGCTTTCTGCCCCTGGATGGCATCCATCCGATACCCTGCGCTACACCCAAGGGGCGCTTCTAGCGAGCGCAAATCGGCCCCGTTTTGGGGCCGAGTGCGCAAGGATGGCTTGGGTTATTTGAGATCCAACTCTACACCCAACTGGCGGGACAGGCAGGGCCAGCGCTTCCAGGCGGCTCCTGTGTCGGGGCTACTGAGTTTATCTCGGTAGGCTTCGACCGATTCCAGGGCGAAGCTCTCGTCATCGAGCATGTTCTCCACCGAGTGGTGCACCACTTCATCCAGTTGGTTGGCGAACGCTTCGCCGATCAGCTGGTGGGCGATGAGGTTGGCCACGGTGGTATCCAGCGGGATCAAGGGTTGCTGGAAATGCTTGATATAAAGGTCATTCACTTCTTCGACCAGTCGATGGGCCAGGTAGGCTTCATCGAGCAGGCAATCCAGGCCTACATGTCCGTCCATGATGGTTGGCGGTTGAGTGAAATACGCTTCGGCAATTTTCAGCACCGGTTTGATCTGCGATTCGATACCGGCTTCGCGCGCGACTTCGTTGGCCGCATCCAGAAGGTCGGGAACCTGATCGATATAGGCAGCAACGAAACGCGTCAGGACGTCCTTGGGGTCGCCTTCAAGGAGTTGGATAGTGGGGTGCAAATGGGGTAGTTGTTGCTCAAGCTGCTGCGTCAGTTGGCCGGTTTTGGCCTCATGTTGATGGGCTCGTTGGATCTGCTCGCGCAATGCGGCGGTGTTCATGAAGTCTCCAGGGATAGGACAATTACAAACGGAAGACATAAGGTAGCTCGCTTCAGAAAAAAGCTCAGAACCTTTTTTCATAATCCCGTCATGGTTAGATGGATGGGCTATATCTGAATGCCATCATTGGTGCCCAGCCCATGAGAAACGGGGGCTCAAGCGCAAGGCCTGGGCCTGGCCATTAGTTTTCCGGTATCGCGTTGCGTGGTCCGGGTCGCTGTCTATACTCGGGTTGTTAAGAGCTGGCTGATGACGCCTGACTGCACCCGCAGCAGGGGCTCGGCAGTTGAAGTTTGCAGTCTTGACAGCCGCTCCCTTAGCCGCAGGTGAAAGCCGGCGGGATAAAAAGAACTATAAGGGGAACCCGCAATGATGCGACATCCACATGTCTGGATGGGCCTCCTGTTGTGGTCAATATTCGGTCAGGCGCAAGCCGCCTGGACAGTGAATATGGCGCCGGGGGCGACTGAAGTCAGTAACGCGGTATACGACCTGCACATGATCATTTTCTGGATCTGTGTGGTGATCGGTATCGTGGTCTTCGGTGCCATGTTCTGGTCGATGATTGTCCACCGCCGTTCCACCGGCCAGGTCGCTGCTCGCTTCCATGAAAGCACCACGGTGGAGACCCTCTGGACCATCGTGCCTCTGCTGATCCTGATAGCGATGGCCATTCCGGCGACCAGGACGCTGATCGATATCTATGATGCCAGTGAGTCGGATCTCGATATCCAGGTCACCGGTTATCAATGGAAATGGCATTACAAATACCTGGGCCAGGATGTGGAGTTCTTCAGCAACCTGGCCACTCCCGCCGAGCAGATCAATAACCAGGCCCCGAAAGACGAGCACTACCTGCTCGAAGTGGATCAGCCGCTGGTGATTCCGGTGGGCGCCAAGATCCGCTTTCTGGTGACGGCCGCCGACGTGATCCACTCCTGGTGGGTGCCGGCATTCGCGGTCAAGCGCGACGCCATTCCGGGGTTCGTCAACGAGGCCTGGACCCGTATCGAGAAACCTGGTCTCTACCGCGGCCAATGCACCGAGCTGTGTGGCAAGGACCACGGCTTCATGCCCGTCGTGGTTGAGGTCAAGTCCAGGGCGGACTTCGATACCTGGCTGGCCGAGCGCAAGGCCGAGAGCCTCAAGCTCAAGGAGTTGACCAGCAAGGAATGGACGTTGCAGGAGTTGGTCGAGCGTGGTGACAAGGTATATCACACTGCCTGTGTGGCCTGTCACCAGGCAGAAGGCCAGGGGCTGCCGCCGATGTTCCCGGCCCTCAAGGGTTCGAAAATCGCCACGGGGGCGAAGGAGGACCACCTCAATATCGTCTATCACGGCAAGCCCGGTACCTCCATGGCCGCCTTCGGCAAGCAACTTTCGGAAGTCGACCTGGCTGCGGTCATTACCTACGAGCGCAACGCCTGGGGCAACAACAAGGGCGACATGGTCACGCCAAAAGACGTGCTGGCCCTGAAACAGGCTGAAAGCAAATGAACCGGCCGATCTCGCGTAGCCCACTGCCTTTCAGGAGACAGGACATGAGTGCAGTCATCGATGACCACGGTCATGCCGACCATGAGCATGCTCATGGCCCGGCCAAGGGCCTGATGCGCTGGGTACTGACCACCAACCATAAAGACATCGGCACGATGTACCTGTGGTTCAGCTTCATGATGTTCCTGCTGGGCGGCTCGTTCGCCATGGTCATCCGCGCCGAACTGTTCCAGCCCGGGCTGCAGATCGTGCAGCCGGAGTTCTTCAACCAGATGACCACCATGCACGGCCTGATCATGGTGTTCGGTGCGGTCATGCCGGCGTTCGTCGGCCTGGCCAACTGGATGATCCCGTTAATGGTCGGCGCGCCGGACATGGCCCTGCCGCGCTTGAACAACTTCAGCTTCTGGCTGTTGCCGGCGGCGTTCGGGTTGTTGGTATCGACCATGTTCACCGAAGGGGGGGGGCCGGACTTTGGCTGGACCTTCTATGCACCGCTTTCGACCACCTATGCACCCGAGAGCGTGACCTTCTTCATCTTCGCCATTCACATGATGGGCATCAGTTCGATCATGGGTGCGATCAACGTGATCGTCACCATCCTCAACCTGCGCGCCCCTGGCATGACCCTGATGAAGATGCCGCTGTTCGTCTGGACCTGGCTGATCACCGCTTTCCTGCTGATCGCGGTGATGCCGGTGCTGGCCGGTTGCGTGACCATGATGCTGATGGATATCCATTTCGGCACCAGTTTCTTCAGTGCCGGCGGTGGCGGTGATCCGGTCCTGTTCCAGCATGTGTTCTGGTTCTTCGGGCACCCCGAGGTGTACATCATGATCCTGCCGGCGTTCGGTGCGGTCAGTGCGATCATTCCGGCGTTCTCGCGCAAGCCGCTGTTCGGCTACACCTCGATGGTCTATGCCACGGCCAGTATCGCCTTTCTCTCGTTCATCGTCTGGGCCCACCACATGTTCGTGGTGGGCATTCCAGTCGTGGGCGAGTTGTTCTTCATGTACGCGACCATGCTGATCGCGGTACCGACCGGGGTGAAGGTGTTCAACTGGGTCAGCACCATGTGGCAAGGCTCGTTGACCTTCGAGACGCCGATGCTGTTTGCCGTGGCCTTCGTGATTCTGTTCACCATTGGTGGCTTTTCCGGGCTGATGCTGGCCATCGCCCCGGCGGACTTCCAGTACCACGACACCTACTTCGTGGTTGCGCACTTCCACTACGTACTGGTGCCGGGAGCCATCTTCGGCATTTTCGCCTCAGCCTATTACTGGCTGCCGAAGTGGACCGGGCACATGTATGACGAAACCCTGGGCAAGCTGCATTTCTGGCTCTCGTTCATCGGCATGAACATGGCGTTTTTCCCGATGCACTTCGTCGGGCTGGCCGGGATGCCACGGCGGGTACCGGACTACAACCTGCAATTCGCCGATTTCAACATGGTCTCGTCGATCGGTGCGTTCACGTTCGGAGCGACGCAGATTTTCTTCCTGTTCATCGTTATCAAATGCATTCGTGGCGGTGAGCCGGCGCCGGCCAAGCCCTGGGATGGCGCCGACGGGCTGGAGTGGACGGTACCTTCGCCTGCGCCTTACCACACCTTCACGACTCCGCCGGAGGTGAAATGAATCGCAGCGTGATGCAAGAGGACTGAGCCGATGAGCGAAGCCCCTTCGATCAAGCGCCTGGTCACGCGCCTGCTGATGCTGGCGGTGGTGATGTTCGCCTTCGGCTTTGCCCTGGTGCCGCTCTATGACGTCATGTGCAAGGCCTTCGGCATCAATGGCAAGACGGGTGGGCAATACCAGGGCAGTCAGGTGGCGGACCCGACGCGCAAGGTGCGAGTGCAGTTCCTGTCGACCAATTCCAGCGACATGGTCTGGGATTTCTACTCCAAATCCGATGAGCTGGAGGTTCACCCGGGTGCCGTCAACGAAATGATCTTCGTGGCCCACAACCCGAGCAACCGTCCGATGACCGCCCAGGCGATACCGAGCATCTCGCCGGCCGAGGCGGCGGCGTACTTTCACAAGACCGAATGTTTCTGCTTCAGCCAGCAAGTGCTGCAACCCGGTGAGCGGATAGAAATGCCGGTGCGGTTCATCGTTGACCGCGATCTGCCTGCAGATGTGAAACACCTGACGCTCGCTTACACGCTGTTCGATATCACCGCTCGCCAACCACCGGTGGCCTCGATCAATGGGCAACTGCCACAAGGAGAACAGTAAATGGCAACTCACGAGCACTACTATGTGCCGGCGCAAAGCAAGTGGCCGATCATCGCCACCTTCGCACTGCTCATCACGATGTTCGGCCTGGGCACCTGGTTCAATGACCTGAAGGCAGGTCGGCCGGACTCCCATGGTCCGCTGATCTTCTTCGTCGGTAGCCTGCTGGTGGCCTACATGATGTTCGGCTGGTTCGGCGCGGTGATCAAGGAAAGCCGGGCCGGGCTCTACAGCCAACAACTGAACCGAACGTTCCGCTGGGGCATGTCCTGGTTCATCTTCTCCGAGGTAATGTTTTTCATCGCCTTTTTCGGTGCCCTCTTCTACGTCCGCAACCTGGCCGGGCCCTGGCTTGGCGGTGACGGCGACAAGGGCGTGGCGCACATGCTCTGGCCGAACTTCGAGTTTGCCTGGCCACTGCTGGAAAACCCGGACTCGAAACTCTTTCCACCGCCCAAGGCCGTGATCGACCCCTGGCATCTGCCGCTGATAAACACCATTTTGCTGGTCAGCTCCAGCGTAACGGTGACCATCGCCCACCATGCCTTGAGAAATGGCCATCGGGGCCCGCTCAAGCTCTGGCTGGCCTTGACCATCCTGCTCGGGCTGGGCTTTCTGGCGCTGCAGGCTTACGAATATATCGAGGCCTACCACGAGCTGGGGCTGACGCTGGGTTCAGGCATCTACGGCGCGACGTTCTTCATGCTCACGGGGTTCCACGGCGCCCACGTGACCATCGGCACCTTGATTCTGTTCGTCATGCTGATGCGCGTCTTGCGCGGACACTTCGATCCCGATGAGCACTTCGGCTTCGAGGCGGCCGCCTGGTATTGGCACTTCGTCGATGTGGTCTGGGTTGGGCTGTTTACCTTCGTTTACGTGCTCTGACCGCATTTACCACGGGGCATGGGAAACCAGTTGGCCGCTGTAGAAACCCCAGGTCACCAACGCCAGGGTGATGGCGGCCAGGGTGACGCGAACGGTGAGTGCCTTGACCAGGCGAGATGATTTGCCTTCGTCCTTGACCAGAAAGAACAGGCCGCTGAACAGGCTGACGATGGTCGCCAGCAGCATCAGGACGATCGCCGCTTTGAGCATGGTGGGACTCCGGGGGGGCATACGATGACTTTCAGTATAGCGAGCGACACTGCGGTGAAGCCATGAGGCCTTTCCGGCCAGGTATCGCGCCGACAGTGGTGGTTTTGCTGTTGCTGCCATTACTGATCTTTCTCGGTACCTGGCAAGCGGGACGGGCCGACCAGAAGCGCGAGCTGCTCGCCGTTTATGCCGAGCGGCGTGCGGGCGACCCCATCAGCAGCCTCCAACTGTCCCACTACGCGGACCTGGCGTTCAGGCGTGTTCACCTGTTTGGCAGCTTCGATGCGCAGCACAGCGTGCTGCTGGACAACCGCACGCGCGACGGCCGGGTCGGCGTCGAGTTACTGCAACCTTTCCTCGATCAGGCCAGCGGGCTCTGGGTATGGGTCAATCGTGGCTGGCTGCCCTGGCCGGACCGCCGCACCCCGCCGCTGTTCACCACGCCCAATAGCCCGCAAAGCCTGGAAGCCTGGGTGTATGTCGCGCCTGGTGCGACCTTCCAGCTGCATGCCGACCCTGCCGACAGCCAATGGCCGCGACTGTTGACGGCGATCGATGCAGGCGCGCTCTGGGCCCAATTGGGGCGTGACGGTTTTGCACAAGAGATGCGCATGGAACCGGGGCCGGCAGCCTATCGGGTGGATTGGCCGGTGGTCGCCATGAGCCCGGAAAAGCACCTGGGCTATGCCGTGCAATGGTTTGCCCTGGCACTGGCCTTGTGCGGCCTCTATCTCTACTTCGGATGGCATAACAATAAGGAGAAACACCATGGGAGCAGTCATGAGTCCACCCAGCACGTCTGAAAGCGGTAAGACGCGCGGGCGGGCGCGGGGCCGTTTGCAGTTGATTCTGATCCTGCTGATGGTGATCGGCCCGATGATCCTGGCAACCGGAATGTACAAGTGGCAATTCTGGGTGCCGGACAGCCGCAGTTACCACGGTGAGCTGATTGGTAACGGCCAGAGCCGCGCCGATCTGGGCGTGCAGGCCGACGAGCAGCGCTGGCAGTTGCTGGTCAGCGTACCGAAAGAGTGCGCGGCCGACTGCCAGCAATTGGTGTACCTGGCCCGGCAGATCCAGATCGGCCTGGGCCGCGACGCGTCTCGAGCCAGCCATGCCTTGGCGACGGCGCAGCCGCTGGATGCGGCCTACCAGACTAAGCTTGAACATGAATACCCGCAGTTGCAGCGCTATGCACTGGACCTCTCTCGCTATGCGGCGCTGAGCGAAAGCAAGAGCGAAGCGCAGCTGTGGATCGTCGACCCGCACGGCAACCTGGTGCTGCGCTACGACGCCCGAGTCAAGGGCAAGGACCTGCTCAACGATCTTCGCCATCTGCTGAAGCTGTCTAACATTGGGTAGGACATCCTCATGGCCAGACCTGGATATCGCCTCGCTATGTTTGCCACCTTGCTGGCGCTGGTGGTCGTGCTTCTGGGTGCCTACACTCGCCTTACCCATGCCGGCCTCGGTTGTCCGGACTGGCCAGGTTGCTACGGCTTCATCAGCCCGCCCAAGACTGATGCGCAACTGGCGCATGCCGAACTGCATTTCCCCGATACGCCGGTAGAAGTGCACAAGGGCTGGAACGAAATGCTCCATCGCTATTTCGCCGGGACCCTGGGCCTGGTGATCGCCATGCTGGCGGTGCAAGCCTTGCGCCGACATGGCAGGCAAGGCCAACCCTACAAGCTGCCACTGATGCTGTTGGGCGTGGTCTTCGCCCAAGCCGCGTTTGGCATGTGGACCGTTACTCTCAAGCTCTGGCCGCAGGTGGTTACTGCGCATCTGCTGGGCGGCTTTGCCACCTTGAGCCTGTTGTTTCTGCTGAGCCTGCGCCTGTCGGGTGCCTTCGCACCTTTGCCGGGCCTGCCACTGCGTGTGCGCCGCTGGGCCGCGCTGGGGCTGCTGCTGGTCATCGGCCAGATTGCCCTGGGTGGCTGGGTCAGCTCCAATTATGCGGCGGTGGCCTGTGTCGATCTGCCGACCTGTCATGGTCAATGGTGGCCAGCCGCCGATTTCGCCAATGGCTTTCATCTGACTCAGCACATCGGGCCGAACTATCTCGGCGGCCAACTGGACAGCGACGCCCGCACGGCGATTCACATCACCCATCGCCTGGGCGCCCTGCTGGTGACCGGCGCCTTGCTGGTGCTCGCCTGGCAACTGAGAGTGGCCGGCCTTCCCCGTCTGGCGGCACTGGTCGTACTGGTGCTGGCGGTACAGATAGGCCTGGGTATCAGCAATGTAGTGTTCCACCTGCCACTGACCGTGGCGGTTGCTCACAATGCCGGTGGTGCAACCCTGCTGCTGACTCTGGTGCTGGTCAATTACCGGACAAGAACTGTTGCAGTACCCGTTGTGCGCAGGGAGCTTCGGCGCTGGCGAGCATCCCCGACCGTTGTCGGTTCGGGCAAATAACAATAAAGGAGAGACGCCATGGCTACCCTACTCAGCGAACGCGGCAGTCAAGCTACCTGGCGCGACTACCTGGAGCTGACCAAGCCCAAGGTGGTGGTGCTGATGCTGATCACTTCCCTGGTCGGCATGTTCCTGGCCACCCGGGCCGGCGTGCCCTGGACCGTGCTGCTGTTCGGCAACCTGGGGATTGCCTGTTGCGCGGGAGCTGCCGCAGCCGTCAACCATGTCGTGGACCGACGAATCGATGCGCTGATGGCGCGCACCCACAAGCGGCCGCTGGCCGAGGGCAGGGTTTCGCCCTCTGCCGCCCTGACTTTTGCCTTGCTGCTGGCGGTGTCGGGCCAAGCCCTGTTGCTGGCCTTCACCAACCCGCTGACGGCTTGGCTGACACTGGCCTCGCTGTTGGGTTATGCCGTGATCTACACCGGCTTTCTCAAGCGTGCCACGCCACAGAACATTGTGATCGGCGGCCTGGCCGGTGCCGCGCCGCCGCTGCTGGGCTGGGTCGCGACTACCGGGCATATCAGCGCCGAACCGCTGCTGCTGGTGCTGATTATCTTCGCCTGGACCCCGCCGCACTTCTGGGCGCTGGCCATCCACCGCAAGGAAGAATATGCCAAGGCCGATATCCCGATGTTGCCGGTGACCCACGGCGAGCACTACACCAAGGTGCACATTCTGCTCTACACCTTCGTCCTGCTGGCGGTCAGCCTGCTGCCCTTCGTGATTCATATGAGTGGGCTGCTGTACCTGGCCTCGGCACTGTTGCTGGGCCTGCGCTTCCTGCAGTGGGCCTGGGTGTTGTACCGTGGCACTCAGCCGCACGCGGCGATCAAGACGTTCAAGTACTCTATCTATTACTTGTTCCTGCTCTTTATCGCGCTGCTTGTAGACCACTACCTACTCTTGAACCTATGACCCGAACCCAGAAAACCGTCTTTATTCTCGTTGCCCTGGTCGCTGTAATACTGGGGCTTACCGTCAACAAGGTACTCAATGACCAGCGTCAGCCCACTTCGACCGAACTGATCGATGCCGGGATCATTCTCCTGCCGCAGAGCCGCACGGTGCCGAGCCTGGAAATGACCGACCAGAACGGCCAGCCGGTGGCGGTCGATCAGTTGAAAGGCAAGTGGAGTTTGTTGTTCTTTGGCTACACCTTTTGCCCGGACATTTGCCCGACCACGTTGGCGCAGCTGCGTCAGGTCAAAAGTGAATTGCCCAAGGAAGCAGTCGACAAGCTCCAGGTGATCCTGGTCAGCGTCGATCCGAACCGCGACACACCTGCACAACTTAAACAGTACCTGGGCTATTTCGATGCGGATTTCAGAGGGTTGACCGGCTCGGTAGAGACCCTTCAGAAACTGGCCAATGCGGTGAGCATTCCGTTTATTCCGGCCGATACCAGCAAGCCGAATTACACCGTCGACCATAGCGGCAACCTAGCCGTGATCGGGCCTGACGGGAAGCAGCGGGGGTTTATTCGGGCGCCGTTCAACAATCAGAAGTTGATTGCGCAGCTGCCGGGGTTGGTGCAGAGAGATTGAGATTCGTGGCGCGGCCATCGCTGGCAAGCCAGCTCCCACAGGGTACGCGGTATCCAACTGTGGGAGCGGGCCGGGCGGCGTTCCGCTTGCCCGCGATGCAGGCGACGCGGTCTATCAGAACGCTGGAACGACAGCGCCCTTGTACTTCTCCAGAATAAACGCTTTCACTTCTGGCGAGTGCAAGGCCGTGACCAGCTTCTGCATGGCAGCCGAATCCTTGTTATCCGGGCGCGCAACCAGGATGTTCACATAAGGCGAGTCGCTGCCTTCGATGATCAGCGCATCCTTGGCCGGGTCCAGCTTGGCTTCCAGCGCGTAGTTGGTGTTGATCAGCGCCAGGTCGACCTGAGTCAGTACGCGCGGCAGGGTGGCTGCTTCCAGTTCACGGAATTTCAGGTCTTTCGAATTCTCGGTGATGTCTTTGACTGTCGAGAGAATATTGTTCGCGTCTTCCAGCTTGATCAGCCCGGCCTTTTGCAGCAGCAGCAAGGCGCGGCCGCCGTTGGTGGCGTCGTTCGGGATCACCACGTTGGCACCGCCTGGCAGTTCTTCGAGCTTCTTGTATTTGCTCGAGTAGGCGCCCAATGGCTCCAGGTGCACACCGGCGACGCTGATCAGGTCGGTGCCTTTGGCCTTGTTGAACTCATCCAGGTACGGTTGGTGCTGGAAGAAGTTGGCGTCCAGGCGCTTCTCGGCAACCTGTACGTTCGGCTGGATGTAGTCGGTGAAGACCTTGACCTTCAAATCGACCCCATCCTTGGCCAAGGCCGGTTTGACGAACTCGAGGATCTCCGCATGCGGTACAGGCGTGGCGGCGATGGTCAGGGTGTCTGCCGCCTGGGCGGAGAATGCCGCGACGGCGGCGAAAGCAGCGAGCAGTTTTTTCATTCATCACTCCTTGTTAGGGCCGGTCTGGCCCTCGGGCGGCAAGGCCGGCCCATGCGGTTACTTACGGGAAAAATGTACGACCAGCTTGTCGCCGACACTTTGCAGCACTTGCACCAGCACCAGCAGCAGGACCACGGTGACAATCATCACATCGGTCTGGAAGCGCTGATAACCGAACCGGATTGCCAGGTCACCCAAGCCTCCGGCACCGACCACGCCCGCCATGGCGGTGTACGACACCAGCGTGATGGCCGTGACGGTGATTGCCGCGAAAATGCCCGGACGTGCTTCGGGCAACAACGCATTGAGGATGATCTGGCGCGTGGTGGCACCCATTGCCTGGGTGGCCTCGATGATGCCCCGGTCCACTTCACGCAGCGCCGTTTCCACCAGCCTTGCGAAGAACGGCGTGGCCCCGACCACCAATGGCGGGATGGCACCGGCAACCCCCAGCGAAGTGCCGGTGATCAGTACGGTGAACGGAATCATCACGATCAGCAGGATGATGAAAGGCAATGAACGCAGGATATTCACGATCAGCGACAACAAGGCGTACACGCGCTTTTCTTCGAACAGCTGGCGTGGGCCGCAGAGAAACAGCAGCACGCCCAGCGGCAAGCCGAGCAGGACGGTAAACAGCAGCGAACCGCCCAGCATCATCAGCGTGTCGAGGGTCGCCAGCCAGATCTCGCTCCAGTCGACATTGGCAAAGAAATTCAGGGCTTCCATCAGCGCAGCACCTCCATATGAACGTCCGCCGAGGTGAAGCGTGCAAACGCTGCCTCCATGTCGCCGCCGGTAATGGCCAGGGTCAGTTGGCCGTAAGGGGTGTCTTTGATCCGGTCGATCCGTCCGGCAAGGATGCTGTAATCCACACCCGTTTCACGGGCCACGGTGCCCAGTAGGGGGGCGTAGGTCGCGTCGCCCTGAAAGGTCAGGCGCACGATGCGGCCTGGCACATGGGCGAAATCGTCGCGCTGCTCGTTTTCGTCGATCTGCTCGTCTTCCTGCACGAAGCGCCGGGTGGTCGGGTGCTTGGGGTGCAGGAACACATCGGCCACCGGGCCTTCTTCCACGATAATACCGGCGTCCATCACGGCAACCCGGTCGCAGACCCGGCGGATCACGTCCATTTCATGGGTAATCAGGACGATGGTCAGTTTCAGCTCGCGATTGATCTCGGCCAGCAACTGCAGGACCGACGCCGTGGTTTGTGGGTCCAGGGCGCTGGTGGCTTCGTCGCACAGCAAAATCTTCGGTTTGGTCGCCAGGGCGCGGGCAATGCCGACGCGCTGCTTCTGGCCACCTGACAATTGCGCCGGAAACTTCTTCGCGTGCTCGGACAAGCCGACGCGGTCGAGCAGCTCGGCAACGCGCCGGTCAATCTCGCTGCGCGACAGTTCACCGGCCAGGGTCAAGGGCAGCGCGACGTTGTCGGCAACGGTCTTGGACGCCAGCAAATTGAAGTGCTGGAAGATCATCCCGACCTGTTGGCGGAAACGGCGCAAGTCATCGGCGTTGAAGGCGGTAACGTCTTCGCCGTCAACGATGATCTTGCCGCCGCTGGGCGCTTCCAGACGGTTGATCAAGCGTAGAAGTGTGCTTTTGCCCGCGCCGGAATGGCCGATCAGGCCGAATACCTGACCGTTTTCGACACTTAGGCTGGTCGAATGCAACGCGGGGATATCTCTACCGGCTACGCGGTAGGTTTTATGGACATTTTGAAACTCGATCACTTAGCGAACCTTGTGGGGCGCAGGAAAGGGGGCAGCGGTTAGCCGACCGCGCATTTTAGCCTGTTCGTATAGAGGTTTTTAGCATTTATTTTGAGTAGAACCAGCCAATGAGTAATAACGCGATCAATGGTCAATGTGATGGAACGGCTCTGCCGTGTGCACCTGTTGGCAATCAGGGTTTGCGCGGGCTGAGCACGACCTGGGCAGGTAGCTGGCGGTGAATTTCACGGCTCAATTGCAACTCGAAATCCGGGTCGAGCTTCGTCACGCGCTTGGTCAGCAGTGTCGACAGCCAAGGGTAATCGTCTTTGCGTGGCACTTGCAGGTCGACGGTACACTGATAGTTCACGACATCGGCGGCAATATCATCGAGTTGTCGACGCAGCTGCGCCATATCGCCAATTTTCAACGCAACAACGGTTCTTTCTGCCGTGGGGTCGATCACTTTTGCTCTGGGTTTGGCTTCCGCCTCCTTGAGCGCCGCTTCGGCCTTGTCCAGTTCGGCCTTGCGGGCCTGGGTGATCGCACCATTGACCCCGCCGGTTAGTGCCGGCGCCTTGGGCATCAGGGCGCGGGCCCTGGCCAAGGCCGTGGCGGCAGCATTCATATCGCCTTTTTGCAGCACGATCTGGCTGCGTTGCAGATAGGCCTCGGCCAACTGCCGCTGGTACTGTACCAGGCGACTGTCGCTTGGCGTTTGCACCTGCAAGGCTTGCAGCTGATCTTCGGCGGTGGCCAGTTCGCCGCTGGCAATGCTTTGTTCCAATTGCTGGTAGGCATCGGGCGTGGCAGGCGCAGTTGCAGTTGCAGTGTCGACCGGGCTGCTTTGGCAAGCAACCAGCAGTAGTGAAAATGCGGCCAGGAGCAGATAACGGGAGGCGAACGGCTTCATTCCTGCGGCTCTCTAATTTGCGCAAAAAACGAGCGAGTTTACACCCGGTCAACCGACTCGAAAATAACTCATCACGCTGAACGAGTGGTTTCAGTGTCGCAGGGTGTGACCGGGATAGGTCGCACCCTGCTCCCATCAAGGCCTCAGCGCCGGGGCAGAGCAAAGCTCAGTAAGAATAGCACCGCGGCTGACACCACGATGGAGGGACCGGCCGGTGTGTCCTTGAACCAGGACAAGGCCAGACCGCTGCAGACGGCCAGAACGCCCAGCAGGCTGGCACCCAGGGCCATCTGTTCTGGCGAGCGGGCATGACGCTGGGCCGCGGCGGCGGGAATGATCAACAAGGAAGTAATCAACAGCACACCCACGATTTTCATCGCTACGGCAATCACCACAGCGATCAGCAGCATCAGGGTCATGCGCAAGGCCGTCACCGGCAAACCTTCGACCGTGGCCAGTTCCTCATGCACGGTGATCGCCAGCAACGGGCGCCACAGGGCGACGATCAGCAGCAGTACCGCAGCGCTGCCGCACAGTATCCAGGTCAGGTCAGTCGGGCTGATGGCCAGGAGGTCGCCGAACAGATACCCCATCAGGTCGATGCGCACGTCATGCATGAAGCTCAGCACCACCAGGCCAAGCGACAGGGTGCTGGGCGCCAGGATCCCCAGCAGCGTATCTGAAGCCAGCGGCTGACGTTGCTGCAGGGTCACCAGCAGGATGGCCAGCAGCAGGCAGCCGACAGTGACTGCCAGGGCGGGACTCACATCCAGCACAAACCCCAGGGCCACGCCGAGCAGCGCGGCATGGGACAAGGTATCGCCGAAATAGGCCATGCGCCGCCAAACCACGAACGAACCCAGAGGCCCGGCCACCACGGCCAGGGCCAGGCCTGCGAGCAGGGCGTAAAGCAGAAAATCAGCCATGCTTGCAGTTTTCCCCGTGTACATGCCCGTTGGACGGCTGTTTGACCACCGAGCCATGCAGGTCGTGGGCATGGTCGTGGTGGTGGTGATAGATCGCCAGGCTCGGCGCGTTCTTGCCGAACAGTTCAACGAAGGCCGGATCACCGCTGACCTGTTCGGGGTGGCCTGAGCAACAGACATGGCGATTGAGGCAGACCACTTGGTCAGTGGTGCTCATCACCAGGTGCAGATCATGGGAAACCATCAGGACGCCACAACCATGGCGGTCGCGTAGCCGAGTGATCAGGCTGTAGAGTTCGGCTTGCCCGGCGACATCGACGCCTTGAACCGGCTCGTCGAGTACCAGCAGCTCAGGCTCGCGCAACAGTGCCCGGGCCAGAAGCACACGCTGCATCTCGCCGCCGGAAATGCCCTGGATCGGGCTGTCTATGACTTGCTCGGCACCGACTTCCTTGAGCGCAGCCAGCGCCCGTGGACGATCGACGCCCGGGACCAGGCGCAAAAAGCGCAGGACCGAGAGCGGCAGCGTCGGGTCTACGTGCAGTTTTTGCGGCATATAGCCGATGCGCAGCCTGGGTTTGCGCCAGACTTTCCCGCTGTCGGGCTTGAGCAGGCCGAGTACGGCTCGCACCAGCGTGGTCTTGCCCGCGCCGTTGGGCCCGATCAGGGTAACGATCTGGCCAGGCTGGACACTGAGTTGAATGTTATCCAGCACATTTTGCCCGGCGAAGGTGACGGCGACCTTTTTCAGCTCGATCAACGCAGTGCTCATCAGGCCTCCCGACAGCTCGAGCAGAGACCCACCACCTCGACGGTCTGCCCCTCGACAGAGAAGCCGACGTCTTGCGCACTGGTGACGATGGCGCTGCTGATGGTTTTTTGTTCAAGCTCGATGGCCACATGGCACTCACGGCAAATCAGGAACTGGCCCTGGTGCGCATGCCCGGGGTGATTGCAGCCGATGAATGCATTGAGCGAGGCAATGCGGTGGACCAGCCCATTGTCCAGCAGGAAATCCAGTGCCCGATACACAGTCGGCGGCGCGGCGCGGCGGCCATCCTGTTCGCTGAGCACGGCGAGGATATCGTAGGCACCCAGCGGCTTGTGGCTTTGCCAGACCAGCTCCAGCACCCGCCGACGCAGCGCAGTCAGGCGCAGGCCCTTGTGAGCGCATAGGGTGTCGGCCTCGGCCAGGGCACTGTGCACGCAGTGAGAGTGGTCGTGGGGAAGATTGGCCAGCGGGGTTTTAGGCATGGGCGGCGACGGTTTCTGTGAGAGACGTTATTATGTTACCTGTTCCTGCCTCCTTGAGTGGTCATCGTGTCTCGACTTTTTGCTCTTTTTGTCGCTTTTTTCTCCTGTGTCGTCGTGATGAACTCCGCTCAAGCCGAGGTTCGCGTGTTGACCAGCATCAAGCCATTGCAGTTGATCGCCGCGGCAGTGCAGGACGGTGCCGGTAGCCCGCAAGTCCTGTTGCCGCCGGGCGCTTCGCCGCACCACTATGCCTTGCGCCCTTCCGATGTTCGGCGGGTTGGCGAAGTCGACTTGCTCTACTGGATCGGGCCGGACATGGAAGGATTCCTGCCGCGTGTGCTGCAAGGCCGCAGCAAGCCTGCGGTGGCGGTGCAGCAATTGCCGGGCCTGCATTTGCGTCATTTTGCCGAAGACAGTCCTTCCCACGACGAGGGTGAGTCGGATCATGACCACGACCATCGCCCCGGTACCGTCGATGCGCATCTATGGCTGGCGCCGGCCAACGCCCGGGTAATCGCCGCGCGAATGGCGGGTGACCTCAGTGCTGCCGACCCGGCCAACGCGGCGCGTTATCAAAGCAACCTGAAAGCGTTCAACGAGCGTCTCGATGCCCTTGATGGGCGCATCAAGGCGCGTTTGGCGGGTATTGCCGGCAAGCCATATTTCGTTTTCCACGAAGCGTTTGATTATTTCGAGGAGGCTTATGGCCTTAAACATACTGGGGTGTTCAGTGTGGCAGCCGAAGTACAGCCTGGCGCGCAGCACGTAGCGGCCATGCGCACCCGCCTGCAGCAAGTCGGCAAGACGTGCGTATTCAGCGAGCCGCCGATTCGCCCGCGGCTGGCTGAAACCTTGACCGCGGGTCTGCCGGTGCGTCTGGCTGAGCTGGATGCGCTGGGCGGCAATGCGCCTGTCAATGCGCAGGGGTATGAGCAGTTGCTGGAGAAGCTGGGGGATGATTTGGCGGGGTGTCTGGAGCAGCTTTAATTGGCAGGTCTGGCCTCATCGCTGGCAAGCCAGCTCCTACAAGTATTGTGTGAACCCTGTAGGAGCTGGCTTGCCAGCGATGGGGCCCTGTCAGGCGACACAGGGCCTGCAGGCTCCTCAGAGCGCGAACGGCAACGGAATATCTATTCGCTGCCGCGCCGCCAATCGCACCTCGAACTCTTTCGGATCATGGATCAACACATCCATGCCGGCAAAGGACTCGGCGGCGATCAGTCGTGACAGCCAGAACCGTACGCACGCCACGCGCAGCATGATCGGCCACAACTCGGCCTCACCGGCGGTGAACGGTCGCAGCGTGGAATAGGCGCCGAGCAGTGCACGGGCGTGAGCCCCATCGATGATGCCGGCTTCATCGCAACACCAGTCGTTGAGGGCGATCGCCAGATCGTAGAGCATCGGCCCGGAACAAGCGTTGTAGAAGTCGATCAAGCCGGTCAGGTGCGTGCCTTCGAACAGCACGTTGTCGCGGAACAGGTCGGCGTGCAGGTTGGCCCGCGGCAACGCGAGGATCTTCGCGTGGTGGTGGGCGATTTCCTCCAGGCTGTCCTGCAGCAGCTTGGCTTGCGAGGGTGCCAGGCGTGGCATCAACCGGGGCCCCTCTTCGAGCATCCAATCCAGACCGCGGTCGGTCTTGCGCTCCAGCACATGCTCGCGCGTGGCCAGGTGCAAGTGCCCGAGCAACTCACCGACCTGGGCGCAGTGCTGGTTGTTGGGTTGCTTGATGTGTTTGCCCGGCAAGCGGGGCTGCAGCAGTGCCGGCTTGCCGGCCAACTCGCGCAGGGCCACGCCATCGGTGGTGCGCAAGGCGTAGGGTACCGGCAGATCGGCGTCATGAAGGACATCGAGCAGTTCGATGAAGAACGGCAGGTCCTGGACCGGCCCACGCTCGACCAGGGTCAGGACATACTCGCCCTGCTCCAGGCTGACGAAGAAGTTACTGTTCTCGGTTCCGGCGGCAATCCCCTGGAAATCACGCAGGCGGCCGAGGCCGTAGGGGGCAAGGAAGGCTTCCAGCTCAGGCCGGGCCAGGGGGGTGAAGACGGACATGGTCAAATATTGCTCATACTGGCACTGCCCGAAGCAAGTGCCGGGTTAAAGTAAGGGTACGCTGTTACCACTCGAAGATTTTCCAGGCCGGAATCAACATGTCCGGCTCGTCCGAACGAATGAAGTTCCCCTCCGAGCCGTCGGCGCGTACCAGAAAATAAGGCTTGCCATTCTTGGGCGTAATCTTGATCGCGTACAGAAACCCATTCTGGCGGTATTCCTGAATGGTTTTGTCGCCTTCCTGGCGAATGGTCACATCCGGATCAGCCGACGGGGCATCGTCCGCAGCAAAAGCCACGACCGGCGCGACCATCAACAAGCTGGTCAGCAACAGGCGATTTAATGTGCGCATGATAACCTTGTCCCTTTGTCGTCAATGTTCCGGTCATTCTAGCGCCGGGCCCGTCGAAAAGGTTGATTCTGCTCATGAGCCAAGCTCCCCTCGTCCTGGTGGACGGTTCTTCCTATCTGTACCGCGCCTTTCACGCGTTGCCGCCGCTGACCACGTCCAAGGGGTTGCCGACCGGTGCCGTCAAGGGCGTGCTGAACATGCTCAAGAGCTTGCGCAAGCAATATCCCGACAGCCTGTTCGCGGTAGTGTTCGATGCCAAGGGCGGTACGTTCCGCGATGAACTGTTTGCCGAATACAAGGCCAATCGTCCGAGCATGCCCGACGACCTGCGCGTGCAGATCGAGCCGTTGCACGAAAGTGTACGCGCGTTGGGCTACCCGCTGCTGTGTGTCGATGGCGTCGAAGCCGACGACGTGATCGGCACCCTCGCGCGCAGTAGCGCGGCAGCTGGTCGCCCGGTGATTATTTCCACCGGTGACAAAGACATGGCGCAGTTGGTCGATGGTCACATTACGCTGGTCAATACCATGACCGGAAGCGTGATGGATGTGGCTGGCGTGAAGGAGAAATTTGGCGTCGGTCCTGAGCATATCATCGATTTTCTCGCGCTGATGGGCGACAAGGTCGACAACATTCCCGGCGTGCCGGGTGTGGGCGAAAAGACCGCTGTTGGCCTGCTGGTCGGCGTTGAGGGTGGTCTGGACGTGCTCTATGCCAACCTCGACAAAGTCCCGAGCCTGCCGATTCGCGGCGCCAAGACCCTGCCGGCCAAGCTGGAAGAGCATCGTCAAGCGGCATTCCTGTCTTATGAACTGGCAACCATCAAGATCGACGTGCCGCTGGATGTGGAAGTGGACGCGCTGGTGTGCGGCGAGCCGGATCGCGAGGCGCTGTTGGCGCTGTATACCGAGCTCGAGTTCAAAAGCTGGGTCGACGAACTGCAACGTGAAGCCAAGCGCGTCGGCCAGGAAATCGTTCAGCAAGAGCCGGAGCCGGTCGCCGAGGTCAAGTATGAAACCATCCTCGACCAGGCTCGTTTCGACGCCTGGCTGGAAAAGCTGAACAAGGCCTCGCTGATAGCCTTCGATACCGAGACTACCGGCCTGGATGCCCAGCAGTCCCAGTTGGTGGGCTTGTCTTTCGCCGTCGAACCGTTCGAGGCGGCCTATATTCCGCTGACCCACTCCTACATGGGCGTCCCCGAGCAACTGGACCGCGATACCGTGCTGCGCGCACTCAAGCCGCTGCTGGAAGATCCGACCAGGCTCAAGGTCGGCCAGCATGCCAAGTACGACATGAACATTCTGGCCAATTGCGCCATCGGTGGTGATCAGGCCAATGGCATAACCGTCCGCGGTGTCGCCTACGACACCATGCTCGAGTCCTATGTGCTCGACTCCACGGCCACCCGCCACGACATGGACAGCCTGGCCCTCAAGTACCTGGGGCACACCACCATCGGCTTCCAGGACATCGCCGGCAAGGGCGCCAAGCAACTGACCTTCGATCAGATCGCCCTGGAGCAGGCCGGCCCCTATGCTGCCGAGGATGCGGACGTGACCTTGCGCCTGCATCAGGTACTGCAGGAAAAACTGGCGAAGACGCCAAGCCTGCAGTCGGTGCTCAATGAGATCGAAATGCCATTGGTGCCCGTGCTGGCGCGGATCGAGCGTCAAGGCGCCCTGGTCGACGCCAAATTGCTTGGCATCCAGAGCGTCGAGTTGGGTGAAAAGCTGGTCGCGCTTGAGCGTGAAGCGTTCGAGATCGCGGGTGAGGAGTTCAACCTGGGCTCACCCAAGCAGTTGGGTGTGATCCTGTACGAGAAACTCGGCATGCCGATTCTCAACAAGACCGCCAAGGGCCAGGCTTCCACTGCCGAGGCGGTGTTGGCGGAGCTCGCCGAGCAAGACTTCCCGCTACCCAAGGTCCTGATGCAATACCGCTCGTTGAGCAAGCTCAAGAGTACCTACACCGACCGCCTGCCGGAACAGATAAACCCGCGCACGGGTCGCATTCATACTTCCTATCACCAGGCCGTGGCCGCCACCGGCCGCTTGTCGTCCAGCGACCCGAACCTGCAGAACATTCCGATCCGCACCGCCGAAGGTCGTCGCATTCGCCAGGCGTTCATTGCGCCGCCAGGCTACAAACTGCTGGCAGCGGACTACTCGCAGATCGAGCTGCGGATCATGGCGCACCTGGCCAAGGACGAAGGGCTGTTGCATGCCTTTCGCAACGATCTGGACGTGCACCGGGCCACGGCAGCTGAAGTCTTTGGCGTTGAGCTGAGCGAGGTGACGACCGAGCAGCGGCGTAGTGCAAAAGCGATCAACTTCGGTCTTATCTACGGCATGAGTGCATTTGGCCTGGCCAAACAGATCGGCGTCGACCGCAAGCAATCGCAAGCCTATATCGACCGCTACTTTGCCCGTTATCCAGGCGTCCTGGACTACATGGAGCGAACCCGGGCCCAGGCGGCAGAGCAGGGCTTTGTCGAGACCCTGTTCGGCCGGCGCCTGTACCTGCCGGAAATCAACGCCAAGAACCCCGCATTGCGCAAAGGGGCCGAGCGCACCGCGATCAACGCACCGATGCAAGGTACTGCGGCCGACATTATCAAGCGCGCCATGGTGGCGGTGGACACCTGGCTGAACGAGTCGGGGCTCGATGCCCGGGTGATCCTGCAGGTGCATGATGAATTGGTGCTGGAGGTGCGCGAGGATCTGATTGATCAGGTTCGCGAGCAGATCCGTCCCCACATGAGCGGGGCGGCGCAACTCGACGTGCCCTTGCTGGTGGAAGTGGGCGTGGGCTCGAACTGGGACGAAGCGCACTAAAATTGTCAAAACAAGCTGCGGCATAGTGTCGCGGCTTACGGCCATTAGTTCCGGTTTTTTTAACGCTATCGCAAATAGTTTTAAGCAACCCGGAACTAAACCTGTGAATCCCTACTCAGATTATCTGAATGGCTGGTGAAGCCCTTCGATGCTCCTATGTTGTGTTAAGTGTTGGCAGATATCTGGACCCCGCCCTAGCGGTCCGGAACCTTAAACCCCGAACTTCCCCCTCCCCATACGAAGTCCGGGGTTTTTTTTGCCTGCAATTTGGCGCAAAGCCTTATTCGGCGGGCTTGTCCGGCAGTTCCATCCAGCGTGCCAGTACCGCATAGGCATCTTCCAGGCCCAGGCGTTTCGGAGCCGAAAACAGCTGGATGCTGACCGCGTCACCCCAGCCCTTGCGGATTTCCGACTGCACCTTGAGCAGCGTGTTCTTGGCCGCACCGTAGGTGAGTTTGTCGGCTTTGGTCAGCAGAATGTGCATTGGCATCTTGCTGGCGACCGACCAATCGAGCATCAATAAGTCGAAATCAGTCATGGGATGACGGATATCCATCATCAGAATCAGGCCCTTGAGGCTTTCCCGGCTGCCCAGATAGGCTTCCAGGTGGCGCTGCCAGTGCTGTTTCAGCGGAATCGGTACCTTGGCATAGCCGTAGCCAGGCAGGTCCACCAGACGCCGTTCTTCGTCCAGGTTGAAGAAGTTCAGCAACTGGGTGCGCCCTGGTGTTTTCGACGTACGGGCCAGGCTGGCGTGGGTCAAGGTGTTCAGCGCACTCGACTTGCCGGCGTTGGAACGCCCGGCGAAGGCGACTTCAAAGCCTTCGTCGTCGGGGCATTGGTCGACTTTGGCGGCGCTGAGCGAGAAGGTAGCCTGTTGGCACAGGCCGAGGATGGGGTTTTTGACTTGCATGTGATTTCCGGTGTGGGCGGTGCCAAGTGTTGACTCGGCAAGCAGTGTCGTTTCCGTTTCGGTAACGGGAGTATATAATGCCGCAGATTTTGTGTGCGCTTTGTCCCAGCGTAGGATGAAGTTCACGGGGGTGTCAGATTTAGATTGCGCATTAGAATGCAGTACACACCCTCAACCCTGAAAAGGTCGTTTTATGACGAAATGGCTGCTAGCTGCTGGTGTCTTGATGCCGTTTTTCAGCGCTCAGGCTACACAGGATCCGGAAGCTGTGTACAACCGCACTTGCGGGGCTTGTCATGCCGGGCAACTGCCGATGGCGCCTAATGTGGGCGATCAGGCCGCTTGGTCGCCTAGGCTCGCTCAAGGCATGGAGACGCTGGTGCAACACGTAACCCAGGGTTTCAAGGCTATGCCGCCGCGTGGATTGTGCATGGACTGCAGTGCCGAGGATTACCGTGCCGTCATCCAGTGGATGAGCCAATAGTCCCGATACATAAATCTTTCACCCTTAGCCGTAGTTGGATTAGCTGATGAACAAAATAATCGTGAGTCTGCTGTTGACCCTGGGCATCACAGGAATGGCCCACGCAGCAGGCGATGCTGCTGCCGGTCAGGCCAAAGCTGCTGTGTGTGGCGCTTGTCATGGTCCGGACGGCAACAGCATGGCGCCGAACTTTCCAAAGCTTGCCGGGCAAGGCGAGCGCTACCTGACCAAGCAACTGCACGACATCAAGTCGGGCAAGCGTCAGGTGCTGGAAATGACGGGCATGCTGACCAACATCAATGATCAGGACCTGGCTGACATCGCCGCGTATTTCGCCAGCCAGAAAGGCAGTGTCGGCGCTGCAGATCCGAAGGTCGTGGCCAGGGGTGAAGCGTTGTTCCGTGGCGGCAAGCTCGAACAGGGCATGCCTGCCTGCACCGGTTGCCACTCGCCTGACGGCACCGGTAACGCCGCTGCCGGCTTCCCGCACCTGGGTGGTCAGCACGCGCAGTACGTGGCCAAGCAGTTGACCGACTTCCGTGAAGGCAACCGCACCAACGATGGCGACACTCAAGTGATGCGCAGCATCGCGGCCAAGCTGAGCAACAAGGACATCGAAGCGGTGTCCAGCTATGTTCAGGGCCTGCACTGAGACCGGCTTGATTGACGTTGCGTGAGGCTTACAACTTTAGCAACGTTAATGTTCGATTAATCCGCCTGTACAAATATAAAAAGGGTAGCTTTGGCCGCCCTTTTTTATGGCGGCTGCCGTTACACTAACGAACTCAAGCCCGTCATGACCTGTCTGATTGCAGGTCGCGCGAGGCGACCTTTTTCTGCTCAGGAGTAAAGCATGCGTAATCTGATTCTCAGCGCCGCGCTCGTTACCGCCAGTCTGTTCGGGGTGACTGCTCAGGTTGCGGCTGAACAGCTCGAAGCCGGTAAACAATATATCGAGCTGAGCCAAGCCGTGCCGGTTTCCGAACCGGGCAAGATCGAAGTGGTGGAACTGTTCTGGTACGGCTGCCCACATTGCTACGCCTTCGAGCCGACCATCAATCCCTGGGTCGACAAGCTGCCCGCTGACGTGAAATTCGTTCGCATTCCGGCCATGTTCGGCGGCATCTGGAACGTCCACGGCCAGTTGTTCCTGACCCTGGAAGCCATGGGCGTCGAAAGCAAGGTCCACAAGGCAGTGTTCGAAGCTGTCCACGCTGGCAAGAAACTGGCGACCCCGGAAGAAATGGCCGAGTTCCTGGCGGGTGAAGGTATCGACAAGGACAAGTTCCTGAGCACCTACAATTCGTTTGCCGTCGCTGGCAAGGTGAAGGACGCCAAGGAAAAAGCTGCCAAATATGACGTCAAGGGCGTACCGGCCATGGTCGTCAACGGCAAGTACCGCTTCGACCTGGGCACTGCCGGCGGCCCTGAGGGCGCCTTGAGTGTTGCTGACCAGCTGATCGCCAAGGAGCGCGCCGCGAAGTAAGCGGCGCCTGCCATCATGCGGCGCTGGAGAACCGAACGTGTCGCTGGCCTGTGTGATCCCCGGGTCAACGAACACCATCTACAGGCAAGCGGCCTACCGCAAGATGGCCGCCTGCGTCTGCTCAGCTTCAATATTCAGGTCGGCATCAGCACCGAACGCTATCGCCACTACCTGACCCGCAGTTGGCAGCACCTTTTGCCGCACACTGGCCGCGCCAGCAACCTGCAAAAAATCGGCGATCTGCTGAGTGATTTCGATTTGGTCGCCTTGCAGGAAGTCGACGGCGGAAGCCTGCGCTCGGGCTACGTCAATCAGGTTGAACACTTGGCGCATCTGGGCGCGTTTCCCTATTGGTATCAGCAGCTCAATCGCAATCTCGGGCATATGGCCCAGCACAGCAACGGTGTATTGAGCCGGCTCAAACCTACGGGGCTGGAAGATCACCCGCTGCCGGGCCCGGCCGGGCGCGGTGCGATCCTGGTGCGCTTTGGTGAAGGCGACGATGCGTTGGTGGTGGTGATGATGCACCTGGCGCTCGGGGCACGAACCCGTACCCGGCAGCTTGCGTATATCCGCGAGTTGATTGGCGGCTATCGCCATCAGGTGCTCATGGGGGACATGAACACCCATGCCACCGACCTGCTGCAACATTCGCCATTGCGTGGCCTCGGTTTGCTCGCGCCACAGCTGGAGGCAACCTTCCCCAGTTGGCGGCCACAGCGGTGCCTCGATCATATTTTGCTCAGCCCAGGCCTGACGCTGGAACGCGTCCAGGTCCTGGCTCAACCGATTTCCGATCATCTGCCGGTAGCGGTGGAGATCCGTTTACCCGATTCCTTTGCGGCCGATGCGTACCCTGCCTTGAGCTCGCCCCCTCGCGGACCCCAGGCATGACCGAAGAAGCCCAGCGCTGGAAAGAAAAGTACCTCAAGAGTATCGAACAGCAAGAAAAACTGGAGCGTCGCTGGGAAGCGCGTCTGGACTTGCTGCGCCAAGGGCTGGTGCGCAGCACCCTGGCCGCCGAGGGCAGCGACCGGGCCGTCGACCAATGCATGAAGGAAGTGCGCGAAGTCATTCGCACCGACAACATGGACGCGGCCTTGTCCGCCTTGATTCCTCGCCTGGAAAAGGCGGTGCTGGATTCCGAGCAGCGTCGCGAGATCCGCATTGGTCAAATCAGCACCGCATTGACCTCGCTGGTCACGCAATTGCAGGCCTTGCCGCTTCCTGGCGACGTCAGCAAACCCCTGAAGAAGTTCGCCAAACAACTGGATAGCCGCGCCAGCCAGCCGCGTGAAGTGCCCTTGTTGCTTGGGGAGTTGAGCGGTTTGCAAGGGCGAGCGCTCGCGTATCTGGAAGAGCCCGAGGAGCCGGCGCGACCGGGTTTGTTTCAGCGTTTGTTCGGAGCCCGCGAGGCCGAGGTAGCCGTGCTCGAAGCTGTAGCCAGCCCGGTGCCGGTGCCGGTGCCGGTGGCAGTGCCAGTGGTTGTCGCTGCGTCGTTACCCGTGATGCCCTCGGCGGCGGTTGCGGTTGCGGTTGCGGTCGATGTGGATGAGTTGGTGCCCCAGCCTGAGTCAGCGACTGAGCCTTCCATACAGCCCAATCAACCTGCAGAGGCTGCGCCGGCGATAGTCGAGGCGTCGGTTGCAAACGAATCTGCCTCGACTCCCATCGACTCGGTCGATAGCGTTGACGCGGCCGAAACAGCGAAAGTGTCGACACCCCCGCCGTTGCCTGCAGTGATAGACGAAACCAACACGCCCGAGCCGCAGCCATCAGCCGAACACGCCCAGTATGCCCTGCCCGATGGCATCGAGCCCTCCTACAGTTCGGTCGCTGAGCATATCGAAGAAACCCTGTTGGGGTTGCTTAACGACTTGACCTTGCCCGAGCGTCATCAGGAGCAGGCCCAGTCCATGCGCGAGCGCCTCGAACACGGGCTCAACTGGTATGAATTATTGCCGATCCTCGACGACCTTGCGGTGTTGATGCTGGCAATCAACGACAGTGGCCAGCATGAGTTCGAGGTCTACCTCAAGCAACTCAATGAGCGCCTGGAGTCTTTTCAGAGCCATTTGCAGGATGCAAGCGAAGGACATGCCGGCAATAGCTCGGCGGCCCGCGACATGGACAACCAGTTACGCGAGCAAGTCGACGGTTTGCAGAGCAGTGTTCAGGATGCGGCAGATCTGGACAGCCTGAAGCACATTCTTGAAAGCCGGCTGGAAGGACTACTCGGCACCATGGACCAGCATCAGCAGCAACGCGATCAGCGTGAGCATGAGGTCGCGGCCCGCCTGCAAAGCCTGGCCGAGCGTGTCGCCAGCATGGAACAAGAAGCGCTGGGTTATCGCGAGCATCTTGAAGAGCAGCGACAGAAAGCTTTGATCGACCCTTTGACCGGCCTGCCAAACCGGGCAGCCTGGTCAGAGCGCCTCGACCAGGAGCTGCAGGGTTGGCAGCAGTCGGGAGGCGACTTGTTGCTGGCCGTGCTTGATCTCGATCACTTCAAGCGCATCAATGACAATTATGGACACCTGGCCGGCGACAAGGTCTTGAAGATTATCGCCAACGAGTTGCGCAAGCGCTTGCGCCCCACGGATTTCATCGCCCGCATTGGGGGTGAAGAGTTCGTCCTGTTGGCCCCGGCCACGCCGCTGGGCACGGGTGTGAAATTGGCCGAGACCCTGAGGGCGGCTATCGAAGCCTGCCCGTTTCACTTCAAGAGCGAGCCTGTCACGATAACGGTGTCTATCGGGATCACTGCATTCAAGGCAGGCGAGCGCAGCGAGCTGGTCTTCAAGCGGGCAGACCAGGCGCTGTACCGGGCGAAAAATGCCGGACGCAATCGGATCGAGGCAGCCTGAACCTGGGGCAGGAACTTTCAGACATCGTTAGCACCGGTTTAATTCGGCACCCGCCGAGACTGTACGTTATGCTATTGCATTACAGCCTACCCAGACGTGTACTTTTTTCCATGAAACGACTCACTAGCGCCCTGCTGCTATTGTTGTTGGCCGGTTGCGCCAGCGGTCCACGCATCGATCGAAGCCACCCCTCGGTCGGTCATGACAATCGCATCCAGTTTGTCGTCCTGCATTACACCAATGCCAACCAGGAGCGCTCGCTGTCCCTGCTGACCCAGGGCGAAGTCAGCAGCCATTACCTGGTCGGTGACAATCCGCCGACAATCTACCAACTGGTCGATGAAAGTCGACGTGCCTGGCATGCGGGCGACAGCGAATGGCAGGGGCGTACCTGGCTCAACTCCAGCTCCATCGGCATCGAGATCGTCAACCCCGGTTTTGACCAGACCCCGAACGGTCGCGTCTGGTACCCCTACCCCGAAGAGCAGATCAAGGCCTTGGTGGTGCTGCTTAAAGACATCGTCAAGCGCAACAATATCCAGCCTCGCAATATCATTGGTCATAGCGATATCGCCCCGTCGCGCAAGCTTGACCCGGGCCCGTTGTTCCCCTGGAAGCGCCTGGCCGAGGAAGGCGTGGGCATATGGCCCGATGCCAATGCAGTGGCCCGGCAGCAAGCGTACTTCGAGGTCAACCCGCCGGGCATCGCCTGGTATCAGCAGCAATTGTCGCGCCTGGGTTACACCATTGCCCACACCGGTGAGTCCGATACGACCACCCGGCATGTGCTGGCCACGTTCCAGATGCACTTCAGGCCTGAGCGTTTCGACGGCGAGCCGGATGCCCAGAGCGCGGCGATCCTGCAGGTTCTGAACACGAGTAAATGATGAACTCCGCCCAACGGGCAGGCTGAATGTTCCGCCAGTTGCTATACCTCATGGGATTCAACTGGATATTTTATTGATGGCATCTGCCCTCCTGCTGCTACGTAGTGTCCTTTATCGTCCTTGGTTGTTGGCGACGCTTGCGGCTGCGGCGAGTGCGACCCTGTTGTTGCTGGCGAGCCTGGGCGTTGCCATGCATCAGTTGCAGCAAGGCGAGAGCGAGCAGATGAATGCCAGGGGCGAGCGTTTTCTCGAGCGCCTGGAGCAAATATTCGGCCAGTTGCGCGAAGGGGTCGACCAACTCCAGGCGCAGCCACTGCGTGGTTGCAGTCCGAGCATGGTGGAAACCCTGCAGCAAATTGGCTTCAATTACCGGTTTGTCTATGAAGCAGCCTATATCGATCGGAGCCAGTCCTGCTCCAACCGGTTCGGCGAGCGGGCGCGAGATCCGGTGCGCCCGCCGGATATCCAGGGGCCAACCTACAGCTACTGGTTGAACACCACCACGCAACCCAACGATAACCTGGCCGCGCTGATGCTCGGGAGCGGTAATTTTCGTGTCTCGACCTCACGCGGGCATCTGACCGACGTAGTCGACCTGCCCGCCAATGGCAGCCTGCTGGTCGTCCTGGACAAGGGCACCCGCGCCGTACCGGTGCTGGGTTCACCGCAGCCCTGGCCGCCGACCAGCGATTGGCCGCCGGCAACGACAGATGCTTTGCTGGCCACGCCCAGCCAGCTGATTTATCGGATGCCGACTCAGTCACCGGATTATCAGTTGGTCCTGATTACCCCGCGAGCCGATTCCCAGCTGAAGATGAACATGGTCCTCTGGCTACTGTTCCCGGGCAGCCTGTTGTTGGCATGGTGTATTGGCTGGCTGGTAATGCAATTGGTGCGGCAGAGGCGATCGCTGAGTGCCGAGTTGCAAGGCGCACTGCGTCGAGGCGAATTGCAGGTTCTTTACCAGCCCATTTTCGAGCTTACCAGCCGACGATGCGTCGGCGCCGAGGCTCTGGTGCGTTGGCGTCGACCAGATGGCACATTGACCAGCCCGGACCTGTTCATCCCATTGGCAGAAAACACCGGGCAGATTCGCCAGATCACTGATTTTGTTCTGCAACAGTTGTTGGAACAACTTGGCCAGATGTTAAGGGCCAATCCGCACTTGTACATTTCCGTCAACCTGGCCGCGTGCGATGTCATGGTGCCGCGCATCGGCCGGGTTGCAGCCCGGTTGCTGGCCTTGCACCGGGTTGCCGCCAGCCAGATCGCCTTTGAAGTCACCGAACGGGGTCTGATAGACGTCGTGGTCGCACGCGACAACCTGCAGGCGTTACGTGATGTCGGGCATCAGGTGCTGATCGACGATTTCGGCACGGGGTACTGCAGTCTGGCTTATCTGCAGACCTTGCCAGTCGATTGCCTGAAAATCGACAAGACGTTCATCGATGCCCTGGGGCATGACGCCGCGAGCAGTGGCGTGGCACCACATATCATCCGTATGGCGCATGCTCTGCAGTTGCGGGTCATTGCCGAGGGTATCGAATATGAAGCCCAGGCCCTGTTGCTCAACAGCGAAGGGGTGAACTACGGGCAAGGCTGGCTATTCGCGCACCCGCTCAATGCCCGTCAATTTACCGAACTGGTCACTCGAGGGCGGCGGATGGCCAAGCGCCGCTTCGACGATGAAGCATGATGGCCGGCAATCAGATCGGCAGCGCCATATAGAACTGGGTGCCTTGCCCCGGTCTTGAATACACCCCCATTCGACCCCCATGCAGTTGCACGATCTCCTTGCACAGCGCCAGCCCCAGCCCTGCCCCGCCTTTTTTCCGGCCCACCTGGACGAAGGGTTCGAAGATACGCCCCTGCTGCCCGTAGGGGATGCCTTCGCCGTTGTCCTCGATGCTGATAATCACCCGTTCGGCATGCCGTCTGGCATGCAATCGAATGCGCCCGGATTTCGGTGTATGCCGGATCGCATTGTCCAGCAGGTTATCCATGACCCGATCGAGTTGGGCCAGGTCGCCCTGGACATGGGGCAGGGGCTCCTCAAGCTCCAGCAGCAGTTCGATGCACTTGTCTTCGATGGTATCACTGACGCGTTGCTCAGCCCGCTTGAGCAGATCATCAATGGCGCAGGGCGCGAGGGTGAGTTTCTGCAGGCCGTTCTGGTAGCGGGAGAAGTTCAACAAGTCGTTGATCAACTGCATCAGTCGCTGCATTTCTTCATTGATGGTATCGAGCAGGTCGGTTTCACGAGATTCGGCAGGAAAGTGCAGCCGCTCGCGCAGTAGGCCAAAGGCCATGTGCATGCCCGTCACTGGCGTGCGCAACTCGTGGGAAGCACGCAGGACGAATTCGCTGCGCACCTGTTCGAAGGCGCGTTGTTCGGTAACGTCGTGCAGTACCATCACCGCTCCCAGAATGGTGCCGTGTGACGGGCTGACGGGAGTAAGGCTGTATGAGAGCAAGCGCACCTCGCCATCGATCTCGAAACTCAGATCTTCCGGTACCCGCTCCAGGGTGCCGCCACGCAGAATCAGATGTAGCTGGTCATCGAGCTCTGGATATTGCAAGGCTTCGCCCAGTCCCATGCCCAGCCGCTCGTCCTCCCAACCGAGCTGACGCTGGGCGACCGGGTTCAGATGCTCCAGCCGGCCCTGGCGGTCAATCATCAGCAGGCCGTCATCGATACTGTCCAATACCGCTTGCAGGCGCTGTTGGCTGGCAAGCAACTCATTGACGTTGATGGCCTGATGCTCACGTAGCGCGTCGGCCATGCTGCCGAAGCGTCGCGTCAATTGGTTGATTTCCACCGCTGAAGAAATTGGCAAGGTGATATCGAAGTTGCCCTGGCCGATTTCGTCGGCCGCTTTGGCCAGGGCTTCGATTGGGTGGCCGAAACGCCGGGCAATACCATGGGCGGTGACAAACCCGATGATCAGGATTGCCAGCCCGACCAGCCCCAGCAAACTGGAAACCAGTAGCGCCCGCTCCCGGACGCGGCTTTGCATTTCATTGATATTGGCCAGGGCTGACTTTTGGGCATGGAGCAACCCAGTGCGTAGCACATTGAAGGCGGCATGCAGTTGGCTGTCTTCGCTCAGGTTGCGGGCCCCCTGAGCGTTTTCGTAAGCCAGCAGAAAGCGCTGGTAGTCGGCACTGGTCTGGTTGAAACCATCATTCACACCATGGTGCTGCTCATGGGCAACACCCTCGGCCAGCAGCTGCTGAAAGTTCGCCTGGGTCGCTTTCAGGGTTGCCGTATCCGCTGACTCAATGAGCATCATCATCAACTGGTCGCCCAGGTTCTGACGCAGCTTCACGCTCAGGTCGAGGGTGATGAAGTTGTCGCGGATCAATGATTCCTGGGTACTGGTCGTTTGCAGGACGCTGACCAGGCTCAGCAACAACCCCAGAAGCGCGACGGTAATCAGCGCCGAAATGCTCAGGAAGAGCCGCGTGCGCAGCTTCATTGCCCATTTCATAAATTGTACTGTTTACGTTTGCGATAGAGCGTCGAGGCATCGATGCCCAGTGTCCTGGCTGCCTGGTCAAGGGTCTCGCTGGCGGCCAGAATGGCGCCGATATGGGCTTTTTCCAACTCGTCCAGGCTCAACGCAGCACCGATGCGGGGTGCATTGTTAACCGACTGCTCGGCCATGCCCAGATGGCTGATTTCCACACGCTCCTGGGTGCAAATGATGCTGGCGCGCTCTATCACGTTGCGCAATTCGCGGATGTTGCCTGGCCAGCGATAGTTGAGCAATGCGGCGCGTGATTCGTCGCTGAAAACCCGTGCCGGTCGTGCATATTCCTTGACGAAGCGGGCTAGGAAACGATCGGCAAGTGTGAGGATATCCTCGTTACGCTCTCGTAATGGGGGCAGGTGCAAGGTGATCACATTCAATCGATAGAGCAAGTCTTCACGGAACCGTCCGTCCTGGACCATATCCTCGAGGTTACGGTTGGTCGCCGCCAGGATGCGGACATCGGCCCGACGGGTCATCGCATCACCGACGCGCTCATATTCCTTGTCCTGGATAAAGCGCAGCAGCTTTGGTTGTAGTGCGAGGGGAAAGTCGCCGATCTCATCGAGAAACAAAGTTCCACCATCAGCCTGGTTCACCCTTCCCAAGGTGCTTTCGCTGGCACCGGTAAAGGCCCCGCGGCTATGACCGAACAGTTCGCTTTCCATCAATTCGGTGGAGAGCGAAGGGCAATTGATGGTTATGCAGGCTTTCTTCGCCCGTTTGCTCCAACCGTGGATTGCACGCGCAAGCTCGCCCTTGCCCGTGCCGGACTCGCCGAGGATCAGGATGTTGGCGTCGGTATTGGCGACTTGTCGCGCGGTTTCCAGCACTACCATCATGGCGGGGCTGTGTGAGTCCAGGCCATCCTTGGGTTTACGGATTTCGCCCTCGAGCGCTTCCAGGCGAGCAGAGAGTTGGCGCATTTCCAGTTGCTTGGCCGTTGCCAGGCGCAATTGATCGGGGCTGCAGGGCTTGACCAGATAGTCGGCAGCACCGGCCTGGATCGCATCGACGGCGGTATCGACCGCCGAATGCGCGGTGACGATCACTACCCGCATCCATGGCGCCTGGATACGCATTTGCGCCAATACATCCAGACCGTTGTCCTCGCCCAGGCGCAGATCGAGGAAACACAGATCGAACACCTGACGTTGCAGCAGTGCATCGGCCTGGGCCGCACTGCTGGCAGTAGCGACGCTATAGCCCGCATCTTCGAGGCAGTAACGGAAAGTGCGCAGAATGGCGGTTTCATCGTCCACCAACAGAATGCGGCCTTGATGCTCCACGGCTAATTCCATTACTTGCGCTCCTTTGAGAGTTGTCTTGGTTAGTCTCGCAATAATCGGGCAAGTTGCATGGTCGATTTTGCTCGATTCGTCGGTTTGCAGGGTGGCTTTGCCCGAAGATATCGATAACAGTTTGAAAAACAACTGGTTTTATTTTTTGAAGTAATGTGCATAAGGCCTGCGATGGTACTTGGTCAACGCAGTGCAAAGGTCAACGGCGCTCGCCATCGTGAGTCGCCGGACGGAATCCGGCAGCGATCGTGCAAAACGCATGGGCTGGTTGGCTGCATCGTGCAGGACGCGTATCTATCAGTTCGATACACTTAAGCTAACTAGATGATTTTAAAAGGTTTTATTTAGGTTTCTGGGCTGGCATGCGCACTGCAGTGACCCTATTGAAAGGCTTACAAAACGATCAACGGAGTGGGAGGAGTTACAGGATGAGTCGTCAACGAGTCGCCCAAAAGCAGCGTTCTCCCCTGCCAGCAAGCCAAGGCCTGTGCGCCACTCTGGCATTGCTACTCATTCCTGATCATCGCCATTGTCGCTGCGGTACTGGGCTTCGGTTGTATCGCTGGCACCGCTACGGGTATCGCGAAGATTCTCTTCATCATATTCCTGGTGCTATTTGTGGCTTCGTTCTTTTTTGGCCGCCGCGGGCGAGGTTGAGTCTGTAGAACATGAACTTCAATGCGTTCGCTACTGCCCTGGTGATGGGTGGTAGCGTGAAGGCGACCAGCGAATATCGCCGAGCAATTGAAGAAGGATCCGAAGGGTGATCAGTGCCTTGGCACACAAGAACCTATATAGAAGCTGAACCTTTCACCGAAACAAGCTTCTATCTGCTGCGCCGCCCGAGGAAGGTGGGCGCATGATCAAGGGGTCGGGACGTTCTGATTGTTTCAGGATCGGAGTGACCTAGGGGTACAAGGAGTGCCCGCGATGAGGGCCGGATCAGGCAAAAGCTACGCCGGAAGTCCGGCCTGGTCAGTCGACGATCCCACCATCGACGCCTGGCTCTCGGACTTCCGGCGTAGCTTTTTTGCAGACAGGATTCAGGACGGGCGTCCACGGAGTCGCAGATTCCACGCTCGCTGTTTTCACACACCCGACGGTAAAACCTCTCCTTCTCGGTGACCGTATATCGAGAAATTTTCCTCCTCTCTTCTACTCCTTTTACCCCTGCCAATGCATTCGGATTGTCGAACGCCGCCTTTTTCCACTCAGCTGGATACGTTCAATTCGGCCGTTAAATGGCGCTTTGGTCACTATCGGAATTCCGAACGGCCGAAATGCCGTCTTCTGAAATGGCTGTTTTAGCTCGAAAACATCATGCCGATTCGGCATAGGGTAGGCACTTACGGCATTAGACGGAGTGCAGGCGCATCGGAATAGTTGCGCCTTTTTTCGCTGGCCAAAGCGTTTCGTCGCTTGCTTGCGGTGACCTTCTACGGCGCTTTTTTCAGGCGGCCAGACGAGTTGGAAAAGAGCTGGAAACAGCTCTGGCTCGCAGGTGTCAGGGAAAAGGTCGTGTCCACTTCGAATAAAAGGGTAATGACATGAAGAAGGCAAAACTGAGCCTCGCCTGGCAGATCCTCATAGGTCTGGTACTCGGGATTGCGATCGGGGCACTGCTGAATCATTTCAGTGCAGAAAAGGCATGGTGGATCAGCAATATCCTGCAACCTGCCGGTGACATTTTCATCCGCCTCATCAAGATGATCGTCATCCCAATCGTGATCTCCTCGCTGATCGTCGGCATCGCCGGTGTCGGCGACGCGAAAAAGCTGGGCAGCATCGGCCTGAAAACCATTATCTATTTCGAGGTGGTCACCACCATCGCGATCCTGGTCGGCCTGGTGCTGGCGAACCTGTTCCATCCCGGAGCCGGTATCGACATGAGCACCCTGGGCACTGTGGATATCTCCAAGTACCAGCAGACCGCCAATGAGGTGCAGCATGAACACGCCTTCATCGAGACCATCCTCAATCTGATTCCGTCCAACATCTTCGCCGCCGTCGCGCGGGGTGAGATGCTGCCGATCATTTTCTTCTCGGTCTTGTTCGGCCTGGGCCTCTCCAGCCTGCAGGCCGACCTGCGCGATCCGCTGGTGAAAGTGTTCCAGAGCGTATCGGAGAGCATGTTCAAGGTTACTCACATGATCATGGGCTACGCGCCGATCGGTGTTTTCGCCTTGATCGCAGTGACCGTGGCCAACTTCGGCTTTGCCTCGTTGCTGCCTCTGGCCAAGTTGGTGATCCTGGTTTACGTGGCCATCGCGTTCTTCGGCCTGGTGGTGCTGGGGCTGGTCGCTCGCCTGTTCGGTTTCTCGGTGATCAAGCTGATGCGCATCTTCAAGGACGAGTTGGTCCTGGCCTACTCCACCGCCAGTTCCGAAACCGTGCTGCCACGGATTATCGAGAAGATGGAAGCCTACGGTGCGCCGAAAGCCATCAGCAGCTTCGTGGTACCGACCGGCTACTCCTTCAACCTTGATGGTTCGACCCTGTATCAGAGCATCGCGGCGATCTTCATTGCCCAGCTGTACGGCATCGACCTGTCGATCGGCCAGCAAGTGATGCTGGTGCTGACCCTGATGGTCACCTCCAAAGGTATCGCGGGTGTACCGGGTGTGTCTTTCGTGGTGCTGCTGGCTACGCTGGGCAGCGTCGGTATTCCGCTGGAAGGCCTGGCGTTCATCGCCGGCGTGGACCGGATCATGGACATGGCCCGTACCGCACTGAACGTGATCGGCAATGCCCTCGCGGTACTGGTCATCGCGCGTTGGGAAGGCATGTACGACGATGCCAAGGGCGAACGCTACTGGAATTCGCTGCCACACTGGCGCACCAAGTCAGAAGTCACGGTCGGCAAGTCCGTCACCGAGTAAGCTGACAACTCAAAAACAAACCCCGACTCGTCGGGGTTTGTTGTTTCTGGCGTCGGGCCGTCCACCCCCGCTATCATTCGCCGCAACTTGAGGGGGAACGACTGATGCTCAACGGCCTTTGGCTTGGCTTTTTCGTAGTGGCGGCGGTGTCGGCACTGACGCAATGGCTGGTGGGCGGGAACGCCGGAATCTTTGCGACCATGGTCGAGAGTATCTTCGCCATGGCAAAGCTTTCGGTGGAGGTGATGGTACTACTGTTCGGTACCCTCACCCTCTGGCTCGGCTTTCTGCGCATCGCCGAGAAGGCCGGGGTCGTCGAGTGGCTGGCCAAGGTGCTCGGGCCGTTGTTCAAGCACCTCATGCCGGAAGTACCGCCCGGCCATCCGGCGCTGGGCTTGATTACCTTGAATTTCGCGGCCAATGGCCTGGGCCTGGACAACGCGGCCACGCCTATCGGCCTCAAGGCCATGCGTGCGCTGCAGGACCTCAACCCCAGCGCGACCACTGCCAGCAACGCGCAGATCCTGTTCCTGGTCCTCAATGCCTCGTCGCTGACCCTCTTGCCAGTGACTATCTTCATGTACCGCTCCCAGCAGGGTGCGCTGGACCCGACCCTGGTGTTTCTGCCGATCCTGCTGGCTACCAGTTGCTCGACCCTGGTCGGGCTGCTGTCGGTTGCCTTCATGCAGCGCCTGCGCCTGTGGGATCCGGTAGTACTGGCTTATCTGGTGCCCGGTGCCTTGTTGCTGGGCGGCTTCATGGCGTTGTTGGCCGGGCTGTCGGCCACGGCACTGGCCACACTCTCTTCACTGCTGGGCAATCTGACCCTGTTCGGGCTGATCATGCTGTTCCTGCTGATTGGCGCGTTGAAGCAGGTCAAGGTGTATGAAGCGTTCGTGGAAGGCGCCAAAGAGGGCTTTGACGTTGCCAAGAACTTGTTGCCGTATCTGGTAGCGATGCTCTGCGCAGTGGGTGTGTTGCGTGCCTCAGGTGCGCTGGAGTTCGGCCTGGATGGCATTCGCCATGCGGTTGAATGGCTGGGGCTCGATACCCGGTTCGTCGATGCGCTGCCCACGGCGCTGGTCAAACCCTTTTCGGGCAGTGCCGCGCGGGCGATGCTGATCGAGACAATGCAAACCCATGGTGTCGACAGCTTCCCGGCGCTGGCAGCAGCCATCATCCAGGGCAGTACCGAGACCACGTTCTACGTGCTGGCGGTGTATTTCGGCGCCGTTGGCATTCAGCGGGTACGGCACGCCGTGGGCTGCGCGCTGCTCGCAGAACTGGCGGGCGTCATCGCCGCCATCTACGTTTGCTACTGGTTCTTTGGCTGAACCTGTCGCTTTCGTAGTGGCCGGCCAGCACCTCGGTTATTTTGTTCGTGCCGCTTGTTCCGCACCTTGACCGGGGTCTGTCACGTTGAAGCGCAGCACCCCGATGACCTGGCCGTCTTCGGTCAGCACCCTGACCTGCCAGCGCCCTGCCGGGTTTTCCGGGAGGTTCTGCTTGTGGGTCCAGGCCCGATAGCCTTCCTTGCGTCCACCATGGATATCCAGGGCAATGCGGTCGACCTCTTTGCCGTTGAACTGCCAGACATGGTAAATCCGCTCGTTCAGGCCGCGCGGCGCGTTGATCGCGGTATAGGCATACAGGCCTGTGCCGCGCACCTGGGTGGTAGTGACTTCCTTCAGTTTCTTGCCAGGGGTGCGATTGACGTTGTCCATCTCGGTGCTGATCGCCACATCGGTCAGCCACAGGGTTGCCGGTGGCACCCAGGAACGCAGCAACCAGCCACTGGCGCCCACGGCCAGGGTCATGACCACCAGCATCACGCCCCTTCGCCAGTGGGCGATGGGGAAGCTGCTGGCCAGGCTCGGGAAGGACAGCAGCATGGCCGTGCCCAGCGCCAGCTTGTAACTCTGCGCGGTCGTCAGGTGCAGAATGATTGGCAGCGCCGTGAGCATGGCGGCGAACAGGGTCAGGGTATGCAGTGCCAGAAACAGCCAGCGCCGTGGTGCCAGCCACTTGTAGTAGAGCGGGTCGACGATCGAGATCAGCCCAGCCAGGGCCAGCAATCCGGTAAACACAAGCTGGCCGCTGTTCCAGGTGGTGGTGATGAAAAAGAACGGCAGTACGAAGAACAGACTTTCCTGGTGGATCATTTGCGTCGCGTAGCGCAATAGCAGCGGTGGTATGTCGCGCTTGAACATGCGACTGAACAGTTTGGTGAAACTGTTTTCCAGCATCAGCCAGACCCAGCTCGCCAGCATCACCACCGCAATCCAGCTGGCCAGGCTTTCCTGGCGATCTACCAACATGAAACTGCCAATGCCGGAGATAAAACCGAGGAGGGCAATCACTCCCGGATAGCGCTTGATCAATTCGAGTATGCGCTGGACGTAGATAGGCATTTGGACAGTTCACAAGGTCGTAGTAAAAACCCTCACACAATACGCCCTTGGCAATCGCAATGCGCGTCTAGCGCATGCCTGTGCGGCGGTGCTGGCGCCAGGCATGCCAGCCCAGCCCGGCCACCAGGATCAGCCCCAGTATCACGGCGATCAGTGGATACAGGTCGTCATAGCTGAACAGTGGTTTCTCGATGCGCAGGTAACCGGGCTGGGCAAACAGTTGGCGCATGGCCTGGTTGGCATCCTTCAGGGTGACCTTCTGCAACAAGCGTGAGGTATTGCTGAAACGGCCGTCGGCATAGTCGTTCAGGGCGCCCCAATAGTAATCCGCCAAGGCGCTGTTACCCTGCGCCGCCCAGGCCTGGCGGGCAATCGCGGCTTGTTTCACGCGGGCAAAGGTGGCGGGATCGAGCCCGTCCTGTTGTAGCCGCTGGATCATATCGCGAAGGATCTGTTCGGCATCCTTGAGCATGTCGCGGTCCAGGTCGGCATTGAGGCTCAACATGCCGCTGTCGCCAAAGGACTCGCGCTGGCTCGAGGGGCCGTAGGACAAGCTGTGCTTGAGTCGCAATTCGCTGTACAGCGCCCATTCCAGGTAGCTTTGCAGCAGATCCCAGGTCTGCTCGTGCTCGTTCTCAAGAGGCGGCTCCAGGAACAGCCAGTGCAGCTTGGCGCTGTTGCCCAGCCAGCCGCGGGTCAACTCGCGTCTGATCGCGGCATCCTTGTGAACGCTATCGAGCGCGCGGTGTTCGATGGGGTCGACGGGATCGAGCTGGGCATAGGTACGCTCCAGGTAGGCTGGCAGCAGCTTGTCCAGGCCGCCGACGATGATCAGGCTCATGTTGTTGGGGGCATACCACTGCTGGTGAACCTCTTTGACCTGTTCCAGGGTCATGTCGTGGAGCGATGAGCGCTCGGCACATTTGAGCCCGAGTTCCACTGCCAGCTGGTCGCTGGCACCGTGCCCGAGATCCTGGCGGTCCAGCCAGCGCTGCAAGGGTGAGTAGTGCCCGCCATCCTCGCGCTCGACGATTTGCCTGGAGAGCGCCAGGGCCGCATCGTCGATACGGGTCTGGGTAAGGACGGCCAGCAGCAGATCGAGGACCTTGCGCTGGTTGCGGGCCGGGGCCTCGATCACGAAGGTCGTGTCGGCACCGCTGGTGTAGGCATTCCACTCGCCACCCAGCGCTTGCATACGTTCTTCCAGGCCGCCCTCGCCGCTTCCATCGATGCCGCTGAACAACACGTGTTCGAGTAGGTGCGGCAATTCCCGCTTGTCGCAGGGGAAATCATCGAGGCCGACGCCGATTACCAGTCGAATCGCGACGTGGTCGCGCTCATGGCCGGGCTTGAGTATGACTTGCAGGCCATTGGGCAGCAGGTACCCCTCGACCTGGAAACGGTCGAGAGCAAAGCTTGGGGTGCAGCCGAGCAACAGGTAGATGAATATCAGGCAACGCATAACAAGCTTCCTTGCGGCGACCGTAAGAGCTTACCCAAAGCGGGCCCTGTCTGAACAACAGACTTCGCTCCGTCACCATTGATCAAGGCGAATGCGCATCGTCAGGGACGCCATCGACCACCAGGGCACCAGTGTCGGCACTTCCCAAAACCACATAGGCGCTGCTGCAGAACAGGGAGTTCAAGCGTTTCATGTCAGCGATCAACTCCAGGTGTAACGAACTGGTTTCGATACTTTGCACCACTTTGCGTTGCAGTCGGCTGACATGGGCGTGTGCCAGGCGCCGTTCCTGAGCACGGAACCGGCGTTTTTCCCGAAGCAGTTGTCGCGCACTTTCCGGGTCTGCACTGAGAAACACCGACAGGCCCAAACGCAGGCTGGCCAGCAGCTGGCTATGCAGACCGGTCAGCTCTTCCAGGCCCACTTCGGAGAACTCCCGGCGCTGGGAGGTTTTCTGCTGTTGCACCTTGCGCAGCATGCGTTCGATCATGTCGCTGGCCAATTTGAGGTTGATGGCCAATTCGATGATTTCTGCCCAGCGCTGGCTGTCCTGGTCACTGAGGTCCTCTCTGGGCATCTGCGCCAGGTACAGCTTGATGGCATTGTAGAGCGACTCGACATCGTCGCTCAGGCTGCGCATTTCCTGGGTCATGGCCGTTTGTGTGCCGCGCAGCACATTGAGCATGGCCGTCAACATGCTGTCGATCAGATCACCCATGCGCAGCGTTTCGCGCACGGCATTGGCCAGTGCCAGGCTGGGCGTGGCCAGCGCCGTTGGATCGAGGTGGCGCGGTCGCGCCAGGCCATTGGTTTGCGGACGCTCGGGCAGCAGCCAGGCACAGAGCCGGGCCATGGGCGTGACGCTGGGCAACAGGACCAGGCAGCGCAGGCTGTTGTAGAGCAAATGAAAACCGATCACCAGGCCTTGAGGGCTGTAGGTCAGGCTGTCCATCCAGCGAACCAGCGGGTCCAGCACGGGGATGATCAGTACCAGCCCGATCAACTTGTAGAGCAGGCTGCCGAGGGCTACCTGCCGACCGGCGGCGTTTTGCATGCTGGTGCTGAGGAAGGCCAGCAATCCGCTGCCGATGTTGGCGCCGATTACCAGGCCGATGGCCACTGGCAGGCTGATCAATTCCGCGCCGGCCAAGGTCGCGGTGAGCAGCACCGCTGCCAGGCTCGAATAGGAAATCAGGGCGAACAGGGCACCGACCAGGGCGTCGAGCAGGATGTCGCCGGTCAGCGATGCAAACAGGACTTTCACGCCTTGTGCATGGGTGATGGGCGTGGCGGCTTCGACAATCAACTGCAGGGCCAGGATGATCAGGCCCAGGCCGATCGCGACGCGGCCCATCTGGCCAACCCGGGTCTGCTTGCGCGAGAGGAAAAAGATCACCCCGAGAAAGATCAGCAGCGGTGACAGCCAGGACAGGTCGAGGGTCAGTACCCGCGCCATCAGGGCGGTACCGACGTCGGCGCCAAGCATGATTGCCAGGGCCGGCGTAAGCTCCATCAGGCCCTGGCCGACGAAGGATGTCACCAGCATGGCCGTGGCGTTGCTGCTCTGCACCAGGGCGGTTACCAGAATGCCGGCGATGAACGCCATCGGCCGCTTCGACATGTTCTGGCTCAACACACGCCGAAGGTTGGAACCGTAGACCCGCAGAATCCCGGTACGAACGATGTGCGTGCCCCAGATCAGCAGCGCGACGGCAGACAGTAGATTGAGCAGGGTCAGCATGAAAAAGGCCCCCTGGGACAAGGCGCCCCAGCGGGGCAAGGTCAATGCTGCAGCGAGACTGAATTGAGTGCAGGAGAGGTTGTTCAGTGCTCACTTAAGCTTTAGTCGGCCAACGGCCTGACCGCCAGCTTCGCACAGGCATTAGCTGCCTTGAAACAAAGCTGTCATGAAAAGTGATCGTGAAGACGAAAAAAAGGGGCAGTCCCCTGCCCCTTTCCTTGCATCGTCTGGCTTACTGCCCAGGAATGTCCTTGCGCAGCTTCAATGGCTCGCTTAGTGTTTTCTTCCTCGCAATGGCGGTACGCATGCGAATGTTGATGGCTTCGACGGCCAGCGAGAAAGCCATGGCGAAGTAGACGGCGCCTTTGGGCACATGAACTTCGAACGATTCGGCGATCAGCACCGTACCAACCACGATCAGGAACGACAGCGCGAGCATTTTCAGCGACGGGTGCTTGTCGATGAAGCTGCTGATGACGCCCGAGCAGAGCATCATGACCAATACGGCCACGACGATGGCTGCGATCATCACCGGAACGTGGGAAACCATACCTACAGCGGTAATCACCGAGTCCAGCGAGAAGACGATGTCGATGATCGCGATCTGGATGATGGTATAGATGAAACTCCCGCCTTTGCCGGTTGGCTGGTCAGCGCTTTCATCCTCGCCTTCCAGGCCGTGGTAAATCTCCTGGGAGCTTTTCCAGAGCAGGAACAGGCCACCGAAGAACAGGATCAGGTCGCGACCGGAAATGCCTTGGTCGAACACGACGAACAGGTCGGCGGTGAGGCGCATGACCCAGGTGATCGACAGCAGCAACAGAATCCGCGTAATCATGGCCAGGGCCAGGCCGAAGATCCGGGTACGCTGCTGCAAATGCTTGGGCATGCGGCTGACCAGGATCGAGATCATGATGATGTTGTCGATACCGAGAACGATCTCAAGTGCAGTCAGGGTAAAAAAGGCAATCCAGATCTCTGGATTGGTCAGCCATTCCATGTGTATTCCTTCGAACGTTTGTCGATCGGCATCGGGCCCGGGCCTGGCGGTGCAGGTCGGGCCGTCGAAGCGATATCGGTGGTTGATACTCTTGCTTTATAGACTGCTGAACAGCGGAAAGATCCCCATCAGCAGCGCAGCGATCATTATGCACACGCAAACCAGAACTGCCCACTTCAGGGTGAAGCGCTGATGGTCGCCGAACTCGATGCCGGCCAATGCGACCAGCAGGTAAGTCGATGGTACCAGCGGGCTGAGCAGGTGTACCGGTTGGCCGACGATCGACGCGCGGGCCATTTCCACAGGTGAGATGCCGTAGTGGCTGGCCGCCTCGGCCAACACCGGCAGCACGCCGTAGTAGAAGGCATCGTTGGACATGAAGAAGGTGAACGGCATGCTCACCAGCGCAGTGATCACTGCCAGGTAAGGGCCCATGGCCTCGGGGATGACGGCCAGCAGGCTCTTGGACATGGCTTCGACCATGCCGGTACCCGAAAGGATGCCGGTGAAGATACCCGCGGCGAAGATCAGCCCGACCACTGCCAGCACGCTGCCGGCATGCGCCGCGACGCGCTCCTTCTGTTGCTGCAGGCAGGGGTAGTTGACCACCATGGCGATACTGAAGGCGATCATGAACAGCACCGGCAATGGCAGCAGGCCGGCAACCAGAGCGCCCATCAGTGCCATGGTCAGGGCGCCGTTGAACCAGAGCAGTTTCGGGCGACGGGCGTCGGGAAACTGGGAAACGCTGATTTCGCTGTGGTCCACTTCATCGCCAGGCAAATGCAGTTCGCCCAGGCGAGCACGCTCGCGCTTGCCGTACATATAGGCAATGGCCAGGATGGCAAGCACGCCGAACAGCATGGCCGGAATCATCGGTACGAAGATATGCGAAGGGTCCACGTGCAAGGCGCTGGCAGCACGGGCGGTCGGCCCGCCCCACGGCGTCATGTTCATCACGCCACCGGCGAGGATGATCAGGCCGGCCATGATCCGTGGGCTCATGCCCAGTCGGCTGTACAGCGGCAGCATTGCCGCCACGCAGATCATGTAGGTGGTTGCACCGTCACCGTCCAGGGACACCACCAGGGCCAGCACGGCAGTACCGACCGAGACTTTCAGCGGGTCACCCTTGACCATCTTGAGGATCTTGCGCACTGCCGGGTCGAACAGCCCGGAGTCGATCATCAAGGCGAAGTACAGAATGGCAAACATCAGCATTACCCCGGTAGGGGCCAGCTTGCTGATGCCTTCGAGCATCATTGGGCCGATCTTGCCGGAAAAGCCGCCGAACAGGGCAAACAGAATCGGCACCAGGATCAGAGCGATAAGCGCGGACAGGCGCTTGGTCATGATCAGGTACATGAAGGTGATGACCATGGCAAAGCCGAGGAAGGTCAGCATAGGAATACTCCAGGCGTAGCGCGACGAGGGAAAGACGAACCGGGCGGATCAGCGCGGGACGGGCGGCGCGTGGAATATTGGCGGGCGTGTAGCAGGAAGGCGGGGGCTGGAAAGCATCAGATTCACCATTGTTGTTGTTTACTGGGCCGGACGCGCGTTGTACGCGGGTGTCCTGGCTGACCGGTCTGTTGCCGGCGGTGAGGCGATGCTAATGGCCGAAGCTTTCAGCCAGCTTTCGCTGGCTGAAAGGCGACGAGATGTGTGTACGCCGAAAGGATGTATCGGTCAGACGCCTTTAGATGTGTCTGGGTCGTGCATTCAAAGTATTGACGCATCAATCAAGGCTTTTGCCCTTTGGGGCAACTGTAATCCCGCTTGGAACAGGGAGTGTACGAGAGGCCGATCGGAACTTGTTGCTTAGACAGTCTCAATTCAAAGCATTGGCTCAGATGTCAGTTCCAATGGCGGCGCTGCACCAATATTGTGGCCTTCTGATTTATTCATTTTGCCAACAAAAGAAGACTTTCATCAAAGTTGATGCTGGGCTTGGGTTTTATTCTGCGCGGAATGCTGTTATTTAATTAAAGAGTTTGACTGCGGCATTGGCCAAGTGCACATAAAACACATCGTCCTGAGCATCAAAAGCCGGGTCCGCTTCATCATCGCCCTTGGCTTGTATTTTGTCATAAACGCCATTTTCCATTGATGCGGACACAAATGCGGAGAAAACGCGCGTCTTATTGATATAGCGCTCAATCAACATTTTTGGACGCCCATCACCATTACGGTCTTCAAAATATAGACGAATTTCTTCTTTATCTACCTTCATGGCGCCTTATCCATCAAGTTCAAGTGAAGGCTGTGCTTCACTAATGGGATGCCGAGAGGCCTAATGTATGTGCATGAATAAATGATCGTCTACTATCAGAACTGACAGGTGTGTATTTAGCCAGTATTTTTATCGAGCCTGGTTTCCCCGGCTGGAGGACAAGACATGGTCGATTTTCATGAGGGCGGTTGCCACTGCGGCGCGGTGCGCTACCGATTTTCTGGCCCCTTGCGTGACATCGCCCACTGCCATTGTTCGATTTGCCGACGCGTCAGTGGCGGCACGGTAACGACCTGGATCACCCTGCTCTCCGGCGCTTTTCAATGGATTGCGGCAAAGCCTGCGCGGTACGCCTCGTCGGCGAGTTGTACGCGCTACTTCTGCCAGAACTGCGGGGCCCAACTGGCCTTGATCACGCAGTTGAGCCCGGAGACGGTCGATGTGACCATCGCGACGCTCGACCACCCCGAACATGCGGTGCCGCAACGGCATATCTGGACCGCCAGCCGCCTGCCCTGGCTGCACCTGGACGAGCATCTTCCAGGTGAGCCCGGCGAAACCCTTTAAGGCAGCTCCAGGCCACCGGCGGCCTTGTGCAATGTGCGCAAGTGTTCGCCGAGCTGCTTGAGGTTGGTTTCGCTGGCGGCAATTTCGGCGGAACGATTGGGGGCGAGCAAGGCCCGTGCTTCCTTGTCCAGGTCGCCGGTCAGTCGTTGGAGCTGTCGCTGGCGCTCGCTGCTCTGTGCTTCCAGCCGCTGCCACTCGCTGGTTTGTGGCAGGCCATAACCGGTGCTGCCGAGCAACTCGGCCGGGCGACTGAGGAAGCCACTTTTGGCGAGAATTTGCTGCAATACATCGTTGGCCTTGTCCAGGCTGGCGTCTTTACTCTCGCGACCACCCAGATAACGCTGCTTGACTTCATCCTGGGCAAGCAACAACTGGCGGCGGAAACTGGCCTGCTCCAGCAGCAGCAACGCGGCACTGGTACGCAAGTCGGCCCGGGCGAACCACTGGCGGCGCTGTTCGGCCGAGAGCTCCATCCACTGCTCGACGGCCGTCTGGGGGATGGGCAGGTGCTTCTTGAGGACATTGAACATGGCCTGGTAGCGATCCCGGTAAGAATCGAAGCGATAGCCCAGGCGCAGTGCTTCGCGCGGGTCGTCGAGCACGCTGACATCGGCCAGGTCACGGGCCTTGAGTACTTCCAGCAGGCCATTGGGCAAGATGTTGTCCAAGCCGATCAGCTTGCTGTTATCGGTACCGCTGCGCATCAACTTCAGGGTTTCCACGGCGCAATTGTTCGACAGGAAGAAATAGTGGCCGTCATAACTCCAGTGCATCTCGGCGGCCTGACGCACGAGGTCTTCGATTTCGCTTCGGCTCAGCTTGAGGGGGACCGATGCAAGGCTGCGAAGCTCGGTCTTGGTGTACTCATCGATAACCTGAGCCAACGGCAGCACGAACAGGCGCGAGGGATAGGCGCCGGTCAGGCCGTCCCAGCTGGAAAGTTGGAGGTCATTGACGAAGGCCCGGTATGACAGCACCAGGTGTTGGTCAAGGTCGAGACGGCAGTCCGGCCCACGCGGCCGCCCGGGGGCGCAGATGACCAGGCGCAACATGCTGTGGCCCCAGCGGCTGACCAGGTTCTGGTTGGCTTCGGCCAGCAGGTAATCGACGGCGTACACCCGCTCCGGGTCAATCTTGCCCAGGGGCTCCTTGGCAAAATCGTTACCGGCATTGAGGAATGGAAACGCCTGCGGGCAGCTTTGACCGGTCGCTGGGGCCCAGCCAAAGTGCTCCTTCAGATAGGCATGCATTGCCGGGCGTCGACAGGCATAGCTGGGGTCCAGCAGGAAGTACTCCATGTTGACTGCCACAAACTCCTTGGGGCTACTGAGTTCGTAGGTGTCCGGGCTGCGGGCGATCTGCCGGTTGTGTTGCTCGCGCTCGCCGCGCCGCCCGACGTACTGCGGCCAGCCGGCCAGGTCCAGAAACCTCGGGTCGTCGCTCAGCGTGAAACGGCGCTGCGCCTGGCCGCGGCATTGGTCCGGCAGCCCGACCTTGCCCATGCTTGCGTTCTGCCGGTCGCAGCGCGTGATCAACTTGCGCTCAGGAGCAGACCAAAGTCGGGCCCGGTCATAGATGTGGGTCAGTTCATGGAGTACGGTGGCGAGCAGCTCCTGGCGCACGGTGCCATGGGGGCGCGTGGTTTTAGTGGTGGCGGCGCTGCCATCGACAAGGCTTGGGAGCAGATTGCTGTTTAGGTCCAGGCTGGAAACCAGAGAAGCCTGGCCGTAGGCGTTTTCCGGCATGTTTGCTGTCCAGCTGACATCGATCCGCCGATCCAGATGCTCGACGAAGCTGGGCGGCAGCGCCCCCATGGCTTCATCGAGCAGCGCCTGACTGGCCTGCTGTTGCGCGGGGCTGAGACTGTCGGCCTTCAGGACCAGGCGCAAACCGGCTGCTGCAGGGTCGCCAAGCAGCAGTAGTGCACAGGCCAGCAGGCAGGCGCATAACTGCTTCACAGAGCGAGAATGGCTTCGGCAAGCACCTGGTCGCTGGCGTCGCGCGCCTCGGGAACACGCTGACGCAACGTTGCGAAGGCGGCTTCCAGCTGTGCCCCGCGAATATCGCCTTCGCTGGCGACGTAACTGGCGGCATCGTCCTTGGCCTGGACGATGATCTTCGAGTCACGGATCGATGTCGTTGTGTCGGACGTGAAGTCGAGCGTGCGGTCTACGGCATTGATGATGATATTACTGGTGGCTCGAAGGGTTTGTGCCTGGCCCACGCCGGCAAACAACAGCAGGCCCAGGGTAACGGCGATCAATGGGGTGCGCATGGAGAGTCTCCAGAAAACGGAATTAATCATTTGACGAGAATTGCTTGCGCCAGTTCAAGGTCGCCGACATGAAGTGCCGGTTGGGTCTGACGCAGATAGTGCAGGGCGACTTCCAGCTTCGCTGCGCGCAGCCGGCCGTCGCTGGCAACGAACAACGCGGCGTCATCGCGAGCGGCAAGGCTAGTGCAATGCGCGGGCCGGAGCCAGCGCAGGCAAAGCGGGCGCAGGGCTGCACCCGACGGTGAAAGAGCGGTCAGATCGCCAGGATCGCCTGGGCGAGCTGTGCGTCGGTTGCCTTGAGCTCGGGAGCTTGCTGGCGAATGTGAGCGAACGCGCTTTCGAGTTTCACGCCGCGAGTGTCGCCCTGGCTGGCAACGAAACTGGCAGCGTCATCGCGGGCCGCGCGCACGATCTTGTCGTCGCGAAAGGACGACGTCACATCGGAAGTTGCATCGGTGGATGCCGCGACGCCACGAACGATCGTATCGGTAGTCACCACGAAGCTGGTGGCGTTGGCGGTCGAAGCGAGGGCAAGCATCAATGCTGCGCCGAGCAAGCGTGGACGGAACATGGTCAATCTCCTTTGCAGACGTAAGGTCACAGTGTTTACGAGTATCAGACGCACGCCCAGCCGTCCAAGTTCCGTAGCCTACCCCGCCTACTTACGGCATTCCATGGCGGCTTAACGCCAGAATGGTCTGTCCAGTTCGGCAATCCGATCACTGTGGCTGATTCCAATGTCCGCCAGTTGTTGATCGGTGAGCTCCGCCAGCTGCTGTCGAGTGCGCGCCCGTTCGAACATCAGGTCGATGCGCGCGACAACTACACGGAACAAGCGCTTTGCAGAGTGGGTATGCAGTCTGGAGCCTGCCTGTACGGCTACGAGACGGTCCATGGTGCTCTCCTTTCGGCTGAGCCGAATCAAGGGACTGGAGACCTATCTTCCCGCGTGCGGCCAGGGTGCAACAGATACAGGGCAGTACAATTGTACTGGTTCAGATTTATTTAATTTGCAACTGTACCTGTGCTTTTTGAGGGGCTCTGTGTCATTCAAAAAGCGACCCTCTGAAACGACAAAACCCGTCACGGTTACCTGTGACGGGTTTTGGGAAATCGAGGCGCTGGTGCCGGACTTAAGGTCCGTAGGCCAGCTAGCGCTGCATCAACGCCAGAACGGCTTGCTCAGCTCTTCGAAGCGTTGTGCTTCGCTGATCCCGGCGTCAGCCAGCAGACGCGAATCCAGACGAGCCAGTTGATGGCGGCTGGAGATGCGGCGCTGCCACAGCATCAGGTTGGCGAACAGGCGCAGAGGCAGAGAAGTGTTCGAGGTTTCAGAGCTGTTCTGGAAAAGCAGGTCGGAACTGAGTGTACGTTCCATGATTGACATCCTTCCGCTTATGGCGGGATTAGGTAGTGGTTTAACTGATGCCAATGATCCTCTTCCGAGGCAAGACTCTCCAGATACAGTTCACCTGTATTGTGATGCTCCAGTTAACTGTTTAGAGGTACTGTTGTGCTAGAATTTGAGGAAACTGTACTGGTAAGCACCAATAAGGTGCATTTATTGGTGGTATTGAGGGTTGAAGGGGTAAAAACCCCGTAAAAATACCAGTACAGAAGTACAGTTTTTGCGTGGTTTGATGCTGAGGGATGTCAGTCGGGCTAAATCAGGTTTCAACTGTATGGATCAGTCGGCGAGCATGCGGCCGGTTTCGTCCAGGTTCATGTGCCAGGCCAGGGCCTCGCGCAGAATATGCGGCGTGTGACCGCCACGGGCGCAGGCAGCGGCGAAGTACTCGTTGAGGGCGTCGCGGTAGGTCGAGTGCACGCAATTGTCGATGATCGCCCGGGCGCGCTCGCGTGGTGCCAGGCCGCGCAGGTCGGCAAGGCCTTGTTCGGTGACGAGGATGTCAACGTCATGCTCGGTGTGGTCAACGTGGCTGACCATCGGCACGACGCTGGAGATCGCGCCGCCCTTGGCGATGGACTTGGTGACGAAGATTGCCAGGTGGGCGTTGCGGGCAAAATCTCCAGAGCCGCCGATGCCGTTCATCATCCGCGTGCCACATACGTGAGTGGAGTTGACGTTGCCGTAAATGTCGAACTCCAGCGCGGTGTTGATGCCGATGATGCCCAGGCGCCGAACCACTTCAGGGTGGTTGGAGATTTCCTGTGGGCGCAGGACCAGTTTGTCCTTATAGCGCTCCAGGTTGCCGAACACGTCGGCGTTACGGCGGGTCGACAAGGTGATTGAACTACCCGAGGCGAAACTCAGTTTGCCCGCGTCAATCAGGTCGAAGGTCGAATCCTGTAGTACTTCGGAGTACATGGTCAGGTCTTCGAACGGCGACTCGATCAGGCCGCACATTACCGCGTTGGCAATGCTGCCGATGCCGGCCTGCAGCGGGCCGAGCTTGTTGGTCATGCGTCCTGCCGCAACTTCTTCCTTGAAGAAGTTGATCAGGTGATTGGCGATGCCCTGGGTTTCGTCATCCGGTGGCAGCACAGTGGACGCTGAATCCGGCTGATTGGTGATGACGATACCGACAATCTTCGCCGGATCGATCGGGATCGCAGTGCTGCCGATACGGTCATCGACTTTCACCAGCGGGATCGGCGTGCGGGTCGGCCGGTAGGTCGGGATGTAAATGTCGTGCAGCCCTTCCAGGTTGGCGTTGTGCGCCAGGTTGATCTCGACGATCACCTGTTTGGCAAAAATGGCGAAGCTGGCCGAGTTGCCCACCGAGGTGGTCGGTACGATATGGCCTTGCTCGGTGATTGCAACGGCTTCGATGACCGCGATATCCGGCAGCTTGAGCTGTTGGTTGCGCAGCTGCTCGACAGTCTCGGACAGGTGCTGGTCGATGAACATCACCGTACCGTCGTTGATCGCCTTGCGCAGTGTGCTGTCGACCTGGAACGGCATGCGCCGGGCCAGCACGCCGGCTTCGGTAAGCTGCTTGTCGAGGTCGTTGCCCAGGCTGGCGCCGGTCATCAGGCTGATTTTCAGGGGCGTCTGTTTGGCGCGTTCGGCCAAGGCATGGGGCACGGCCTTGGCTTCCCCGGCGCGGGTAAAGCCGCTCATGCCGATGGTCATGCCATCCTGAATCAGGGCTGCGGCATCAGCCGCACTCATCACCTTGCTTTGCAGAGAGGGTAAGCGAATACGATCACGGTACATGGGTTTGATATCTCAGGCAGCGGAAGCTAGATGCGCAGTCTAGAGATTTCGAAAATTTTCGTCCCACGACCAAGGTCGTATGCGAGCCCCTGCTTTAGAGCCTTCTGTCGGGTAAGCAGGCAATAAAAAACCCCAGCCTTTATAGCGCTGGGGTTTTTTCGACAGCCTGTTTAAAGGCTTAGTCGACGGCCTTGACCATGTCCTCAATGACCTTCTTGGCGTCACCGAAGACCATCATGGTCTTGTCCAGGTAGAACAGTTCGTTGTCCAGGCCTGCGTAACCGCTGGCCATCGAGCGCTTGTTGACGATGATGGTCTTGGCCTTGAAGGCCTCCAGGATCGGCATGCCGGCGATCGGCGACTTCGGATCGTTCTTGGCGGCCGGGTTGACCACGTCGTTGGCACCAAGCACCAGCACCACGTCGGCCTGGCCGAACTCGGAGTTGATGTCCTCCATCTCGAACACCTGGTCATAAGGTACTTCGGCCTCGGCCAGCAGTACGTTCATGTGCCCTGGCATCCGCCCGGCAACCGGGTGGATCGCGTACTTCACGGTGACGCCACGATGGGTCAGCTTCTCGGTCAGCTCTTTCAGCGCGTGCTGTGCACGGGCTACGGCCAGACCGTAGCCAGGCACGATGATCACGGTGTCGGCGTTGGTCAGCAGGAAGGTCGCGTCGTCGGCCGAACCGGTTTTCACCGGACGAGCCTCTTTGGCGCCCGCTGGGCCGGCTGCATCTGTAGCGCCACCGAAACCGCCGAGCAGTACGTTGAAGAACGAACGGTTCATCGCCTTGCACATGATGTACGAAAGGATGGCACCGGACGAGCCGACCAGCGAGCCGGCAATGATCAGCATCGAGTTGTTCAGCGAGAAGCCGATACCGGCCGCCGCCCAGCCCGAGTAGCTGTTGAGCATCGACACCACCACCGGCATGTCGGCGCCGCCGATCGGGATGATGATCAGCACGCCGAGCACGAAGGCCAGGGCCAGCATCACGCCGAAGGCGGTGAAGTCACCGGTGAGCATGAAGGTAACGCCCAGGCCAAGCGTTGCCAGGCCGATAATCAGGTTCAGCTTGTGCTGGCCGGAGAACTGTACCGGTGCGCCCTGGAACAGGCGGAACTTGTACTTGCCAGCCAGCTTGCCGAAGGCAATGACCGAACCGGAGAAGGTGATCGCACCAATGGCCGCACCCAGGAACAGCTCCAGGCGGTTACCGGCCGGAATCGCGTCACCGAGATTCTTGACGATACCCAGCGACTGCGGTTCGACCACCGCCGCCACGGCGATGAACACTGCAGCCAGACCGATCATGCTGTGCATGAAGGCAACCAGCTCAGGCATCTTGGTCATTTCGACGCGCTTGGCCATGATCGAACCGGCAGTGCCGCCGATCAGCAGGCCGACGATCACGTAGACGATACCGTCCTGGGCGAGCTCGGCACCGAGCTTGTAGATCAAGCCCACGGTGGTCAGGATCGCCAGGCCCATGCCGAGCATGCCGTACAGGTTGCCGCGACGGGACGTGGTTGGGTGTGACAAACCCTTGAGCGCCTGGATGAAGCAGACCGAAGCGATCAAATACAGGGAGGTAACCAGGTTCATGCTCATGCTTTCTGCACCTCAGCCTTGACTGCGGCGGCCTTGGCTGCGGGAGCTGGAGCTTTCGCAGGTGCCGCTTTCTTCTTGAACATTTCCAGCATGCGCCGGGTTACCAGGAAACCACCGAATACGTTCACCGCGGCCAGGGCCACGGCCAGGGTGCCCATGATCTTGCCCAGCGGGGTCACGGTGAGGGCGGCGGCGAGCATGGCGCCGACGATCACGATGGCCGAGATGGCGTTGGTCACGGCCATCAGCGGAGTGTGCAATGCAGGTGTTACGTTCCAGACCACGTGGTAACCGACATAAATCGCCAGTACAAAGATGATCAGGTTGTAGATACTGGGGGAGATGAACTCTTCCATCGACTGAACTCCTGCTTAGGCGTTTTTACGGATGACCTGGCCGTCGCGGCAAATGAGGCACGCGGCGACGATGTCGTCTTCGAGGTTGATCTGGAACTGCCCTTCCTTATCGAAGAGCAGCTTCATGAAGTCCAGCAGGTTGTGTGCATAGAGTGCAGAGGCGTCGGCTGCGACGGCGGCTGCCAGATTGGTCGGGCCGACGATGGTCACGCCGTGCTTGATCACCACCTGGTCGGCCTCGGTCAGCGGGCAGTTGCCGCCTTGTGCCGCGGCCAGGTCGATGACCACCGAGCCCGGTTTCATCTGGGCGACGGTTTCGGCGCTGAGCAGCACCGGCGCCTTGCGGCCCGGGATCAGTGCAGTGGTAATGACGATGTCGGCCTGCTTGGCGCGCTCGTGCACGGCCACGGCCTGACGCTGCATCCAGCTGGCCGGCATTGGCCGCGCATAGCCGCCGACGCCGACAGCGCAATCACGCTCTTCATCGGTCTCGTAGGGCACATCGACAAACTTGGCGCCCAGCGATTCGATCTGTTCCTTCACCGCAGGACGCACGTCCGAGGCTTCGATCACCGCACCCAGGCGCTTGGCCGTGGCAATGGCCTGCAAACCGGCCACACCGGCGCCGAGAATCAGCACGCGAGCGGCTTTGACGGTACCGGCAGCGGTCATCAGCATCGGCATGAAGCGCGGATAGTGATGAGCGGCCAGCAGCACGGCCTTGTAGCCGGCGATGTTGGCCTGCGAGGACAGCACGTCCAGGCTCTGTGCGCGGGAAGTACGAGGCGCGGCTTCCAGGGCGAAGGCGGAAATGCCGCACTCGGCCATTTTGGCGATGGTCTCGTTGTTGAACGGATTGAGCATGCCCACCACAACGGTGCCGCTCTTGATCTGGATGAGTTCGCTGTCGCTGGGAGCCACGACCTTGAGGATCAGCTGCGCACCGAAAGCTTCGGCAGCGCTTCCAATAGTGGCGCCGGCTGCTTCATAAGCACTGTTGGTGATGCTGGCATTGATGCCGGCACCGCGCTGTACAGTGACTTTATGACCCTGACCCACCAATTTCTTGATGGTTTCCGGGGTTGCAGCAACCCGTGTCTCGCCCGTCTGCGTTTCGAGAGGAACACCAATGTGCACGTCAATTCTCCTGCGTGATCTTTTTAGATAAACCAGCGCACTACGGATGGCGCGTCTGGGGCGGCCGATCAGCACGATCCCGCCGAATTACGGACGGGGCGCCGCATTTTGCAGGCGTTCCGGCAAGGCTTCAACCAGTTATGAAAGGTGACGGCAATTAAACTACAAGTCACCCTGTGACCGAATGACGCAAGCAATCGGCTGGAGCCCCCATTCCGCATAGCTTGCAGCGCAATTCGACCTTAGTGGAAGTTTTTTTCCATCGGGTGGCTGAATACGGTGCCATAGAAGGCCGTTTTAGGACGCAGGCCCCGTCACAGGGCGCTTGTAAGGCATTTTGATGGTGTGCAGAACAGTCTGTCAAAATGCGTCATTTATTTATATCTGTAGGGCTTTTGTTTTTCTGACTACGGGGTCAAGATGCGCTCTTCACTCATGTTCAAGTGTGTAGCGCGCGGCCTCGTTCACCAGCCAGTCGCGGAAGGCGTGAAGCGAAGCAGACTCGACCTTGCGCTCAGGAATCATCAGGTAATAGGCCTTGATGCTCGACAGCGCGTGGGGATTGGCAATGATCAGCCTGCCCTCCTCCAGCTCGCGCTGAATCAAAAATGGCGGGATCAGGGCGATACCCATCTCGTGCATCGCGGCCTGGGCCAGCATCGAGAATAGCTCATAACGCGGGCCAGTCATGTCGCGGTGAATATTCAGGTTCTGGGCGTTGAACCATTGACGCCAGGCGTAGGGTCGGGTGGATTGCTGCAGCAACGGCAGTTGCGCAATGTCGTCGGCGCTGAGGCTGGCCTTGGTTCCCAGCAGTGCCGGGCTGCACACCGGCAGCGGGTTCTCCCCCATCAGGCGATGAGATTGGGTGCCCGACCAATCAGCGTCACCGAAGTAGATCGCCGCGTCGAAGGTGGTATCGGCGAACAGGAATGGACGGGTGCGGTTGGTCAGGTTGACGGTGACTTCCGGATGACGCGTCTGGAAGTCTTTCAAGCGCGGCAGCAGCCATTGGGTGCCAAAGGTCGGCACCACTGCCAGCTCGATCACGTTGGCGCCCTGCTGCCCCATGACCGACAAGGTGTCGCGCTCGACCGCGTCGAGCTGTGTCGCCACCCTTCTACTATAGGAAAGCCCGGGTTCAGTGAGCTTGACCCCGCGCCGGGACCGGCGGAACAGTTCGACGTTGAGGAACTCCTCAAGGCTGGCGATCTGCCGACAGACGGCGCTCTGGGTCAACGACAATTCCTGGGCTGCCTTGGTAAAGCTTTCATGCCGGGCGGCAGCCTCGAAGCACACCAGGGCGGCGGTGCTGGGGATTTTTCGGCTCATATACAACAACCTCACTAATCGGCCAGCAAATAAGGAGCTATGGCGATCTCGGAGTGAGAAATTAGCACAACGGCATGCGAAATCCTCGTTTGTCCTATTGTCCGTACAGGCCTAGGATCAATACACGATAAAAATTAACCTTCCCGAGGATTCGCTCATGGCCGGTAAAGCAAGCTTCAACTGGATCGATCCGCTGTTGCTCGATCAACAGCTCACCGAAGAAGAGCGCATGGTGCGCGACAGCGCCGAGCAGTTCGCCCAGGACAAGCTGGCTCCACGCGTGCTGGAAGCCTTCCGTCACGAACACACCGACCCTGCGATCTTTCGCGAGATGGGTGAAGTGGGCCTGCTGGGTGCAACCATTCCGGAACAGTACGGTGGCAGTGGCCTCAACTACGTTTGCTACGGCTTGATCGCTCGCGAGGTCGAGCGAGTCGACTCCGGCTACCGCTCCATGATGAGTGTGCAGTCTTCGCTGGTGATGGTGCCGATCAACGAATTCGGTTCCGAAGCCACCAAGCAGAAGTACCTGCCGAAACTGGCCAGTGGCGAGTGGATCGGCTGCTTCGGCTTGACCGAGCCTAACCACGGCTCAGACCCGGGTTCGATGATCACCCGTGCCAGGAAAGTCGAGGGTGGCTATCACCTGACAGGCAACAAGATGTGGATCACCAACAGCCCGATCGCCGACGTGTTCGTGGTCTGGGCCAAGGATGATGCCGGCGACATTCGTGGCTTCGTCCTGGAAAAGGGCTGGAAGGGCCTGAGTGCGCCGACGATTCATGGCAAGGTCGGCCTGCGTGCGTCGATCACCGGTGAAATCGTGATGGACAACGTCTTCGTGCCCGAAGAGAACATGTTCCCGGAAGTGCGTGGCCTGAAAGGTCCGTTCACCTGCCTCAACTCGGCCCGTTACGGTATCGCCTGGGGCGCTCTGGGAGCTGCCGAGTTCTGCTGGCACACCGCGCGTCAGTACACCCTGGATCGTCAGCAGTTCGGACGGCCTTTGGCTGCCAACCAGCTGATCCAGAAAAAACTGGCCGACATGCAGACCGAGATCACCCTCGCCCTCCAGGGCTGCCTGCGCCTGGGGCGGATGAAGGACGAAGGCACTGCAGCCGTCGAGATCACTTCGATCATGAAGCGCAACTCCTGCGGCAAGTCGCTGGATATCGCTCGCATGGCGCGGGACATGCTTGGTGGCAACGGCATCTCCGACGAATTCGGCGTAGCGCGGCATCTGGTCAACCTTGAGGTGGTCAACACCTACGAAGGCACCCATGACGTCCATGCGCTGATCCTGGGTCGCGCCCAGACTGGCATCCAGGCGTTCTATTAATAGGGAGTCAAGCCAATGGGTGCGCTATCTCATCTGCGGGTGCTGGACTTGTCGCGGGTACTGGCCGGGCCGTGGGCCGGGCAGATACTCGCCGATCTCGGGGCCGAAGTGATCAAGGTAGAGCGCCCGGGCAGTGGGGACGATACGCGCGCCTGGGGGCCGCCCTTCCTTAAGGACGCCGCGGGCGAGAACACCAGCGAGGCAGCCTATTACCTGTCCGCCAACCGTAACAAGCGTTCGGTGACGATCGACTTCACCCAGCCCGAAGGCCAGCGCCTGGTCCGTGAGCTGGCGGCCAAGTCCGATATCCTCATCGAGAACTTCAAGGTGGGTGGGTTGGCGGCCTATGGGCTTGATTATGCGAGCCTGAAGGCGCTCAACCCGAATCTCATCTATTGCTCGATTACCGGTTTCGGTCAGACGGGGCCATACGCCAGGCGCGCTGGCTACGACTTCATGATCCAGGGCCTGGGTGGCTTGATGAGCATCACTGGGCGCCCGGAAGGTGAAGTAGGTGCCGGACCGGTAAAGGTCGGCGTTGCGCTTACCGACATTCTGACGGGGCTTTATTCGACGGTGGCGATTCTGGCCGCCCTCGCCCATCGGGATCAGGGAGGTGCCGGCCAGCACATCGACATGGCGCTTCTTGATGTGCAGGTGGCCTGCCTGGCCAACCAGGCGATGAACTACCTGACTACCGGGGTGCCACCTCGGCGGTTGGGTAATGCCCATCCCAACATCGTGCCCTACCAGGACTTCCCTACTGCCGACGGTGACTTCATCCTGACCGTGGGCAACGACAAGCAGTTTCGCAAGTTTGCCGAGGTAGCCGGCCAGCCGCAGTGGGCGGATGACCCGCGCTTTGCAACCAACAACCTGCGGGTTACCAATCGCGCGCAACTGATTCCCCTGATTCGCCAGGCCACCGTGTTCAAGACCACTGCCCAGTGGGTCGAGCAATTGGAGCAGGCGGGGGTGCCTTGCGGGCCGGTCAACGACCTGTCCCAGGTATTCGAGGATCCCCAGGTGCGCCACCGCGGCCTGGCCATCGAGATCCCGCACGCCTTGGCCGGGAAAGTGCCGCAAGTGGCCAGCCCTATTCGCTTGTCAGAAACACCGGTGCAGTACCGTAATGCCCCGCCGCTGTTGGGCGAGCATACACAAGCTATACTGAGTGACGTGCTTGGGCTTTGTGAGGCAGATATTGCTCGCCTGCGAGAAGTCGGCGTGCTGTGATCTCTGCTCTCTATATAGAAGCGTTCTCTATATAGAGAAGCAAGGCGCCATTTTTGGGCTTTAAGGGCTAATTTCAAGAGCCTTCAAATTAACCCTTGACGCCCCTGTGGATCTCTCTATAATTCGCCCCACTTCCGGCGCAGACGAAACGGAAAACTCCTTGAGAATCAAAGAGTTAACCGAAGTAAGCAGCGAAGAAGCAGCTTCGATCTTCCGATCGAAAGCGGTGAAAAAGGTGGTTGACAGCGGTTTGAAACGCTGTAGAATTCGCCTCCCGCTGACGAGTGATCGAAGCGAGTCAAGTGTTTGAAGTTGAACGAGAAAATCGAAAAACTTCTGAAAATAAACGCTTGACAGAGACAGAGGAAAGCGTAAAATTCGCGCCTCGGTTGAGACGAAAGAATCAACCAACCGCTCTTTAACAATTGAATCAAGCAATTCGTGTGGGTGCTTGTGAGCTCAGACTGATAGTCAGAAAGATTATCAGCATCACAAGTGGCTACATGAGCAATCATATAGTTCATTTTGAGATTGCTGAGCCAAGTTTAGGGTTTTCTCAAAACCCAAGCAGTATTGAACTGAAGAGTTTGATCATGGCTCAGATTGAACGCTGGCGGCAGGCCTAACACATGCAAGTCGAGCGGCAGCACGGGTACTTGTACCTGGTGGCGAGCGGCGGACGGGTGAGTAATGCCTAGGAATCTGCCTGATAGTGGGGGATAACGTTCGGAAACGGACGCTAATACCGCATACGTCCTACGGGAGAAAGTGGGGGATCTTCGGACCTCACGCTATCAGATGAGCCTAGGTCGGATTAGCTAGTTGGTGGGGTAAAGGCTCACCAAGGCGACGATCCGTAACTGGTCTGAGAGGATGATCAGTCACACTGGAACTGAGACACGGTCCAGACTCCTACGGGAGGCAGCAGTGGGGAATATTGGACAATGGGCGAAAGCCTGATCCAGCCATGCCGCGTGTGTGAAGAAGGTCTTCGGATTGTAAAGCACTTTAAGTTGGGAGGAAGGGCATTAACCTAATACGTTGATGTTTTGACGTTACCGACAGAATAAGCACCGGCTAACTCTGTGCCAGCAGCCGCGGTAATACAGAGGGTGCAAGCGTTAATCGGAATTACTGGGCGTAAAGCGCGCGTAGGTGGTTCGTTAAGTTGGATGTGAAATCCCCGGGCTCAACCTGGGAACTGCATCCAAAACTGGCGAGCTAGAGTAGGGCAGAGGGTGGTGGAATTTCCTGTGTAGCGGTGAAATGCGTAGATATAGGAAGGAACACCAGTGGCGAAGGCGACCACCTGGGCTCATACTGACACTGAGGTGCGAAAGCGTGGGGAGCAAACAGGATTAGATACCCTGGTAGTCCACGCCGTAAACGATGTCAACTAGCCGTTGGAGTCCTTGAGACTTTAGTGGCGCAGCTAACGCATTAAGTTGACCGCCTGGGGAGTACGGCCGCAAGGTTAAAACTCAAATGAATTGACGGGGGCCCGCACAAGCGGTGGAGCATGTGGTTTAATTCGAAGCAACGCGAAGAACCTTACCAGGCCTTGACATCCAATGAACTTTCCAGAGATGGATTGGTGCCTTCGGGAGCATTGAGACAGGTGCTGCATGGCTGTCGTCAGCTCGTGTCGTGAGATGTTGGGTTAAGTCCCGTAACGAGCGCAACCCTTGTCCTTAGTTACCAGCACGTTATGGTGGGCACTCTAAGGAGACTGCCGGTGACAAACCGGAGGAAGGTGGGGATGACGTCAAGTCATCATGGCCCTTACGGCCTGGGCTACACACGTGCTACAATGGTCGGTACAGAGGGTCGCCAAGCCGCGAGGTGGAGCTAATCTCACAAAACCGATCGTAGTCCGGATCGCAGTCTGCAACTCGACTGCGTGAAGTCGGAATCGCTAGTAATCGCGAATCAGAATGTCGCGGTGAATACGTTCCCGGGCCTTGTACACACCGCCCGTCACACCATGGGAGTGGGTTGCACCAGAAGTAGCTAGTCTAACCTTCGGGAGGACGGTTACCACGGTGTGATTCATGACTGGGGTGAAGTCGTAACAAGGTAGCCGTAGGGGAACCTGCGGCTGGATCACCTCCTTAATCGAAGACATCAGCTGTCTTATAAGCTCCCACACGAATTGCTTGATTCATTGAAGAAGACGATTAGAGGTCCGCAACCCTGTTATGGGTCTGTAGCTCAGTTGGTTAGAGCGCACCCCTGATAAGGGTGAGGTCGGCAGTTCGAATCTGCCCAGACCCACCAATTATGGGGCCATAGCTCAGCTGGGAGAGCGCCTGCCTTGCACGCAGGAGGTCAGCGGTTCGATCCCGCTTGGCTCCACCACCTCATGTCAAAGCTTAGAAATGAGCATTCCACCGCTTGGTGCCTGAATGTTGATTTCTGATCTTTATCAGAATCGTTCTTTAAAAATTTGGGTATGTGATAGAAAGATAGACTGAACACTACTTTCACTGGTAGTGGATCAGGCTAAGGTAAAATTTGTGAGTTTAATCGCGAATTTTCGGCGAATGTCGTCTTCACAGTATAACCAGATTGCTTGGGGTTATATGGTCAAGTGAAGAAGCGCATACGGTGGATGCCTTGGCAGTCAGAGGCGATGAAAGACGTGGTAGCCTGCGAAAAGCTTCGGGGAGTCGGCAAACAGACTGTGATCCGGAGATGTCTGAATGGGGGAACCCAGCCATCACAAGATGGTTATCTTGTACTGAATACATAGGTGCAAGAGGCGAACCAGGGGAACTGAAACATCTAAGTACCCTGAGGAAAAGAAATCAACCGAGATTCCCTTAGTAGTGGCGAGCGAACGGGGACTAGCCCTTAAGTTGATTTGAGATTAGCGGAACGCTCTGGAAAGTGCGGCCATAGTGGGTGATAGCCCTGTACGCGAAAATCTCTTGTCAATGAAATCGAGTAGGACGGAGCACGAGAAACTTTGTCTGAATATGGGGGGACCATCCTCCAAGGCTAAATACTACTGACTGACCGATAGTGAACTAGTACCGTGAGGGAAAGGCGAAAAGAACCCCGGAGAGGGGAGTGAAATAGATCCTGAAACCGTATGCGTACAAGCAGTGGGAGCAGACTTGTTCTGTGACTGCGTACCTTTTGTATAATGGGTCAGCGACTTATATTCAGTGGCGAGCTTAACCGAATAGGGGAGGCGTAGCGAAAGCGAGTCTTAATAGGGCGTTTAGTCGCTGGGTATAGACCCGAAACCGGGCGATCTATCCATGGGCAGGTTGAAGGTTAGGTAACACTGACTGGAGGACCGAACCGACTACCGTTGAAAAGTTAGCGGATGACCTGTGGATCGGAGTGAAAGGCTAATCAAGCTCGGAGATAGCTGGTTCTCCTCGAAAGCTATTTAGGTAGCGCCTCATGTATCACTGTAGGGGGTAGAGCACTGTTTCGGCTAGGGGGTCATCCCGACTTACCAAACCGATGCAAACTCCGAATACCTACAAGTGCCGAGCATGGGAGACACACGGCGGGTGCTAACGTCCGTCGTGAAAAGGGAAACAACCCAGACCGTCAGCTAAGGTCCCAAAGTTATGGTTAAGTGGGAAACGATGTGGGAAGGCTTAGACAGCTAGGAGGTTGGCTTAGAAGCAGCCACCCTTTAAAGAAAGCGTAATAGCTCACTAGTCGAGTCGGCCTGCGCGGAAGATGTAACGGGGCTCAAACCATACACCGAAGCTACGGGTATCACCTTAGGGTGATGCGGTAGAGGAGCGTTCTGTAAGCCTGTGAAGGTCAGTTGAGAAGCTGGCTGGAGGTATCAGAAGTGCGAATGCTGACATGAGTAACGACAATGGGTGTGAAAAACACCCACGCCGAAAGACCAAGGTTTCCTGCGCAACGTTAATCGACGCAGGGTTAGTCGGTCCCTAAGGCGAGGCTGAAAAGCGTAGTCGATGGAAAACAGGTTAATATTCCTGTACTTCTGGTTATTGCGATGGAGGGACGGAGAAGGCTAGGCCAGCTTGGCGTTGGTTGTCCAAGTTTAAGGTGGTAGGCTGGACTCTTAGGTAAATCCGGGAGTTCAAGGCCGAGAGCTGATGACGAGTGCTCATTAGAGCGCGAAGTGGTTGATGCCATGCTTCCAAGAAAAGCTTCTAAGCTTCAGGTAACCAGGAACCGTACCCCAAACCGACACAGGTGGTTGGGTAGAGAATACCAAGGCGCTTGAGAGAACTCGGGTGAAGGAACTAGGCAAAATGGCACCGTAACTTCGGGAGAAGGTGCGCCGGTGAGGGTGAAGCATTTACTGCGTAAGCTCATGCCGGTCGAAGATACCAGGCCGCTGCGACTGTTTATTAAAAACACAGCACTCTGCAAACACGAAAGTGGACGTATAGGGTGTGACGCCTGCCCGGTGCCGGAAGGTTAATTGATGGGGTTAGCTAACGCGAAGCTCTTGATCGAAGCCCCGGTAAACGGCGGCCGTAACTATAACGGTCCTAAGGTAGCGAAATTCCTTGTCGGGTAAGTTCCGACCTGCACGAATGGCGTAACGATGGCGGCGCTGTCTCCACCCGAGACTCAGTGAAATTGAAATCGCTGTGAAGATGCAGTGTATCCGCGGCTAGACGGAAAGACCCCGTGAACCTTTACTATAGCTTTGCACTGGACTTTGAATTTGCTTGTGTAGGATAGGTGGGAGGCTTTGAAGCGTGGACGCCAGTTCGCGTGGAGCCATCCTTGAAATACCACCCTGGCAACTTTGAGGTTCTAACTCAGGTCCGTTATCCGGATCGAGGACAGTGTATGGTGGGTAGTTTGACTGGGGCGGTCTCCTCCTAAAGAGTAACGGAGGAGTACGAAGGTGCGCTCAGACCGGTCGGAAATCGGTCGTAGAGTATAAAGGCAAAAGCGCGCTTGACTGCGAGACAGACACGTCGAGCAGGTACGAAAGTAGGTCTTAGTGATCCGGTGGTTCTGTATGGAAGGGCCATCGCTCAACGGATAAAAGGTACTCCGGGGATAACAGGCTGATACCGCCCAAGAGTTCATATCGACGGCGGTGTTTGGCACCTCGATGTCGGCTCATCACATCCTGGGGCTGAAGCCGGTCCCAAGGGTATGGCTGTTCGCCATTTAAAGTGGTACGCGAGCTGGGTTTAGAACGTCGTGAGACAGTTCGGTCCCTATCTGCCGTGGACGTTTGAGATTTGAGAGGGGCTGCTCCTAGTACGAGAGGACCGGAGTGGACGAACCTCTGGTGTTCCGGTTGTCACGCCAGTGGCATTGCCGGGTAGCTATGTTCGGAATAGATAACCGCTGAAAGCATCTAAGCGGGAAACTAGCCTCAAGATGAGATCTCACTGGAGCCTTGAGCTCCCTGAAGGGCCGTCGAAGACTACGACGTTGATAGGTTGGGTGTGTAAGCGCTGTGAGGCGTTGAGCTAACCAATACTAATTGCCCGTGAGGCTTGACCATATAACACCCAAGCAATTTGAGCGAAAGCCAGATTGCGGTGTTGTGAAGACGAAACGAACCGAAAGTTTGCGAACACAAATCATCACATACCCGATTCGCTGGAGTGTCTGACAAGACCTTCTGGCTACAGAATTTCTTGACGACCATAGAGCATTGGAACCACCTGATCCCATCCCGAACTCAGTAGTGAAACGATGCATCGCCGATGGTAGTGTGGGGTTTCCCCATGTGAGAGTAGGTCATCGTCAAGATTAAATTCCGAAACCCCATCTGCTCGCGCAGATGGGGTTTTGTCTTTAAAGTAGAAGCATCAAGAATTTCGCTGACACGTCGCCTGACGACGGATCGGCCACAGAATTTCTTGACGACCATAGAGCATTGGAACCACCTGATCCCATCCCGAACTCAGCAGTGAAACGATGCATCGCCGATGGTAGTGTGGGGTTTCCCCATGTGAGAGTAGGTCATCGTCAAGATTGAATTCCAGAACCCCTGTCTGCTACGCAGACAGGGGTTTTGTCTTTCTGGGGAAGCCTCCTCGTTCCCACAGAGTGGAACGAGTTAGCTAGCCCAATCTCAAGCGGTAACCTTCCGAGCCCTGCCACTACGCCGTGCCTGCAACTTGCGCCACCAGATATACACCCCAGTCCCCGAAAACACCGCAATCATCACGCCCAGCACCGCGATCAACACCTGCCCGGTAGTGCCGATGATCCGTCCCCCGTGTATCGGCAGCTGCAGCCTGTAGAAGCGCTCACCAAGCGTTCCTTGCCCGGCGATCTCTTTGCCCAGCAAACGTCCGTCCGTGCCGTGGAAGAACAACCAGGACTTCCCTTGGGCATCGGTATCGTGCTGGCCGAAGCCGGCTCCGTAGAAGTTGTATTCGAAGCTGTAGTACAACTCGCCGATCGCGGCGGTCAGGCCCAGCCTTCGACCCTCTGCCTGCGCCAACTCATAAGCCTGTTGATAACTCAGTCGGGTTTCTCCCAGTTGTTCCTTGGGCAACCGCCCGCGCGCCTCGTAGACACTTGGCTCGACCGGGGAGAACAGCGACACGGCCGGCTTGAACACCTGGCTCGGCAAGTTCATGGCAACACTGCTCACGGCGACGGGCAGCAGCAGTAACCACAGCCAGAGCCCGCCGGCGCGGTGGATGTCCATGTTCAAGCGGTAGGCATGCCCACCCTTGATCTTCCAGGCGGTTGCCCATTTGCTCCAGAAGGGACGAGCGCGTGGCAACGTCAGCAGCACGGAGATGAAGCAATCGATGACCCACAGGATCGCCACCACCCCCATCAGCAACAACCCCCAGTTGCCTGGCAACGTCAGGGTGTAGTGGAACTCGAGCATGAAGGGCATGAAGTTCTCGCGGGAAAAACAGCATTCGCCCCAATAGCGCTGGCCCAGAGTGATGCCGCTGACCGGGTCCAGATAGAACACGGTGTTTTTTTCTGCGAAGGGTTCGCCCGTGGCCGGATCATTGCGCGGTACGGCCGCCAGCAAGGCGGAATGCCCAGGTTCGTCGGGGTACTCCATGTACCAGACCTGCAACCGTGGGTACTGCGCCTGCACATTGTCCACCAGCGTTCCCGGTGGCAGCGCCTGGCCTTGCGCCGGGGCTTGATAAAAGGCGGGGTTGAGCCACTCGTCGATCTCATGCTGAAAAGCCAGGAGACTTCCGGTGATACCCGCCAGCGCCAGGAACAAGGCGATGGCAAGACCGATGTAACGGTGCAGCAGAACGTAGAGGTGGCGCATCAATAGACTCTCGACAAGTAAGTGCCGGATACGACAAAGCCAGCCCCTGGAACAGGGGCTGGCTTTGCTGGATCACGCAGGCTTGAATCAGAATTGGTAACTGACGGTCGCGCTGACGTTGCGCTCTTCGCCCATGTAGCAGAAGTCCAGGCTGGCGCAGGAAGCGATATAGGTTTCGTTGGTCAGGTTATTGGCATTGAGCCGCACATCGACGCCTTTGAGGCCAACCTTGCCCAGGTCGTAACCGACCGATGCATCCACCAGGGTGTAGGCGGGTACCTTCATGGTGTTTTCCGCATCCGCCCAGCTGTAACCGACATAACGAACGCCGCCGCCGAGGCGCAAGCCATCCAGTGCACCCTGGTTGAAGGCGTAATCGGCCCAGACCGAAGCCATTTGCTCGGGTGCCTGGGTGGGCGAGTTGCCCTTGTTCTGCGTGACGCCGTCCAGCGTGCTGATCATCGATTTCGAGTACTCGATGTCGGTGTAGGTGTAGCTGCCCAGCACTCTCAGGTTGTCTGTCACCTGAACATGGGCTTCAAGCTCAAGGCCCTGGGAGCGGACGGCGCCGATGGCACGGTAGAAGTTCTCTTGCGGCAGCTTCGATGCCAGGTTTTCCTGGTCGATGCGGAAGATCGAAGCCGTGAACAGGTTGTCGGTACCCGGGGGCTGGTATTTGATACCGGTTTCCCACTGTTTGCCCTCGGTAGGTGCCAGAGGGTTGCCAGCGCTATCGGCGTAAGAGTTCGGGTTGAACGACTCCGAATAGCTGATATAGGGCGCGATCCCGTTATCGAACAGGTAGAGCGCGCCCGCACGCCCGGTCATCTTGCTGCGCTCGTCACTGATTTCGGTTCCTTCGGGGCGGCTTGCTTCGGCGATGCGGTTCTCCTCCGAAGTCTTGACCCAATCCTGGCGCACGCCCAGCGAAAAGCGCCATTGATCCATCTCGATCAGGTCCTGCAGGTACACGCCTGTCTGCTCCAGGCGACGCAGGTAGCTGGTCGGCGCGAAGTAAGTGATGGTTTCGTTGCCATAGTGCGGATCAAACGCATTGATCGGTGCCAGAGCGCCGCTGGTCCAGTCCACTACGGTCTTGCGCCGCTGGTAGTCGGCGCCCAGCAGCATCGTGTGTTTGGTCGCGCCCGTGAAGAATTCAGCCTGCAGCATGTTATCGACGATGAAGGAGTGCAGCTTCTCGTCGCCACCGGTGAAGTAGCGGTTCAGCTCGTTGCTGGTTGGGCTGGTCCAGCCATAGGCGTAGACCTGGTCAATGTTTACCTTCGAATCCAGGTAGCGGAAGTTCTGGCGGGCGGTGAATACATCGTTGAAGCGGTGCTCGAACTGATAGCCGAAAGACTGTTGGTCGCGCTGAAACTGATCGATGCCAGGCTCGCCTTCGAAGAAGTGATCCGAGATACGCTGGCCATTGCGCTGATGCAGCGCGCCATCGGCCGGCAGGCCGCCGTGATAGCCACCGTCCGGGTCATGTTGCAGATAGGCCTGCAGGGTCAACGAAGTGTCCTCGCTGAAATCGATGCTGATGGTAGGTGCCAGGGCGTAGCGCTTTTCCTTGTTGTGATCGAACTGTGTGTCCGACTTGTCCGCCAGGCCGGTCAGGCGGTAGGCAATGCGCTTGTCATCATCGAGTGGGCCGCTGAAGTCGAAGCCTATGCCTTGTTGGTTTTGGGTCCCCACCATGGCTTGAATCTGATGGTAATCCTCATACAGCGGCTTCTTGCTGGTCAGTGCGACGAGGCCACCCGGCGAGCTGCGGCCGTACAACACCGAAGAAGGCCCTTTGAGAATATCGATACGCTCGAGGAAGTAAGGGTCAACCTGCATGGTGCTGTAGGTCCCGCTGTCGCCCATGGACTTGAGACCGTCAAGGTAGATGTTATCCACAGAGCCGTCATTGAAGCCGCGCATGGCGACGTAGTCGTAGCGGTGGGTGGCGCCATAAGGGTTAGTCAGCACGCCGGGGGTATAGCGCATGGCCTGGGAGACGGTCTGCGAACCCTGGTCGTCCATCTGCTGGCGGGTGACCACCGACACCGATTGCGAGGTTTCCAGCAGCGCGGTACTGGTCTTGGTCGCGACCTGGCTATGGGTGGCGTTGTAGCCTTCCATGCTGCCCAGGGCGTTGCCCAGCGCAAAGCCGCGGATTTCCGTGTTTGGCAGCGCCATGGCTTCGCTCTGAGGCAGTGTTCGCAGCACGTAGCTGCTGCCATCCTGGCTGACGGCTTCAAGGCCGGAACCATTGAGCAGGTGGCTCAGCGCTTGATCGGCCGAATAAGTGCCGCTCAAACCCGGTGATTGCACGCCTCGGGTCAGCTCAGGCGTGCTGGAAAGGGTGATGCCTGCCTGCCGAGCGAATTGATTGAGGACCTCGTCCAGGGGGCCCGGCGCAATTTCATACCGGTGACTCACGCTGACGGCATCCTGCTGTGCCATGGCCATGAGGGGCAGGCTGCCGACACCCAGGGCGGTGCATAGAAAAGCTGCACGAATCGCTTTGGTCAGCAGGCTTCTGGAAGATGAATCTAAGATAGATCGAGAATCATTCGTTTGCGTGGGCTGTAGCGTGGACAAGAAGCAAGGCATTGTTAACTTCCGCTGAGTCGGTAAGGGCAGATAGGGTTGCTTACTGTCCAAGCCGGACTCATGAGAAAAACCCGCCAAATTATTTTTCGTTACCACTGTCTGGGCTCGAAGGCGGTCAGGTCATCCGTTCGAGCCGCACCCACCAGCGGGTGCGGTAATGCAGTTTGACCGGGAGGGTTTGTGGAAGTATCTGCAGCAGTTTTTCGGTGTCGTCCAGGCGGAACACACCTGATAACTGCAAATCGGCAATATCGTCGGCGCAACTCAGATGGCCATTGCGATAACGCCCGACTTCCGCCAGAAAGTCGGCCAGGCGCATGTTACGCGTGACGATCAGGCCATCGGCCCAGGCGCCGGCATCCATGTTCTGGGTCAACAATGGCGTGGCCGCTGTCGCGGTGACCTTGAACGCCTGCCCGGCCAGAACCCACTGCAGGCCGGTGCCGTCACTGTTGCCGGGCGAATGAATGGCCACTCGGCCTTCGCTGACACTGACCCGCGTGCAATCGCGCTCCTGGCGGACCATGAAGCGCCCGTTGAACCCTTCGAACAGTCCGTGTCGGGTACGCACCAGCAACGGGCGCCCAGGCGTTTGCGGATCGGCCCCGCAGGTCAGCATGAGCTCACCCTGTTTTAGCGCGACCAAGCGTTGCCGAGCGTCAAAGGTAAGGTCGGCAGCACTGCGGGTGTTGAGCTCCAGGCGTGACCCATCTGGCAGCTGGAAGGCGCGGCGCTCGCCGGTACCCGTTGCGAAATCCGAAGTCCATTGATCCCAGGGCGTGAGGTCTTTGCTGACCCATGCCGCGGAGCCGACCATCATTACGCCCGCGAGCATTTTCAAGGCCTGGCGCCGGCTCAGTCGCTGGGCGCTGGTCTCCAGGGTTTCAAAGGCAATGCTGGCCCCGGGTACGGCGCGCAAGTTGGTACTCAATTCCCGGTTGAGCGTTTGAACCCGTTGCCAGGCCCACTCGTGATCATGGTGGGCAGCGCGCCAGGAGTCGCATTGCTGGTGCAGCCGGGCATTGTCGCCATTGTTGCGCAGGCGCAGCATCCAATGGATGGCCTGCTTGACCACCAGGTGCTGTGGCTCCTGAGACTGGTGTTTCATTGAGCGGAGTCATAGCGCAGCAGGTAGCAATGGTAGAGCGCGTCGGCCACATAGCGCTCGACCGAGCGCAGGGAGATACCCATCTGCTCGGCGATCTGTTTATGTGTCAAACCTTCGCACTGAGCCAGCAGAAAAGCCCTACGTACTTTTGGTTTCAGGCCTTCGAGCATCCTGGCGATGCTTTCAAGCAGCTCAAGCAGCAGTTCACGGGTTTCCGGAGACGGCACGTCGGCCGGCGGCAGGTGCGCAAGCGCCTCAAGGTAGGCGCGGTGCAATTCTTCACGGCGCCAATGATCAATGACCAGGCCCCGGGCAACCGTACGCAGGAACGCCCGGGGGGCAGTCAACTCCAGGCGCTCGCTGCGTTGCAGTAAGCGCACGAAGGTATCCTGGGCGAGGTCCGCAGCATCGGCAGCATTGCCCAGCTTGCTGCGCAGCCAGGTGTTCAGCCAGCTGTGGTGATGGCTATAGAGCGATTGCACGGCGGACGCTTGAGAGGTCATGGATACGCGCTGCGGAAATGTCACAAATGATAATAAGTCGCATTGTCGAGATGCGCGGCACATTTTGCAACAGTTGATCCGCTCAACGGCCACCGTTGATCTCGATCAGCTCGAACTCACGGCGGGTGAACTCGCGCCAGTTCATCATGCTGGCGACCGTATTGTGCGGATCGTCACTGCCATACAGCGCCGTGAGCGGAACATTGAGCCGTTCGCCCAACCGATCCGACCATAGTTCTGTGAGTTTCAGGTCACAGCGCAAGGTTGGCTCGAGAGTTTGCAGAACGTTCTCTGCTTCTGGAAGAGCGAGCCCCAGGTCTCTGAACGCCTTGTCGAACTCGGGTTGCGGGAGTTCGTGCAGAAAGGGGCGGGGATGTTGGCTGTCAGGGCTGCGACAGGCGGAAACGAACAGATGTCGGGTCTGCCCCGGGTAGCGGACTTCGCACAGCTTGGCAATTTCGTAGGCCAGTTGCCCACCAAGGTTGTGGCCAAACAGGGCGTGAGGTTCGCTCAGGTAACGGCTGAGCAGGGTAAAGGTATCCTGGAGCAGGGGCGTCCATTCAGCGTATGGGGGTTCGTTAAGGCGTGAGCCGTGCCCCGGAAGTTTCACCGTGACCAGTTCGATGTGGTCGCCCAGGTCCTGTGACCAACTACGGAAATTTTCCGAATCACCGCCGGCGTAGGGGAAGCAGACCAGTCGAATTTTCGCCGGTTGACCGGAGTTCACGACCGTCAACCACTTGTTGTCATGAGCATGCACGGCATTTTCCCTGGCATGAGATCAAGCGCCCAAGCCGCTTCACTCCCGAAGGGTCGTCCGACTCAATGGTTTGCGGTGCCATTGTCCGAAAGTTTGTCCAGATAGTTTCTGATGGTATCCAGGCCTTTGTTCAGATGCCTCTTCAGAAGGTCGACGGCTTTATCGACATCCTTCTCCTGGGCGGCATCGGCCAGGGCGCGGTGGTCGTCCTGGGTCAGTTTGCCCAGCCCCATGGAGGAGAGATGAAATCGCAGGAAGCGCTCTTCCTGATTCAGCTCGTCTTCGATCAGGCGTAACAACTTGCGGTTCGGTGACTTTGAGTAGAGTGCCATATGGAACAGGCGATTGAACCGCCCGAGTTCGGCGTGACTGGTCTCATTTTCCAGCAGCTCGATGTAGTGGCGAGCCGCAGCAATATCCTCGGCATCGAGCAGCGGGATCGACTGACGCAAAGCCTCGGTTTCCAGGATGATGCGCAAGGCATAGATGTCCGCGGCATCTTCGCCGATCAAAGGCGCGACAACAGCGCCCTTGTGTGCGACCACCTGCAGCAATGACTGCGCTTCCAGCTGACGCAACGCTTCGCGCACGGGCATGCGGCTGACCCCGAACAGGGTCGCAAGCTCTTGCTGACGCAAAGCCGTTCCACTGGGCAGACGGCCATCGATGATGGCGTTGCGCAGCTTTTCCTCGATCACTGCGCGGGCCAGGTGTGGCTCGAGCTGTTCGCTGGGCAGAATGCGACTCAAGGGGCTGGATTTATCAGTCACGCTGTATCTACCTGAATAAAACGTGCGAAGGCGGATTCAGAGATCCTCTTCACCCTAGTTATTGCGTCAGTTCTTGTCAAAGATCGATAGGAAATCCTACCTGATACCATCGTGAACGAAGTATTTCACGAAAGGAAGCGGCCCGTTGATTCATCTCCAGGGGGTGCGTTTACTGACCGGTACAGGCATTGGTGCTAGCGTTGAGAGGGCGTATCGACGCTGACCGGATGACCTCAAGGCGACATTGTTGCTTGCTGGAACAAGTCCCACCATCCGTTCCCTACCCATCTGGTGGATTGCTCGCTTTGGCGACACATTGGACAGTGTTTTCGACCATTCGCCGGCTTGGTCTGGCCCTGCTGCTCGGCGGCTTGTTGCTGGGTGGCTTGCACGCGGACTGGAATTTCTCGCTGATCAGCGAGCATGCGCAAAAGTTGTACGGGCCGCTGGGTAAAGGCCAGCAGCGCATCGATGCCTGGCAGCGCCTGCTGTCTACCCAGAAGCAGATCTCCGAGCGCGAACAATTGACGGTGGTCAACCAGTTCTTCAACCGCCAGTTGCAGTACCGCGAGGATATCGATCTCTGGCATGAGGTCGATTACTGGTCCACCCCGGTCGAATCGCTCTGGAAGGGGGCTGGCGACTGTGAGGATTTTGCCATTGCCAAGTACTTCAGCCTGCGCCGTTTGGGCGTTCCCAGCGAGAATCTGCGCATTACCTACGTCAAGGCGCTGCAACAGAATCGGGCCCATATGGTCCTGACCTACTATGCAAGCCCCGAAGCCATGCCTTTGGTGCTCGATAGCCTGATCGATTCCATCAAGCCTGCCAATCAACGAACCGATCTGTTGCCGGTTTATGCATTCAACGGCGAAGGTCTATGGTTGACGGGAGCGACAGGCAATAAAAAGGTCGGCGACACAAAGCGCTTGTCGCGCTGGCAGGATCTCTTGAAAAAGATGCAGGGCGAGGGTTTTCCAGCCGAGCCGGTCTATTGAGGAGCACTGATGTCTCTGTTCAAACAGCTATTGATCGCCATCTGCCTGTTTCTGATCGTCGCCTTCAGCGGCAGTTTCATGGTCAGCCTGGAAAGCTCACGGGCTCAATACGTCAATCAATTGCGCTCCCATGCCCAGGACGGCGCCACGGCGCTGGCGCTGTCATTGACGCTGAATATCGATGATCCGGCGATGGTCGAGCTGCTGGTCAGCTCGATGTTCGATAGCGGCTATTACGCCAGCATCCGCGTCATCGACCTCACGACAGACTCGGCCATGCTCGAGCGCAATACGGTACCCGATAGCAATAGCGTGCCGGCCTGGTTCGTGAAATTGATCGGTCTGGAACCTGCCGGGGGCGATGCGATCGTCAGCCGCGGTTGGCAACAGGCTGCACGTGTGGAAGTGGTCAGCCACCCGATGTTTGCGCTGGCCAAGCTCTGGCAGAGCGCCTTGGGCAGCCTTGGCTGGTTGCTGCTGTGCGGAGCCTTGAGTGTGGTGCTCGGGGCGCTGCTGTTGAGGCGTCAGCTCAAGCCGCTCGATTACATGGTCGAACAGTCCCATGCCATTGCCCGCCGGGAATTTCTCAGCCTGCCGGAGCTGCCGCGTACTCCGGAACTGCGGCGGGTGGTGCAGGCCATGAACCAGATGGTCGAGAAGCTCAAGGCCTTGTTTCAGGAGCAGGCCGATCGCAGTGAGCGACTGCGGGTCGAGTCCTTTCAGGATCCGCTCACGGGGCTGGCCAATCGTCGCTATTTCGAGATGCAGCTCACCGCACGCGTCAGCAATCTGGAGGAAACTCGACCGGGTTACTTGTTGCTGCTGCGGGTCAATGACCTGGCCGGGCTGAACGCGCGACTGGGCGCGCAGCGGGCCGACCAGTTGCTGCAGGCTGTGGGTGAACAGCTGCAGCGCACCTGCGCCAGGTTCCCGGAAACCAGGAACCTGATTACCCGAAACCGTGGCGGAGAGTTCGCCGTACTGGCACCGGGCATGGTCCGGGAGGATGCCCTGCAACTGGTCCAGTCGCTGGAAAGTACCCTGGCCAGCCTGCAGGCCACCGGCGCGTCGGATGTGACGCCGGTTGCCTATATGGGGCTTGCGCACTTTAGCCCGCAGGATTCGCCGCAGACCCTGCTTACGCTGGCCGATGAAGCCCTGGCCCAGGCAAACAACCAGGGCGAGCCGAGCTGGCGGTGCCTTGAGGCAAGCCGCGCACCGAGTGTCGGCGATGACCATCATACCTGGCACGATCTGTTGGATCGGGCGCTCGATCAACAGCATTTCCAGCTGTTCTTCCAGCCCGTGGTTGCCAGCGCGGACCTTGAGCGCGTATTGCATTACAAAGTCCTCTCGCGCTTGCTTGACCCGCAGGGCTTTGCCATTCCCGCCGGACAGTTCCTGCCCTGGCTGGAGCGTTTCGGCTGGACCGCGCGCCTGGATTTGCTGGTGCTGGAATTGGTGCTCAAGCAAATGCAAAGTCATGAACAGGCCCTGGCCCTCAATCTCTCGGCTGCGACCCTGAACGATCCGCCGTCATTGCAGCGGGTCTATGAATTACTCGGCCAGAATGTGGGGCTCGGAGCGAGGTTGACCTTGGAGATTGGTGAAGAGCAGCTGCCCGAACAGTCCGTGCTGGAACAATTGACCCGACGCTTGCGCGCGCTGGGTTTTGGCTTGAGCCTGCAACGGTTTGGTGGGCGCTTCAGCATGATCGGCAATCTGACCAATCTGGGGCTGGCTTACCTGAAGATCGATGGCAGCTACATTCGGGCCATCGACCAGGAGAATCACAAGCGCTTGTTCATCGAGGCCGTCCAGCGAGCCGCACACAGCATCGACCTGCCGTTGATCGCCGAGCGTGTGGAAACCGAAGGTGAACTGCAGGTCATTCGTGAAATGGGCATTCAAGGCGTTCAGGGCCGGCTTGTCGGGGAGCCGGCGCCCTGGACCTGATCTGTTCAGAGCAGGCCTTTTTCATCGTCATCGATCAGACGAGTCAGCCCTCCCAGACCTTCGCGGGCCTGGGAGCGGTCCATCAATTTGGCCTGTGCGGCGGGCGGCAGGTCGGTAACCCGGATAACTCCCTTGGCCGTCAGCACCTGAATCAAGTCGTCCAGCACACGGATCATTTCCAGGTCGCTCTGCTTGAGCTGTCGCAGGCTGTTTTCGACCCTGGCATTGGAATACCAGGCCTGGATTTCAGCGTGGTCCGTTGCTAGCGTTTCTGTGAAGCCAGCGTAGGCTGCGGTTTCTACACGAATCAATTGGCCTTGTGCATCGCGTTGCACGTAGAACATCGGACTTCCCTCATGAATATGAACCACCGGCTCTATGCTCAGAGCAGCATAGGCCAATCTGGCGCCTGGTCGATGCCGATATCGTTAGCGTAGGGCGTTTGCAGGTCGCGCTCCGGAATCTCCCAGATAACCAGGCGTGGCGGCGTCTGTTTGAACGCCGGGCTATCGAAGTAGGCCTTGGCAGCGCCTGAAAACTCGCCACCATCCTTGGCGAAGTTACCGACCGGGGCCCCGAGCGCAAGTTGCAGGAACCCGGCAAAGTTGGAATTGCGCGAAAAGGACGTGCCAATCAATGCGGTATTGGGCAGGTTATCGTCGCCAAACAAGTCATCGAGGCTATCCGAACCGCTCGCAGGTGCTTCGATCCGTTCTTTGATCTGGGTCTGCGCGACCACTTCGATTGCCGGCTGCAGCGACAGGGGCAACCAATCGATTCCAGACAACCGAACCAGGTCCCCTGGGCGCGGGGCGGCCGGTGCATGACTGACATCGAAGACTTTTTGCGGGGTTGGCGTGATACCCAATGCACGGGTTTGTTGGACGATGGCGCGGGCGGCGCTCTGGGCCCCGCTTTCACTCCAATGGGTATCGGTTTGCAAGTAGGCCTGTGCGCCCAGCGGTTGCATAACCTGGGTCAAATCGATGTTAGCGACGTCCGCCTTTTGCAGTACCCAGGTGAAGTCGACGATACGCGCTTGCAGTGCGCCGGGACGCCGTAGTGTGCAGCGTTGCGCAGCGGCAATCCGGCTCTTGTCGGGGACCACCGCCACCAGCAGTTCGATGCCTCGCCTGGCCAACTGCTGGCGCAGGCCGATAACCGCCTGGGCCTTGGCGTCGGCATTGCCCTGGGCGCGACGGTGGAGCTTGAGTTCGTCGGCCAGGAACAGCCAGCCAGGGCAGCCTTGGCGAACCCGTGGGCCGGTATCCTGAAACAACAACCAGCTGGCGCCCCGTTCGAGGCTGGCGGCGTATTGCGGCAGTGACGCAGCGGACAGTTCCTTGGCAATGCGATGGGTCACATCACCCTCGAGCAGCGCGTTGGTCGAGAGCTTCGACGGCAGAGCTTCGATCTTGCCTTGCATCGCCAACCAGCCGCATGAGAGCAGCCCGGCGGTAAGCAATACCAGCAAGGTGGCGCCTGCCAGCGGGCTGGTTCGGATTGCCAGTTCGCTGGGCGGCACCGGCGCGGTGGACGGGTCAGGCTTGGTCGTGTTCATCAGAACTGAAAGTACAGGAAGGGCACGGCTTCGCGGCTGGCGATCAGCGCGAACGAGAGCATGAAACCGGCGATGGGCCAAAGGGCGGCGGCCAGCGCGAACAGGGCGTTGCCTCCGAATCGTTGTTCACAGCGTGGTTGCAGCAGCGGTGCGATGATGCACAACACCCCAAGCAAGGCCGCAAGGCCATGCACCGGGCGCAGGGTAACCGCCAGGGCATCGCCGAGCGCCATGCCATGCAGGCCGAACTGGCCGGCATACATGTTCAGCGCCGAGTGAAAATCCGGCGCGCGAAACAGGGTCCAGGCCAGGAACACGAACAACAGGGTCAGGGTATGCGAGAGCACGCCCGGCACGCTGGGAAGCCCGGCCCGGCCCCAGGCTCGGTCGATACACAGGGCCACGCCATGGGCCGAACCCCAGAGCAGATAGTTCCAACTGTCGCCGCCATGCCAGAGGCCGGCGATGGCCATGGTCAGGAACAGGTTGCGATAGGTCTTCCATGCGCCGTTGCGATTACCGCCCAGTGATATATACAGATAGTCGCGCAGCCAGCTGGACAGCGACAGGTGCCAGCGCCGCCAGAAGTCCTGGATGCTGCTGGCCAGGTAAGGCTGTTTGAAGTTCTCCGGGAAATGGAAGCCCAGCATCAGCCCCAACCCGATCGCCATCGAGCTATAGCCGGCAAAGTCGAAAAACAATTGCAACGAGTACGCGAGGCAACCAATCCAGGCATCGACGAAGGACGGGTTATCCAACTGGAACGCGACATCGACCAGCGGCGACAGGGTGTCGGCAACCAGCACTTTCATGCACATGCCGATCATGAACCGGCGTGCGCCCAAGGAAAAGTTCTGCCAGCAGAATTTGCGCTCTATCAGCTCGCGGCGTACCCAGTCGTAGCGAATGATGGGGCCGGCGATGGAGTGACCGAACATCGAGATGTAAGTGGCGTAGTTGATGAAGCTGCGCTCTACCGGCACGGTGCGCCGATGCACATCCACCAGGTAGGAGATCGCTTGCAGGACGATAAACGACAGGCCGGCCGGCAACGCAACGCGCTGCCATTGCAGAGGCATCGCCCCGTAGTAGGTGATCAGCTCGCTCCAGGTGCCGGCCAGAATGTTCGCGTACTTGTACCAGCAGAGCACGGCAGTATTGAAAACGATCAACGATACCAATAGTCGGACACGCCAGGGCGAGCCTTCCCGGGCGCGATCGACCAGCAAGCCGCCGCCCCAGGCGACCACCGTCAGGGCAATGTGCAGCAGCAGGAACAGCGGGCTCAGCCAGCCATAGAACAACCAGCTGCCCAGCAACAGGGTGACGTTGCGCCCTGCCAGGCTGCCCATGGTATAGACCAGCATGAACGCGGGCAGAAACAGCGTCAGGAACTCAAGTGAGGCGAAGACCATGGGCGCAACGCAATCCGATCAGTGAGACAGCTTGTCCGTGGCGGACACAATGTGCGAGCCCGGCAGCAGCAGCACGCTATAACGCTCGCCGGCCTTGAGCTCGCCCAGATCCAGAGGCGTACCGACAATGGCATTGGCGCAAACCAGCTCAACCGAGAGGCTGACCGGATTGATCGAGCGTCGCTGCAAGCTGCCCTCGGCCACGTCCTTGAACAGGTCGGCGTTGCGTCCGGCCGGACGCAGGGTCGCGTTGGCGCACCCGGGGTCGGTATTGAAGAAGGCCAGCGAGGCCTTCAGGCCGTTGAAGTCATCCGGCTGCTCACGTACCACCACCTGCTTGATGCCGTTGGCCGAATCCGCCAGGGCGACCACGGTGGCGAACTCACCGGGGGCGACGCTGAGCTCGAAAGGCACATCCGTGCCATTGCGGCTCAGGGTGCCCTTGATGGCTTTGCCGGCAGGCACCGGCAAGTAATCGGAAACGTCGTTCCGGCCTTCGAGTTCGAGGCGGGCGCTGGAACCGTCGGCGACCAGTTGCAGGGCGCTGTCCGCGCCATTGACGAAGCGCAGGAAGGCAGAGTCTTCACTCGGCCCGGTCGGGTACAGCGGGATATCGGCGGCGTGCACACCCATGCCGAGCAACAGGGCCGGTACCGCCAACAGGCCGCAGGTCATCCGCTTCATTATTTCGCTCCCTTGTTGCTCAGGCTGTCGGCCGGCAGTTTGCTCAAGGCGTTGCCGATAGCATTGCCCCAGGATTTGTAGCCGGCGACGGTGAAATGCTGGCCGTCGGTCGTGACCCACTCACCCGGCCTGGAGAACGTCAGCGAGTCGATGTAAGTGCACGGCGAGACGTTGGCGGCCAGGAACTGCGACATCAGTTGCGTGCGCGCATCGTTCTTCTTGTACATGCCGCCCACCTTGCCCCAGGCCGGGCCGACCCAGGCACACTTGGTCCCGGTGGCGGTGATTTCCTTGGCCAGGCTGGTGACGCTCTGCCAGGCCCAGGCCTTGGGGAATACCGGCTTATCGTAGGAGGCCATGGTGTCGCCGATGACCAGTACCACCAGGTCGGGCTTGTCTGCTGCGATCAGCTCCTTGATGGGCGTGGTGGTCGCATCGCGGCCTTTGATCTGCATCTTGCCCGTGCCTTTGCGTTCGGCGCCGCAATCGACTTTCTTGGTGATCAGCCAGTCAGCCGCGCTGGCGCCGCAGGCACCGATGGAGTGAACCGTGGCGCCTTGTTGGGTCAGGTTATCGTGCAGTGGCTCCATCAAGTGGTTCGCCAGGCTCATGTGACTCTCGCCGAGAACCAGAAGCGTCAGGCCAGCAAGGGCGGAAGAAGGCATTGAATGCTCCTTGTCAGATCAATTTGAATAAGGGGAAAGGTAAGGGCTGACCGGCAGGGACATCGGGCCGTTGGCGTCCTCGAACGTGTACCGCAGGTACATGCCACCGGAAAATTGTTTGTAGTCGCGGGCGTTATCCAGGCCCAGGTTGCCGCCCAGGAAGAAATTCGAACCGAACTTGTATTCGCCGTTGGCCGACAGGCTATAACCCACGCTGGTCTTGTTCTGGCTTTCATAGCTGAGGTCGCCTGCCGAAGCCTGCAAGTCCTTGTCGTTCGGGAAATAGTCGGCGCGGTCCTGCTCGAAGTGCTGAACGCCCACCGAGCCCTTGACCTGATAGGAAAACCGCTCTGTGCGATGGGCCCAGGTTACCGGGACGCCAATGGCAAAAAAGCTTTGCGGGCTGAAATAGCCGCCATGGCCATAGGTGAAAAAGTCCTGGTTCTTGTCGTAGGCCAGGCCCGTCATGCTGACGCCCATGGTCAACTTGTGGTCATTGGTATTGCTCAGGTACCAGTAGACGCCGCTTCCCAGCTCACTGCGGGTGTTGGACTCGACATTGTTGCCCAGCAGCTTGTGCCATGAGCCGTAACCGTAGGCACCGATTTTTTCGTTGTCATAGCTCAGCTGTCCGCGCGCTCCGTTGGCGGTGACTCCCCCCCAACTCTGGCCCGTGCGTTGATCCTTGGTACCGGCAAAGGAGGTCAGGCTGTCGGTGACCGGGCGACGCGAAACGTTGACGCCATAGCGGGCGCTGGGGTTCGATTCGAACGGTCGGTCGATGCTGACGCCGCCTGCCGCGGTGCTGTAGCGAAAGCCCATGGGGGTCGTGCCGATGTCGGCCTTGACCCCGTGATCGGGGCTCTCGAATGCCACCGCTACGCCCACGCCCTGATCTTTCTGCGAGCCGGTCGAATCGCTGTCCGACACGGTCGGCCCGCCACCGAAGCGCTGTTTGGCGTTGGCATTGGCGCTGCCGGCGTTCAGCGAGACCGGTGTCACGCGAACCGCCAGGCGATGGTCACCGACCGGGAAGTTGGCCTCCAGCGGCGTCTGCACGTCAGTCAGCTTGCTCAGGCCCGACTCGCTGTTATTGCTGCGGATGCTCAGCCCTTGGGTGACATAGGCGCTGCGCTCCTGAAGGATTTCGTTCAAGGCGCGCTGGGCAGGGCTCATGTCATTGCGGGGTGCGGCCGCTGCCGAGCGTGCCGCGAAGGGGTTGTCCACCCCGCTGGCGCCGGGTAGGGCGCTTGCGTAGGTTTGGCCGGCATACGCTTCTGATGTGGTATAGCCCTGGCCTGCATAAGCCTGGGTCGACCCGGCAGGGATAGGCAAATCATCCGCAACAGGAGCAGTTGGCGTCATTGCGGCAGGCAGCGGCACCAGCTCGGCAGTGGCCGCTGCAGTGGTCTGACGGCGCTGACCGGGCAAGCCGACGAAGGGGTTGGCCGCCACATTCGGTGAGCCGGCCTGGGCAATCAGTGTGTGACGCTTTTCGCTTTGCTCGATGCTCACCGCTTTGCGCAACAATGCTGCAGCTTCGCCGCTTTTGCCCAGAACTCGATAGATCCGCGCCGCGTTGGTCAATGTGTCGGGGTTGCCCGGTTCCAGCATCACGGCCTTGGCGACGGATTTTTCAGCAAACGCCATGTCTCGCGCCTGGACGGCGGCATCGGCCGCGCCGATCAACAATTGAGCATTGTCCGGATCGCGCTGTACCAAGGGTTTGTACAGTTCGAACGCTTTGGCGGTATCCCCGCTGGCGCTGTACATCCGCGCCAGGGCCGAGACGGCGGTGCTATCACCGGGACGCTGGGCCAAGGCCGGGGACAGAGTGTCGTATGCCGCAACCAGATCGCCTTTTTCGCGCAGTTGTTCGGCCTGGCGCACGCGGTACAGATAGAGCAGATCTTCATACTGCTTGCGTGCCGGAACGCTCATGGGCTGGCCTTGCAAGTCACGCAAAATGCCACTGACTTCGACATCTTCGCCGCTCTTGAGCAGCACACCGGCATATAGCAATTGCAGCTCTGCAGAAGGCGCCGGGCTCTGGGCCAACAGGCTGCGCATCATCACCAGCGCCTGTGCGGTATCGCCGACATCGACATACGCCGACGCGATGGCGGCGAGGCGCTCAGGCGACCCTCCGGCCAACGGCTCGGTGCGCGCCAGCAGCACTTTGGCTTCCTGGCGTTGGCCGCGTTTGGCAATTGCCAGCGCCTGATTGATCTGCGCATTCAGGGCGATATCGGCGGCCAGCTCGTTCATGTCGCGCGTGCGTTCGGAGGCGGGAATACGCGCCAGGGTCGCCTGGGCTTTCTCCCACTCGCGCAGTTCGACCGAGAGCAGGGCGCTGGTGTAGAGCGCATCGGGATTGTTCGGTTGCGACTTCAGCAGGCCATCGATCAGTTCGCGGGCCTTTTTCGCTTCATTGGTTTTCAGGTACAGGCGAGCCAGCGCGAAGCGTGACCAGACGTTGTCAGGATCGCTTCGCAGCGCATCCTGAAGCAGCTTTTGCGCGCCTCGCACATCACCTCGTTGCTCTGCGGCGCTGGCCATCTGTTCGGCGCGCATGGCGCGCAGGCGGCCGGCTTCACCCAGGCGAGACTGGTCGGCGGCAGGCAGGCTGTCGAGCAGATACAAGGCTTCGTCGGCCTTGCCCATCTGCGTCAGCACATTGATCAGGCCCGTGGCAGCATCTACATCCGTTGGATGTCTGGCGAGAATCTGCCGGTAACTGGCTTCGGCGGCCTCCACTTGCCCGGCTTGAGCCTGAACGCCTGCCAGGGCCAATGGCCCGGCCAAAGGCTTGGGGTTCAGGCGCATGGCCTGGCTGATAAGGTCGCGTGCCTGACCCAGGTTGCCCTTGCCCTGGGCATCGCGGGCCTGCTCGAGCAGTTGCCAGTAACGCACATCGACCAGCGCGGCTTTCCAGCGGCTGCCGCCAGGTTGCCGGGCTGCCTGGCTCAGCAGGTCCGCCGCGTCTGCCAGACGGTTCTGCTGCTGGCGGACGACGCCCAGCCCGCCGAGCGCGTCGGCATCCCGGGGGTTTTCCTTGAGGCGCGCCTGGAACTCCCGCTCGGCCGTGATCGTGTCACCTTTATCGAGCGCCTTGAGGCCCCGTGCAATGCCAGGGTCCTGTTGCCAGCCAGCGCTGCCGGAAGAGGCCTTGCCCTTGTTCAACAGGTCCCGGATCTCTTGATCATCAGGGTGTACCTTGAGGAACGCCTCGAACAATGGCGCTTGCGTGGCGGAGGGCGCACCGAGCCAGACCAGCGCCAGGCGCCAGCTCTCATCCGCATCGCCAGCAATATCAGGGCGCGTGGAGAGCCGGGCCAGTGCCTGGATCCCTTCTGGCCGGGTGGCCTCGCGACGTGCCAGGTGCTTGGCCAGGAACAGCGCGATGATCGAATCATCGGGCGTCTCGCGCAACAGGCGCTCGAGCCCCTGGCGAGCCTGCGGCCAGCCATCGTTGGTGAACGCCAGATTGTTGTAGTACTCGAAGGCGAGCTTGCCCTGCGGCTGGGCGCCGTCAAACAGCTTCTGGTAAGCGGCGGCTGCCTTTTCGCGATCTTCTGCATCGGCAAAACGACGGGCATCTTCGAGTTGCTGCTGGCGGTCAGCTGCCGTCAGGGCAATGTCCTGCTCCAGCTGCAGGGCAAGGCGCGGCACCGGGCGGATTGCCTTGAGTTTGCCGAGGTAATCCTGGGCCTGACTCATCCGCTTTTGCTGGACGGCCAACGAGCCCAGGCCATAAAGGGCATCGACCTGGTCGGGCGCCAGGCGCAGCAGCTTCTGCCAGATTTCCGTGGCACGCTCGGCTTTGTTGCGGGCCTGCCAGTAATAGCCTTGCTCGATAAGCAGTGCTTGCGGGTCCGTCGTTTCGGCGAGGGCCGCATGAGTGACCAGCGCGGCCAGAATTGCAATGGCTAGCGATTGGCGGCGCGGGGGCATGCTGTCTCCCAAACTAGTTTCAGGGTTCCGTCATTGAGGAACTGATAGCGTTTTTCGGCCCAACCCAAGGCGAACAGGCTGAGCATGTAGTCGTAATACAACGGTTGCGTGCGCTCGCCGTTTACCTGCTCCAGGGCCTTGCTCAACGCCTGTTCAACCCGACGTTGCTGCTGTTCGGCCAACCAGGGCTGGCCCTTGGCCTGGAAGTAGGGAATCAGCGCGGAAGAGAACCCGAACGGTCCGCTGCCTTCGGTTTTTCCGCTGGTAACCTGGACTTTTTCCGGCGGAATGCCGGTTGAGGCGATGCTGGCGGCCATGCCGTCGAGATGCGCAAGAATCGGTGCTGCCAGCGGGTCCGACTTTGCCGTCATGCCCGCCCAGAGATAGACGCGGATAGCATCGTAGCTGCCCACTTCACCCTTGATCGGATCGACCACGAACAACCCCGAGTTCGCCGACGTGCCACGGTAGCCGATCCAGTCGGCGACAAAGCCTTTGGGGCTTGAGGCGCGCAGCATTTTCGCGGTGTTCTCGACGATTTCTTTCCACGGCCCGCTGGGTGACTCTTTGGCCAGGCGCCGCAGCAACGGGACGGGCAGGTAGCTCGCGTTCAGGCGCCAGAGGTGATCGGGCTGAACGAAGCCTTCAGGCCCGGGCAGGACCATTTTGCCCAACCCCGGCAAGCTCACCACCTGACGCGCCTCGATATTGGCCAGCAAGCGCTTGGCATCGGCACGGTATTCGGGCCGCTGCCAGATCCGTGCTGCCTCGAGAAGCGCATAGGCAAACCAGAGGTCGGCATCGGAGGCCGAGTTGGCGTCCTGCACACCCCACAGGTCATCCTTGCCGCGGCCCCACAGCCATGCCGGGAGACGGTTGGCAATGTCGCCACCGGCCAGATTGGAAGATGACCAGCGCCAGAGTTTGTCGAAGGTGGCCTGGTCATTGCCGATCAAGGCAAAAAGCATTCCGTAGGACTGGCCTTCCGACGTGCTGTGCTGGGGATCCATGGCCGACTCCAGCATCCTGCCGTCGGCTTGCACGAAGCGCTCGGCATAGGTCTGCCACAGCGGCCAGGCCGCAGCCGGGCAGGTGTCGGCCTGCGCGGCTGCCGGCATCAGCACGACCATGGGCAGCAGGCTCGCCAGCCGCCGCGCAACCTTGTGCCAACGGCTGAGCAGACGTGGCTGGCGCAGGGCGGTCTTGGGCGGGTTCATCAGACTTTGCTCCATTGCTCGATCAATCGCCCAGGCGTCGTCGGGCACGGCTGCGAAGGGACAGGTAGACCAACACGCTGATCAACAGGATGCCCAGGGCTGTCGCCAGCAGCATCCACGACAGATGCTGAGAAAATATCCACTGGACGTATTTGAACGGGCCCAGATGGCCCACGTAGTATTCCTGCTCGGCGACCAGAGACTGGATGCGCTTGCCGTTGACCACGGCCAGGCTGCCCTGAAGCGCGCCGGCGTTTTCATCGCTGCCCAGCAGTGCCGCGGTCGCGTCGTTGAGCCCTTGAGTGTCGGCAGCTGCAATCAGGACGACACTGCGTCCGCTTTTGAGCGGTGACTCGAAGCCTGTCAGATAGGTATTGGCACCCTCGCCCGAGAAGGTGAAGGCGCTACGGGTCTGGCGCAGGTTGGCTTGCGGATCCGGGCTGACCCATTGGCGCACTCGTAACGGCAGGTCGGAAAGCTCGAAACGCTGCTGGCCCTCCTCGACGCTGGCGGGCAAGCGGTCGGCCCATTGTTTGAGCAAGGGTTGGTTGGCGCCGGAGGCGATCACCAACAGGTCCTTGTCAGCCAGCGCCGCGACGTGCTGTGCCTGGGCTACGGTTACGCCGCTGGCGGGATAGCCGGTGGAGTCGCCCAAGCGTCCCAACAGTGTCAGATAGGCACTGAACTCGGCAGGGCCTGCATCGTCCGGCAGCACGACGGCCGTTTCCGACAGATCGGCCATGCGCGTGAACGGGAACCCGCTGTCCTTGAACACACCCAGGTTCGGCATGGCCATGAAGTGGTCATAGTGGCTCAGGTCCAGGGTCGAGTCCGGGTCTATCGCGCCACGCATGTTGTCGATGATGATGTCCCGGCATTCGCCCTGCTTGATGTAGTCGTACATGAAGCGCAGTTGCAGGCGCGACTGCAGCGCTACCGAATTGAGCGGCAACACCGCCGTGGTTTCGCGGGCCAGGCTGTCGTCTTTTTTCAACAGGCTCAGCAGGCTCTCGCCGCCACCGAGTTTTTCCACCGAGGGCAGGTCGATGGACTTGATGAAGGTGTCGTTGAAACTGACCAACAACGACGAATTGGTCGAGACCGGCTGTGGTGTGTAGCGGTATTTCAAATTCAGTCGGGCACCGCTTTCCTGCCAGTTGAACAAGTCTGGCGGCAGGCGCATCGCCAGGCTGATGGCGCCTGGGTTGTAGCCCGATACATTCAGTTGTTTGGCTTCGGCCAGTTCGCCAAGTCGGACCGGGCGATCGCTGGGCAGCCAGTTCGGGGCGTCATAGGGTTTGCGCGGCTGCAGGTTGTCCAGGTTTTCGATGATCACGCTGTCGCCGGCCAGGGCCTGACTGCCGAGGGCGAGAGCGGCGGCGGCGCGCTTGAGTTCGGCGCTATCGCGGCCGGTAATCAGCAGCAGCTTGCCATGGGCATCGTTGGGGTTGCCTACCAGGGTGATGGTTGGCCCCTTCGGCGCGGGAACCTCCAGGCCAGCCATGCGCTGGGCTTCTGCGCCGCTGACCAGAACGATAGCGTTGCCCTGTTCCGGCAGCTGGCTCAGGAGGGTCGGGAAGCTTGCGCTGCGGTAGCTGGCCTGGGCACCGAACCAGGACGACAGCGTACCCGCTGCTTCCAGCGTGGCGTTGTCCGGGGCGCTGATGAAAACGAATGGCAGCGACAGCGCCCGCGAGTCGCGACGGTCGAAGAACGGCAGCGGCAGAATCGCCAAATCATTGGGCAGGTTGATCGCCTTGGTTTGAACGCTCAGCTGGCTCTCGTTGCTGATCCGCGCCCACAGACTTGAATGCAGCGGGTCTTCGCACTGCATCGTGTAGTGCCCGATGAGTTGCAAGCTCAAGCGGTTGAATTCGGTGATCAAGTGCGGCGGAATCTCGATGACCTGCTTCTGCAGCGTGCCAGCGTTCTCCTTGGGCAGCGGCAGGCTTGCGGCCACCTCATCATTGACCATCACGTTGATCTGCGAGAGGTCGGCGAGCAGTGCCGGCGAATAGGTGTACTGCAGCGCCACCTGTGCGCCGGTGACGATTTCGTCCGCACGGACGTTGAAGTTGACGCTGTCGGTGGCTTCCACACCTCGCAGGTTCATGGTGTAGCCCTTGCCCAACTGTTTGAGGGTCAAGGCATAGCCCGCTTCGGCAACGCTTTGCGCCTGGGCAACGACGGGCTCGACGGGCTCGTCCTGCGCCACGGCCGCCTGGAAGGTTCCGCTCAGGCACAGCAGGGACATAACCAATGGCACGAGCACGGGGTGCCGGCAGCGCGCGCCGCTGCGAAGGGAAGACATCGAATTCATTTCTTGTCCAGGAGGGGGTCTAGAGATGTTGGAGACGTGCGTCGGGCTTCAAGGCGGTGGCCGATTTCCAGGGACGCCGCTTTGAACAGCGCGTATATCCCGCGCAGTCCGATCGCGCTGACATCGCGCAAGGCCGCCAGCGGTGTATCGACCTGGCCGTTGCCCCAGGTCGAGGCCCAGGTATCGGCGCGCGAGAAGGTCAGGCGGACCAGCTCGCTTTGCTGGCGCAGGGTCAGCGGGTCGAACTGCGCACCGATCAACTGGCCTCTGCTGAAGACCACGGTGGCCGGAAACAGGCTGGTCTGGGTGTTGCGATACAACGCAACCTGGAGCTGCTCGCCACAGGGAATCCCGACATCGGCGGGCAGCTTGATACCCAGGCCTTTCTGTGAAAAATCCTGGGTCGTGCCGTGGATCTCGCTTCCGTCGGGGCGCAGTACCTTGACCGGCAGCTCGGCACGTACGCGAGGCTCGGAGCGGACCTGTCGGGTTTCACTGGCAACCGCCACCGAGGCACTGGTGATGACAATGTTGTAGAGCGTCCAGGCCAGGTTGATCAGCACGGTAATGGCCGTATCGCTATCGCCCCGGCTCAACTGAACCACACCGAACACCAGCCCGGTCAGGTTCAACAGCAGCAGGATGATGTAGGGACGCGCCAGCTTCCACTCGAAGTAGTGCTTGTCGATGATGCCGCCCTTGTCGGTCACGTTGAAACCACCGAACTTGGGATTGACCAGAGCCATCAACACCGGGCGCATGATGTACCAGGCCAGCACCGTCTCGTAGACTTCGTTCCAGAACGAGTGGCGGAAACGGCCCTGGATGCTGGAGTTGGTCAGGCTGGCATGGAGAATATGGGGCAGCACATAGGCGGTAATCATCAACGCCGAGGCATGGAAAATCTGGGCGCCGAAAATCAGGTAGGCCAGGGGCGCGGTGAGAAACACCAAGCGAGGCAAACCATAGAAAAAGTGCAGCATGGCGTTCACATAGCACACACGCTGGCCGAAGTTCAGACCCTTGCCGAACAGGGGGTTGTCGGTGCGGAAAATCTGCGCCATGCCTCGCGCCCAGCGAATCCGCTGGCTGATGTGGCGTGACAGGCTTTCGGTCGCAAGGCCCGCAGCCTGGGGAATGGCCAGGTAAGCCGTGTTGTAGCCGGCACGATTGAGCTTGAGGGCGGTGTGGGCATCTTCGGTCACGGTTTCCACCGCCACGCCGCCGACTTCCAGCAGGGGCGTGCGGCGAATGACAGCGCACGAGCCGCAGAAAAAGGTCGCGTTCCAGAGGTCATTGCCGTCCTGCACCAGCCCGTAGAACAACTCGCCTTCGTTGGGAACGGAGCGGAAGGTGTCCAGGTTTTTCTCGAACGGGTCCGGTGAAAAGAAGAAATGCGGCGTTTGCAGCATCGCCAGCTTCGGGTCCTTGAGGAACCAGCCCAGGCTGATTTGCAGGAACGAGCGGGTTGGCACATGGTCTGCGTCGAAAATGGCGATGTACTCGCCATCGGTGACCTTCAGCGCTTCGTTCAGGTTGCCGGCCTTGGCATGGCGATTGTTGTCGCGCGTGATGTAGTTGACCCCAATCTGCCGGCAGAAGCTGCGAAAGTCCTCCCGGCGACCATCGTCCAGCACATGCACGCGCAACTTGTCCTTGGGCCAATCGATTGCCTGGGCGGCAAAAATCGTCAATTTGACGATGCTCAACGACTCGTTGTACGTCGGGATGAACACATCGACAGTCGGCCACTCGCCAGGATCCCCCGTCAGCAGGACAGGTTTGCGTTGCAGCGGCCAGGCGGTCTGCAGGTAACCGAACAGCAGCACGACCAGGGCATAAAATTCCGCGAGCACCAGGCCATATCCAAAGAACATGTCCAGCCATGTGTCGAAGCCGAGCGTCGAGGTGACCCGCCAGTAGATGTAGCGCAATGAAGCGACCAGCGAGAGCACGATCATTGCCATGATGGCCAGCCTGCCCGGCGCTTTGCGCAGCAACAGGGTCGCCGCGAAGCAGGCCAGGGCAAAGGCGCATTGGCGGTACAGGTCCAGGGGTGTGGCGATGATGCCGATCAGCAACAGGCCACCGATCAGGCAGATAGCGAGGGTGATCGCAGTTTGCACAGCTTGCGGCAGCTGGTTGATTCGGGCCAGCACGGCATCCAGCCGCTGGCCGAGACGCGGCCCGTTGGGTGGCGTCTGAGTCGCTTGTGAGGTCATGACACGCAGGACTCTTGTAGGCTCCGTGCGATGAACTGTCGCGAAAGCGCGGCGGCAATGCGCGCTATGTCCTCGCAGCCTTGGCTGCGTGGCAGGTGCTCCATGGGATTGCGCTCATAGGCCAGCGATTCGCTGAGGAAGTGATCCAGATGAATCGTGCCTACTAAACGTTTGCCCAATCGCCGGGAAAGCACTGCGCTCATGTCGAGGCTGAACTGCCGCGAGGCGTCCAACTGATTGATCACATACAAGCACTCCGGCGGCTGGGCAGCGGCCAGGCGCGGTGCAAGGATGCGGTCCATCTGCTCAAGCGCCAGGTAACTGGCGGCATCGGCCAGGGTGACGACCATGATCACATCGGCTATGGCAAGCACCTGGTGCAGCCAGGCGCTGTTGCCCGCCGGGGTATTGATGATCAGCACATCCTGCTCGCCAAGGTTCATCCGCGCGACCCGATGTGCCAGCCAGGCGCTGTCCTTGCCCAGGTTGTGCTCGAGGTGGCGTTGCTCCTCTTCCCCCGGCCTGCCATAGGGCAGGAAATGCGAATCAGAGAACCCTTGCATGCTCACGGTGCGCCAGTCGCCGTCGCCGCTGGCCTGGCTGATGCCGGGAATCGGTTGGCTGACGCCCAGGTGATATTGCAAGGTATTTTGCGAATCGAGCTCCAGCGCAATGATCCTGCCGCCTTCCGGCGCCACCAGCGTGGTCGCCAATGCGGCCGTTAACGTGGTCTTGCCGACGCCGCCCTTGGTCGATACCAGCGCAATGATCCTGGCCTTGATGTCGGGCGGCGCGGTTATGGCGAGGGAGTTTTCCAGGGCAGCATTGTTGCGGGCAATGGCTTCACTCTTGCGGGCCTTGGCCAGGTCTGCAAGCAGTTTGTGCAGAGGGGCAGGGGCGGGCTTCTCCAGCGCAATCGCAGCGACGGGTACAACAGCGATGGCCACCGCAGCGGGCTCGGCCTGAGCGGGAGGCTCGGCACTCGAATTCACAGCAGGTGGTTGGGCAACCGAGCTCCGCAAGAAGCGTGGGGCAGCAGGGCCGGACGCGTGCGCAGACGATGCAATGGAAGGCACAGAGGCGACTGCTGGATGGGCGGCGTGTTCTACCTGCTCTTCTTCCAGATAGTTATAGACCGGTTCGACCTCTAGATAGCTGTCCGCACTTGCCCCGAATCTGTTGAACAGATTCGCTATGTCATCTGCACGAGTCATGTCTGAAATTCCTGCCTACAGCAATCTGAAATTCTGGGTGCAGATAAGGCTAGATATCGAAAGTCGTACCGCACAAATCCCCTAGTTTTAAGAAGGGTAATGTGTGATATCACTATGATAGTGTCAATATTCTGTTGGTTATATTGTATTATTTTCTGATGGGCGGTAAATTATATTTTCACGCCATAAAAATGACGCGGTTGAAATGACGATTGCCTTGAAAGTCGGAAGAATACGGCTATAACGTCAAGGAACCCACTATTGGGCCTGTTTGACGTCGCTTTTCCTACGGTTTTTTCCGTTTTTCCGACATGAGGAATGCCCGTTTTTCGAAAATAGGACAACCGTCATCCTCCAGGCGGCCGACTGAGCGTTTGGCAATGCAATTCCCATGCAAGAGTCTGGGCTTTGGCAGATGGCAACAAGGGCGTCTTTACTAGTATGGCGATGGCGGGCGTGGCTGATGGCTCTGGCAGGCGCGCGTCGGGCCAATGCATGGATTTGCATGCGACAGGTTCTGTCGCCGGCTTGGGCAGAATTCTGTCCTGCCACCCTCGGTGTCTATACCGGGGGCGAGCCATTAAGGATGATCATGATCGTTGCCACCAATATCTACCCGCTGCTCGAACGTCTGTTGCCCGAAAGCATCACTCTGGCACCGGGCAGACCCGGTTATTTACAGCGCTTGTATTCAGGCGTCGGCGTGCCTTCGCAGAGGGCGGTGACGGGGGACTCGTTCGCCCTGGTCGCCCGCCTGGACGAGGCGTCATGCCTGCAGACGGTCTATCGCGATCTGCGCCAACAGGCACTGGACGGCAGCATCACGGCCCTCAACGACCTGGGCTGGCTCTGGCTCAACGGCAAGTACTGGGTTGCCGATCATGAACTGGCGCGTCATCTGCTGCGCATGGCAGCGGTGCAGGGCAGTGCAGTGGCGTGTTTCAACCTGGGGCAGCAGCATTACTTCGGCAAGGGCGTGCCCGTGGACTATCCCCTCTGCGCCGAGTATTACCAGCAAGCCTTCGCCTTGGGTTTTGTGCCTGCGGCGGCAGCCCTCGGCGATTTGTACGAGGAAGAGGTCTGCGCCGACGGCATTGTGCGGCCCTGGCAAGTGGACCTGCAGCAGGCCTTTCAATGGTTCTATCAAGGTGCACACAAGGGCGATGCCCGTTGCCGGTACGAAATCGGCTGTCGCCTGCTGCATGGGTTGCAAGTTGCAGCCGACAGCAAGGCCGGCGTGTATTGGCTCGAGTTGGCGGCGGTCGCGGGTGTCATGCCGGCGGCCGAAGAACTGGCCGTGCATTTCAGCATTGCGCAGCCGGCCTTGCGCTATCTGTTCTGGCGGGATCAGGCCATTGCATTGGGCAGTGAACTGGCCTTGGCCATGAAGCTCGATGACCAGGTACGCCCCCAATCGGGAAAATGACAAACGTCCTGGGGGCCGCTTGACGAGAAGCGGGTTGAACGGAGAATATAGATAGTTAGCAAGCTAGGAATAGCTGCGATTATCCCTCCCGATGACTCCGCGTGGGAACGAGTGCCGGTCAACTTTTCTGCGACAAGTCCGCCATTCCTTTCAAAAACTCAATCGGCAACGGAAACACAATGGTCGAGCTCTTGTCCCCGGCGATCGCGCCCAGGGTCTGCATGTAGCGCAGCTGCATGGCGCCGGGCTGGCGCCCGAGCATCTCGGCGGCCTGCATGAGCTTCTCCGAAGCCTGCAATTCACCTTCGGCGTGAATCACCTTGGCCCGCCGTTCACGCTCGGCTTCGGCCTGCTTGGCGATGGCGCGGATCATCGACTCGTTGAGGTCGACGTGCTTGATCTCGACGTTCGCCACCTTGATCCCCCAGGCGTCGGTCTGGGCATCGAGTACTTGCTGGATATCAGTGTTGAGCCGTTCGCGCTCGGCGAGCAGTTCGTCCAGCTCGTGTTTACCGAGTACGGCCCGCAGGGTGGTCTGTGCCAACTGGCTGGTGGCCATGAGAAAGTCTTCGACCTGAATGATCGCCTTCTGCGGGTCGAGAACCCGGAAGTAGAGCACGGCGTTGACCTTGACCGAAACGTTGTCGCGGGTGATCACATCCTGCGGTGGTACATCGAGCACCACGGTGCGCAAGTCCACGCGAACCATCTGTTGCACCATCGGAATCAGCAGAATCAGCCCCGGCCCCTTGACCTGCCAGAAGCGCCCGAGCTGGAACACCACCCCGCGTTCGTATTCGCGCAAAATCCGGAAGGCGGAGAGCAACAATGCCAGGAACAGCGCCAACAGCGCGCCAAAGCCCAATTCGACGAACATGATCAATCTCCTTGCGGTGGCGTTTCATCCAACGTGATGACGTCCAGCAGCACGCCCTTGCGCGCCACCACCCGGACCTGTTGGCCCAGGCGCAGGGGCGAGTGGCTCTGCACTTGCCATTTTTCGCCCTGCAGTTGCACCCAGCCGCTCATCGGCAGGCCCGGCATCAGCCCGGTCACCGTGGCCAGGCTGCCGACCAGGCCCGCGTCGCCACTCACCAGGGCGCGCCGTCGAGCCTTGAGCGCCATGCCGACCAGCGTCATCAGCAACAGTGCACTGATCAGTGCCATGCCGATGATCAGGGTCAACGGAATACCGAAGCCCGGTACATCGGTGTCCATCAAAATCACCGCGCCGACGACAAAGGCCACCACCCCTCCGAAGCCGATTACACCGAAACTCGGTAGAAACGCCTCGGCGATCATGAAGGCCAGCCCCAGCAGTATCAGCCCGACCCCGGCGTAATTAACCGGCAACAGTTGCAAGGCATACAGCCCCAGCAACAGGCAGATGCCGCCCATTACCCCACCGACACCCGACCCCGGGTTCATGAATTCGAACATCAAGCCATAGACGCCGATCATGATCAGCAGCAACGCAACGCTAGGGTTGGTGATTACTGCCAGCAGTTGGGTGCGCCAATCAGGCGCATGGTCGATCAGTGCAGCCCCGGCGGTACTCAGTTTCAGCGTTTGGCCGGCGACATTCAGGCTTTTGCCGTCCAGTTGCTTGAGCAGGTCTGCCACGTCATTGGCCACATAATCGACCACCTTGAGTTTGAGCGCTTCGTCGGCAGAGAGGCTGACCGATTCGCGTACCGCTTTTTCCGCCCAGTCGGCATTTCGCCCGCGCAGTTGCGCAAGACCACGGATGTAGGCCGCCGCATCGTTGATCTGCTTGCGAGTCAGGGTGTCCAGCGGCTCGGGCGGGGCGTTCTTGTCGGTGGTGGGTGCGGCGGGTGGGCGTGGGGGTTCGGGTGCGATCCCTGGCAGGCCGCCGATCTGCACAGGCGTAGCGGCACCCAGATTGGTTCCCGGGGTCATCGCGGCAACGTGGCTGGCATACAGGATATAGGTGCCGGCACTGGCCGCGCGCGCGCCACTGGGGGCGACGAAACTGGCCACCGGCACGGGGCTGGCCAGGATCGCCTTGATGATCGAGCGCATCGAGGTGTCCAGCCCGCCGGGGGTATCGAGGTTGATGACCACCAACTGTGCGCCCTCGGTCCCCGCCCGCGTCAGGCCGCGCACCACGTAGTCGGCACTGGCCGGGCCGATGGCATCATTGACGGTCAGGACCACGACGCTGCCGGCAGCAGTCGCCGAACCCGTCGGCAAGCCGACCAGTATCAGCAGCAAGAGCAGGCGACACCACCAATGACTGTTCACGGGACCTCCCGGTTGCAGGTTCGACAGCCTGCAATCTTCCACTTAAAGCGTAGTTGAGCCAGCCGTGGGCGATGCAGGTGCGGCGGTTAGTTCATTCTCGACTATCGGCGTCACGGTATAGCTTCAACTGTTACAGCCGTCGGGCCGCGTTGGGGCGCCGAACTGCCTAAACTTGGACACAGGGGGAACGACTATAAAGCAGTTGCCTTGTCGATCCCGGCAGGGCATGGAGGTGAATCATGCGTATGGCACAAACAGTCGAACGCAGCCTGAAACAAGCGCGTTGCGATTTCGACATAGTGGCCCACCCACATTCAGCGACAAGCCTGGAATCTGCGCGGGTGGCCAGCGTTCCGGCAGAGCGAGTGGCCAAATCGGTCATTCTCGATGACCGGCACGGTAACTACATCATGGCCGTGCTTCCGGCCAACAAGCATCTGGACCTGAGCAAGATCCAGAGCCTGGGTAACTGGCAACTGACCCGCGAAAGCGGTTTGCCGCATCTGTTCGGCGACTGCGAGCGTGGTGCCATTCCGGCACTGGGTGAGGCCTATGGCATGAAAATGCTGCTCGACCCGACGCTCACCCGTCAGGGCGATATTTACCTGGAAGCCGGCAATCACAGCTACCTGGTCCATATGAAAATGGACGAATACCTGAAACTGGTACCCCATGCCGAAGTGCGTGAGGTTTGTCATTAATGAAACGCGAACCGAGTGCCAGGTCGTGGCCGTTTGCAACCAACCTGGCGCGAGGAGTCACTCATGGAATCACCGATCCATAGCCTGCCGTCCTTGTTCAAACAGTTGGGCCTTGCGACCGATCCGGTCGGCATAGACGCCTTTGTCGCCAGCCATTCGCCGCTCAAGCCCAACCTGGTGCTGGCCGACGCGTTTTTCTGGACCAAGGCCCAGGCGGACTTCTTGCGTGAGGGTATCCAGGATGACGCCGATTGGGCCGAGGTGGTCGACCAGCTCAACCTGATGCTGCGCAAAATGAGGTGAATGGGGGCCTTGCGTAACCCGAAGCGTTGCTATGCTCAGGAAAACAAGAAGAGGGGGATTGTGGCGATGAAAGATCCCTACGCACCCGGTTTCTGGTGCGCCATCACGGCGCTGACCCTGCTGACAGGGACCTATTTCTATGGCGTGTCCCAGGCCTATCAATTCGACAAGGCTCTGGTCTTTCTCTACAGCGTCTCGGCGTTGATCGCCGCCATGGCGCTGTGCGTACTGGCATGGGCTGCGTACCAGAACGTGCAACTCAAGAAGCGTCGATTGGCCCAGGGCAAAGCCCTGGTGGCGATCTGGGATACCAAAGTGGCCTTGCGCCGGGTCGAAACCGTCTTCGATCGCTACTTCTGGGGCAGCTATTGGCAGCCGGGCCGCACCTTCCAGGAAGTCATGGGCGAACTGACCGGAACCCCGCTGGAAAAAAGCCTCGAAGCCCTCAAGGTGCAATGCCGGGTACTGGATCAGGAAATCCACAGCAGTGGCTGGCATTGGCTGAACAACGCCCGAGAGCTCTCCACCGTTGCGGTGGCCATGGCCCGAGAGCGTTATCAACTGGATTTGTGCGATTCCCAGGAAAGCTCGATGGGCGGGGCGGTGATAAATCGTGACCTGGAAGTGCTGGTGTACACCTGGTCGGCACGGTTGCGCAGTTTCGATCATCAACTCGATGAGTTGGAGGGGGAGTATCTGTAGCGCCCCCTTCGCGCTCGGCGAAGCGCACGTTGCTGATTATGTGCAGGGTGCGAGGCATCGGGATGGTCGAAGCGGCCTTGCCAGTACGAATGCGGAACACGCGATCCTCAAGGCCTGAACGGCTGGGGTAATAGATCAGCGACATGCCGCGCTTCGGGTCGGTGGTGTAGACGTGTTCGGAGTCCCACTGCGGCAAGTGGAATTCGCTGTTCTCGTCGAACAGGTCGTTGAAGAAGTCCTCGAACTGGCGTAGGTCGATTTGCCCGGCAGCACTTCCAGCTCGCCGGTTGGCGACTGGGCGACCACCATGTCGAAGAACACTTTGGTGTCGCCGAGGAACGCTTCCAGGCTGTCGCTGCCATTGATGTCCAGACTGATGAAGACGAAGCCCTTGTAGCTTTCGATGCGTGCTTTCTTCAGGCCACGGGTGGCCTTGTCGAAACCTTCCGGATACTCGCCCGGTGCCTTGACCTTCACCAGGCGGCCGTCGCTCCTGTAGCACCAGGCATGGAAGGGGCAGGTGAAGGTGGACTGGTTGCCCTTGCCCACGCGGGTCAGGGTGGTGCCGCGGTGCTGGCAGGCGTTGATATCCCGGCAGAACAACTCGTTCTGATGCCGTTTGCTCCAGGCCGTTGCATTGATCACTCCAGGCGGCAGCCTTATTCGCCGCGAATGTATTTCTCAAGCTGCTGGATCAGGCTGGCTTGTTCGGCAATCGCCTCTTTGACCAGGTCACCAATGGACAGCAGGCCCACCAGTTGGCCGTTTTCCACGACCGGCAAATGGCGCAAATGGCTATCGGTCATGATGGCCATGCAGGCCTCGACGGTTTGATGAGTGCCCACCGTGATCACTGGGGCACTCATGATGGCGCTGACGGGCGTTTTGGCCGAGGAGCGGCCCTCGAGGATCATCTTGCGCGCATAGTCGCGCTCGCTGACCACGCCGACCACCTGGCCGTGGTCGACTACCGGTAGCGCGCCGACGTTCTTGTTGGCCATTTCTTGAAGCGCTTCGAGCACCATCTGGCTCGAGGCGATGGTGTGGACTTGCTGGTGTTTCTCCGCCTTGAGCTTAAGCAGTTCGGCAACGGTCTTCATGCGGGGCCTCTCCAGTAAGGTGCATGGGGCGTCTATACAGAATCGTAGAGAGCGGCCTGCAGGGCAAGGATGAAAGCGGCATGCACACTATAGAAAAACGTCATTGCCGTGTTTTTTCGCACAAAAACTGGGTATAAGTCTGCGCGAGGTGGTTCGGTGGTTTGATTTGTGGAGGCCCGTCAGGGCCTCATCGCTGGCAAGCCACACACAAGGGAACGCAGGAGCTCGCATTTCACTGTGGAAACTGGCTTGCCAGCGATGCAGGCGCACCGTCGAAGCAGGCAGAAACACGGAGCCATTGGGGTCATGACAGAACTGCGTCAAGAATGTCTGTGGGAACATGTGACACCACAAGCGCCAACAGCCGTTGCGCTGGCCAGTGATGTCACGGCGGATGTATGCATCATCGGTGGCGGCATCACCGGCTTGTCCGCCGCTATTCACCTGCTCGAGCAAGGCAAGCGGGTCATCCTGCTCGAAGCCTGGCAACTGGGCCACGGCGGTTCGGGGCGCAACGTCGGGCTGGTCAATGCCGGTACCTGGATTCGCCCCGACGACGTCGAGGCTACCCTTGGCCAGCAGCAGGGCAGCCGTCTGAACAAAGTGCTGGGCGAGGCACCCGCCGAAGTCTTCGCCATGATCAAGCGACACGGCATCGACTGCCAGGCCCGTAACGAAGGCACGCTGCACATGGCGCACAATGCCACGGGCGTCGCCGACCTGCAGGCGCGCCATGAGCAGTGGACCCGACGCGGTGCCGATGTCCAGCTGCTGACCGGTGCCCTCTGCCAGGAATTCTGCGGCACCGACAAAGTCTCCGTTGCGCTGCTCGACCGCCGCGCCGGCACGATCAACCCAATGGGCTACACCCTGGGGCTTGCGGCAGCGGTCACGCGACTGGGCGGCCAGATCTATCAACATTCCTCAGTGCAGGGGCTGGAGCGGCAGGATAGCGGCTGGCGCGTGAAAACCGCCAAGGGCTCGGTCAGCGCCGACAAGGTGGTGATCTCCACGGGGGCCTATACCGAAGGCGACTGGACCGACCTGCAGAAGCATTTCTTCCGAGGTTACTACTACCAGGTCGCGTCAGTGCCCTTGAGTGGGGCCGCAGCGGACAGCGTGCTCAAGCATGGCCAAGGGTCCTGGGATACCCGCACTGTATTGAGCAGCATCCGTCGCGACGATCAGGGCCGCTTGTTGCTGGGCAGCCTGGGACGAGTCGACAACAAGCCGGCCTGGTTCATTCGCAGTTGGGCCGACCGTATCCAGGGCCATTACTTTCCACAGTTGGGCAAAGTCGACTGGGAAATGCACTGGACCGGCTGCATCGACTTCACCCCCGATCACCTGATGCGCTTGTTCGAGCCAGCGCCGGGCATCGTTGCGGTGACCGGTTACAACGGTCGTGGCAACACTACCGGTACGGTCATCGGCAAAGCCTTTGCGCAATACCTGATCGAAGACAACCGCGATCAATTGCCAATTCCATTTTCGCCCATGAAACCGGTGGCGGCAGCGGCACTGCGGGCCGGCCTCTACGAGACGGGATTCTCCCTGTACCACGCCGGGCAATGTCTGCGCGTGGTGCTCTAGACCTTCTTGTGCAGCCAGTTCAGAAAGCCGCCTTTTTTGATGGCGACCGGCTTTTGCAATAACAGGGACTGGCTGGCCTGTTGGCGGAAGCGCTGCAGTTTGCTCAGCGCCGCTTTCACTTCCGTGCGCTGTTCCAGGCAGTTGCGCACGGCACTCTTCTCGATGCGATAGAGGGTGCAGGTGGTCAGGCTGCGGAACTCTGCCCGGGTGCTTTCGCCTTCGATGATGCCTTCTTCCCCGAGAATTTCTCCGGGCCCCATGCGGCCGGCCTCGATCAGCGCATTGCCATCGGCTATGGATGCCGAGACGACTCCTGTACCGATTACCAGAAGATAGTCCGACACTTCACCGACCTTCAGGATGACCTGGTCGGCTGGATACTCAACCGGCGTCATGCTTTGGCTGAGCATGTCCTTTTCTTCGCGGGTCAAGGAGCGGAACACCCGCACCTCTTCCAGCAGGCTTCGCTGGCGTGTCCAGGGCTCCTGGGAGGCATCGCCGTTCCAGACCACGCCCGAGGCTTCGAGGTGGCGGTGGGCGAGATCGAACAGCAGGTTGCGCACTTCGGTCTTCTTGTCCATTGATGCGACGAAGCCGCTGGCCTCGTATTCCATGGACTCCAGCCCCGAACTCTTCACTGTTGCCCTGGGCTTTGGAAACGACAACAGGGCGCTGCTGCCTTGCAGGGTTTTCTCCAGCGCATCGAGTACTCGCCGTGGCCGCACCCTGGCCGGTACCACCACGCTGATCGAAACACCGTGGACATCATTCGGGCGGCTGTAGTTGAGAATCTTGGCTTTGGCCGCAACCGAGTTGGGAATCACCGCCATGCTGCCCTGCCCGGTCAGCAGGTGAGTCGCGCGCCAATCGATATCGACCACTTTGCCCTCCGTGCCGTCGATAGAGATCCAGTCATCGACCTGGTAAGGCTTGGTGGTATTGAGCACGATCCCGGAAAACACATCGCTCAACGTGCTTTGCAAGGCCAGGCCGACAATGATCGCCATGGCCCCCGAGGTCGCCAGCAGGCCCTTGACCGGCAACTGCATGACATAGGCCGCCGCAGCCACGATCGCGATCAGGAAAATCACTGCCCCCATCACATCCTGCAGCAACCGCCCGGTATGACCGGTGCGCGGGATCAGCATCATCGCCAGTACCACCGTGAGCGTACGCGCGCCGAACAGCCACCAAAAAATCTCCAGCACCGTGGCGACCAGGTTGTGCGAAACATCCTCGGGCCAGGGTGCCGGTTGCAGCGGACTCATCCCTGCGCTGATCAGCACCCAGCTGAACAACAGAAAGACGCTGAGCTTGGCAGAAATACGCCATGACTTGTGCTCGGCCGGGATCACCCGCCAAACCAGCAGGTCGAGCACCAGCAAGGTGGCACCGATCACCAAGGGGTGATTCTGGATAAATGTGAGCATGCCGTCCTCTGGTCTGGATCTGACGCCGAAGGTGCTCAGAATCCCCGCAAATGTAGTTCGTTACAAGGTGGGGTGCATTTGGGCTTTCACTGACTCGACGGCCGATACTGCAGCGCCTCCGCCACATGGCCTCGACCAATCGTTTCGGCCTGTTCCAGGTCCGCCAGTGTGCGCGCGACTTTCAGCAAGCGATGCGCCGCACGCAAGGACAGGGTCAGCCGCTCGCAGGCGGTTTCCAGCCATTTCTCATCCTCGGTGGATAACTGACAGTGCTGGCGCAGGCCGGGCAGGTCGAGGAAGGCGTTGGCGCAACCCTGGCGCTTGAGTTGCAGCTCGCGGGCCTCGGCGACGCGTGCGGCGGCATTGGCGCTGTTATCTGCGCTGGGTTCAGTGGGATTCAAGGCGGTGGCTTCACGGGCGACGGTCAGGTGCAGATCGATGCGATCGAGCAAGGGGCCCGAGAGTTTGTTGCGATAGCGCTGGACCTGGTCGCTGCTGCAACGACAGCGGCCGCTGGGCTCGCCCAGATAGCCACAGGGGCAGGGATTCATTGCCGCAACCAGTTGGAAGCGGGCAGGGAAGCGGACCTTGTCGCGGGCACGGGCGATGACGATTTCGCCGGACTCCAGCGGTTCGCGCAGGACCTCGAGGACTTTGCGGTCGAACTCCGAGCTCATCCAGAAAAAGCACACCGTGATGGGCCAGGGTGATTTCGCCCGGCTGCGGGCGACTGCCGCCGCCAACCAGCGCTGCGCCGGAAGCGGAGTGGTGTGGATGACGGAACGGGCGCTGCGGCCAGCTGCTCAGCGGCACATGGCTGGCGACCGACTGGATGGCGGCGACCTCAAGGGCTTCACGCTCGCCCAGCGGTGGCAACAGGCCGGGCAGGCGGCTTGCGAGCAGGGTCTTGCCGGTGCCGGGCGGGCCGCTGAAGAGCAGGTTGTGCGCTCCTGCCGCGGCGATCAGCAAGGCGCGTTTAGCAGCAAGCTGCCCCTGGACTTCACTCAGATCGGGGTAGGGTTTGCTGATCAGCAACAGACCATTGGCCTTGTACGGGCTGATCGGGTTCTGGCCGTTGAAGTGGGCGACCAGCTCCAGCAGATGTTCTATCGCATAGACAGTAAGGCCCGATGCCAGGCAGGCTTCTTCGGCATTTTCACGCGGTACCACAAGCGCGCGCCCGGCATCCCGGGCGGCGAGGGCGGCAGGCAGGACGCCCTGCACCGGGCGCAAGCCGCCGGACAGCGCCAGTTCGCCCAGACACTCGACGTTGTGCAATGCCGTGGGCGGCATCTGCCCGCTTGCCGCGAGGATGCCAAGGGCGATGGCCAGGTCGAAGCGCCCGCCGTCCTTGGGCAGGTCGGCGGGGGCGAGGTTCAGGGTGATGCGCCGGGCGGGAAAGTCGAGCCGGGAGTTGAGGATCGCGCTACGCACCCGGTCCTTGCTTTCCTTCACGGTGGCTTCGGGCAAGCCAACCAGCGTCAGCGCCGGCAGGCCGTTGGCCAGATGGGCTTCGACCGTGACGGCCGGGGCCACCACGCCGACCTGGGCGCGGCTGTGGACGATGGCGAGGGACATGATTGCTCCATGATGAGGTGAACGCCGCATCCAGCGGCCTTGCAAGAATAGTGGAGCGAGATGGGCGGCGAGATTGAAACGCTCGCCTTTTGTGCGTCATGGTGTTGCCTGTGTTGCTCGATCTGACCGGGTCATGTTGCGCTCGAGCATCAGGGTTTCGAAGACCACCATCAGGTTGATGTCGGCCTTGCGCAGTTCATTGCGATTCATCGGCAGCTGCCCCACGCCATCAGTGGCTCAATGGGGGCAGTGTAGGGAGGCGTGCAAGGCGCCGCCAGGGGTTGGTGCGGCGCTGGCTTACTCGGCGGGTGGCGTCAGCCGTGCTTCGAGCTCGGCGACTTTCGCTTCCAGGCTTTCCAGGCGGGCACGGGTGCGGGCCAGGACGACCATCTGGCTGTCGAATTCTTCCCGGCTGACCAGGTCCAGTTTACTGAAACCGCTTTGCAGCAGGGCTTTGAACTGGCTCTCCAGTTCAGCGCGAGGCTGTGCGGTATCGCCACTGAACAAACGGGAGGCGTGGTCGCTCAGGGCGTCGAGAAAGGCTTTGGGCGCGAGCATGGTCAAGTTTCCAGAATCAGATGGGCGCCAGTGTACCACGCGGTGTCTATAGTCTTGGGGAGCCTGCTGCATTGCACGCTTTTCGCGCATCAGGACGAGCGGTAGCGCACCGTTGTTGTGCGCAATTGGACGACTTGCCTGCAAAGTCCTCCGCAAGAAACAGCCAAGTCACTGTAATCACAGGATTTGTTGGTTATGGCAAGGTTTCTGCTTACACGCTGATGACCCCTGCACTGATGTAGTCATCGTGACGAATCCAGTGCGCAACGCAGGGGAAGTGTTTCGACAGGAGCAGTGATTGGCGTCGGTCGCGGGGATGCAAGACCGACGATGCGTTACAAAGCCAGACACTGCGCTTAGACTTGAGCTGGGTTTGTTTCCTGGGGCAAGTCCACCAATTCGGGAGAGAGTTTCATGAAGCTAGTCACTGCCATCATCAAGCCGTTCAAGTTGGACGACGTGCGCGAGTCACTGTCCGAAATCGGCGTGCAGGGCATTACCGTTACCGAAGTCAAAGGCTTCGGTCGCCAGAAGGGCCATACCGAGCTGTACCGTGGCGCAGAGTACGTAGTCGATTTCCTGCCCAAGGTGAAGATCGACGTCGCTATCGACGACAAGGATCTTGATCGGGTCATCGAGGCGATCACCAAGGCGGCCAACACCGGCAAGATCGGTGACGGCAAGATTTTCGTGGTCAATCTGGAACAGGCTATTCGCATCCGTACCGGCGAAACCGATACCGACGCAATCTAAGCCGCCAAACCCAACGCCCCAGGAGATAACAATATGACTCTGCGTCGCTTCGCAGGGCTAGGAGCCCTTTTGTCCCTAATAATGCCTGGCCTGGCCATGGCAGAAGAGGCGGCAGCCCCTGTGCTCAACTCCGGCGACACCGCCTGGATGTTGACTTCGACAGCCCTGGTGCTGTTCATGACCATTCCCGGCCTTGCCTTGTTCTACGGCGGCATGGTGCGTTCCAAGAACGTTCTGTCGGTGATGATGCAGTGCTTCGCAATTACCGGTTTGATCAGCGTGCTGTGGGTCATCTACGGCTACAGCATGGCGTTCGATACCACTGGCATGGAACAGGGTGTCGTCAATTTCAATTCTTTCGTCGGCGGTTTCTCGAAAGCCTTCCTCAGCGGTGTGACGCCTGCCAGCCTGACCTCGGCAACCGCACTGTTCCCGGAAGCGGTGTTCATCACCTTCCAGATGACCTTCGCGATCATCACCCCGGCCCTGATCGTGGGTGCCTTCGCCGAGCGGATGAAGTTCTCCGCGATGCTGATATTCATGGGTATCTGGTTCACCCTGGTCTACGCGCCGATTGCACACATGGTCTGGAGCGGCAACGGCGGCCTGATGTGGGACTGGGGCGTTCTCGACTTCGCTGGCGGTACTGTGGTGCACATCAACGCCGGTGTGGCCGGCCTGGTTGCCTGCCTGGTACTGGGCAAGCGCAAAGGCTTCCCGACCACCCCGATGGCACCTCATAACCTGGGTTACACCCTGATGGGTGCGGCCATGCTCTGGATCGGCTGGTTCGGCTTCAACGCCGGCTCGGCAGCTGCCGCCAACGGCACGGCCGGCATGGCCATGCTGGTCACCCAGATAGCAACAGCTGCAGCTGCACTGGGCTGGATGTTCGCCGAGTGGGTAACCCACGGCAAGCCAAGCGCACTGGGTATCGCTTCCGGTGTGGTGGCGGGTCTGGTTGCGGTAACCCCGGCAGCAGGCACCGTAGGCCCGATGGGCGCCCTGGTGATCGGCCTGGCGGCCGGTGTGATCTGCTACTTCTGCGCCACCAGCCTCAAGCGCAAGATGGGCTACGATGACTCGCTGGACGCCTTCGGCGTACACGGTATCGGCGGTATCGTCGGCGCAATCCTCACCGGTGTGTTCGCAGCCCCTGCACTGGGTGGCTTCGGCACTGTCGAGGACATCGGCGCTCAAGTCTGGATTCAAGTCAAAGGCGTCGGTTTCACCGTCATCTACACGGCCATCGTGACCTTCATCATCCTCAAGGTGCTGGATGTGGTCATGGGCCTGCGGATCAACGAAGAGGAAGAAGCCGTCGGCCTCGACCTGGCGCAGCACAACGAGCGTGGTTACAACCTGTAATCGCGGCGAAAAAAATGCCCGGCTTGCCGGGCATTTTTTTGTCTGGAGTTTGTCATTTGCATTATACGCAAACGGTTTCTACGAGCCGATTCAAGGCGTGTCGATACAGTCGGCAAATGTGGGTCGAACACTTACAGCCCGCAGAGAAATATAGCCTCTTTGCTTTTTCCCAGAGCGCGCTAGAATGCGCGCCGAAGCTGTGGAGAACGGTATGTGGCAGCAGACCCTGATTACCTTGCGGGCACGACCCCGGGGCTTTCATCTGGTGACTGACGAGATACTCGCCGGTTTGCCGCAATTGAGCGAATGTCGAGCCGGCTTGCTGCATTTGTGGCTGCAACATACCTCTGCGTCGTTGACCATCAACGAGAACGCCGACCCGGCGGTTCGTCGTGACTTCGAACGATTTTTCAACCGGTTGGTCCCACAAGGATCAGAGGGTTACGAACATAACGACGAAGGTGCTGACGACCTGCCTGCACACTTCAAGGCCAGTTTGCTAGGCTGTCAATTGAGCTTGCCGATCATGGCCGGGCGATTGGCGTTGGGCAGCTGGCAGGGTGTTTATTTGGGCGAGCATCGCGATCATGGCGGTGCTCGCAAGCTCCTCGCCACGCTGCACGGCGAGGGCGCTTAAGCCGCTGGTTACCAGTGGATGTTGAATTTTTCCTGGCAGGCCTTCGACAGTGGGTGAAGCTGGGCTATAACTAATCTGCTTTTCGCAAGTCATGAGGTAGAACATGAGCGACGATGATCTGGAAAATGATGACCTCGAAGTAGGTGACGATGACGAAGCCGAAGAAGGTCTTGAAGCGGCCGTTGAAGATGTCGCGGAAGACGATGGTGGTGATGCACCTGTCCCTACTGCCAAGGGCAAGGCCAAAGCTGCGGTCTCGGTCGATGAGCTGCCCAGCGTAGAAGCCAAGAACAAAGAGCGCGATGCGCTGGCCCGGGCGATGGAAGAATTCCTCGCGCGCGGAGGCAAAGTGCAGGAAGTCGAGCCGAATGTGGTGGCCGATCCACCCAAGAAGCCTGACAACAAGTACGGCAGCCGCCCTATTTGACTGTCCGCATGCCATGAAAAAGCCCGCCGTCGCTGCGGGCTTTTTCATGGGCGCTTCGCGGTGTCGGGTAGTGTCGACTTGTAGCCGCTGCGACGCTCACGTGCGAAGCAGGCGCGGGATCTCAATATCGCCGGGGAGCCCCTGCGGGACTCCAGCTGGTGCGCCACTGCGACAGCCTAACGGCAGCGGCTACAACAGATTGCATCACGCCCAGCGGGAGAGGAGCTCGGGCAACTGCCTCAGGCTCTGAATCTCCGCATCCGGCGCGCGGTTGGCCTCCCAGGGCTTGCCCTGGGGGTTGAACCAGATCGCCCGCATGCCCGCCTGTTGGGCGCCGGCGATGTCGTCACCGGGGTGGTCGCCGATATGCACCGCAGTGCTGGCATCCGCCTGGCCGCGGCTGAGGGCTTCGCGGAAGAGTTCAGGAGCGGGTTTGCCAACACCCAGGTCTTCGGCGCAGAGCGTGAACTTGAAATAGTCAGCCAGGCCCAGGCGCCGGACATCGGCGTTGCCATTGGTGAGCACGCCGAGGGTGTAGTGCTGGCAGAGTATTTCCAGTGTCGGCTGGACCTCGGGAAAGACCTCGATCTGATGGCGGGCGTGGAGGAACACCTCGAAGCCCATGTCGGCCAGTGTCTGTGCCTGGGAAGGATCGTACCCGGCATCTTCCAGGGCATGGAACAGCACCCGGCGGCGCAGAGCACTGATCCGGTGCTTGAGGCCCGGGTCGGCCTGTACCAGTCGCTCACGGATTGCATACAGATGCTCGACCGGTACCGGCCCGAGATTCGGGGCGTGCTCGGCCAGCCAGTCGCGCAGAATGGCTTCGGCGCTGACAATCACCGGTGCGGTGTCCCACAGGGTGTCATCGAGGTCGAAGGTGATCAGCTTAATGGTCATGAATCAGTGCCCTTACTGCGTTTGGCTCGAGGATGAGCACTATCGTATACCGTTGCCAGGTGCTGGAAGTCCAGATGGGTATAGATCTGGGTGGTGGCGATGTCGGCATGGCCGAGCATTTCCTGGACCGCACGCAGATCCTGGGACGACTCCAGCAAATGGCTGGCAAACGAGTGCCGCAACATGTGCGGATGCAGGTTTTGCCCCAGCTCGCGCTCGCCCGCGGCGCGTACCCGCAACTGGATCGCACGCGGGCCCAGGCGACGGCCTTGCTGGCTGACAAATACAGCGTCGTCCTGCGGGTTGCTCATGGCACGCAGTGGCAGCCAGAGCTGCAAGGCTTCGCGGGCCTTGCGGCCGATGGGCAGCACACGTGTCTTGCTGCCTTTGCCGTGTACCTGAACCAGCCCGTCGGCCAGATCCAATTGTTCGAGGTTAAGCCCGGTCAGCTCACTCAAGCGCAACCCGGATGAATAGAACAGTTCGAGGATGGCCTGGTCGCGATGGGCCAGAAAGTCGTCTTCGACAGCACCATCGAGCAATTGCAGCGCTCGGTCGGTGTCGAGGGTTTTGGGCAGGCGCCGCTCGCCCTTGGGCGGGCTCAGGCCATTGGCCGGGTCGTGACTGCAGAGCCCTTCGCGGTTTAGATAGCGGTAGAAGCCGCGTACGGCTGACAGCAGGCGGGCCAGGCTGCGCGAGGATTGGCCCTGCTGATGCAGGCGCGCAACCAGGCGGCGCAGATGCTGGATTTCCAGGGCGTCCCAGCTGCTCACCTGCTCCTTGGCGCAGAAGGCGAGCACTTTGTTCAGATCGCGCCGATACGCTTCCAGGGTGTGGGCCGACACTTGACGCTCGCTGCGCAGGTGCGCGCAGAAAGCCTCCAGGTGCGCCTCCATGGTTAGCGAGCCGGGCGCAAGGTGCTGGTGAAGCGTGGCACGATACGCCCGAGGACCTCGGCGATGTAAGTGAGGAACAAGGTACCGACCGAACTCTTGTAGTGCTGCGGATCACGGCTGCCGATCGCCAGCACGCCATGCAGGCCTTGATGGGTCAGCGCCACCACGGCGCTTGAGCCGACCTGCTTGCGTTGTTCTTCGCCAAAGAGGAAATCCAGCTCATGATCGCGCAGGGTGCCGCTGACGGTCTTGCCGCCCGAGAGCAGCCCGCCGATTGCTTGCTGGGCTTCGCTGCTGTTGACCCAGCGCCCGACCGGAGTGGCGGTCTCGCTGAACAGGATCAGGCTGACAAAGGGCACCTGGAATTCCTGGCGCAAGCTGTCTTCCACTGCGATCACGACTTCTTCCAGGCTGGTGGCGTCGAGCAGGTCGAGGATCAGGCGGCGGGTCTTCTCGAACAGGCGATCGTTGTCCCGCGCCACGTCCATCAACTGCGAGAGCCGATGGCGCATTTCGATATTGCGTTCGCGCAGCAGTTTCAGCTGGCGCTCCACCAGCGAGACGGTGTCGCCGCGCTGGTGAGGGATGCGCAATTCCGGCAGCAGGTCGTCGTGCTCGACGAAAAACGAAGGATGGGCGCGCAAATACTCAGCGACGGCATCGGCCTCCAGTACTGGCGTCAAGCTTTCAGAGGGTTGCTCGCTGGGCTTATCGGCTGGGGCTTGAGGCTGATCGGTCATTGGTTTTGCTCACTCATAGACGAACCTGTCCTTCATAGACCCGCACGGCGGGGCCTGTCATAAGCACCGGCTGGCCGGGGCCCGCCCATTCGATGGACAGGCGTCCGCCAGGCAGGTCGATCAGTAGCGGTGAATCCATCCAGCCCTGGCTGATGGCGGCCACGGCTGCGCCGCAAGCGCCGGTGCCGCAGGCCTGGGTTTCCCCGGTGCCACGTTCCCAGACGCGCAGTTGCGCACGCTGACGGTCGATCACATGAAGGAAGCCGACGTTGACCCGCTGCGGGAAGCGCGGATGGTTTTCGATCTTCGGCCCCAGCTCATGCACCGGCGCGTTGTTGATGTCATCAACACGCAGCACGGCATGCGGATTTCCCATCGACACGGCCGCCAGCTCTACCGCCTGGCCGTCGACATCCAGCCAATAACTCGGGGCCTGGGCGTCGGCCTGGAACGGAATCTCTGCCGGAATCAGGCGCGGTGGCCCCATGTCGACGCTGATCTGGCCGTCGCTGCGAACTTCGAGCTCGATAATGCCGCTTTTGGTCTCGACCCGGATGCGCTTTTTCGCCGTCAGGCGCTTGTCCAGCACGAAGCGGGCGAAGCAGCGGGCACCATTGCCGCACTGTTCGACCTCCGAGCCATCGGCGTTGAAAATCCGATAGCGGAAATCGACATCCGGGTTGCTCGGTGCTTCGACAATCAGCAGTTGATCGAAACCGACGCCGGTGTGTCGGTCACCCCATTGCTTGGCATGCTTGGGCAGAATGTGTGCATGCTGGCTGACCAGGTCCAGGACCATGAAGTCATTGCCCAGCCCATGCATCTTGGTAAAACGCAGCAGCATGGGGTCACTCCGGCAGCAGGCTTTCGCCAGCAAACAGCTCGGCCACGGTTTCACGACGGCGCACTTCGAATACCTGTTCGGCATCGACCAGCACTTCGGCGCAACGGCCACGCGTGTTGTAGTTGGAGCTCATCACAAAGCCATAGGCGCCGGCCGAATGCACGGTCAACAGATCGCCTTCGGCCAGGGCCAGTTGACGGTCCTTGGCCAGGAAGTCGCCGGTTTCGCAGATCGGGCCGACCACGTCATAAGCGCGAGGCTCTGCATCGCGGGGTTGCACGGCCTTGACGTCCATCCAGGCCTGATACAGTGCCGGACGAATCAAATCGTTCATGGCCGCATCGACGATGGCGAAATCCTTGTGCTCGGTATGTTTGAGGTACTCGACGCGAGTCAGCAGCACGCCGGCGTTGGCCACGATGTAACGACCCGGCTCGAAGACCAGTGCCAGGTCGCGATCGCCCACGCGCTCGCGCACGGCTTTGATGTAGTCGGCAACCAGCGGCGGCTCTTCATCGCGATAACGCACGCCGACACCGCCACCCAGGTCCAGATGGCGCAGATGAATGCCACAATCACCCAGGCGATCGATCAAGCCCAGCAGGCGATCGAGTGCGTCCAGGAAGGGTTCGAGGGTGGTCAGCTGCGAGCCGATGTGGCAATCGACACCGACCACTTCCAGGTTCGGCAGCTGCGCGGCACGAACGTACACGTCCTCGGCATCGGCGATGGCGATACCGAACTTGTTTTCCTTGAGGCCGGTGGAGATGTACGGGTGCGTGCCCGCGTCCACGTCCGGGTTGACCCGCAGCGAGATCGGCGCGCGAACGCCCAGCTCGGCGGCCACGACCTGCAGGCGCTCGAGTTCATCGGTGGACTCGACGTTGAAGCAATGCACGCCGACTTCCAGGGCGCGGCGCATGTCTTCGCGGGTCTTGCCGACGCCAGAGAAAACGATCCGGTCGGCACGGCCGCCAGCTGCCAGAACACGCTCCAGTTCGCCGCCGGAAACGATGTCGAAGCCAGCGCCCAGGCGTGCCAGGACGTTCAGCACGCCCAGGTTGGAGTTGGCCTTGACGGCAAAGCAGACCAGGCTGGAAACGCCTTCCAGGGCATCGGCGTAGGCGCGATACTGGGTTTCGATATGCGCGCGCGAATAGACATAGGTCGGGGTGCCGAAGCGCTCGGCGATGGTCGACAAAGCGACACCTTCCGCGAACAGTTCTCCGTCGCGGTAGTTAAAAGCGTCCATGGTGTTCCCTTAGTAAGACTTGTGCGATTGCGACTTGGCTTGTTCTTCAGGAGTTTTGCTGTCATCGGGCAGGTACAGCGGACCCTTTTGACCACAGGCAGAAACAAGGCAGGCGACCGCGAGGAGCGCAGCAAGGGAGGAGATCAGGCGCTTCATGGCGAAATCCTTTGAATATGCAGTAATTGCGCCGAGTATACCCAGCCCCCGGCGGATTGCCTATGCGGCCTGCTGGCCGTCCGGCGGGGCCTCGAGCGCTTCGCGCCTGGTCGATCTTCTGTGGGAGCTGGCCGGGCGGCGCTCCGCGTGCCAGCGATGAGACCATGACAGGCAACATCGATTTTCCTGTCATGACTCGGCCTATGGTCGGTATCCTTTGCATTCGTCACGGCACACTCGTATCGTGCGGCGCTGCAGCGTGAACAGACACTTTTCGAGGTTCTTGCAATGAGTTTGACCGAAGCCCGTTTTCACGACCTGGTCGATGCCACCCAGCAGACGCTGGAGGATGTTTTCGAAGAGAGCGAACTGGATATCGATCTGGAAAGTTCGGCCGGTGTGCTCACCGTCAAGTTCGAGAACGGCAGCCAGGTGATTTTCAGTCGTCAGGAACCTCTGCGCCAGTTATGGCTGGCTGCGCGTTCCGGTGGCTTCCATTTCGATTACGACGAAGAGAGCGAGCGCTGGATGTGCGACAAGAGCGAAGAGCAGCTCGGTGAAATGCTGGAGCGCATCGTTCTTGAGCAGGCCGACATCAAGCTTGAGTTCGAGGGGCTCTGAAGTCGTGACCAAAACCGCTTCAGACCGTCCCGCCAAGCCGCTGTACAGCAATGTCAGCCCGGCCGTGCCTTCACCTTGCGTGAGCTTGTGTCGCCTGGACGAGCAGAAGGTCTGCCGCGGTTGTTTCCGTCACGTCGAAGACATCCGTCAGTGGCGCTCGGCAGACGACGAGCAGCGCCGGCAGATTTGTCGCAGCGCTCTGCAACGGCGTCAGGCGGCAGATGGCAGGAGTAGTGATTCTCTGTAACAACCTGACCGCTTGTGTATTTGCAGGTCTGTGTTAGTGTCAGAATTACATTGCATCGCGAAGCCTGTAAAACCCCGCCTTCTGGGCGGGGTTTTTCTTTATGTCGCCCAGAAAAAAGGAGTCCGCCTGGATCATGAACACCGCACCTTCACTCACCCTCACCCGATTGGACGTGCAGCGTCTCGAGCGCCTGATCGGCAGCCTCGATGAATCGGCGCCGGGCGTCAAAGCCCTGCAAGCCGAGCTGGACCGCGCCGAAAAGGTCGTCGGCCACGATGAAGTTCCGCCCGGTGTCGTGACCATGAACTCGCGCGTGCACTGCCGCGAGGAAAGTAGCGGCAAGGACTATCACCTGACCCTGGTCTACCCGCAGGATGCCGGTGGCGAAGGCAAGGTCTCGATTCTCGCACCGATCGGTTGTGCCTTGCTCGGGTTGTCGGTGGGCGAGCAGATCGACTGGCCGGCCCCGGGTGGCAAGACCCTCAAGCTGACCCTGATCGAAGTCGAATACCAGCCGGAAGCCGCGGGCGAGTACCACCGCTGAGATTCCGTCCTCAGACCTGCAGAATCAGCGCCAGGTCATGTTCTTCCAGCGCGTTGCTATCCAGGTGCAGTGGGCTATGGCTGGCCCGCTCTTCGCACAGGTAGTCGAGCAACGCTGCCTGGCTGGTCAAGGCAACATGCTTGATCTGGCCCGGGATCAGTTCCAGTACGTGATAGTGCTTCTGAACCTGGAGCAGGTAACGGTGATTGCGGCCCTCGGCCAGCAATGCCTGGGCTGTGTGGATGACCTCTTCGACCCGCAAGGCGATGGCCTGTGCGCGGTTATGGCAAAAGCAGCGGACCCGCAGCCGGGGAGGTGCGTGCGGGTTGGCCAGGCTGTTGAGGTAGTCGCGCAGGCACTCGAGCAAGGCATGCTCGCCGTCATAGCGATGGACCTGCAGTTCATTCCAGCTGTTGAGTGTCACCTGGTCGAGCGTCAGCACCAGGTTTTCCCGCACGCCTGCATAGCTCAGGGAATCAGTGCGTTCGGTGGTCATGAGAATGTTCAAGTCACGATGATGCTTGAGCGGGTCGACACCGACGTTGATCAGTAACAGCACTTCGCCGGGCTCGCTGGGGCGCATCAGTTGCTCCTCGGCGACCATGGGCAGGGGGAGGGGCACGGACTGTTGCAGGCTGCCGAGCAGATTGAACAGCTCATGCTCGCTCAAGTCGCTGTTGCCTGGATGCAAGGCCAGCCGTGTGCTGCTGTCGATCACCCCGTTGCGATGGCTCCAGGCGAGCAGTTCCAGCAGTTCGCGGCAGCGCTTGATCGGCGCAAAGTGTTCCCACTCATGGCTGTTGAGGTTGCCGCTGTAGAGCCCCCAGTGGGTATGCCCCGGCTCCTTGCGATTGGGCGATTGAACCAGGGTCAGGGTGTCTTCGGCCAGGTCCGGGGCGATGCCGGGGTTGATGAACTCGATTTTGCCGGACTTGCGTTCAAACGCCGCATAAAGGCGCCGCCCCAGCACATTCAGGTCGCGCCGGGTGATCAGGCTGGTGGCTTCCTGCTCGCGGGCGAACCGGGTCAGGAAGCGATAGCTGTAATTCAGCGCGTTGACCAGCGCACGGCGTTCAGTGCCGACCTGGCGGACTTTCCACTGGCTGCGGCTGTCGAGCAGGGCAAGCTGGCGTTCATCCCAGCCCCATTCGTGCGCCAGGCGCTCAAGTAACCGGCGTTGCCAGCTGGCAGTGCGCTGGCGTGACGGACTACTGAGTTTCCTGTTGACCTTCAGGTACAGGCAGCGGCGCACCAGTTCCAGGCGTTCGGGTTCGGCGCGAGCAACCAGGTATTCTTCAAGTCTGCGGTACACCACCATATACGGGTCGAGTTCGTCCAGATCGAGCCGATTGGCAAACACTGCCTGCTTGAAACGCAGGCTCAGGCACTGCACCTGGGGGTGTTCACTGGCGTAGACCTCCGTCAACAGTAGTTTGAGCACGGATTTGTAGGGCGACTCGATGCCCTTGAACAATTGCCAGAGTCCCGCACCAACGAATTCCCCTGGCGGGATGTGCGCCAGATGGCCGAGGTCGAGGGCCTCATCGGCGCGAATGAAACGCTTGGAAATCAGTGCATGAGTGTACTCGGCATAGCGGGCCTCTTCGTAGGCCGGCACCAACCACCACAAGGGTGTACGGCCCGCGAGCCAGATTGCGGTCCGGTAAAACTCGTCCAGCAGCAGGTAGTGCTGGGTGGTTCCACAGTCTTCGGCGCTCAGCGTGGCATCACGCTCGCCTTGCACGAACCGGCTTGGCTCGATCAGGAAGAAGTGCGCTTCGGCACCCTGACTGGCCGCCCAGGCTTCCAGGAGCTGGCATTTGCGGCGCAGTTCTGCCAGCTCATCATGGCTCAGCCCCGCGGCATGGCAGACCCAGACGTCCATGTCGCTTTGCTCGGCCTGGGCCAGGGTGCCGAGGCTGCCCATCAGAAACAGGCCGTGAATCGGCCGAAGTCCGTTGCTTTGGCGTGATTTGTAGGCGAACGAGCGAGTCAGGCGCTGGGCTTCGGCCAGAACCTCTGAACCAGGCTCGAAATTCGACACGCCGGCGGGTGTCACGCCCGAGACATAGCCTGGCAGCAGCGGGTGGTTGACGTGGTAAAACAGTGGCAGCAGGTTCAGAACCAGTTGCTGGCGTGTAGACAACCCCTCAATGGCCCGGTCCAGACGTCCCTGGTTGAGTTTCAGGAAGCGCGCGCGCAATTGGCCGAGGACCTTGCGGTCAATGCCAGCATCCAGATCGGGGCGAATTTCGTGGGTGCGCGTCATCTCAAACTCAAACAGGCCATCCTGGTCCGCAGTGGTCAGTCATCGTGCGAGGCGCAGTTTACAGCCGAAGGCTGACCCACCTTAAGTTGAATTTGATTTTTTGACGTCAGATTTCTATCGCGCGGCGATAGTGTGCCCTCGGAATCCTGTCAAAAGGGATCCCGTGGGCGATATGGGGGGCTACGCGGTTTCTTTATTGGTGGCCAGGATAGTCAGCAGCCCTTGGGCATGCTCGGCGGCGTCCCGACCCAGGCTGGTCAGATAGCCGCCATCGGGCTGACTGATCAGATCCTTGTTGTACAGGCGTTGTGCAGCGGCAATGGCAGTTGGGGCAGCGGTCTGATGAATTTTCAGGCCTTCCTGGGAATTATCCAGGTTGAAGAGTGCAAGGATTTCCAGTTCGGCAACCAACTCAGGGGTATACGACATAAGGACTCCAGACTTTCTAGGAATTAGGCGACAGCGCCCCTAAGGTGACCGCACTTTGTCAGCCTGTCCAGTGTTCACTGAACGCTTTTGCTGTCCTGGGTGGCGGCCCGTCGTGGTAACCCCGCAAGTCTTGCGGCAGCGGGGTGCTTCCAGTGTAGATAGGCTCTGGAAGATTTGCTGCAGATTGTTTCCCGCGCCGCGTCAGAACTGCTACTTCTCTGGAGGCAACTCTGGCAGTGCACGCAGCGCCGCTTCGTACCACTCGGTGTTGAACGCGCGGTCTTCTTCGAGGATCGCGTCGATCTCGACGGCCAGAACGTGGGCCATCAGTTGCAGAATTTCTTCACGCTCGTAGCCGACCAGGGTCAACTTGTTGAAGGTCGCCTTGGCCGCCGGCGGGTTGTCGCTCTCGATCTGATTTTCGATGGCTTCGATCAAGGTGTTTTCGGCGAACGCTTCTTCGTCGTTGTCGTTGTCGTTGTCGTTGTCTTTGTTGGTGCCGGGGGTTGGCTCGCTCATGGCAGGCTCCTCAAGGAAAGGCAGCCAGTTTACCTGCATTCAGGCCGATGATGCTGCTGGTCAGATCCGGTTCGCCGTTCTATAAAGAGTGCTGCCAACCCCTGCACGGCCTGGAGGCTATGTGATGCTCAAGCTTTATGGATTTGCGGTCAGCAACTACTACAACATGGTGAAACTGGCACTGCTGGAAAAGGGACTGCCGTTTGAGGAAGTGCCGTTTTTTGCCGGCCAAAGCCCGGAGGCACTTGCCATCAGCCCACGCGGCAAGGTCCCGGTGCTGGGCGTCGAACAAGGGTTTGTCAACGAAACCAGCGTGATCCTGGAGTACCTGGAGCAGACCCAGAGCGGCAAGGCGCTGTTGCCGATCGAGCCGTTCCAGCGGGCTCAGGTGATGGCGTTGGCCAAAGAGATCGAGCTGTATATCGAATTGCCCGCTCGCGCCTGCTATGGCGAGGCGTTTTTCGGCACGCCGGTGCCCGAGGCGATCAAGGAGAAGGCCAAGGCCGAATTGCTGCAGGGGTTCGCTTCGCTGGGGCAGCACGCCAAATTCGCACCGTATGTGGCAGGCTCCAGCCTGAGCGTGGCGGATTTGTACTTCCTGTATAGCGTCGACCTGGCCTGTGCGGTCGGGAAGAAGCTCTTCGATCTGGATTTTCTTGCCGGGTTGCCTGCAGCCAAATCACTGCTTGAGCGCCTGGGACAGAACCCGAACGTGCAGCGCATTGCCGGCGACAAGGACGCGGCGATGCCGGCCTTTCTTGCAATGGTCAGCGCCAGGAAGTAAGTACTGAGTCACAAGCCTGAAGCCCGATGGCTGCAAAAGCGGCGATCGGGCTTCAGCGTTTTTAGCGGCTGGCCAGCAACGCCTGGCCGCGGACTACCGCTGCCTTGACCTGTGCCGGGGCAGTCCCGCCGATGTGGTTGCGTGCATTGACCGAGCCTTCCAGGGTCAGTACGGCGAATACATCCTGCTCGATCTGGTCGCTGAACTGACGCAGCTCGTCCAGGGTCATCTCCGCCAGATCCTTGCCCGACTCCACACCGTACTTCACCGCATGGCCGACGATTTCGTGGCAGTCACGAAATGGCAGGCCGCGACGCACCAGGTAGTCGGCAAGATCGGTGGCGGTGGAGAACCCGCGCAGCGCCGCTTCACGCATGATGGCGTGCTTCGGCTTGATCGCCGGGATCATGTCGGCAAAGGCCCGCAGCGAGTCGCGCAGAGTGTCGGCGGCGTCGAAAAGAGGTTCCTTGTCTTCCTGGTTGTCCTTGTTGTAGGCCAGCGGCTGGCCCTTCATCAAGGTGAGCAGGCCCATCAGCGAACCGAATACGCGACCGCTCTTGCCACGCACCAGCTCGGGAACGTCCGGGTTTTTCTTTTGCGGCATGATCGAGCTGCCGGTGCAGAAGCGATCAGGCAGGTCGATGAACTGGAACTGCGCGCTGGTCCACAGCACCAGCTCTTCGGAGAAACGCGACAGGTGCATCATCGCCAGGCTCGCGGCCGCGCAGAACTCGATGGCGAAATCGCGATCGGAAACGCCGTCGAGCGAATTGCCACCCACGGCCTCGAAACCGAGCAGTTGGCAGGTCAGTTCGCGGTCGATCGGATAGGTAGTACCCGCCAGCGCAGCGCTGCCCAGTGGCATGCGGTTGGTGCGCTTGCGGCAATCGACCAGGCGCTCGTAGTCGCGGCTGAGCATTTCGAACCAGGCCAGCAGGTGGTGGCCGAAGGTGACCGGCTGAGCCGTCTGCAGGTGAGTAAAGCCGGGCATGATGGTTTCGGCTTCACGTTCGGCCTGTTCCAGCAGGCCCTTCTGCAGGCGGGTGATCTCGCCCAGGATCAGGTCGATCTCGTCACGCAGCCACAGGCGGATATCGGTGGCGACCTGGTCATTGCGGCTGCGTCCGGTGTGCAGCTTCTTGCCGGTGATGCCGATGCGATCGGTCAGGCGTGCTTCGATATTCATGTGCACGTCTTCGAGGTCGACGCGCCAGTCAAAGGTGCCGGCTTCGATTTCGGACTCGATGGTCTTCAGGCCATCGATGATGGTGTCGCGCTCGGCATCGGTGAGGACGCCGACCTTGGCCAGCATCGTGGCGTGGGCAATCGACCCCATGATGTCGTGGCGATACAGGCGCTGGTCGAAGTTGACGGAGGCGGTGAAGCGGGCGACAAAGGCGTCGACGGGCTCACTGAAGCGGCCGCCCCAGGACTGGTTGGTCTTGTCAGTGCTCATGGATTCGCTCGTTGAAGGCGTGAACGGGAAATTGGCACAGATGATAACAGGGTTGCCAATGGCGTCGGTGTTCAGTGGTCGGTGGTTTTTTGTTGCGAGTTGCCCTGGCTCACCCGCTTGCTGCTGTCCGCGCAGCTGCGCAGACTGGGACGATGTCGAGAAAATGGATGGAACCGGGGCGTGCGTCTGCGCCCACCGCAACGTTTTTCCTGCCGCAACTGTGTCAGCCGCAGGCGTTGCTGGTGCTTGTAGTGCTGGCTGAATTGCTGGTGCTGGTGCTGGAGTTGTCGCAACCGATGCAACCTGGCTTTGATTGGGTGCGCCTGGGCCTGACCTCGCTGTTCGTGCAATGGCTGGTGTTGCTGTCGGCGGCGCTGCTGTGTGGTTTGCGCCGCTGGTTGGCGCGACTGAGCGCGGGCCTTGCCGGTACCTTGTGTTGTGCACTGGTCATTGCCTTGACCCTGGCCTGTACCGCGATTGCCGATTACTTCGGGGTGGGCGCAGGAAACTCCGATGCAGGTCGAGCCCAGCGATATCTTCGTCATGGCTTGATGAGCCTGATCATCGCTTCACTGTTGTTGCGCTACTTTTATCTTCAAAGCCAGTGGCGAAGGCAAGAGCAGGCCGAGTTGCACGCCCGGCTCGAAGCACTTCAGGCACGGATCAAACCGCACTTGTTGTTCAACACGCTCAATAGCATTGCCAGCCTGGTGGCGAGCGACCCGGGCAAGGCCGAACAGGCGGTGCTCGACTTGTCCGATCTCTTGCGAGCGAGCCTGGGCAAGCCCACAAGCCTGGTTTTGTGGAAGGAAGAAGTTGCGCTTGCCAAACGATATTTATCGATTGAGCAATATCGTCTTGGCAAGCGTCTACAGTTGGACTGGAGGATCAACACAATTCCCGATGATCTACCGATTCCACAGCTAACCTTACAACCGTTGTTGGAGAACGCCCTGGTCCACGGAATAGCGCCACGAATCGACGGTGGCGTGGTCAGGGTTGAAGCGGACTATAAAAAGGGAGTGTTCATATTGTGTGTCAGCAATCCCTACGACGAAGCTGCGGTGCTGCAGGCTTCGAGCGGTACTCAGCAAGCACTGCTAAATATTGGTGCTCGGCTTGCGGCACTTTTTGGGCCTCGCGCGAGTCTGAGCGTGGATCGCCGTGACGGTCGTCACTTCACCTGTCTACGCTATCCTTGTGCGAGACCCACGCAGGAATCCAGCGCAATATGAATGTCCTGATCGTTGATGACGAACCCCTGGCCCGCGAGCGCTTGAGCCGAATGGTCAGCGACCTCGAGGGCTACACGGTCCTGGAGCCCAGTGCCAGCAATGGTGAAGAGGCCCTGGCCTTGATAGAAAGCCTCAAGCCGGATGTGGTCTTGCTCGACATCCGCATGCCTGGCCTCGATGGCCTTCAGGTTGCAGCGAAACTGTGCGAGCGCGAAGCGCCGCCCGCCGTTGTGTTCTGTACCGCCCATGATGAATTCGCGGTGGACGCCTTTCAGGTCAGTGCTGTCGGCTTCCTGGTCAAGCCGGTGCGGGCCGAGGATTTGCTTGATGCCTTGAAAAAGGCCGAGCGCCCCAATCGTGTGCAGCTGGCAGCCCTGACGCGCCCGGCGGCCGAAAGTGGGAACGGGCCGCGCAGTCATATCAGTGCGCGTACCCGCAAAGGTATCGAATTGATTCCGTTGGATCAGGTGATCTATTTCATCGCTGACCACAAATACGTGACCCTGCGCCATGAAGGGGGCGAGGTCCTGCTGGATGAGCCTTTGAAGGCGCTGGAAGATGAGTTTGGTGATCGTTTTGTACGAATCCACCGCAACGCTCTGGTGGCACGCGATCGTATCGAACGCTTGCAACGGACACCGCTGGGGCACTTCCAGCTGTACCTCAAGGGGCTCAATGGCGATGCCTTGATCGTCAGCCGCCGCCATGTGGCGGGCGTGCGCAAAATGATGCAGCAGCTTTAGGGCGGGGCGTGGAGGCAGCGTGGGCCAGGGACGGCCACCCCCTTTCACAGAGAATTTCAAGCTGCTTCGGCCGAGCTGTTATTATCCGTCTTAAATCTATTGAGTACGGATTGAACCATGTCCTCTCGCGAAATCCGCATTGCTACCCGCAAAAGTGCCCTGGCCCTGTGGCAGGCCGAATACGTCAAGGCGCGCCTGGAGCAGGCTCATCCTGGTCTGATCGTAACGCTCGTGCCTATGGTCAGTCGCGGCGACAAGCTACTCGACTCGCCATTGTCGAAAATCGGAGGCAAGGGCCTGTTCGTCAAGGAGCTGGAGACCGCGCTGCTCGAGCAGGAGGCCGACATCGCCGTGCATTCGATGAAGGATGTACCGATGGACTTCCCCGAAGGCCTGGGCCTGTTCTGCATCTGCGAGCGCGAAGACCCGCGCGATGCCTTCGTTTCCAATACCTACAGCAGCCTGGATGCCTTGCCGGTCGGCAGCATCGTCGGCACTTCCAGCCTGCGTCGCCAGGCGCAATTGCTGACTCGGCGCCCAGACCTGCAAATCCGTTTCCTGCGTGGCAACGTCAATACCCGCCTGGCCAAGCTCGACGCCGGCGAATACGACGCGATCATTCTCGCGGCTGCCGGCCTGATCCGTCTGGGCTTCGAAGACCGCATCGCGTCGACCATCAGCGTCGAAGACAGCTTGCCGGCCGGTGGCCAGGGCGCGGTCGGCATCGAGTGCCGCACGGCCGATAGCGAAATTCATGAGCTGCTCAAGCCACTTCACCATCACGACACCGCCGTGCGGGTCACTGCCGAGCGGGCGCTGAACAAACACCTCAATGGTGGCTGCCAGGTTCCGATTGCCTGCTATGCCGTTCTCGAAGGTGATCAGGTCTGGCTGCGCGGGCTGGTCGGCGCGCCGAGCGGTGGCCTGCTGCTGACGGCCCAGGCACGCGGTCCGCAGGCCGATGCCGAGGCGCTTGGCGTGCAGGTCGCCGAAGATTTGCTGGCCCAGGGCGCCGATAAAATTCTGAAGGCGGTCTACGGCGAGGCGGGTCACGAGTGAGTGGCTGGCGTTTGCTGCTGACCCGGCCGGCGGACGAAGCCACCGCACTGGCGGCCACGCTTGCCGAGACGGGCATTTTCGGCAGCGTTCTACCGCTGCTGGAGATCGAGGCAGTGCCGGTGAGCGCAGCACAGCGCAGCCGGATTCTCGATCTGGATCGCTATTGCGCAATCATCGTCGTCAGCAAGCCGGCAGCCCGCCTGGGGCTGGGCCTGGTCGGCCTATATTGGCCGCAACCGCCGCAGCAGGCGTGGTTCAGCGTTGGCGCGGCGACCGCGCAGATTCTTGAAGAACACGGCCTGGCCGTGACCTGTCCGGCCGTGGGTGACGACAGCGAAGCACTCTTGCAGTTGCCACAGTTGCAGGCGGCCATCGCCAGGCCCGATGCGCGAGTCTTGATCATGCGCGGAGAGGGCGGCCGGGAGTTGCTGGCCGAGCGTTTGTGCGAGCTGGGTGCTAGTGTCGACTATTTGGAATTGTATCGCCGCCACCTGCCGGAATATGCTGCTGACGCCCTGCTGCACAAGGTCCGGGCGGAGCGCTTGAACGGCCTGGTGGTCAGCAGTGGGCAAGGGTTTGAACACCTTCGGCAGTTGGCCGGCGATGATTGGCCGCAACTGGCGCAGTTGACGTTGTTTGTACCAAGTCCGCGTGTCGCCGGGGTGGCCCGAGCTGCCGGCGTGCGCAATGTAGTGGATTGTCGTGGTGCCAGCGCCGCGGCGTTGCTGGCAGCGCTGCGGGAATACCCCGCACCGGCCCTCTAAGGCACGACCGATAAGGTCGGTCGAACGCCTCAATGCAAAGGATGGATACGTGAGCGAAACAGCCTTGCCTAAAGATGATCTGGTTCCACCGGCCGATGCGCCCGCCGAAACACCAACCGCACCCGCGCAACGCAACGGCAATGGCTTGGCAATCGTCGCCTTGCTGCTTGGCGCTGCCGGAATTGCGGCAGGGGGTTGGGGGGTCTGGCAGGTTCGTCACCTTGAAGCCGGGCATCAAGCGCAGTCCGGGCAGCTGGAAGCCTTGAATGCGCAATCGCAGATTCTCAAACAAAGCGAGCAGCAGCTGGCGGCGCGCCTGGCCCAGATGCCGGCGGCCGATGAACTGGAAGAACGGCGGCGCCTGGTGGCGCAGTTGCAAGGCGATCAGCAGCATTTGAGCCAGCGCCTGGAAACGGTGCTGGGCGCCAGTCGCAAGGACTGGCGCCTGGCCGAAGCCGAGCATTTGCTGCGCCTGGCAAGCCTGCGTCTGTCGGCGCTGCAGGACATCAGCAGCGCCAGGGCCCTGGTGCAGGGTGCCGATGAAATTCTCCGCGAGCAGAACGACCCGGGCGCTTTCGCTGCACGCGAGCAATTGGCCAACAGCCTGGCGGCACTGCACAGTGTGACGCAGCCGGATCGCACCGGCCTGTACCTGAAGCTGGCCGCCCTGCGCGAGCAAGTTGTCCAGCTCAATGCACTGGCACCCGAGTTCCAGAACCAGGGCGAATCGCTGTTCGGCCTGACGGCCGACGGCGATGGCCCCAGTCGCTGGTCGCAATGGTGGGAACAGATTTCGCGGTACTTCCGCATCGATTTCAATGCCGACAAGAACGTTCGCCCGTTGCTGGCCGGCCAGGCGCTCAACCAGGTGCGCCTGACGCTGAGCCTGGCCCTGGAACAGGCTCAATGGGCCGCGCTCAATGGCGAGCCGAAGGTGTACACCCAGGCGCTGGATGAAGCGCTCAGCGTGCTGCTCAGTAACTTCAACCGGGACAACCCGCAAAGCAGGGTGATGGTCGAGCAGATCGACGAACTGGCGAAGCAACCGGTCTCGGTCGTCACTCCGGATCTGGCCGGCAGCCTCAGCGCGGTCCAGGCCTACCTCGAGCGGAGCCACCTGCCTGCCGAGGAGGCCAGGCCGGCCGCACCGGCCAGTGAGGAGACCAGCCCATGAAGCGTGTCTATGTGGCGGTCGTGATCGCGATTGCAGTGGCTGCCGTACTGGGCATGGCGATTGCGCAACATACCGGTTATGTACTGATTGCCTACAAGAGTTTCCGCTACGAGTCGAGCCTCTGGGCGACCTTGGCATTGCTGGTGCTTGCCTGGCTACTGGTCCTGGTCACCAAGGCATTGATCGGCCTGGTGACGACCTCCGGTGGCGTGGTCAACCCCTGGTCGCGGCGCAACCGCAGCCGGCGCGTGCAGTTGGCCATCGAGCAGGGGCAACTGGACCTGGCCGAGGGGCGCTGGGCCGCTGCACAGCGGCATTTGCACAGGGCTGCCGAGGCTGAGCGGCAACCCTTGCTGTATTACCTCGGTGCTGCGCGTGCGGCAAACGAGTTGGGGCGTTACGAAGAAAGCGACGGCTTGCTGGAGCGGGCATTGGAGCGACAACCCCAGGCCGAGTTGGCCATTGCCTTGAGCCATGCCCAGCTGCAAGTGGATCGAGGTGATACGGAAGGTTCGCTGACTACCCTGCAAGCCATGCATGAGCGCCATCCTCGCAATGCCCAGGTGCTGCGCCAACTGCAGCGCCTGCATCAGCAGCGGGGGGATTGGCCGGCATTGATCCGCATGTTGCCGGATTTGCGCAAGGACAAGGTCTTGCCAGCGGCCGAACTCGCCGAACTGGAGCGCCGCGCCTGGGGCGAGAGCCTCAGCCTGGCGGTGCAACGGGAAGAGGAGGGCGAAGCCGGGCGTCAGTCATTGGAACGAGCCTGGCAGCAGCTGACAGCGGCTCAACGCCAGGAGTCGCAGTTGGTGCTGGCCTATGCCGAGCAATTGCGTCAGCTGGGGGCTGAAGGGGAGGCTGAGGATGCCTTGCGCACGGCACTCAAACGCAAGTACGACAGCCACCTCGCGCGTCTCTATGGCCTGGTGCGCGGGAGCGATTCGGCGCGTCAGCTGCAAACGGCCGAAGGTTGGCTCAAGCAGCACCCCGAAGACCCGAGCCTGCTGCTGACGCTGGGTCGGCTGTGCCTGCAAAATCGCTTGTGGGGCAAGGCGCGCGACTACCTTGAGAGCAGCCTGCGCTTTGAACGTAATCCGGAGGCTTGCGCCGAGCTGGCTCGCCTGCTGGCTCAGCTGGGCGATACCGAGCGCAGCAATCAGCTGTTTCAAGAGGGGCTTGGCTTGCTCGACGAGCGCCTGCTGGCATTGCCGCTACCTGACAGCGTACGAACCTGATCGTACTTCGGGCTTCTCCACAACGGAAAAGCCCGCTTCGCCTTACCGATCGTTCGCCGGCTCATTGCGCCACCTTTCTGAATCGTCTTCTTTCTGTCGGCTTTTCCCTACAGGATTAAGGAGTTGTCCGGTTCACCTCGCCTTGTAAGGGGGCGGGGCTTTCCTCTACCGTTACGTATTGTCTACTCCGCTCTGGATTCACCATGTTTCTGGCCCGTTCGCGCTCATTGTTCTTTCTGGCTTTCATGGCATCGCTGCTGGTCATGGGGGGAGTCTTGTACCTGGAGTTCGGGGTCGGTCTCCAACCTTGCCCGCTGTGCCTGGTGCAGCGGTTTTTTCTGGTTGCCTTCGGGGCTGTCTGCCTGGCAGCTTTCATCCACGCTCCCGGCAGAGCGGGGCAGCACGTTTATTGGGGCCTGGCAGTGACATGCGCCTTGCTCGGTGCGCTCGCGGCAAGCCGCCAGGTTTGGCTGCAGAGCGGTACGCAGGCGCCACAAGCGTCCTGCCAGCCTCCTCTTGGGCAAATGCTGCGTTCAATGCCGTTCAACGAGGTGGCTGAAACCCTGTTGCTGGGGACCCCGGACTGCGTGCGGATCAAGTGGACGCTGCTGCAAATGAGCCTTGCCGAGTGGAGCTTGCTGGCGTTTGCGGGCATGGCGGTCTTCGCACTCATCCAGCTTCTGTACCGATATCGTCAAGCATTTTGAGCCAAGCCAGTCTGGGGCGGACTTGACTTGTGTCATATCGGACAGAGATTAAACACTTGTATGAACTTTATCTCCTGAGTACCTTGAAGCCATAGGCGTGGGGGCATAATCTCCCAGCACGCACTACAGAAAAACAGGCTGCTCAATGCCGCTTGGCTGGTACAGGCCTTGTTCCTCGATGTCGAGGAGCGGGTGGACGGCGGCATTACCCAGAAGGGAAGAGATCACCATGCTCGAAAGTTGTCAGAATGCTCAGGAACGCTGGGGTGGAGTTCATCTGCTTATCGACCGCTGGCTGCAGGAGAGACACGAACTGGTGCGGGCTTTCGATAGCCTCCGCGAGATTCCGCAAAAAAATGGCGGCCAGCGCAAGGAGCTGTTGAAGTTCTGCGCGATTCTGGTCGACTACGTTTCTGCAGGACATTTCGAGGTCTACGAACAGCTGACCAATGAAGCCAAGGCGTTTGGCGACGAACGTGGTCTGGAGCTGGCCAAGACGATCTACCCGCGCATCGACTTCATTACCGAGAAAGCGCTGGCTTTCAATGACCTCTGCGACAAGGGCGACTGTTCGGATACCGAGAAAGTCGAGACGGCACGCAAGGAGCTCGGCGAGCTGTTGCATGAGCGCTTCGAACTGGAAGACTGCCTGATCGAAGTCTTGCACACTGCGCACAAGGAAGTAGACGCAGCAGAGCAAGCGTGAAGCAGTAGCGATACGGTGTTTCACAACACCGTATCGACCCTCTCTGGTGCTCAGTCACCAATCCCCAGCAACTCGATCTCGAATGTCAGCGGTGTATAGGGTGCGATCAGGTCACCGGCACCTTCTGCGCCATAGGCTTGCGCCGATGGAATCACCAGTCGCCATTTCGCGCCAACCGGCATTTGCGGCAACGCTGATTGCCAGCCGCCGATGACGCTGTCCAGACGAAACCACTGGGCCTCGCTGCTCTGATCGAACACCGTGCCATCGGGCAATTTCCCCACGTAGCGCACCTGCACTTTTCCCCCGCCAGCGGGTCTTGCGCCCGCCCCCGGCTTGAGCTCGGTCAGCAGGATGCCGTTGGCCAATTCGCGAACGCCTGCCCGAGCTTTTTCATTGGCCAGAAAGCGTCGCTCGGCCGCCAGGAGATTTTCGGCCTGGCCGTCGATTGCGGCTTGGTTGGCAAGTGCCTCGTGCTGGCGTAGCACTTCTTCAATACGGGCGTTGCTCAACGCCAGCGGCTTGTTCTGATAAGCCTGTTGCAGCCCGTCGAGCAGTGCTTGCAACTCCAGGTCGGGCACCTCCTGACGCAGGCGTTCACCCAGGCTTGCACCCAGGCTGTAGGCGAGGTCGTGAGGGCTTGCGGCATTCATTTTTTCGTCTGCATGCGCCAGGGGCAGCAGCAGGAAAAACGACAACAACAGGTGACGCGACATGGGCACGCTCCGTGTTCAGAGGGACGCGATTATGCCAGTGCCGCAACAGCTTGCGTGGGCTGGCTTTCAAGCTTTGCCGACAGTTGCCCAAGCGGGATCTACACTGGTGTGCAGCTGCAGCGAAATAACATTTGCCCAGGCATGCAACGCGGCGCATTCGATACTGTCAACATGCCCTAGCGGCGGTAGCAGCAGAGGTCTAGTATGAGCCGCATTCACTTCAGCCAGGAGGTATGCCATGTCGGCCAATAAGAAGCCTGTAAACACTCCGTTGCATCTGCTCCAACAGCTTTCGAGTAGTCTGCTCGAGCATCTGGAAAGTGCCTGCTCCCAAGCGATGGCTGATGCTGAAAAACTGCTCGCCAAGCTCGAGAAGCAACGAGGAAAGGCTCAAGAAAAACTGCACAAGTCGCGGACTAAATTGCAGGATGCTGCAGCGGCAGGCAAAGCCAAGGCACAAGCAAAAGCCAAGGGTGCGGTGAAGGAACTTGAAGACCTGCTTGACGCACTGAAAGATCGTCAGTCGGAGACCCGCAACTATATCCTCCAACTCAAGCGCGATGCCCAGGAAAGCCTGAAGCTCGCCCAAGGCATTGGTCGCGTGAAAGAGGCTGCGAGCAAAGCCCTGACTCTGCGCACCGCGAAACCTGCTGCTGCCAAGCCGGCTGCGGCGAGCAGTGCCGCCAAGCCAGCTGCGACGAAACCGGCTGCCAAGCCTGCCGCGAAGCCGACGGCCAAACCTGCGACCAAAACTGCAGCAGCGAGCAGCGCCAAGCCGGCTGCTAAACCTGCAGCAAGAGCAGCCGCTGCAAAACCTGCCGGCAAGCCGGCTGCGAAACCCGCTGCCAAACCTGCAGTCAAAGCGGCTGCCAAGCCTGCCGCCAGCGCTGCTGCGAAACCCGCTGCCAAGCCCGCGGTTAAAGCAGCGGCCAAACCTGCCGCTGGCGCTGCCGCGAAACCGGCTGCCAAGCCGGCAGTTAAAGCGGCTGCAAAACCTGCTGCAAAACCCGCAGCCAAAGCTGCTGCCAGCAAGCCTGCCGCCGCCAAGCCAGCAGCCAAGCCAGCTGCGGCCAAGCCTGCAGCAAAACCTGCCGCTAAACCGGCGGCCAGGCCTGCAGCGAGCAAAGCACCGGCCAAGCCTGCAGCAAGACCTGCGGTGAAAAGGCCGGCCGCTACGGCTGCCAAACCAGCGCCCGCCAAGCCGGCAACGCCGACAGCAACTGCGTCCATGGCTCCTGCGTCCACGGCGCCAGCCGCGACCCCGACGAATGCGCCAACCGCAGCCCCGCAAGCCAGCACGCCAGCGACACCGGTCATCAGCGGCCTGGGTCCAGTGTCAGCTACCTAAGCCCTGGCCACCGCGGCGCGCAGCACCTGCAGCGCGCCGTGGGGGAGGCTTTGCCCTGCGGGGGCCAGCCTTTGCAACCAGTCCGACACATGCTCGGCCTGCCCTGCGGGCCATTCGCTGCTCAACCCTTCGAGCCGCATCAGCAATTGCCGTTCGGCCTCCAGTTCCAGCGTTTTGACCTGCTTGCGCAGCGCGTTCAGCCCGGCGTCCTGCAGCGCGGCCTCACGCCATTGCTGGCGCAATTGCCGCAACGGTTGCACGACGTCGGTTTGCCATGGCCCGGCCATCTGTTGCAGTTGCTTCACACGCTCGGCGGTCGGAGCCACGCCCCGTTCCGCCAGCCAGGCACCGCAAAGCAGCAGGCAAACATCGGCACCGGCTGCTTGAAGATCAAGGCAGGCCGTTTCAACACCCGGACGGGAATACAGCGCCAAGGCAAAGCTCCACAGGTCGGTATACATAGTCCTACTCGCGCCAGTTGCCAGCGAAACTGGTAGACTCCGCCGCCATTATGATTCGACTACAGAACCTCACTTTACAGCGTGGCCCGCAACGTCTGCTAGAAGACGCCGAGCTGACGCTGCACGCCGGCCAGAAAGCCGGTCTGATCGGTGCCAATGGCGCCGGTAAATCCAGCCTGTTCGCCATGCTGCGCGGTGAGTTGGTGCCTGACGCCGGTGACTGCCTGTTGCCCGCCGACTGGCGCATCGCCCACATGCGCCAGGAGGTCGACACGCTCGAACGCATTGCGGTCGACTATGTGCTCGACGGCGACGTGCGCCTGCGCAAGGTCCAGCGAGAGCTGGCCGAGGCTGAGCAGATGCACGACGGGACGGCTCTGGCACGCCTGCATATCGAGCTCGACAGCGCCGACGGCTACACTGCCGATGCGCGAGCGCGCAAGCTGCTGGCGGGGCTGGGCTTCAGCAACGAGCAAATGGACCGTCGGGTCGGGGACTTCTCCGGTGGCTGGCGGATGCGCCTGAACCTGGCCCAGGCACTGATGTGCCCGTCCGATCTGTTGCTGCTCGATGAGCCGACCAACCACCTGGACCTCGATGCCATCCTCTGGCTGGAAGAGTGGCTCAAGAGTTATCCGGGCACTTTGTTGCTGATCTCCCACGACCGGGATTTCCTCGATGCCGTGGTCGATCAGATTGCCCATGTCGAACAGTGCAAGCTGACGCTTTACCGTGGTGGCTACACCGCGTTCGAACGCGCCCGTGCCGAGCGCCTGGCGCAGCAGCAGCAGGCTTACGAGAAGCAGCAGGCCCAACGCGCGCACATGGAAAAATACATTGCGCGGTTCAAGGCCCAGGCCACCAAGGCCCGCCAGGCACAAAGCCGGATCAAGGCGCTGGAGCGGATGGAAGAACTGTCTGCGGCGCACGTCGACTCCCCGTTCGACTTCGTGTTCCGCGAGTCGGCCAAGATCTCCAGCCCCCTGCTGGATCTGTCCGACGCACGCCTGGGCTACGGCGACAAGACCATCCTGGAGAAGGTCAAGTTGCAGCTGGCGCCGGGTGCGCGGATCGGTTTGCTCGGCCCGAACGGTGCGGGCAAGTCGACCCTGATCAAAAACCTTGCTGGTGAACTGGAGCCCCTGAGTGGCCGCCTGGTGCGGGGCGAGAACCTGGTGGTGGGGTACTTCGCCCAGCATCAACTGGACTCCCTGGACAGCAAGGCAAGCCCCTTGCTGCACCTGCAACGCCTGGCTCCGACCGAGCGTGAACAGACGCTGCGCGATTTCCTCGGCGGTTTCGACTTCCGCGGGGCGCGCATCGACGAACCGGTACTGAATTTCTCCGGTGGCGAGAAAGCCCGACTGGCCCTGGCACTGATTGCCTGGGAGCGACCGAACCTGTTGCTGCTCGATGAGCCGACCAACCACCTGGACCTGGAAATGCGCCTGGCACTGACCATGGCCCTGCAGGAGTTCAGCGGGGCAGTGGTGGTGGTTTCCCACGATCGACACCTGCTCAAGAGCACCACCGACGACTTCCTGCTGGTCGCCGATGGCCGGATCGAAACCTTCGATGGCGATCTGGATGACTACGCACGCTGGCTGGTCGATTACCGCCAGCGCAACGCGCCGGTCAGCACCACCCCGGTCAACGTCGACAAGACCGACAAGAAGGCCCAGCGCCAGGCCGCTGCGGCACTGCGACAGCAACTTGCGCCGCACAAGCGTGAGGCCGACAAGCTCGAGCGCGACCTGGGGACCCTGCATGAGCAATTGGCCAAGGTCGAAGCGGCCTTGGGCGACAGTGCCATCTACGACGCGGCGCGCAAGGACGAACTGCGCGATCTGCTGGCCCGGCAGGCCAGTCTGAAGTCCCGTGAGGCCGATCTTGAAGAAGCCTGGATGGCTGCCCTCGAGCTGTTGGAAAACATGCAGGCGGAGCTGGAGGCGCTGTCCTGATGGAGGCGCTCAAACAGCTGTTGCCGGTGGAGTGGATCGCGCCGTTCTGGCTGGGGTTGCAGATTCTGCTGATCCTGGTGGCGGCCTTTGTGGTGCAGCGGCTGGTAGCGCGTTGCCTGAGCCGCCTGAGCAAGCGTTATCCGCTGCCACCGGAATTGCTCGTGCCCGTACGCGGCGGTCTGCGCTGGCTGATCATGGGCAGTGCCTTGATTGTCGTGCTGGAGCGCCTCGGTGTTTCGGCCACGGTCCTCTGGACGGCCTTGTCAGGTTTTGTCGCGGTCGCCGCCGTGGCGTTCTTCGCCATGTGGAGCGTGCTCTCGAACCTGCTGTGCGCGGTACTGATCTTTACCGTGGGGCCGTTTCGCATCGGCGATGTAGTCGAGTTGGTGGATACGACCGACAAGCCCGGGGTCAAGGGCCGGGTGGTGGCCATCAACCTGCTCTTCACGACCCTGATCGAATTGCCCGAGGCCGGCGGCGCGCTGGTCCAGGTGCCCAATAGCCAGTTCTTCCAGAAGTCGGTACGACGCTGGAGAGGCAGCGATGTGTTGCCGCTGGTTTCCGAAGCGACGCACAAGCCTGGCTGATCCAGCATCCGCCATTGCATTGGTCTGAAAAAAAGCATGGTGATTTTTTCGCTGGCACACTAGGTTAGTGCTCTATGTCGAGTTTGGCCGAGGTGTGCAATGACGCTGGAAACGTGGCTGGCATTTTTTGCCGCTTGTTGGGTAATCAGTCTTTCCCCGGGGGCCGGCGCCATCGCGTCGATGTCCTGTGGTCTGCAGTACGGCTTCTGGCGCGGCTACTGGAACGCTCTTGGCCTGCAACTGGGCCTGGTGATGCAGATCGCGATCATCGCCGCCGGTGTCGGCGCGATCCTCGCAGCATCGGCGACTGCTTTCCAGGTGATCAAATGGTTCGGCGTGTTCTATCTGGTCTACCTGGCCATCAAGCAATGGCGCGCACTGCCCAGCGACATGAGCGACGAGTCGGCCGTGCGGCCAATCGGCAAGCCGTTGAGCCTGGTCTTCCGTGGTTTCCTGGTGAACGTCAGCAACCCCAAGGCGCTGGTGTTCATGCTCGCCGTGTTGCCGCAGTTCATTAACCCGCAGGCGCCGCTGCTGGCCCAATACCTGACCATCGGCGCGACCATGATCACGGTCGATCTGCTGGTCATGGCCGGTTATACCGGCCTGGCGGCGCGGGTGCTGCGGCTGTTGCGTACGCCAAAGCAACAGCAGCGAATGAACCGTACCTTTGCCGGGTTGTTCATCGGCGCGGCGACACTGCTGGCGACGATTCGGCGAACGCCGGTCTGAAAACGGGGCGGCTGTGCCGCCCATCGCTGGCAAGCCAGCTCCTACAGAAGCCTGTGGGGAACCATGTAGGAGCTGGCTTGCCAGCGATGAGGCCTGCCAGCCACCACAGAATTTTCCCGTTTTCAGCGCAAGATCTTCGGTGCTTCATCCGGTGGCAAGTTGTTTCTTGGCGCCGGATGGTCCCCCTGGAAATCTGACGCATCGCCGAGTTGCTCATCGAGCTGGCGCGCCACATCGATCCCGATTTCCCTGGAAACCTCACGGACCACGCGCGGGCGATTGAGCCTGACGCGAAGATCCTGCCCATTCACCAGCTTGGTGTCCTGGACTTCGCCCATGGCCGTAAAAGCCGAGGTGATCTCGAAGGTGCGGGTGTCGATCAGGCTGAAATCGGCAACCAGCGTCAGCCCGAGCACGGCCGAATGGGTGTCGGTGTGATCCAGGGCGGTGAGGTCCTGCTGGAAGTCGATGTCCGAGACGGTGCCGAACAGCACATAGTCGGCGCCTTCGAAGCTGCCATTGCGAATGCGCTCGATGACGTCGTAGACGTCTTCCTGTGACTTGGCCGTGTAGGGAGCACCCTGTACCAGCCGGAACATCCCGGACTTGAGGATCTCGCCCTTGATGTCACCGGTGAACTTGCGCAGCTCGCCTTGCTCGATGTAGCTGTCGCGGCTCTCCAGTTCGGCATAGCTCGATGAGCCGCTGGCCTGAAAGCCGCTGGCCTGGAAGTTGTTCTGGGCTGAAACGATGTGGATGTAACGCTCCACACGTTCCTGAAACGCGAGGTCCGTGACCGCGATTTTTGGAGCCGCCTGCGCACCGAATGCGCAGGCCAGGCCCAAGATTCCAATCCATGCACGCATTGCTTAGCGCTCCGTGGTCTTGCGGATCTCTTTTTCGTCCATCCACTCGGCCAGGCCGCTTTCCACGTCAATCAGTTGCAGGCTGAACTTGTAGAACACGTCCTTGTAATCGCTGCTGCGCTTGACGATCGAACTGATCGAACCTTCCAGGCGATATTTGGCCGCGATCATGTTGCCGGTCTTGTTCACCGTCGATTTCTTGTACAGGCCGCTCTGGTTCTGCAGTTTCAGCTGGTCAACCTGGCTCTGCATGTCGGTGTTGTCGCTGGCGAAACGGGCGGTACCGGATTTCATCAGCTGGGTTTTGATCGAGGTGGTGATCTCGCGTGTGTCGATGTACTCGCTGGTCTTGTTCTTCACGTCATAGACCTGCACTACCGGGCGACCTTGCAGGGTGCCGGACTGGGCCAGGGAGCGGGTCATGCTTTCGGCGATCATTTGCAGGTCGGTGGAGCCGAATTCGTTAGTAATCAACTCGACGGCCTTGCTGTCGCCGTAGTTGATGTTCTTGCCACCGAGCACGGGGGAGGTTGAAGCGCAGCCGCTGGCCAGGGCGGCGATGAGGGCCAGGAGGGAAAAGCGTGCAATCAACATGTTTGGGTTCTCTCGAGTGTGTCAATTGGGGCGAGACAGAGTGGCGATTACCGGGACTGGACTTCCAGGCGGAAGTCGGTCGCTTGGGGAACCGGGGCAATGGCTGGCAATACACTGGATTGCTCACCGTACAGGGTCAGCGTTTTCCAGCTTTCTTCGTCGGCCACCGGGAAGCCGTCGTTACCCAGCCAGGCAAAGCGATAGAACATCGACTGGTTCCTGCTGCTGTCGTTGTTCAAGGCCACCTTGACGGTGAGAAAACCATTCTCCCGAGCGACCCGAATCTGGCTGACTTCGATGTTCTTCAGTTTGCCCATGACCACCACTTTGCTTGCGGCGCTGTCCGGGGCTGGAGGGGTCGCGCAGCCGGCGAGCAGGGCCAGCGCCATGGCGCCGAGGATCTTGAAGCGCATAGGTATTCCTTAAGGTTGAGTGAGGCTGGCCACGGCCTGGGGGGTAGCGCTTGGCGGTACCTGAACCGCAGGGCCGCCGGCGAAGACCTGGTTACCGATCACGCGCAGGGCTACGACCTGATAGGGGCGGTCGATCCTGATCTTGACCTGGGTGCCACCCAGGTTTGAGGGCAGGCTCAACTGGTGCTCACCCTGCTTGATGCGCAGACGGACCACCTGGGTATCGTCCGGCAAGGTGCGCCAGGTACGGGTATCGGCCCCTTCGGTAATTGCTGAAGCCAGGCCGACGGCAAGGCCGGCCAGGGGATTGACGTCGTTGATCTGCTTTTGTGCGACACCCCGGGTGATCGCCCGCACGCTGGTGCGCAGGATGATGCCTGGCATGTCATCGCGCAGGGCGCGGCGAGACATGGCAGTGGTGCTGTTGAGCGCGGTCAGGTCCAGTGCCTTGCCGTCCAGGTGGATCTGGGCGAAGCGTGGGGTCGAGGTGTCTTCCTTGATGACCGGGAACGACAGCGGGGTGATAACCATGTTGCCGCTGATCAGCAGGGGCAGGGGAATGCGGATTGAGTCGCGGGCCGGTGCCAGGCCACTTTGCACCACGATCAGTACAACGCTGTCAGTGCTTTTGTCGGCAGGCTTGTCCAGGTCCAGCAATGCCTGCTCCAGCAGCGGTGTGTTGGGGCGCAGTTCGGCGGCCTTGCGATAGCCCGGCGCGGCCAGGCCTTTTTCGCCAAGGGCTTCGTACACGTAGCCTGAGAGGTAGTGGCTGAACGCGCTCTGATAGCTGTTTTTCAGGCCGACCACTTCCGGTGCATCGAGGCTTTCGACCGGGTAGCCCTTGAGGTCCTTGTACGCGGTCTGGACGCCTTGCTTCTGGGCTTCCTCTTCTCGCTTGAGGTATTCCTTGTCACGCAGTTCAGCGATGGTCGCTTCGCGTTCGTGGGTCTTCTTGATCTCGGTGCGGGCGCCGTCGAAATCGTTGAGCGCCAACATGTTCAGGGCCATCTGCGTGGTCAGCATGACTTTTTCGTAGTCATAGCCTTCATAGCGCCGCACCTTGTCGTTGACCAGGAAGCTGCCGAACTGCCGGATGTACTTTTCGGTGTCGAGCTTGACTGATTCCTCCCATTTGAAAACGACGGTGTCTGCCGCTCTCCAGGCACTCTGGCTACCGGCCAGGTCGCCCTTGGAGCGCAGCAGTTCGCCCTTTTCGAAGTAGTAGAGCAGGTCCTTGTCTGCACTACGGTTGTTCTTTTCCAGCAGCACCAAGGCGGCATCGACATTGCCGCTGGCCAACTGCTGGTTGGTTTCCTTCAATTCGGAATCGTAGCTGCGAAACGCTGCGCAGCCGGTCAACTGAACGATCGCGCAGATCGCCAGGACTGTAAGAGCACGGGATGCCATGGGAAATCTTCTTCATTGAACATGTCAGCCGATCGAGCGGGGCGGCCGGAGAACCCCTAGGCATCAGTAACCCTGACTGGTCTGCCAATTCCTTATGAACAGAAATGCTCCAATACCCTTTCGCGATATAAAGGGCGCGGCATTATAGATGGGTTGATGGCAAATTAGTGGCTTTTTGATTCTATTTGATGGTGGCGCTCGAGTGACTGTAAGATCCGGTTCACCCAGTGGGTAGATCACACGGCTTTGCACGGCAGGCCCAGGTGACGGCACTGCTGGCCATATCGATTCTCTACGGGCGAACTGAGGCGGAATTTGAAGCAAAGCGGGCAAGCAGGGATACTGGTTGCCCGTTTTTGTTTTTGGCTTTTGTTTTAGGGGAAGTGCCCACATGCGTGTCTGGATCGATGCCGATGCCTGTCCCAAGGCGGCCAAGGATCAGGTCGTCAAGTTCGCCTTGAAACGCCAGCTCGAAGTGATAATGGTGGCGGGGCAAAGCCAGATCAAGCCGGCATTTGCCTGCGTCAAACTGATCGTGGTGCCCAGCGGCCCGGATGCGGCAGACGATTATCTGGTTGAAAACGCCGTGCCGGGCGAGCTGGTGATCTGCAGCGACGTGCCATTGGCCGACCGCCTGGTGAAGAAGGGGGTGGCTGCACTCGACCCGCGGGGCCGCGAGTTCGATCAGCGCAACATGGGCGAACGCCTGGCCGTACGCAACCTGTTTACCGACTTGCGCGAACAAGGCCAGGTTGGAGGAGGGCAGGCGCCCTATGGCGACCGCGAGAAGCAGGCGTTCGCCAATTCGCTGGACCGGATACTGACGCGCCTGGCGCGTGAATTCCCGGCCTAGTTATTCCTGGGTCAGTTCGAGCACACGGTCGACCAGCTTGTTGATCCCGGCAGCCGCCTCACCAATGGACTTGGCCGTCATGTAGGCCGGGGTAGTGACCAGCTTGCGTTGGGTGTCTTCGACAATGTCGTGAACATCGCATTCTTCATGAGTGCCACCCATCTTGACGATGGCTGCACTGGTCGCGGGGTCGTTGCCGATGGTGCAGACCACGCCGGGGCCGTAGATCTTCGCTGCCAACGCCGGCGAAATGCAGATCAGGCCGACCGGCTTGCCGGCTTCGGCGAAGGCTTCGGCCAGTGCCAGCACATCCGGCTGGACGGTGCAGTGCGTACCTTCGATGGCGAAGTTGGAGAGGTTCTTGGCCGAACCGAAGCCCCCGGGCACGATCAAGGCGTCGAAGTCTTCGGCGTTGGCTTCGCGAATGTCCTTGATATTGCCACGTGCAATGCGTGCCGACTCGACCAGCACATTGCGTGTTTCGGGCATCTCTGCGCCGGTGGTGTGGTCGATCACGTGCAACTGGGCAATGTTGGGCGCAAAGCACTGGACCTGCGCTCCACGCTGGTCAAGGCGCAACAAGGTAATCACGCTTTCATGGATTTCCGCGCCGTCATAGACACCACAGCCCGAAAGAATCACTGCAACTTTTTTGGTCATGCCTGCTACTCCTGTGTCATGGCGTTAATGTCCGCTAATTTGGCATTTGCTGCCATAGGGTTTCAATGCGTTCGGGCCTAATCTTGTGAGGTCCGCACCAATATGGTTGCACCATGAATTTCATCCTGCTTGCCGTGCCGTTTTTCTTTGTGTTGATTGCGCTGGAGCTGCTTGCCGATCGTTGGCGGGGGATGCGCACCTACCGATTTGCCGACGCGATCAACCGCCTCAGTGCCGGGGTGCTCTCCACTACCAGTGGCTTGTTGACCAAGGGTGTCGGGCTGGTGACTTACGCCACCTGCTGTACCAATTCTGGGTGCATACCCGGCACATTCCCAAGCTGGGCTGGTTCGAATGGTTGTTCATCACGCCGTCCAATCATCGCGTCCACCATGCGCAGAACCCTCTCTACACTGATCACAATTACGGCGGGGTGTTCATTGTCTGGGATCGATTGTTCGGCACGTTTCAGGAAGAGGACGACCGTGAACCGGTCATTTTCGGCGTGACCACGCCGTTGGCGAGCTGGAATCCTTTATGGGCGAATGTGCAATTCTACGCTCAGCTGTGGGCCGATGCGCGGCGCACCGCGCGGCTGTGGGACAAGTTGCGGATCTGGTTCATGCCGACCGGCTGGCGTCCGGCGGATGTGGCGCAGCGGTACCCGACGCCCAGGCATGACTTGAGTCAGTTTCGCAAATTCGAAGTGCCGCTGGGTTGGCCTCAGCAAGTCTATGTGGCCTTGCAGTTCACCCTGTATGTCGCCGTGGGCAGTTATCTGATGGCCGAGGTGGAGCGCTTGCCAATGGCGGCGATGCTGGTGGGCTGGGCCTGGATGGCATTGGGTTTGTTCGTTCTCGGCGCGACGCTCGAGAACCGCCCATGGTCGCTGAAACTCGAGGTGACGCGATTGGCACTGAACATCCCGCTGATGGCGGTTGCCGGCATGGTCGGGTTGTGGCCGGTCACGGCGCTGGTCTGGGCGTGCGTGCTCGGTTACAGCCTGCTCAGCGCAATCGGTTTGTACTGCAGTCGCAGTCCGCTGACCCGGCTAGCCGACCTCTGAATCGTGGTGGTCGGCCTTGTGGGCATTTCGCGTATGACGAGCGATACGGGCGGCCTTGATCCGGCGCCATAGCCACAGGCAGCCACCCACCAGCAGCAGCCCGCCGAGCACCCAGAGCTCGTATTTCTTGACGTTGCCCAGTATGCCTTCAAGGAGCGCGCCGAAGTGATAGGCAGCGGCGCCCAGCGCTGAGGCCCAGATGGCAGCGCCAATACCGTTGAGCAGCAAGTAGCGCCTCGGCGGGTAGCCCGAAAGGCCGATGGCCACCGGCATGACTGTGCGCAAACCATAGACGAAACGAAAACTCAGCACCCAGATATCCGGATGCCGGCGTATATGCTCCAGCGCCCGGTCACCCATCATCTGCCAGCGCGGTTTGCGTGCCAGCAATTTGCGCCCGTGCTTGCGCCCCATGAAATACCACAGCTGATCGCCGGCATAGCTGCCGAAGAACGCGACGACAACCACCAGGTTGATGTCCATGTATCCGCGGAACGCAAGGAAGCCGGCAAGAACCAGGATGGTTTCGCCTTCGAAAAACGTACCAAGAAAAAGGGCTAAGTAGCCGAAATCCTGCAGGAATTGTTGGAGCATTTTCTGGATGCTGGCGAAATGAACGCGCAGCCTAACCCTTCGGGCGCTTTCGGGAAAGTGTCCAAATGTGTCTCGACGTGAACATTTCCTGCACAGACAATGGTGCGGCCACAAGTCGCAGGGTTGTTCACAGCGGTCATTCAACCGTCATAATGGCCGCTTATAACTGTCGCGCTCGCCCGCCCGCGCGGGCTCAGGAGTCTGCCGTGAGCTTCACCCCCGCTAACCGTTTGTTTCCTGCCACCCGCCTTCGTCGCAATCGTCGTGATGATTTTTCTCGTCGTCTGGTTCGTGAAAATGTACTGACGGTCGACGACCTGATCTTGCCGGTTTTTGTTCTGGACGGTGAAAATCGCCGCGAAACCATTGCTTCGATGCCAGGTGTCGAGCGCTTGAGCATCGACCTGTTGCTGCAGGAAGCCGAACAATGGGTAGCGTTGGGTATCCCGGCACTGGCGCTGTTTCCGGTTACCCCGCCTGAGAAGAAGTCGCTCGATGGCAGCGAAGCCTGGAACCCTGAGGGGATTGCCCAGCGTGCGACCCGCGCCCTGCGTGATCGCTTCCCGGAGCTGGGCGTGATCACCGATGTGGCCCTCGACCCGTTCACTACCCACGGCCAGGACGGCATTCTTGACGAAGACGGCTACGTCGAGAATGACATTACCGTCGATGCATTGGTGCGTCAGGCACTGTCCCATGCCGATGCCGGTGCCCAGGTGGTTGCCCCTTCGGACATGATGGACGGGCGGATTCAGGCCATCCGCGAAGCCCTTGAGCTGGCTGGCCACGTCAACGTGCGGATCATGGCCTATTCGGCCAAGTACGCCAGTGCCTACTACGGCCCGTTCCGTGATGCGGTCGGCTCGGCCCTGAACCTGGGCAAGGCGAACAAGGCGTCCTATCAAATGGACCCGGCCAACAGCAACGAAGCCCTTCATGAAGTGGCAGCCGACCTGTCCGAAGGCGCCGATATGGTCATGGTCAAGCCAGGCATGCCATATCTGGATATTCTTTGTCGGGTCAAGGATGAATTCAAGGTCCCGACTTTTGTCTATCAGGTCAGTGGTGAATACGCCATGCACATGGCCGCCATCCAGAATGGCTGGTTGAGTGAAGGCGTGATCCTCGAATCGCTCACCGCTTTTAAACGGGCGGGCGCCGACGGCATTCTCACTTATTTTGCCGTCCGCGCCGCTCAACTGATGAGAGGGCAGTAACGCCCTTCAGGAACGCTAGATGAATAACGAAGCACTTACCGAAGTAGCCTTGAAGGAAGCAGAGCCCGTGCTTGAGCAAGTGGTGGAAATGCTGCCGGTGATGGAGCTTGTCCTGCCCTTGCCCCCTGTGCCGGTCGTGGAAGCCCAGGTTATGGCACCTGCGGTAACCATTCCGAGCCTGGATGACAGCAGTCTGTATATCCATCGCGAGCTTTCGCAGCTGCAGTTCAATATCCGCGTGCTGGAGCAGGCGCTGGATGAGTCCTACCCGTTGCTGGAGCGGCTGAAGTTTTTGCTGATCTTCTCCAGCAACCTGGATGAATTCTTCGAAATTCGTGTAGCGGGCCTGAAGAAGCAGATTACGTTCGCCCGTGAGCAGGCCGGCGCTGACGGCCTGCAGCCGCATCAGGCGCTGGCGCGCATCAGCGAACTGGTGCACGGCCATGTCGATCGCCAATACGCGATCCTCAACGACATTTTGTTGCCGGAACTGGAGAAGCATCAGGTCCGCTTCATTCGCCGGCGCAACTGGACGTCCAAGCTCAAGATCTGGGTCCGTCGTTATTTCCGTGACGAAATCGCGCCAATCATCACGCCCATCGGCCTCGACCCGACGCACCCCTTCCCGCTGCTGGTGAACAAGAGCCTGAACTTCATCGTCGAGCTGGAAGGGATCGACGCCTTCGGCCGCGATTCGGGCCTGGCGATCATCCCTGCTCCGCGCTTGTTGCCGCGAGTCATCAAGGTACCGGAAGATGTCTGTGGTGCAGGCGATAACTATGTATTTTTGTCGTCGATGATCCACGCGCATGCCGATGACCTGTTCCAGGGCATGAAGGTCAAGGGCTGCTATCAGTTCCGCTTGACCCGTAACGCAGACCTTGCGGTGGACACCGAGGACGTTGAAGACCTGGCGCGGGCACTGCGCGGCGAGCTTTTCTCGCGCCGCTATGGCGATGCCGTGCGCCTGGAAGTCGCCGACACCTGTCCCAAGCATTTGTCCGATTACCTGCTCAAGCAGTTCAGCCTGAGCGAAACCGAGCTGTACCAGGTCAATGGTCCGGTCAACCTGACCCGGCTGTTCAGCATCACTGGCCTGGACAGTCATCCGGAGTTGCAATACACGCCGTTCACCCCGGCGATCCCCAAGCTGTTGCAGAACAGCGAGAATATTTTCAGCGTGATCAGCAAGCAGGACATCCTGCTACTGCACCCGTTCGAGTCCTTCACCCCGGTCGTCGACCTGCTGCGCCAAGCCGCCAAGGACCCGCATGTGTTGGCGGTACGCCAGACCCTTTACCGCAGTGGCGCCAACTCGGAAATCGTCGATGCGCTGGTCGATGCCGCGCGTAACGGCAAGGAAGTCACGGCGGTGATCGAGTTGCGCGCGCGATTCGATGAAGAGTCCAACCTGCAACTGGCCAGCCGCCTGCAGGCTGCCGGTGCGGTGGTGATCTACGGTGTGGTCGGGTTCAAGACCCACGCCAAGATGATGCTGATCCTGCGCCGCGAGGCCGGCGAGATCGTCCGCTATGCGCACCTGGGTACCGGTAACTACCATGCCGGCAACGCCCGCCTGTACACCGACTACAGCCTGCTGACCTCCGACGATGCCCTGTGCGAAGACGTCGGCAAGCTGTTCAGCCAGTTGATCGGCATGGGCAAGACCCTGCGCATGAAGAAACTCCTGCATGCGCCCTTCACCTTGAAGAAGGGCATGCTCGACATGATCGCGCGGGAAACCCAGTTCGCCCTCGAAGGCAAGCCGGCGCACATCATCGCCAAGTTCAACTCGCTGACCGATCCGAAGATCATCCGTGCGCTGTACAAGGCCAGCCAGTCCGGTGTGCGCATCGATCTGGTGGTGCGCGGCATGTGCTGCCTGCGCCCGGGGATTGCCGGGGTCTCGCACAACATCCAGGTGCGCTCGATCATCGGGCGCTTCCTGGAGCACACGCGGGTCTTCTATTTCCTCAACGGCGGCGAGGAGCAGATGTTCCTGTCCAGTGCCGACTGGATGGAGCGCAACCTCGACAAGCGTGTCGAGACCTGCTTCCCGGTCGAAGGGAAGAAGTTGATTCTGCGGGTGAAGAAGGAGTTGGAGGTTTACCTGAGCGACAACACCCACGCCTGGATCCTGCAGCCGGACGGCCGCTACATACGCAGCACGCCGACCGGCAACCAGAACCCGCGCAGTGCCCAGGCCACTCTGCTCGAGCGCCTGAGCCTCCCGGTCCTCAGCGTACGCTGAGGACGAAACCGACCCGGGTCAGCCACTCCGCTTCCAGCGCGAAGTCGGCCTGGGTCAGTTGGTTCTCCTCCAGCCAGCCGTCCGGAAACTCCACGTCGAGGCTATCGCCGTTGGCGTGCAGTTTTACCTGAGGCATCTGCTGGGTACCGCGAATGTGATGGAACAGGATCGCGAAGCGCAGCAACACGCACAGGCGGATCAGCTTGACGCCTTCATCGCCGAAATCGGCGAACCTGTCCTTGGGAATATTGCGACGGTGTCCGCGCACCAGCAGCGCGAGCATCAGCTGGTCCTCGCGTGAAAAACCGGCAAGATCCGAGTGCTCGATCAGGTAGGCGCCATGCTTATGGAATTGATAGTGGGCGATGTCCAGGCCCACTTCATGCACCTTCGCCGCCCAGCCGAGGAGTTCGCGCCAGATGCCATCATCCAGCTCCCAGTCTGTAGCGACCTGGTCGAAGGCGTGCAGGGCTTTGCGCTCCACCCGGTCCGCTTGGGCCACATCGACGTGATAACGCTCCATGAGCGAGTTCAGGGTGCGTTCGCGCACGTCTTCGTGGTGATGGCGGCCGAGCAGGTCATAAAGCACGCCCTCGCGCAGCGCGCCTTCACAGTGATCCATGCGCTGTAATTCCAGAGCATCGAATATGGCCTCCAGGATGGCCAGCCCGGCCGGGAAAATGGCCCGGCGGTCGGGCTTGATGCCCTCGAAATCGATTTTGTCGACGTCGCCCAGCTTGAACAGCTTGCGCTTGAGCCAGGCCAAACCGTCAGCGTTGACCTCGCCGCTGCCCTGGCCGCCAGCCTTGAGGGCCAGGCCAATGGCTCGAATGGTCCCGGAGGAGCCGATCGCTTCATCCCAGGTCAGCCGGTGCAGGGCATTTTCGATACTCATGATTTCCAGGCGCGCCGCCGTGTAAGCCTGGGCATAGCGGGCCGGAGTGATCTTGCCGTCGCGGAAGTAGCGTTGGGTATAGCTGACGCAGCCCATCTGCAGGCTTTCGCGCAGCAGCGGTTCGAAGCGCTGGCCAATAATGAATTCGGTACTGCCGCCGCCAATGTCGGCTACCAAGCGCTTGCCGGGGGTGTCGGCCAGGGTGTGGGAGACGCCCAGGTAGATCAGGCGAGCTTCCTCACGACCGGAGATGACTTCCACCGGGTGGCCAAGGATTTCCTCGGCACGGCTGATGAATTCGTTGCGGTTGCGCGCCTCGCGCAGGGCGTTGGTACCGACGATACGCACCGCGCCCAGGGGCAAGCCGTTGATCAACTGGGAGAAACGCTTGAGGCAATCGAGCCCGCGCTGCATGGACTCTTCGCTGAGCCTGCGCTCTTCATCGATGCCGGCGGCCAGTTGAACCTTTTCTCCGAGCCGCTCAAGAATGCGGATCTCGCTGTGGATGGCCTTCGCAAGGACCATGTGAAAACTGTTGGAGCCCAGGTCGATGGCAGCGATCAAGGAAAGATTCTTGGCTGAGTTTTGCGGCATGGTCAGAAGGTCTCGGTCGTTAACCGTAACATCGTGCCACGATCCACCCCTGACGCCAACGCGAAGCATTGCAAGTCATGATGTAGCGCAGGTTTGATGCTCCGGTCCAGGTGAGTGCGAACGGGAATCGCTTATTGCCGGATGCTCTCCGACAAAGCGTTCGATATGCAAATCCATGCACAACTATAGTTACACTCAATCATCCCCGGCTTCCTGTACGCAGTCAGGCCAGCTATGATGAGCGACGTTTTTTTGCTTACGACCACGGAGATTTTCCATGAGCAGCGAACTTATCAAGCACGTTACTGATGCTAGCTTCGAGCAAGATGTACTCAAGGCCGAGGGCGCTGTGCTGGTCGACTACTGGGCTGAATGGTGCGGCCCATGCAAGATGATTGCCCCTGTTCTGGACGAAATCGCCGAGACTTACAAGGGTAAACTGACCGTCGCCAAGCTGAACATCGACGAAAACCAGGAAACCCCGGCCAAGCACGGCGTGCGTGGTATCCCGACGCTGATGCTGTTCAAGAACGGCAACGTCGAGGCCACCAAGGTTGGTGCCTTGTCGAAGTCGCAGCTGGCGGCGTTCCTGGACGCCAACATCTGAGATTGAAAAATAGCCCCGCACCCAGCGGGGCTTTTCATTGGCGTATGACTAGACGCCAGAAATTGCAAGTGATACATTCGGCCTCGCACTGGTTTCTCCTGTGCCCCCTGCAAGCCGTCGCCGACGCACTCCTACTCGAATTAGTACGCGATCCTGTCGCCTTCTCTGCGGCGCGGCCTCATTAAGCCAAAAGCTTAATTTCTCCCTCCAAACATGATTACGTCATTCCCTTATGAACCTGACTGAACTCAAGCAAAAGCCGATTACCGATCTGCTCGAAATGGCCGAACAGATGGGCATAGAAAATATGGCCCGTTCGCGCAAGCAAGATGTGATTTTCTCCCTGTTGAAGAAGCATGCAAAAAGCGGCGAGGAAATCTCCGGTGATGGCGTGCTGGAGATTCTCCAGGACGGCTTCGGCTTCCTGCGTTCGGCTGACGCTTCCTACCTGGCCGGCCCGGACGACATCTATGTTTCCCCGAGCCAGATCCGTCGCTTCAACCTGCGTACCGGCGACACCATCGTCGGCAAGATTCGCCCGCCAAAAGAAGGCGAGCGGTATTTTGCCCTGTTGAAAGTCGACACGATCAACTTCGACCGTCCAGAAAACGCGAAGAACAAGATCCTGTTCGAAAACCTGACACCGCTGTTCCCGACCGTGCGCATGAAGATGGAAGCCGGCAACGGCTCCACCGAAGATCTCACCGGTCGTGTGATCGACCTGTGCGCTCCGATCGGTAAGGGTCAGCGCGGTCTGATCGTTGCTCCGCCGAAAGCGGGCAAGACCATCATGCTGCAGAACATCGCGTCGAACATCACGCGCAACAACCCTGAAGTTCATCTGATCGTGCTGCTGATCGACGAACGTCCGGAAGAAGTGACCGAAATGCAGCGCACCGTGCGCGGCGAAGTGGTCGCCTCCACCTTCGACGAGCCGCCAACCCGTCACGTACAGGTTGCCGAGATGGTGATCGAGAAGGCTAAGCGCCTGGTCGAGCACAAGAAGGATGTTGTTATCCTGCTTGACTCCATCACCCGTCTGGCTCGTGCCTACAACACTGTTATCCCGAGCTCCGGCAAGGTGCTGACCGGTGGTGTCGATGCTCACGCCCTGGAAAAACCGAAACGTTTCTTCGGCGCCGCGCGAAACATCGAAGAAGGCGGTTCGCTGACAATCATCGCCACCGCGCTGGTTGAAACCGGCTCGAAGATGGATGAAGTCATCTACGAAGAGTTCAAGGGCACCGGTAACATGGAGCTGCCCCTGGACCGCAAGATCGCTGAAAAGCGCGTCTTCCCGGCCATCAACATCAACCGTTCCGGTACGCGCCGTGAAGAGTTGCTGACTGCTGACGACGAACTGCAGCGCATGTGGATTCTGCGCAAGCTGCTGCACCCGATGGATGAAGTCGCTGCCATCGAGTTCCTGGTCGACAAGTTGAAGCAGACCAAGACCAACGATGAGTTCTTCCTGTCGATGAAACGCAAGTAAATCGAGGAAGGTCGCGAAAGCCGGGGAAACCCGGCTTTTTGCTATCTGAACATTCTCTATTCTGGCCAGGCGGGTTCGGCGCTACACTTTGCACCCCCCACCGGTACGGCCAACACGAGGCTCACGCATGCAGTATCGCGATTTGCGCGACTTTATCCGCGGCCTGGAAGAGCGCGGCGAACTCAAGCGCATCCAGATCCCGATATCCCCTGTTCTGGAAATGACCGAAGTCTGCGACCGCACCTTGCGCGCCAAAGGCCCGGCCCTGCTGTTCGAAAAGCCTGTGGGTCATGATATCCCGGTGCTCGGCAACCTGTTCGGCACTCCCGAGCGCGTGGCCCTGGGCATGGGTGCCGAAGCGGTCAGCGAGCTGCGTGAAATCGGCAAGCTGCTGGCCTTCCTGAAAGAGCCCGAGCCACCCAAGGGCCTCAAGGATGCCTGGTCGAAACTGCCGATCTTCAAGAAGATCATTTCCATGGCGCCGAAGGTCGTCAAGGATGCCCCGTGCCAGGAAGTCGTCATCGAGGGCGACGACGTCGACCTGGGCATGTTGCCGGTGCAGACCTGCTGGCCGGGCGATGTCGCGCCGCTGATCACCTGGGGCCTGACCGTCACCAAGGGCCCGAACAAGGACCGGCAGAACCTGGGCATCTACCGCCAGCAGGTCATCGGCCGCAACAAAGTCATCATGCGCTGGTTGAGCCACCGTGGCGGCGCGCTGGATTACCGTGAGTGGTGCGAGAAGCATCCCGGCCAGCCTTTCCCGGTGTCTGTGGCGCTCGGTGCGGACCCGGCGACCATTCTGGGCGCGGTGACACCCGTGCCGGACAGCCTTTCCGAATACGCCTTTGCCGGGCTGTTGCGCGGTAACCGCACCGAACTGGTCAAATGCCGGGGTAACGACCTGCAAGTGCCCTCCAGTGCTGAAATCGTGCTCGAAGGGGTGATTCACCCGGGCGAGATGGCCCCTGAAGGGCCTTATGGCGACCACACCGGCTATTACAACGAGGTCGACAGCTTCCCGGTCTTTACCGTCGAACGCATCACGCACCGGATCAAGCCGATCTACCACAGCACCTACACCGGGCGGCCACCGGACGAACCGGCGATTCTCGGTGTGGCGCTGAACGAAGTGTTCGTGCCTATCCTGCAAAAGCAGTTCCCGGAAATCACCGATTTCTACCTGCCGCCCGAAGGTTGCTCCTACCGCATGGCGGTAGTGACCATGAAAAAGCAGTATCCGGGGCACGCCAAGCGCGTCATGCTCGGTGTGTGGTCGTTTCTGCGACAGTTCATGTACACCAAGTTCGTTATCGTGACCGACGACGACATCAATGCACGGGACTGGAACGACGTTATCTGGGCGATCACCACGCGCATGGACCCCAAGCGCGATACGGTGATGATCGACAACACGCCGATCGACTACCTGGATTTCGCTTCGCCGATCTCGGGGCTGGGCTCGAAAATGGGCCTGGATGCGACGCACAAGTGGCCGGGTGAAACCACCCGTGAGTGGGGCCGGGTTATCGTCAAGGACGAGAACGTCACGCGCCGGATCGATGAACTCTGGAACCAGTTGGGAATAGATTGATGCGTGTAACCTTGCAGCCGTCCGGTGCTGTCCTGGAGATGTTGCCCGGCGAACGGATTCTGGAAGCGGCTCAGCGTCTGGGCTATGAGTGCCCGCAAAGTTGTCGCAATGGCAATTGCCATATCTGCGCTGCTTTGCTGGTCGATGGGCGAGTGCGCCAGGATGGTGAGGTTCGTGCGCAAGGCGAACTGTTCACGTGCATCGCCGAGCCGCTGGAGGACTGTACCGTGCTCTGGGATGGTGTGTTGGCCCTGGGCGAGCTCCCGGTGCGCAGCATGGCGTGCCAGCTGAGCGAGTGCGTCGAGCTGGGCGGGGATGTCTGGCGCGTGCGCCTGCGCGCGCCGGCAGGTAAACCCCCGCGCTATCACGCCGGGCAGTACCTTATGCTCGAGCGCGAAAATGGTGAGAAATCGGCATTCTCCCTGGCCTCGGCACCCCATGCGGGCCGCGAGCTGGAAATGCACGTGCTGGTGCGCGAAGCCAGTGCACAGAGCCTGATCGAACAACTGCAGCGCAATCGCATGGCCAGGGTGCAGCTGCCATTTGGCGATACGCACCTGGCCGAGTTGCCGGACGGCCCGCTGGTGTTGATCGCCGCAGGCACCGGTATGGCGCAGATGCACAGCTTGATCGAGCATTGCCGGGCCAAGGGCTTCAAGTACCCGGTGCATTTGTATTGGGGCGTACGACGCCCGGAAGACTTCTATCCGATCGAGCACTGGGAGCAGTGGCAGCAGCTGCCCAATCTTCATCTGCACAAGGTCGTCAGCGACCTGTGCGGCTGGGAAGGGCGCTGCGGGATGCTGCATGAAGCGGTCTGTGAGGACATCACGGATTTGTCCGCGGTGCATGTCTACGCCAGCGGCTCACCGGCAATGATTTACGCCACGCTCGACGCACTGGTCACGGCGGGCATGGATGCGCATCAAATGCGGGCGGATGTCTTCGCTTATGCACCACGCAATTAAGTTCGGGAACAAGGCGTACTGCAACAGTGCGCCGTTCTGGTTGGTGTTCCAATCAAGTGCTATGTAACCTGGATTTGATCTGTAGATTATAAGAGTGCACACAATCCGGTAACCCTCGCCAATAGTCGCAAAGGCTTGTTTTTTGAGGCTCACCTGCCGTACGGTAAGGGCGGAGAGTTTCTATTCGGTTAGAGTGCATTACTTCTGTAATTCACGGGGAATCCTGGCGACTGACATGTCGGCGATCGAAACTGCATATTTGAATGTGGCGTATCCACCGTCGCTCGACTTCGGGCCACAATTGACCCATGAGCAACTGCTTCACTCCGTTGAACGTACCATGCGCCTGCATAAAGGCGGGCCGGTCTGGTTGTTCGCCTATGGTTCGTTGATCTGGCGCCCGGAATGCTCGGCCGTTGAGCGCCGTCGCGCACGGGTGCATGGCTACCATCGCGGGCTTTATCTGTGGTCTCACGAGCATCGTGGCACTCCGGAGTGCCCCGGGCTGGTGTTTGGCCTGGACCGTGGTGGTTCCTGCAGTGGTTTCGCCTATCGCCTCCCGGACGAAACACTGGAAGATTCGTTGCTGGCGCTCTGGCAACGTGAAATGCCCTATCCCTCATATCGGCCACACTGGTTGAGTTGCCGTCTTGACGATGGCAGCAAGGTACAGGCGCTGGGGTTTGTGCTGGAACGGCATCTGCCCAGCTTTGCCGGCAACGTGCCTGATGAGCTATTGAGCCAAGTCCTGGCTAAGGCCAAAGGCCGCTCTGGCACCACTCGTGAGTATGTTGAACAGACGATTACCGCTCTGCGCAGCCACGCGATGCCGGATCTCAACCTTGAGGCACTGTTCAGGCGCTGTCATTCGGTTTCTGAATAGCTGCATGGACAGGCTTGGCCAGTCGTGTGGTTTAGTTGAATAGGATTTGGCTTGCAAGCCAATAGGAGGCTTCTGGCATAAGTTGTTCTCTTTGTCGAATTAACCTTTCTCTCCAAATTTCTGCTTCCCGATATTTGCGCGAATGAAACCGGGAGCTTATTGACTGGGGGAAGGGATGAAGCCATTTATACTTGCAGCTTGCTTGCTGCTGTTAGCGGGATGTGCTGAGCGACTGCCGTTGATTGAGCCGAAATACGTGGCGAGACCTCCCTACCCCGAAGAGCTCAGGTATGCGCGGATTTCGGGTCAGGTCAGAGTTAGCATGAAGGTTCGGTTCGATGGTTGGGTCGAACAAGTTGAAGTTCTTGAGAGCAGTCAGCCAGAATTTGCCGAAGCCGCTCGGACAGCCGGAGCTTTCTGGCAGTTCAAGCGTTGGTCTTTGACCTCGGGTAACCCGATTACAGTGGAGGTGATTGCGCCAATGATCTTCACTCTCGACTTTGAGGCCGTCTCGGCGGACGAGAAGATTGCCTTGGCCAGCAAAACCTGTGGTGATCTGGGCAAAGAAATTATCAATCATCGCAATGAGGATCCGACCCGCTCCTTGAGGCCGGTGCCAAGTTTTATCGCCACTCGAAAGCTGATTCGGGCGGGTGAATCAAATAGCGATGCATTTGACAACGCAGGCCTGTTGAGCCGAGTTGAACTTGGTGAGAGGTTCGAGTTGGCGCTACCTCTGCTGACCAAGCGCTGTATTGAGTCTCCTCAGTCGGCTTATGCGGACTTTCTTCCGGGAGATGTGCGTCGATTGTTGTACTAAGCAGTTTTGTGTTTGCGAAGTTATGCCATGCCGAGTCGTAATGTCGAAGCGCGGTTAAAGCGCTGCCAAAGGTCTGATAGCTACAAAGGCGCCAGATAGGACTCAGCCCACAGCTATATGGGAATCGTTCCCCTTAGCTTATTCGAAGTCGGACCTTAACATCTCTCGCTCACTCACTGGCACCGACCCAACATCAGCGGGGTGATCGCCGCAGATCGCGAGTATCGAGAATGAGACGATGTGTAGTCGCCTGTTTGACGCTGTTAACAGCCTCCGTTGTCGAGGCTGATTTTAAGATCGTACCCCTGCATATGCCGCTTCCCGATTATCCACGGGTTTTACGTCATCAGGCTCGTGATGGTGTTGTCAGGGCTGGGTTCACCATCCATAACGATGGCTCGGTGAGGGATGTCCAAATTGTTGTTGGTACGCATCCCGCTTTTAACTCTGAGGTTAGAGCCCGCATCGAAAGCTGGCGATTTACACCATGGCCATTGAGTGATGTAAATGTCGAGTCGGTGTCTTTCGATATGCCATTCGCCTTTCAATCCAGGCTCCGCAGGCCTGCGATGACGTCGAGTTCCAGTCGCCAGAAGTTGAGCTGCGGGGAGTTTTTAAAGAAACTGCAGTCGATACAACAGTCGGACTCACGCCCGTCGCTCGGGGAATGGGCGATGTATTTTCCTAAAACAGTTGAGGCGAACTATAAGTTTTTTCAGGGTGGTATTTCTTATAACGAACGGCAGCGAGTAATGGCGACTGATGAGGCGAAATTGCCTGCGCTTGTCGAGAGTTGTCAGAAAAGCCCAGCGTCTGACTATGTCGATTTTTTGAAATCATAGACCCGACAGCCAGTCGTCTCGGCAGGAGAACGTAGCAAAAAACCTGTATTTTCGGTCGATTTCGTATTGCTGAGGCAGTCCGAGCATTTCTGAACTGCGAAATTGCACGGACTTGAACACTCAATTGCATCGGACCTGAACACCCAGTTGCATTCGACTTGCACACCCAGTTGCATTCCCACTGAACAGCAGTTGCGCCACTTGCACACCAGGGGATTGGAAGCGGCCTGGGAGCCTATAGAAAGCGGGGCGGGAGCGTTTTTGTGAGTGATAAGCTAAAAGGAGTACCCTGACAGATGAGACCAATGGGTGGCTTACACTTATTCCAGCTCAGGGAGCCGTTTTTTCAAAACATGCCAATCGAATAAAGCAATCACACATGAAGTCGATAAAAAAACAACCACCCAACATTGTAAAAATATTTCTAGAAGACTCACGAACGGCACGTCGAAAGGTGATCCAGAGATACTTATAAGGGTCAGGAAGAGACTCGCATTATAAATTATGGAAAATAGCGTGGCCAATATTCCGGAACACAGAAAAGTAGTCTCCGCTTGCCCTCGATAATAAAGCCTCCTTGTCTTTTTACGATTACTGATGAGGGCCGCAGCCAGCGTACCGAGCACTGAGGCTAGGATAATATCAAACACATCGTATACCCCCACAAACATGATGGCAAACGTTTCCAGAATAACAAATATACTGATAAATTTTATGTCGTGGCGCATTGTTCATGTAACTCCTTTACTTTGACTAAATTAAATACAACCTCTGAGTCAACCAGCCTTCTGGATTCGAGATTTAGAAAGCGTACGTTGTGTTTACTGCCACGTCCTCACGACTCCGGTCGCCAATCCGGCCGCTCAGCATCGTAGCCCTGGGTTGGGTGCGCTGGCAGCGGATGCTCTTTCATCAGATTGGGAAAGCGAAGATCGGGGTCGGCTTCTAGTTGCTTGTACATACCACGATAAAGCTTGTGTTGAGCCTCATCAGGGGCGTACCACATGGCGTAACTCGGAGAACTCTCTTTGTCGAAGACCCCCTCCATTAACAAGGCAGCACCGTCATGCCCCTGCGAGACTGCAATCTGGTAGTAACGCAGGGCTACGGGGAAGTTATGGGCCACTATTTTGTAGTAGGCCGCCAACTCATAGTTAGCCTGGCCATAGCCTTGTTCGGCAGCGCAACGAGTGTATTGCAAACCCAGTTCATCTTGTTTCGCCACATAGATATACAGCTTGCCCAGTTCGGTCAGCGCCGGCGGGTTGCCCAGGCGTGCCGCCTTGTCGAGGAAGGTAAGTCCGTCAGTGGCCGGGTTTTTAACTCCCGCCCGGTTACCGATCATCGCGCCCATATTGTAGAAACCTTGCGGAATCCCCAAATCGATCATGCGCTGGTACAGGTCCAGGGTTTTCTGGGTGTCTTTTTCCACGCCGCCTGGCCAGCCGGTGCGGTACAGCGCGCCGAGGTTATGCATGGCCCTCCAGTGATCGCGCTCCACCGCTTTGCTGTACAACTCGACGATACGATCCCAGGGCCGCAAGGTGTCCGGCTTGGCCAGGCGGATGGCCTCGCGATACCAGGCATCGGCCTCCGCGTCGAGTGCTGGCAGGTGGTCTTTTTCATGGACGCAGATGAAGGCTTTGGGCTCGGCCATGGCGGGGCCTCCGAAGCTCAGAGATAGGACCAGCACACAGCACCCGAAGAGGCGCATCACCGTCAACGCAGGGCTGCTGGTCGCGGTCGACACCGTGGATATCACCCTCATAACTCCGGTCGCCAATCCGGTCGGTCGGCATCGTAGCCCTGGGTTGGGTGCGCGGGCAGCGGATGTTCTTTCATCAGATTGGGGAAACGAAGGTCAGGGTCGGCCTTGAGTTGATCGTAAAGTCTACTGTAAAGCTTGCGCTGCGCTTCGTCGGGGGCGTACCACATGGCCATATGGGGTGGAGTGTCTTTTTCGAATACCCCCTCAATTAACAAGGCTGCACCGCGATGCCCCTGCGAGACCGCAATCTGGTAGTAACGCAGGGCTACGGGGAAGTTATGGGCCACTATTTTGTAGTAGGCCGCCAACTCATAGTTAGCCTGGCCATAGCCTTGTTCGGCAGCGCAACGAGTGTATCGCAGGCCCAGTTCATCTTGTTTCGCCACATAGATATACAGCTTGCCCAGTTCGGTCAGCGCCGGCGGGTTGCCCAGGCGTGCCGCCTTGTCGAGAAAGGTCAGTCCATCGGTGGCGGGGTTATTAACCCCCGCGCGGTTACCGATCATCGCACCCATATTGTAGAAACCTTGGGGGATCCCCAGATCGATCATGCGCTGGTACAGGTCCAGGGTTTTCTGGGTGTCTTTTTCCACGCCGCCCGGCCAGCCGGTGCGGTACAGCGCGCCGAGGTTATGCATGGCCTTCCAGTGATCGCGCTCCACCGCTTTGCTGTACAACTCGACGATGCGATCCCAGGGCTGCAAGGTGTCCGGCTTCGCCAAACGCGCAGCCTCGCGGTACCAGGCATCGGCCTCCGCGTCGAGCGGTGGCAGGTGGTCTTTTTCATGGGAGCAGATGAAGGGTTTGGGCTCGGCCATGGCGGGGCCTCCGAAGCTTAGGGAAAGGATAAGTAGGCAACATCCGAAGAGGCGCATCAGTCCACCGTGAAGGCGGGGCTGTAGGGCGTGGTGACATCCCAGAAACGCAGCAGGTGTGAGCCCAATGGCTCTCCTGCATTTTGAGCTCGCCAGTTCTCGTCCATTTGTTCATTCCAGAATTCATAATTTTTTGCAGTGTCCTTCCGTAATTTCCCGGCATGCATCCCCCACAGTTTTTCCCGCAAGGGCTTGGCCAGGGTCGGATTGGGCTGAGCAATACCCAGTTCGCTGTCGCTGTGCATGCTGCGAATATTGATATTGGCGGAGCTGAGCAGCGTGTACACGTCGTCGACCAGCAGCAGCTTGGAATGCACGTAGATGTGCTTGTAATGGGCCTTGGCCGGAGGGGCACCCAGCGCGGCTTCGGCTTGCGGGGAAAGACGCTGTGGCGGTGGGCTGCCGGGCGCTGGATCGCTGGTAGCCAAGGTAGCGACCACCACCTTAAGACCTGGCAAGTCAGTCAGTTGATAGGGTTTTTCTTCCTCGCTGGTTTTACTCGCCAATTCCGGGATGTCTTTCGCGTCGAGGCCATCCATGCGTTTTTCCACTTCTGGGGTGACTCCCAGTTTTCGCAGTTCGGCGATTTTCGTTTCCAGACGCGCAACACGGTTGAGCTGACCGCGGCGCACAAAGGGATCGAGATGCAGGTCGTCGTTCAGCCGCTCAAGTTCTTCCTGATGTTCTCGCAGACTGTGCGCCAGGTCGCGCTGTACCTGGGGCATGAGCTGGTCCTGGCCCAACCCCTGGAGCATGGCGTAGGTCGTGGCCGATGCCGTCGACGAGTCTGGGGTATTGGTGACCACAAACAGATACAGGTCACCCGGAACTCCTCGGCTCTTACGGGCCTGACCAATCTTGGCCAGCCGCTTGGCAAAGTCGGGATAGCGGAAGTACTGGTTCTCCATGTAGACGTAGTCCGTGGCATTCCCGATCGCCTTGAGGTAGTGCTCCAGGATCGAGGTCTCGTCATCCTGAGGTTGGGTGCGGCAAATCTGCGCGACACTGTGTGCCCCGCACGTGGCCACCCGGGGCATCGGCAGTGCATTTCGTTCAGCCGCCAGAGAGGTAGGTGAGAACCAACGGTTGTACCAAACCTGTTCCAGGTCCCAGGCTTCGGCGAAGTTTTGGCTCAGGTCGGTGAGTACCGGCCCTTTAACGTGCATGGAGATGTCTTGCCAGGGGCCAAAGCCCGGATCGCGCCCGGCGGCGCGGTCATCGAACAGGTGAGCATCGGTATCCCAGTAGTTACGATGCATATTGTGGCCCATGACGAACGCGTTGGCGCTGACACTGCCGTAGTCGATCAGAACCATTTTCTGGTGATGGCTGGCAAACTGCGTCAGCAACAGCATTTGCCCCACGCTCAAATCGTCGATGCCTTCGGCTCGCAACAACTTGATGAGAATATCGATGCGTCCACGAACCAGGCGAACCTGATCACTATCCATCAGCTGTTGAGGCAACTGGGCGAAGTCGCGGGTCCGAAACTCGACGTTTTTCATTTGAGCGCTGCGCACCGACTTGAACCAGTCACGCGTGTAGATCTGTCCCCACGGGTCCTGCCGAGTGCCGCCGGAGCCGGATAAATGGTTGTAGCCTTGCGATTCATCCTGATTGAGGAAGCGTTCGATATCTGCGTTTTCCGCCTCCAACTGGACAATGCGAGCTTTCCTGCGGACGGCAAGATCGGGCGCATGATCCAGCATTTCCCCTTGCGGGGGACGTTGCTCCGAACGTAGCAATGCGCTCTTTAGAAAGTCGATTTCGTGCAGGTTATCCCTGCGCTGCTTGTCCAGCCGGAAGACCTCGTTATTGGCTGCCGTCCCGCCACCGATACCGGACCCCATGGCGCCGCCGCCAGAGCCACCAATGCCGGCACCGGGAGTGGTGTTTTCCTTCAGGGCGGCCAGCAAATTGCGCCAGACCAGCACCCTGACCTTTACCCCTTTGCCGCCCTTGGCGGCGAGCAGTTCACCAATGCGCAACCCGTCCGGTCGTTTGAAGCGCATCGCTGGGTCGAACCCCCAGGTGATGATGTCGACGCTCTGCTGGGCATTTTCGATCGCCTCATGGACCGCGCTAAACGCCGCTTGTCCATTCACCAGAGGTTCGATCGTCACCCCTGCGCGTGGCGGGAAATAACCCCCATTCGCAAACCAATCCAGGGTCAGATGAACAGTCCCTGACTGCCTGGAATCAACCGTGAGTGACTGTGGGCTGTAGAGGTCTTTCATGCGGATGTTTCCTCCTTATCTGCACTCGGCTGCCAAGCATCTGTCAGGTAAGCCTGCGCTGACGCCTTGGGCTGGTACTGTTCTCTTGATGCCTCATAGGTGCGAAAGCCCTGTTGAGCCAGGCGTTGATCCTGGCTCATCGTGAGTGGGCTATCGTCCAGCGTCATTTTGAAGTGATGCCCGTTGAGCAGTTCGACCGAATAGGACAGGGCACCGGGGACGGCTTCAAAAGCAACACGCCCGTTCGGCCCGGTCAGTCCTTGTTGAATCATCACGTCGTCTGCCAGGAGCCGGTAGGGTTCATTGTCATAGCCTGGTAGTCCGGGGAGAGGGCTGACCATCACGCTCAGCTGGTGGCTGGCGGGCGGCCCGGCTGGCGAACCGTTACCTTCAAGCCGTTCATTCGACGCTCCTGAGAGCAAGGGATTGGCTGCGATCAAGCCCCCGATGGCGGCAGGTAACAACGGATTGGCGGCAACCCCGGTCATGGGGGCGCCGCCCAATTGGATTTCCGTGCTGCTGAAGATGCCCGCGGCGCTGATGACGATATGGTGCCCGCCGGCCTTGAGCGTAATGCTGGCACCGGCATCGAGGATCAGATCGGTACCCGCCTGCAAATGGATCTGCTCACTGGCCTGGGCGACGAATTCCTGCCCCACCGTGAAGTGCAGGCTTTCGTCCACCGTCAGGCTGTCGCGGCCTTCGACCAGCGTGCCGCTGTTGCCCTTGACCGTGACCTGGCGCTCGTTACCGACGGTGAGGCGATAGTCGCGTTTGATCTGTTGCTCCAGATCGCGCTCGGCCTGGATAAAGATTTTCTCCTGGCCGGCACGGTCTTCGATCGACAGTTCGTTGAAGGCGCTGGTACCGGGGGTATGCGGGGTGCTGCGACTGCGAAACACGCTGCGGGTTTTGTGTTCCGGCAGTGGATAAGGCACCGGCTGTTCCACATGGTGCAGGCAGCCGGTGACCAGCGGCCGATCGGGATCGCCTTCCTGGAAGGTGACCAACACTTCCGTGCCGCCCCGCGGAATAGTGACCGCTCCGTAACGTTGACCGGCCCAACCGGAAGCCACCCGCAACCAGCAACTGCTCTGGTCGGTGTTTTTATCCGCGCGGTCCCAGTGGAACTGAACCTTGATCCGGCCATGCTCGTCGCAATGGATTTCCTGCCCCGCCGGACCGGTGACCTTGGCGGTCTGACTGCCGTGGATGGTTTGCTTGACGTGTTCTAGCGGGGGACGATAGGGCGTCTTGGCGGGGATCGCGGTGAAGGTGTTGCGATACCCCTGCTCGAAGCCATCGGCGGACTTGGGCTGGCTGCCAATCAGCTCTTCCAGGGCCTGGGGTTGTTTCCCTTCGTGCTTGATACACACCAACAGCCAACGGTCGTTCCAGTCCGCACGTGAGTGCTCGCTAAGTTCAAAGCGATGCCCGCTGCGCAGAGTCGGTTGATTACTCTGCCCCTCGGCCAGTTGGTAATCGCTGCGATGGCGCTCAAGACTACGATCCGCCAGAAAGTTTCCGCGCTTGGCGTTGTCGAAACCGCCGGGATACCGGTAATCCTCCAGGTCGGGATAGACCGTCGTCTTCTGGCCGTAGTCCAGTTTTGATCCGTATCCGAGGGTGACGTGGGGCTTTTCAAAGCTGTAATCGCGACGGGCCACTTCCGTGGTGCGCACGGCCAGGCGCACGGTAAAGTCCTGGATGGCCGGCCCATCGGCGACCATGCCCCGGCCATCGACATACGGTGTCGGCCGATCCAGTGCACGAAACACCGCATTGTCATCGCCGAAGATCAGCGTATGACCGTCTCGGCTGTGACGAAAATGAAAATGCAGCCCTTCCTCTTCGCAGAGGCGCTGAACAAAGTGCAGATCCGACTCGCCGTATTGCACGCAGTACTCACGTGCCGGATACAGGCCGAGGTTCAGCTCGAAGTAGGCATGCGCGCCCGTGACGATGTTGTGGCCATCCAGCACCTGGCTGATGATGTCCGGCACCGTCTTGTTCTGAAAAATGCGCTGGTTGTGGCTGTGGGCCAGGTAGGTCAGATGCGGCACCAATACCAGGGTGTAACGACTGAGTCGGCCCACGGGCGCACGTTGGCCAATCGAGTAGATCTGCCCGTGAATCCCTTCGGCCGGTAGCCAGGTGGATTCTGGGGTAAAACTCAGAAACGCCAGTTGGTGCAACAGCGATTGCAGATCCAGATCAGGCTGCTCGCTGACCAGCTCGACGGTGATCGCATATGGCTCATTGAGCGTCTCTTGGCCTGAGAAGGCGAGCACCTTGAAGTCATGCTGACGGCCAAAGATGGTCAGCTCAAATTGTGATTGATTAGTAGAGGCAAACATCCGCTATTCCTTTTTCGGAAAGTCACCGACCGGGGATTTCTCGGCCAGCGAGGAGTATCAAATAGCATTAAAGCTAGTGAAGGCACGGACATACTTGTTGTCTGAGTTGAAAGTTCTACAGGTCGGCCAAGTTTGACCACATAAGCGAGCGATCATTGTTCAATGTTTTCGATAGTGAACCGTACTCGCGCGAGCGATAATGAAAGTTCGGCATCAGAATACAAGGTGCAATGCTATCGTGAAAAGCCAAAGAAACGCACGAAATTGTTTCAACAGCTAACAAGCAAACCACCTCGAGCAATTATTTGCTCGAGACTAGGCGGAAAGCTGCTCGAGCCATTGCCCGACATGGCTTATGCCCTGCAGAAAAGTTCTTATCAGTATATCTGGTGCGTCGAGCCCGACACTTGGCGCAAAGCGAGCCAGTCATGAGGTGTCTAGGTTGCGAGCGCTTTGGTAGTCGGGATTATAAGTTTCAGAAAATTCCTACATACAAAATCATGCGCATGCGATCTAGTGGAAGATTTTTATAACACTCTGTTTTTATTATTTCCTGAATGCTTTGTTATCTACCATTTGATCATCACGATATTGCAGCTTTTAGGGTGTTATCGTCACACCAGCTAATGCAGCGCATATTGTCAGGCTTTGTTCCGAAAGCGTTGAGCGTCGATGTAATTCTAGTCGGTGGCCAGGCAGTACGGACATATGCCAGGCGCACATTGATGGTGACTGGTTGAGCTGCGTGATGGTATTGCCGCGCTATCACCATTGGCATCATGCCCGGCACAAGGAGCAAATCGACAAGAACTACGCGATCCACTTGCCCACGGATGGACGTGCTATGCGGTACGCTCAAGTTTCCGACGAAGGAGTCGCCGAGCTACTACCGGGTGTTTGGCATGCTGCTGCCAGATGGCATCCTTTACCCGTACCTCTTGAACAGTAAGCCGAAAATCGCTCACAAAGCCTACTGAGCCTGGCTTACAGGATGAGTTCGGTCGGTGGGAAGGCCTCACCATTCATGATCTGCTCCCAGCCCCACTCGCGTAGTCGTGCTGCGCGCCGGTAATTCTTGAGGATATCCTCTGGGATATCCAGTTCATCGTTGAGGTCGAACTGTGGGGCCATGGCGAACTGCACATCCATCCCGAAATCGCCTTTCAACAACCGCCGCATGATCTTGACCCGTTGCAGCCAGCTCAAGTTGCGCTTGTGGCCTTGGTCGGTCTGGTAGATCAGCAGATTGAGACGTGCGGACGCGTGCATAAAATCGTTTTCCGTCATCCACATCTTGAAATGCCGCTCAAGCCCAAGCGGCAGAATGTCTCGGATGAAAAAACCTAACAAAAATGCCCAGGCCATGCCTTGCCAGTCTTAACGCACCTGCACGACCACCTTGCCCACGGTCTTGCGTTGCCCCAGAGCATCAATCGCCTCGCCAGCGCGCTCCAGTGGATACATCTGCGACACCAACGGCTTCAATTTCCCTTCGCCATACCAGCCGAACAGTTCCTTGAAGTTCGCCGCATTGTCGGCCGGCTGGCGCTGGGCGAACGAGCCCCAGAACACCCCGATCACCGCCGCGCCCTTGAGCAGTGCCAGGTTTACCGGCAGTTCGGGAATGCGCCCGCTGGCGAAGCCGACCACCAGCAGGCGGCCGTTCCAGGCGATGGAGCGGATGGCCTGGTCGAACAGGTCGCCACCGACCGGATCGTAGATCACGTCCACGCCGTTGCCGTCGGTGAGGCGTTTGATTTCGTCCTTGAGGTTGGTCTCGCTATAGTTGATCAGCTCGTCGGCGCCGGCGGCCTTGGCCACGGCGAGTTTCTCGGCGCTGCTGGCGGCGGCGATCACTCGGGCGCCCATGGCCTTGCCGATTTCCACGGCGGCCAGGCCCACACCACCGGAGGCACCGAGTACCAGCAGGGTTTCGCCCGGTTGCAGCTGGCCGCGCTGTTTCAGCGCATGCATGGAGGTGCCATAGGTCATGCTGAAGCCTGCGGCGGTGGTGAAGTCCATGTTCGGCGGAATCGGCAGGACGTTGTAGCCCGGCACGGCGATCTGCTCGGCGAAGCTGCCCCAGCCGGTCAATGCCATGACCCGGTCGCCAACCTTCAAGTGAGTGACCTTGTCTCCCACTGCACTGACCACGCCGGCGGCTTCACCACCTGGCGAGAAGGGGAAGGGTGGCTTGAATTGATACTTGCCTTCGATGATCAGGGTGTCCGGGAAGTTGACCCCGGCAGCATGCACATCCAGCAAAATCTCGTTCTTCGTGGCTTGCGGGCTGGCGACTTCTTCCAGCGCCAGTGTTTCGGCTGGACCAAACGCTTTGCACAACACTGCTTTCATCGGGCTATTCCTTTGAAGGTGATGGCCGATAAGTGTAGGTGGGCGAGTCTGCGGGTCAACGAGCATGTCCGGGCCTGATGGCCTGACATAAGCAGTGGCACCGCGTTTGGCTTGGGTCACGGAGCACGGGCTGGTCATGCCAGCGCCAAATGTATGAGGAGCGAATTGTGAAAGCGTGGATCTTGATGTTGCTGGCCTTGTCACTGCCAGTGGTGGCCATGGCCGAGGAAGCCGGGGAGGGCGCGCCGAAAGTGTCCTATGTCACCCTTAACCCGCCGCTGGTGGGTAATTACGCGCTCGATGGCAACACCAGGCTAAGGGTCTACAAGGCCGATGTGGCATTGCGGGTGACCGGCGACGAGGCGGTGAAAACCGTCAAATACCACGAGCCGCTGATCCGCAATCAGTTGGTTGCACTGTTTGCCCAGCAGACTGTCGAGAGCATGAACAATGTCGAAGCCAAGGAAAAACTGCGTCAGGAGGCCTTGAAGCAGACCCAGCAGGTGCTCAGCGACGAAGAGGGCAAGCCGGTCGTCGAGGACCTGCTGTTCAACAACCTGATCGTGCAGTGATCAGCGCAAGGCCAGAACCGCTGCCCACTGTTCGGCGCTGACCGGCATCACGGAAAGCCGGCTGCCTTTTTGCACTAGTGCCAGTTCTGCCAGAGCCGTCTGTTGTTTCAGGTAGCCGAGGCCAAGCACTTTGCCGAAGGTCTCGACGTGGGCCACGTTCACTGCGCTCCAGGGATTTTTTTCGGCGCTGGCCTTGGCATCGAAATAGACGCTTTCAGGGTCCAGTGCCGTCGGGTCCGGATAGGCTTGGCCCGTGATCCTGGCGATACCGGCGATGCCGGGCTCGGGGCAACTGGAGTGATAGAAGAAAAACTCATCGCCAGGCGCCATCGAACGAATGAAATTGCGTGCCTGATAGTTGCGCACGCCATCCCAGCGGGCCTCTCCAAGGCGGGCAAGGTCCTTGATCGAGAGTTCATCGGGCTCGGATTTCATCAGCCAATACGCCATTGAAATGGGTCCTTTTTTGGGCATGAAACAAACGGTTTCATGATTTGAATGGAAACCGACAGCCGGTTGGCGTCAACGTTTGCGTGTCGCTTCGTGTTGTCGGAGAATGCGCGCATTTTAAGCTTGACGCTGCTGCACGGCCTATCAGAAAACCGTTGCTGACATCGTGCTTTGTTTGCCTGAAGGGGGGCAATCGATGAATCGCAAACCAGATCTACTTTGGATTTTGGTGGTTTTGTTCGGTTTGGGTGTGGTCACCACCGGCTACGCACAAAGCTTGTGGGAGCGTAAGGTCGACGCCCCGATCGAGATGACGGCGCCACAGCAGCAACGCTGAGTTTTAGCGGCGATGTCACTCAGTTCAGTGACGTCGCCGCAGCAAGATACCAGCCCTTGTCCGATACCGTGCCCTGCAGGGGAACGTCCCAGCTGGCTTGCGCCAGCCGTTCGACTTTTTGGCATTCATGCGCCAGGCCCAGCAGGACCGGTTTTTTCCAGGCCTTGCGACGGCCTTGATACGCCAGGCTGCGATCATAGAACCCGCCGCCCATGCCAAGGCGCCCACCGACTTCATCGAAACCCACTAACGGCAGCAGGATCAGGTCCAGTGCCCAGATTTGTCGTTGCCGGGCAGCGCATATCTGCGGTTCGGGTATGCGAAAGCGATTGGGCCGCAGTTTTTCGCCATGGTCGACGCGCTGGAAGGACATCTTGGATTTTGGCCAGGCGCTGAGCACCGGCAGATAGGTGGTCTTGCCGCGCCGCTGGGCTTCACGCATGAGCATGCGTGGGTCGATTTCACTGTCGTTGGGCAGGTACAACGCAATGTGGCGGGCTTTGCGGAACAGGGGATGCTGCGCCAGCTGCCGGTAGATACCGCGAGAGGCCTGGCGTTGTTCGGCAGGAGTGAGGGCGCGACGGGCGTCGCGCAGCAGGCGACGCAATTGCGGACGAGTGAGCGGCACGGTCTGGGTCATGGCGCGGTCAATCCTTGGGCGAGCACCGTGCAATGGGCGGACTCGCAGCAACCCACGCCTGGAAGGCGCGGGGGCAAAGAAACTGGGCTCCCCGACGAACCGCTGTCGGTGTAGCCCTTGAACCCGAAAGTTCAAGGTGGAGATTGCAGGAGGCGTTAAGGCTTTCCGTCAAGCGGACATGCACACCGGCCCCAACGTGCAACCCCCGTGGTTGTGCGTATCGGCTCAGGGACATGACCGACTGGCAAGCACTCCAGGGAGCGGCGCAAGTATACCCGAAACTTAATTGGATTTTGTATCCGGATCTGGCGACAGCGCCAAATCGACGCGTTCGAGCAGGTCGCGAACCTGTTCACGGGTCGAGCCACTGGCCTGGACATCGGGTTGAACCTGTTTGTGCAACAGGTCGTGAGTGATGTTCAAGGCCGCCATCACCGCGATGCGGTCGGCACCGACGACTTTGCCGCTACTGCGTATTTCGCGCATCTTGCCGTCGAGGTAGCGGGCGGCACTCACCAGGTTACTGCGTTCTTCCGGTGGGCAGATGATCGAATATTCTTTATCGAGGATCTGTACGGTGACGCTATTGCTTGAACTCATGAGTCTTGCTCCAGGGCCTTGAGGCGCGAAATCATCGATTCGACCTTACGCCGGGCGATTTCGTTTTTTTCTATGAGGTGTGAGCGCTCCTCGCGCCAGGACTTTTCCTGAGCTATTAGGAGTCCGTTTTGCCGTTTTAGTTGCTCGACTCTATCAATCAACAGTTCGAGTCGGCCCATCAGCGCTTGCAGCTCGGTCTCTTGCATTGGTTCCACTCGTTTCGATCTGACTGGTGGTTGCTGGCCCGATCCTGCGCTGGCCCTTCAAGACTCGGGATTTCGGCATTCACAACATGTCGAATTGGCCGCGTCGATAGTCTTGGCGCGCCTGCCGGTGCTAGGATACAAGGTCTTCATAATAGTCATTGCGCCGCTTGGCGCCTAGTTGCCCATGCCCATTCAGAACTCGCCGTATACCGCTTTTGCCGCTCTGCTCGCCAGCAGCGGTCACCCTGTCTCCCCTGCCGAGCTGCACGGGCTGTTGCTCGGCCGCAGTTGCGCCGGCGCTGGCTTCGATGTCGACGACTGGCTGGTAGACGCCGCAGAATTGCTCGAAAGTGAGCCACAAGACAACGTTCGCAGTGCCTTGATCGGCCTGCAGGAAATGGTCAAGGGCGAGCTTTCCGGTGACGACATGACTGTTGTCCTGCTGTTGCCATCCGATGATGCACCACTCACCGAGCGTGCTGCTGCGCTGGGTCAATGGTGCCAGGGCTTCCTCACCGGCTTTGGCCTGAACGTCCGCGACAGCAGCACCCTGAGCACTGAAGCAAACGAAGTGCTGCAGGACCTCGCCGCCATTTCCCAGGTGCAGGATGCCCTCGAAGAGTCCGATGACGGCGAAAGCGACTATATGGAAGTCATGGAATACCTGCGCGTGGCACCGCTGCTGCTCTTCACCGAGCAGGCCAAGCGTGCAGAGCCTGCAGAACCGAAACCTTCCCTGCATTGATGCGCTAACGGACTCCTTCTGCTCATGACCCACATCCCGAAGTCGGAATACGCCCGTCGACGCAAGGCACTGATGGCGCAGATGGAGCCCAACAGCATTGCCATCCTGCCCGCCGCCGCGGTGTTCATTCGCAACCGCGACGTCGAGCATGTCTATCGCCAGGACAGTGACTTCCAGTATTTGAGCGGTTTTCCCGAACCTGAAGCGGTGATTGCACTGATTCCAGGCCGCGAGCATGGCGAATACGTGCTGTTCTGCCGCGAACGCAATCCCGAGCGCGAACTGTGGGATGGCCACCGGGCCGGCCAGGAAGGGGCCATCCGCGATTTTGGCGCCGATGATGCGTTCCCGATCACCGATATCGACGACATCCTGCCCGGCCTGATCGAAGGCCGCGACCGGGTCTACTCGGCGATGGGCAGCAATGCCGAATTCGACCGGCATCTGATGGACTGGATCAACGTGATCCGCTCCAAGGCGCGCCTGGGCGCCCAGCCGCCGAAGGAGTTCGTTGCGCTGGATCATCTGCTGCATGACATGCGGCTGTATAAATCGGCGGCCGAAGTGAAGGTGATGCGCGAGGCGGCAGCGATCTCGTCGCGTGCGCACGTGCGCGCCATGCAGGCGAGCCGGGCCGGGTTGCACGAGTTCAGCCTCGAAGCCGAACTCGATTACGAATTCCGCAAGGGTGGGGCGAAGATGCCGGCCTACGGTTCGATCGTTGCGGCGGGTCGCAATGCCTGCATTCTCCACTATCAGTCAAACGACGCGCTGCTCAAGGACGGTGACGTGGTGTTGATCGACGCCGGTTGCGAAATCGATTGCTACGCCAGCGACATCACCCGCACCTTCCCGGTCAGCGGCACGTTTTCGCCCGAGCAAAAGGCGATCTACGAACTGGTACTCAAGGCCCAGGAGGCAGCGTTCGAGGCCATCGGCCCAGGCAAGCACTGGAACCAGGCCCACGAGGCGACCGTGCAGGTCATCACCGAGGGGCTGGTAAACCTGGGGCTGCTGCAGGGCGATGTGCAGGAGCTGATTGCCAGTGAAGCCTATCGGGCGTTCTACATGCACCGTGCCGGGCACTGGCTGGGCATGGACGTGCACGATGTGGGCGACTACAAGGTCGGTGGTCAATGGCGCGTGCTCGAACCGGGCATGGCCCTGACCGTTGAGCCGGGTATCTACATCGCCCCGGACAACCAGAACGTAGCAAAAAAATGGCGTGGCATAGGCATACGCATCGAGGATGACGTGGTGGTGACCAAACAGGGCTGCGAGATTCTGACCAATGGTGTACCGAAAACGGTCGCTGAAATCGAAGCCTTGATGGCTGCAGCGCGAACTCAAGCGGCATGAACCGGGTCAACCTGGCAATTATCGGTGGCGGTCTGGTCGGTGCGAGCCTGGCCCTTGCCCTGCAGGACGGAGCCAGGAAGCGTGGCTGGAAGATCACCCTGATCGAACCGTTCGCCCCTGGCGACAGTTACCAACCCAGCTACGATGCCCGCTCTTCAGCGTTGGCGTACGGCACCCGGCAAATCTACGAGCGCCTGGGGTTGTGGCAGCAGATCAGCCGCCGCGCCGAACCGATCCGACAGATACAGGTCTCCGACCGCGGGCGCTTTGGTGCGACGCGACTGACGGCGATGGAAGAGGGCGTTCCGGCGCTCGGCTATGTGGTGGAGAATGCCTGGCTCGGCCAATGCCTCTGGCAAGGGCTTGATCATGATGTTGTCAGCTGGCATTGCCCGGCCGAAGTGACGCAGATGCAGGTGCTGGAAAACGGCTACCGTCTGTCGCTGAACGACGAAACTGTCCTGGATTGCGATTTGGCCGTCCTGGCCGATGGTGGTCGTTCCGGCCTGCGCGAACAATTGGGGATTCACGTCAAGCAGCGGCCCTACAATCAGAGCGCGCTGATCGCCAACGTCACCCCGAGCGAAGCACACTGCGGCCAGGCCTTCGAACGCTTCACCGAAGATGGGCCGATGGCCCTGCTGCCGCTGCCGGAGAATCGCTGCGCGCTGATCTGGACCCGCATCGGGATGGACGCCAAGCGCCTGGCCGAGATTGATGAGCGCAGCTTCCTCGGTGAGTTGCAGGGCGTATTCGGCTATCGACTGGGCGCGTTGCGCCAGGTCGGTGCGCGGCATGTGTACCCGTTGGCGCTGGTGGAGGCGCAGGAACAGGTTCGACCAAACCTGGTAGTCCTGGGCAACGCTGCTCACAGCCTGCATCCGATTGCCGGCCAGGGCTTCAACCTGTCTCTGCGTGACGTGCAATCGTTGGCGGATGCGTTGCTGGCCGGGCCTTCGACGCCCGGCGATTTCGCCACGCTGCAGGCCTACCGCGAGCGCCAGCGCCTGGACCAGGACTTGACCGTCGGCTTCTCAGACCAGGTCACCCGGCTTTTCGGCACGTCCCGGCCACTGCTCGCCACCGGACGCAACCTGGGCTTGCTCGGCCTCGATCTGCTGCCGCCGGCCAAGCGCTGGTTCGCCCGTCAGGCCATGGGCCTGGGCACACGTCAAGACCAAAAGGGTTAACCGTGGCCGCCAGCATCAACTACAAAACTCTTTACGCGCGGCTCAAGCCGCCAGCGAGGCAGGCTTAAAGCATGGATATGCGCGCAGATCTGTTGATTGTCGGTGCCGGTATGGTCGGCAGCACCCTGGCGTTGGCGCTGCAACACAGCGGCCTGGAGATTCTTGTGCTCGACGGCAGCCCGTTGAGCGTCAAGTCCTTCGATCCACAGGCGCCATTCGAGCCACGGGTCAGCGCCTTGTCCGCGGCCAGCCAGCGTATTCTCGAGCGGCTGGGTGCCTGGGAAGGCATGCGTGAGCGTCGCGTCAGCCCTTATGCCGACATGCGCGTGTGGGATGGCAGCGGCACGGGGCAGATTCATTTCTCGGCTGCCAGCGTACATGCCGAAGTACTCGGGCATATCGTCGAGAATCGGGTAGTCCAGGACGGCTTGCTTGATCGCCTGCACGACAGCGAGATCGGCTTGTTGGCCAATGCCCGGCTGGAGCTGATGCGCCGTTCCGGCGACGAGTGGCTGCTGACCCTGGCCGATGGTCGCTCCCTGCGCGCCCCCCTGGTCATCGCCGCCGATGGCGCCAACTCGGCAGTGCGCCGCCTGACAGGCTGTGAAACGCGAGAATGGGATTATCTGCATCACGCCATCGTCACCAGCGTGCGTTGCGCCGAGCCACATCGGCGCACGGCCTGGCAACGCTTCACCGACGACGGCCCATTGGCCTTTCTGCCTTTGCTGCGAGATGACCAGGAAAATTGGTGCTCGATCGTCTGGTCGACGACCCCGAGCGAAGCCGAGCGCCTGATGGCACTGGGCAGCGAAGCCTTCTGTCATGAGCTGGAAAGGGCGTTCGAAGGGCGGCTGGGGACGGTGTTCGAGGCCGACCCGCGCGTTTGCGTGCCGCTGCGCCAGCGGCACGTCAAACGCTATGTGGCCGAAGGCCTGGCCTTGATCGGTGACGCCGCACACACCATTCATCCGCTGGCCGGACAGGGCGTCAACCTGGGGTTTCTCGACGCTGCCGTGCTGGCCGAGGAGCTGCAGCATGCGCTCGAGCGTGGAGAGCGCCTGGCCGATGTGCGGGTGCTGAGCCGTTACGAGCGTCGACGCATGCCGCACAACCTGGCACTGATGGCAGCCATGGAAGGCTTCGAGCGACTGTTCCAGGCTGATCCGTTGCCGCTGCGCTGGCTGCGCAACAGCGGTCTGAAATGGGTCGAGCAACTGCCCGAAGCCAAGGCTGTGTTCATACGTCAGGCGCTCGGGTTGAGCGGTGATCTACCGGAATTGGCCAAGGCCTGACGCGTTACGCAATATCTGGATACTCCTCGCTGCCGAGTTCAGTTGAGATGCTAAATTTGAAACACTATCATTTAGCCTTTCATTCGACTTCGAGGACCATCCTATGTTCGCACGCAAGCATCTTCTGGCCGCGTTGGCACTCACGGTGTTTGGCGCTGGTGCCCAGGCCGCGGACGAGGTGGTGGTCTATTCCTCGCGCATCGACGAGCTGATCAAGCCGGTATTCGACGCCTACACTGCCAAGACGGGCGTGAAGGTCAAGTTCATCACCGACAAGGAAGCGCCCTTGATGCAGCGCATCAAGGCCGAGGGCGAGAACGCCACGGCCGACCTGCTGCTCACCGTCGATGCCGGCAACCTGTGGCAGGCCGAACAGATGGGCATCCTGCAACCGATCAAGTCCCCGGTGATCGATGCCAATATCCCGCCGCAATACCGTGCTTCGTCTGGTGACTGGACCGGCCTGAGCCTGCGCGCCCGGACCATCGCCTACTCCACCGAGCGAGTCAAACCCGAAGAGTTGAGCACCTACGAAGCCCTCGCCGACAAACAATGGGAAGGTCGCCTCTGCCTGCGTACGGCGAAAAAGGTCTACAACCAGTCGCTGACCGCAACAATGATCGAAACCCACGGCGCGCAAAAGACCGAGGAAATCCTCAAGGGCTGGGTCAATAACCTGTCCACCGATGTGTTCTCCGACGATGTCGCGGTACTGGAAGCGATCAACGCCGGGCAATGCGATGTGGGTATCGTCAACACCTACTACTACGGTCGCCTGCACAAGCAGAAACCAAACCTGCCGGTAAAACTGTTCTGGCCGAACCAGGCTGACCGTGGCGTACACGTCAATCTCTCGGGCATCGGTCTGACCAAATACGCCCCCCATCCTGAAGCTGCCAAGGCATTGGTGGAGTGGATGACCGGCCCCGAGGCGCAGAAGCAATTCGCCGAGATCAACCAGGAATTCCCCGCTAATCCGAAGGTTGCACCTTCCGCTGAAGTGGCGGGTTGGGGCACCTTCAAGGCCGATACCCTGCCAGTGGAAGTGGCCGGCAAACGCCAGGCCGAAGCGATTCGCTTGATGGACCGGGCTGGCTGGAACTGAGTCACTGGGTATACTGCGCCTCGGATTTTTCTTAGGCTTTTCGCTGGCAAGCCAGCTCCCACAAAGGTACACGGCACCTGTGGGAGCTGGCTTGCCAGCGATGCTATGTGCCCCCCACCATCAGAGAACCCCAATTGGCCCATCCCGCCCAACGTCGCTGGTACCCGCTGGTCTTCATCATCGCCACGGTGATACTGCTTCCAATAAGCGTGCTGGTGCTGTCCTGGCAGTCGGTGGACCAACAAATCTGGGCGCACCTGTGGGACACCCAGATGATGCGGCTGCTGGGTAACACGCTGACGTTGATCCTCGGCGTGGGTATCGGCGTCACCGTGCTGGGTGTCAGCCTGGCCTGGCTCACCAGTCTTTGTGAGTTTCCAGGGCGGCGCTGGCTCGACTGGGCCCTGATGTTGCCCTTCGCGATTCCGGCCTATGTACTGGCGTTCGTCTTCGTCGGCCTGCTGGATTTTTCCGGGCCGGTCCAGACGCTGCTGCGCGAGTGGTTCGGGTCCATGCACTTGCCACGCGTGCGCTCCACCGGCGGGGTGATCACGGTATTGGTGCTGGTGTTCTATCCCTACGTGTATCTGCTCGCACGCACGGCGTTCCTGGCCCAGGGCAAGGGTCTGATGGAGGCCGCGCGAGTGCTTGGCCAGTCGCCCTGGCAGGCGTTCTGGCGGGTTGCCCTGCCGATGGCTCGCCCGGCCATTGGCGCAGGGGTGGCGCTGGCGTTGATGGAGACCCTGGCCGACTTCGGTGCGGTGGCAGTGTTCAACTTCGACACCTTCACCACGGCGATCTACAAGACCTGGTACGGATTCTTCAGCCTCTCCAGCGCAACCCAGTTGGCCAGCCTGTTGCTGCTGGCGGTCATGCTGGTGCTGTATGGCGAGCGGCGCGCCCGCGGCGCCGTGCGCTCGACCAATGAACGGCCGCGCGGCAAGGCGCTGTATCACTTGCGCGGCCTCAAGGCCGTGGCGGCCAGTGGCTGGTGCGGACTGGTCTTTACCTGCGCCTTTGTTATTCCGGTACTGCAATTGGTGGTGTGGTTCTGGCAACGGGGTCGCTTTGACCTGGATGAGCGTTATGCCGGGCTGATTCTCCACACGTTGTATTTGGGCGCCATGGCCGCGTTGATCACCGTCAGCGTCGCGCTGTTGCTGGCATTCGCCCGCCGCCTGGCGCCGACTCAAGCCATCGCGGCCGGGGTTGGCCTGGCCAACCTGGGCTATGCCTTGCCCGGCTCGGTGTTGGCGGTTTCGATCATGCTTGCCTTCAGTTACCTCGACCGCGAGCTGGTGATTCCGCTGTCCAGCTGGCTCGGCGGGGCGGGCAAGCCCTTGCTGCTCGGCAGCCTGGCGGCCTTGCTGATGGCATACCTGGTGCGCTTCATTGCAGTGGCCTACGGTCCGCTGGAAAACAGCCTGGCGCGGGTCAGGCCTTCACTGCCGGAGGCAGCCCGCAGCCTGGGGATTAGCGGCCCGAGTCTGTTTTTCAAAGTGTATCTACCGTTGTTGGTGCCGGGTGCATTGAGCGCAGCCTTGCTGGTGTTCGTCGATGTACTCAAGGAAATGCCTGCAACATTGCTGATGCGCCCCTTTGGTTGGGACACTCTGGCGGTTCGGGTCTTTGAAATGACCAGCGAGGGCGAGTGGTCGCGGGCCTCGCTCCCGGCCCTGACACTGGTGCTGGTAGGGTTGTTGCCGGTCATCGGTTTGATTCGGCGTTCGGCCCGGCACGCGCGTCAAAATCACTGACACCGCAGCGCATAGGTGCCAGTCCTCCACCTTACGGCTACAATGCGCGGCATTCGATGCGGTCGGTTCTTGCAATCGGCTCGCTGGGATGCTTGCAAGCCTTTATTTCAGAGGCCTGCGGCTCAGGTTGCAGCTACCGCATCTTCGCCACGCCCGGAAGGAGAAACCCATGGGACAGCGTACGCCTCTTTATGACCTGCACCTCGCGCTCGGCGCGAAGATGGTCGACTTTGGCGGTTGGGACATGCCCTTGCATTACGGCTCGCAAGTCGAGGAACACCATCAGGTGCGACGCGATTGCGGGGTCTTCGATGTATCGCACATGACGGTAATCGACGTCACCGGCAGTCAGGCCAAGGCCTGGCTCAGGCATTTGCTGGCCAATGATGTCGACCGCCTGCAGGCTCCGGGAAAGGCTTTGTACAGTGCCATGCTCAACGAGCAGGGGGGTGTGGTCGACGACATGATCGTCTACCTGACCGAAGAAGGTTACCGCCTGGTCGTCAATGCCTCGACCCGCGACAAGGACCTGGCCTGGATGACGGCGCAACTGGCAGACTATGATGTGCAGTTGCAGGAGCGTCCCGAACTGGCGATGCTCGCCGTGCAAGGCCCCGAAGCCCGGCACAAGGTTGCCGAACTGGTGAGCCAGTCGCGTGCCAGCCTGATTCACCAGCTCAAGCCTTTCGAAGGCCTGACCGATGGTGACTGGTTTATCGCGCGCACCGGCTATACCGGTGAAGACGGCCTGGAAATCATCCTGCCTTCGGAGCAGGCGCCGGCTTTTTTCAATGATCTGGTCGGTGCGGGCATTGCGCCGAGCGGCCTGGGGGCTCGCGATACCTTGCGCCTGGAAGCGGGCATGAACCTGTATGGCCAGGATATCGACGAGCAACATTCACCCCTGGTCTCTAACATGGCCTGGAGCCTGGCTCTGAAGCCTGCCGATCGCGACTTCATCGGCCGCTCCGCTCTGAAGGCCGAGCAAGCCGCCGGAGTGAAGCACAAACTGGTCGGCCTGGTGCTGGAGGAGCGGGGTGTATTGCGCGCTCACCAGGTCGTTCGCATCGCCGAAGTTGGCGAAGGAGAGATCACTAGTGGTAGTTTCTCTCCTACGCTGAGCAAGTCGATCGCACTGGCGCGGCTGCCGATGGCCACCGCCGACCGGGCCGAAGTAGAAATACGCGGCAAGTGGTACCCGGTTCGCGTGGTCAGGCCAACGTTCGTTCGTCATGGCAAAATCCTGATCTGAATTATTCTGGCGGGCTTACCGCTGACCCTGTGAGGACAAAAATATGAGCGATATCCCTGCCGAGCTGCGTTTTGCCGAAAGCCATGAATGGGCCCGAATGGAAGCCGATGGCACCGTGACCGTCGGTATTTCCGATCACGCACAGGAAGCCCTGGGCGATGTGGTGTTCGTCGAATTGACAGAAGTAGGCAATGTCTTTGGTGCTGGCGATCAGGCTGGCGTGGTCGAGTCGGTCAAGGCCGCTTCCGATATCTACTCCCCGATTGCCGGTGAAGTGGTTGCAGTCAATGAAGAGTTGAGCGGCACCCCGGAACTGCTGAACTCCGACCCGTACGGCGCCTGGATCTTCAAATTGAAGCCAGCCAATACCGCCGATCTGGACAAACTGCTCGACGCTGGCGGCTACAAAAACGCTATCGGCGAATAGTTTTCACGCACAAACGGCAATCCCTTTCTAGACTCAATAAGCCTCGACCCGTCGAGGCTTGGTCTTACAAGAGAGAGCCGTCATGTCCCAGTTGCCGTCCCTGAGTCAACTGCAAGACCCGAATGCCTTCCTGCGCCGCCATCTTGGTCCCGATGCCAATGAACAGCAGGCCATGCTTGAAACCCTCGGCCTGAACAGTCGGGTCGAGTTGATCGAGCAAACGGTGCCCCCGGGAATTCTCCTGAACCGGGCGTTGTACCTGCCGCCGGCCCTGGACGAATACGCGGCACTGGCCAAGCTCAAGGGCTATGCCGACCAGAACCAGATCTGGACCAGCCTGATCGGCATGGGCTACCACGGCACCCTCACGCCGACGGTCATTCTGCGCAACGTGCTGGAAAATCCCGGCTGGTACACCGCCTATACACCCTATCAGCCGGAAATCGCCCAGGGTCGTCTGGAAGCGCTGCTCAACTTCCAGCAGCTGACCATCGACCTGACCGGGCTTGAGCTGGCCAACGCTTCATTGTTGGACGAAGCCACGGCGGCCGCCGAAGCCATGGCCCTGGCCAAACGCGTGGCCAAGTCGAAAAGCAATCTGTTCTTCGTCGATGAAAACTGCCACCCGCAGACAATTTCGGTGGTACAGACCCGGGCTGAAGGATTTGGCTTCGAGTTGGTCATCGACGCTGTGGCCAACTTGAACAAGCATCAGGTGTTCGGTGCCTTGCTGCAGTACCCCGATACCCATGGCGAAATCCATGACCTGCGGCCCCTGATCGAAAAACTGCACAGCCAGCAAGCGTTGGCCTGTGTGTCGGCGGACCTGCTCAGCCTGCTGCTGCTGACCCCGCCCGGCGAGCTGGGCGCTGACGTCGTGTTCGGTACTTCCCAGCGTTTCGGCGTACCGATGGGCTACGGGGGCCCCCATGCGGCCTACTTTGCCTGTCGCGATGAATTCAAACGAGCGATTCCAGGACGAATCATCGGCGTTTCCAAGGATGCTCGCGGTAACGTCGCACTGCGCATGGCCCTGCAAACCCGTGAACAACACATCCGTCGCGAGAAGGCCAACTCGAACATCTGCACCGCTCAGGTGCTGCTGGCCAATATCGCCAGCTGCTATGCGGTGTACCACGGCCCCGAAGGGCTGAAGTGGATTGCCCAGCGCGTCCATCGCCTGACCTGCATCCTGGCCGCCGGCCTGCAAAGCAAAGGGCTGGTGCGGCTCAACCGGCACTTCTTCGACACCCTCACTGTGGAAGTCGGCGGTAGCCAGACGGCGATCATCGAAAGCGCACAGGATGCGCAGATCAACCTGCGCATCCTCGGGCGCGGGCAATTGGGCGTCAGCCTGGACGAGACCTGTACCGAAGAGACGGTGGCGCGCTTGTTCGATGTGTTCCTGGGGGCCGATCACGGCCTGAAGGTGTCCGAACTGGATGCCCAGGATCTGGCTGCGGGCATTCCCGACGGGCTGTTGCGAACCTCTTCTTACCTGACTCATCCGGTATTCAACCTGCATCACAGCGAAACCGAGATGCTGCGCTATCTCAAGCAACTGGAAAACAAGGACCTGGCACTCAACCAGTCGATGATCCCGCTGGGCTCCTGCACCATGAAACTCAATGCCAGCAGCGAGATGATTCCGATTACCTGGCCTGGCTTCGCCCAACTGCACCCCTTCGCGCCGACAGATCAGGCCCAGGGCTACAAGGCAATGATCGACGAGCTGCAGGACTGGTTCTGCGCAATCACCGGTTTCGACGCCATCTGCATGCAGCCCAATTCCGGCGCCCAGGGTGAGTACGCGGGTCTGCTGGCAATTCGCAAATACCACGAGAGCCGTCAGCAGGGGCAACGAAATCTCTGCCTGATCCCGGCCTCTGCCCATGGCACCAACCCGGCGTCGGCCCAGATGGCCGGCATGCAGGTGGTTATCGTCGAGTGCGACGAGGCGGGCAACGTGAACCTTGAAGATCTCAAGGCCAAAGCCGAGGCAGCAGGAGACAAGTTGTCATGCCTGATGGCGACATACCCCTCGACCCATGGGGTCTATGAGGAGGGGATCAGGGAGATCTGCGAAGTGATCCATGCCCATGGCGGCCAGGTGTACATGGATGGCGCCAACCTCAACGCCCAGGTTGGCCTGACCCGGCCGGCGGACATAGGTGCCGACGTTTCGCACATGAACCTGCACAAAACCTTCTGCATTCCCCATGGAGGAGGCGGCCCGGGAATGGGCCCGATTGGTATAAAGGCCCACCTGGTGCCGTTCGTTGCCAATCACCCGGTCATCTCGCTGGAAGGGCCGGACCCGAAAAACGGGGCCGTCAGTGCCGCCCCCTGGGGCAGTGCGAGCATTCTGCCGATCAGCTGGATGTACATCGCCATGATGGGGCCAGAGCTGGCCGATGCCAGCGAGGTGGCGATCCTGTCCGCGAACTACGTCGCGCAACAACTGAGTGGGGCGTTCCCGGTACTGTATCGAGGGCGCAACGACCGCGTGGCGCATGAATGCATACTCGACCTGCGGCCACTCAAGGCGCAGACCGGGATCAGCGAGGAGGATGTTGCCAAGCGCCTGATGGATTATGGCTTCCATGCACCCACCATGTCGTTCCCGGTGCCGGGAACCCTGATGGTCGAGCCGACCGAAAGCGAGTCCAAGGCCGAGCTGGATCGGTTTATCGAGGCCATGCTGAGCATTCGGGCCGAGATCGCGCAGGTTCAGAACGGCACCTGGTCGGCGGAAGACAACCCGCTGAAACGCGCGCCGCACACCCTGGCCGATATTACGGGCATCTGGGAACGGCCTTACAGCATCACCCAGGCGGTCACCCCCAGTGCTCATACGCGGATGCACAAGTATTGGCCGGCGGTGAACCGGGTCGACAATGTGTATGGGGATCGCAATCTGTTCTGCGCTTGCGTGCCGTTGGATGCGTATCGGTGAGTCAGTGAGGGCCTCATCGCGGGCGGCGTTCCGCTTGCCAGCGATGAGGCCCGATCAGGCAATAAAGATTTAGGGTTGTATCAATTACCCGCTACAGCACTCTTGGCCAGAATCGCATTGGCCAACTCCATGTCGCTGGCCTGCAACCCCGGGTTATCGGCCCGGACTTTCTGAATGGCCGATTCCAGGTACGGCCCGCGAATGCTGCCTTCGCTGGCAACGTAGCTGCTCGCATCGTCCTGCGCTGCGACAATCAACTTGTCATCCTTGGAGGTCAGGTAGGTAGAAGCAGAGGTGGCGCCGGAGGAGAGGATGGTTTGCAAGAAATCGTCATCGGCCATGGCAGAGCCGACAGGCAAGGAAAGCAGCGCTAGGGTTGCGGCAGCCAGTTTGAAACGCATAGTGAGGAACTCCGACTTTTTTGGGTTATCTGCGGGGGTTGGATTCAGAAACCCCACAGGGAGTTCCGTAGGCTTCAATCGACGGGTTGCACCAATAGAACAGCGCCTTCCTGTTCAGTCACGATTACCCGTGCACCCACGGGAAGATCGGCGCCCTTGACGATCCAGAAACCGTCTCCGACCTTGATTTTTCCACGCCCACCGACAATCGCTTCCTGAACCACGAATGTGCGGCCAATCAGCTCCTGCCTGCGCATGTTCAAGCCCGGTTGGTCACTTGGGCTGGCGACACCGTGCTGACGGCGCCACCAGAACACCGCGGTGAACACCGAGAGCAAACCGAACAGCAGAAAATGCAAGGTCCATGGCAGGCTCGGAATAACGAAAGTGATCACCCCGACCCCCGCTGCGGCGACACCGACCCACAGCAGATAGCCGCCGGCGCCAAACACTTCGAGGATCAACAGCAGGGTGCCGAGTGCCAGCCAGTCCCAGAAGGACAGATGTTGCAGGTATTGCCACATGAGCCTTCCTCAAACCTTTTTGGTATCGAACGTGGCCTTGACGATCTCGCCGCGCATGGGGGGCGGACCATCGTTACTTCATTTCATTTCGTGGCGTGACACGCAGCACTTCTTCGATTGTAGTCAGGCCGGCGGCGACTTTCTGTGCCCCGGAGAGCCTCAGGCTGCGCATGCCTTCCTTGAGCGCCTGGCGCTTGAGCGCAAGCAGGTCGGTGTCGGCGTTGATCAGCGCCTTGAGGCTGTCGGACAGCTGCAGAATTTCATATACGCCGGCCCGGCCCCTATAGCCGGTATCGCGACACTCCAGGCAACCCACTGCCCGCTGCGCGGCGTCGGGCAAGGCGGCTTGCCAGGGTCGGGTCAGCTCTTGCCAATCGTCTTCGGCCAATACCTGCGGCGCCTTGCAGTGCGGGCACAAGGTACGCACCAGGCGTTGGGCCATGACCCCAAGCACGGTCGCTTTGATCAGATAGTGCGGTACGCCGAGTTCGAGCAAGCGGCTGATGGCGCTGGGCGCATCGTTTGTGTGCAGGGTCGAGAGCACCAGATGCCCGGTCAAGGCGGCCTGGATCGCCATTTCGGCCGTCTCCAGGTCGCGGATTTCGCCGATCATGATGATGTCCGGGTCCTGGCGCATCAGCGCGCGCACGCCGCTGGCGAACGTCAGGTCGATATTGTGCTGGACCTGCATCTGGTTGAATGCCGGCTCGATCATTTCGATCGGGTCTTCGATGGTGCAGAGGTTGACCTGCGGCGTCGCCAGTTTTTTCAGGGTGGTATAGAGCGTGGTGGTCTTCCCCGAACCCGTGGGGCCGGTGACCAGGATAATGCCGTTGGGCTGACGGGTCATGTCCTGCCAGCGGCGCAGATCGTCGGCAGAAAAACCCAGCAGGTCGAAGTCCTGGAGCAGCACCTGCGGGTCGAAAATCCGCATGACCATTTTTTCGCCAAAGGCTGTGGGCAGCGTCGACAGGCGCAATTCGACTTCACCGCCATCGGGCGTCCTGGTCTTGACCCGACCGTCCTGGGGTTTGCGTTTTTCCGCGACGTTCATGCGGCCCAGGCTTTTCAGGCGACTGACGATAGCCATGGTCACCTGCGGCGGGAATTGGTAGACATTGTGCAGCACGCCGTCGATGCGAAAGCGCACCGTGCCTTGCTCGCGACGGGGTTCGATGTGGATATCGCTGGCACGTTGCTGGAAGGCGTACTGGAACAGCCAGTCGACGATATTGACGATATGCGCGTCATTGGCATCGGGCTCCTGGTCGCTGGCGCCCAGCGTAAGCAACTGTTCGAAGTTGCCCATGCTGTTCATTTTTTGATCGGTGTTGCTGGCGCCGCTGACCGATTTGGCCAGCCGGAAGAACTCGACGGTGAAGCGCTGGATCTCTGCCGGGTTGGCGACGACACGTTTGATCGGCAGTTTCAGCACATGCGCCAGATCCGCCTCCCAGCTGCTGACATAGGGCTGGGCACTCGCGACCGTCACCGCCTCGCGGCCGATTGCCACGGCGAGGATCCGGTGGCGCTGGGCGAAGGCATAGGACATCAGCGGGGTGACTGCCGCCACATCGATGCTCAGCGGATCGATGCGCAAATAGGGTTGGCCGGCCTGCTGGGCCAGCCAGAGGGTCAGGTTTTCCAGGTCCAGGGGTTTGCCGGGCCGGCTGAGATCATCGAGTTGCTGGCTGGCGATGAACTCCAATGGGTGCAGTTGACTGTTGTGTAGATGCTGGCGACTGGCTAGCGCCTGCTCGGCAGCGTCCTGGCTGATGAAACCCTGGGCAACCAGTTCGCGCATCAGATCATTGAGATCCAGCCAGCGGTCCTGGGTAGTGGATACGACGGCCATGCGGGCTCCTTCGAACAACGGTCACGGCGAGCGGACCGGGCAGGGTGTGCCCGGCCCGAAAGAGCAAGAGTAGACCCGAGGTAGTCGAATGAGTTGCCGCAGGCCGCGGCAAAAGTTACAGCGCATTGCCCGAACGCTTCAGCCAACCGCCTGTAGGGCTTCGTGCTGAGCATGCTCGAGCGTCACGTCGCAGACGCTGATCAGGTTGCGCATTTTTTGCGCAATGACTTCGGCCCGGTGCCAACTCAGGCCGTCCAGTTCGACGTCGATCAATAATTGATCATCCTGTTGCAGAACATTGAGCTTGCGCGGGACCAGGTACTGCATTGCAAACAGGTTGAGCACGCAGCAGAGGCTGCTCGCTTCTGCTTCTGCCACCAGGCGGTAGCGGATGAGGCTGCATGGATTGCCATGAGCCCAGACATCGGCGCGCAGAGGCGTGGCGGGGTTGTTCGGCCAATCAAGGGCAGTCATGGGGAATCTCCAGTTCAATGGAGAAAATATTTGCATGTCTGTTCCGGTATTTCTTATCTATGATTGATCGATATAGCCGATTTTTGAATTGTTCAATTTGTTATTAGTGAGATTTCAGGAATTATTATGCACGCTGAACTGGACGTTTATGACCGACGCATTCTGGCACTGCTGCAGGAAGACGCTTCGCTCTCCAGTGCGCAGATCGCCGAGCAGGTGGGGTTGTCGCAGTCGCCTTGCTGGCGACGCATTCAACGTCTGAAAGAGGAGGGTGTGATTCGCGGCCAGGTCACCTTGCTCGACCGCAAGAAGATCGGCCTGAACACGCAGATTTTCGCCGAGGTGAAACTCAACGCTCACGGCCGCTCCAACTTCACCGAATTCACCGAAGCGATTCGCGGTTTTCCTGAAGTGCTGGAGTGCTATGTGCTGATGGGGGCGGTGGATTTTCTGTTGCGCATCGTCACCCCGGACATCGAAGCCTACGAACGATTTTTCTTCGAGAAGCTGTCAATGGTGCCGGGGATCCAGGAGGTCAACTCGATAGTGGCCTTGTCCGAGATCAAGTCCACCACGAGTTTGCCGGTGCAGGGTTAAGCCGTCACTTGCGCAGCAAATGTTTCCAGCCACGGCTCTGGAATACGGTCATGGCCTGCTGGACACGATCTTGCAGCACGGTTTCGCCCAGTGGCAGGTTGGCCAGGTGCTGAAGCTTGTTCATTTCCCCGTAGAGACGGTCCAGGTCCGGCGATTCCAGCACATTGCGGGCCAGGTGCAGCCAGGCCTGGATGCGCTCGATGCGCGGCAGTTGCTCGGCGAGGTCTTCCGGTTGCTGCTGGTAGCGTGGCAGTTGCAGCGCGGCAGCTTCTTCGGCGAGGAAGTGGCCCAGCCAGTTGCTCAGTTGCGCGGCGCCCTGACGATTGCCACGGGTGTTGCGCCCCACCGTCCACGAACGGGCCAGCAGCCAGCGTGAGGTGTTCAGGGAGAACTGGCCCCAGCGGGTATCGAGCAGTTCTTCGGCGAATTGCTCGGGAGCTGCCTTGCGCACATCTTCGTCGTCGTGACCGGCCAGGACCAGTGGGCGCCAGTCTTCGAGCAGGGCGTCGAGGCTCGCGCGCAGATCGTGAGTGGTAGTGCGCGGAGCGGCCTGACCGAGGCTGCCAACCAGGCCGCGAAGTTCGATCAAGCGCTCGACCCAATCTTCCAGCAAGCGCCAGTGGCCATTGAAACGATACTGCTCGGCCAGCCGCTGGCTGCTTGCCAGCAGGTGCCAGGCCAAGGCGGCAAAGGCATCGTCGAGCGGCATTTGCGCGGTGATTTCCGGCGCTGGCAGGCTCAGTGAGTAACTGCCGGCGTCGAACAGGCGATAGCCGCGCTCGGCCTTGCTGATATCGCAAGGCATCAGCGGCAGGGTTTCGGCCAACTCGGCAGCCAGTTCCAGCAGGGCGCCTGGCTCGCCTTCGCGCAATTCCAGTTCCAGCTCGCAGATTTCTTCGGACTGTTTGCCGACCAGGACCTTGCCCAGGTCCAGCGCCGCTTCAATGACTACTTTGGCCTTGCCACGGCCCCAGGCGATTTCAGCGTACTCACGAACGAAGTCTGTGGTGAACATGGGCTTGATGGTTTTCTTGTCCAGCTCGGCCAGTTCCGTCGGCCAGCATTCGCCATCGAGCTTTTTCAGGTCGAGCTTGGCCTTGGGCAGATGCCATTCGTGTTCGGTGCGCTCGGACAGGCCAGCGACACTCTGGCCACGGGTCTTGAGGGTCTGGATGATGACCTCGCCGTCGCGACGCAGGCGCAGGGCTACCTTGGCCGCCGCCAGATCGCGCTCGGGGGTGTCGAAATACTGATTGAACAGCTCACGGCGTTCCCAGCCACTTTTGTTGCGCTTCTTCAGCAGCGGGTGTTCGCGCAGGGCAGCCAGTGTTTCGCGGCTGACGCGCAGTTTGATTTCGGTTTCTTTCTGCATGGCTGGAGAATCCAAGCTCTGATGACGGGGAGCGTCTGAGAGGTATGACTATTAGGTCGTGCAGTGTACAGGACTCGCGCCCTGGCGGTTTATTCTCGGTGCCCGATGGCTCTATGATGGGTTTCGTCCCAGGAGAATGCGCATGCCGTTGCCGTCAATGAAAGACCAGTTCGCTGCCTTGATCGCGGCGCCATCGGTCAGTTGCACCCAACCCGCTCTGGATCAGTCCAACCGCGAGGTGATCGATCTCTTGGCGACCTGGCTGGGGGACCTGGGCTTTGCCTGCGATATCCAGCAAGTGTCGCCGGGCAAATTCAACTTGCTCGCCAGTTTCGGCACCGGCCCCGGTGGTCTGGTGCTGGCCGGGCACAGCGACACGGTGCCCTACGATGCAGGCCTGTGGCAAACCGACCCGCTCAAGCTGACTGAAGTCGATGGCCGCTGGGTGGGCCTGGGCAGTTGCGACATGAAAGGCTTCTTCGCCCTGGTCATCGAGGCGGTGCAACCTTTGCTGGCGCAGCCGTTCAAGCAACCACTGCTGATTCTTGCCACGTGCGATGAAGAAAGCTCCATGGCCGGGGCCCGCGCCTTGGCCGAAGCGGGGCGGCCGCTCGGGCGGGCCGCCGTGATCGGCGAGCCCACGGGCTTGAAACCGATCCGGCTGCACAAGGGCGTGATGATGGAGCGCATCGATATTCTCGGCCGCAGCGGCCACTCCTCCGACCCGAGCCTGGGCCACAGTGCGCTGGAGGCCATGCACGGTGCCATTGGTCAGTTGATGGAGTTGCGCAGTCAGTGGCAACAGCAGTACCGCAATCCGCAGTTCAGCGTGCCCCAGCCGACCCTGAACTTCGGTTGTATTCACGGGGGCGACAACCCCAACCGGATCTGCGGCCAATGTTCGCTGGAGTTCGACCTGCGCCCTTTGCCGGGCATGGACCCGCAGGTGCTGCGCGCGGCGATCCGGCAAAAGCTCGAACCCCTGGCCGAGCTGCATCAGGTACGGATCGACTACGCACCGCTATTCGCCGAAGTTCCGCCCTTCGAGCAGGCCGCAGACGCCGAGCTGGTGCGGGTCGCCGAACGTCTGACCGGTCATCGTGCCGAAGCGGTGGCGTTTGGCACCGAAGCGCCTTATCTTCAGCGTCTGGGGTGTGAAACCCTGGTGTTGGGCCCGGGAGATATCGCATGTGCCCACCAACCGGGCGAATACCTGGAAATGTCACGCCTGGAGCCTACCGTGCGTCTATTGCGTGAGTTGATCGAATATTATTGTCTGAGCCCGGTAATTGCCCGCTGAGCCTGACCGTCCACTACAAGGAGAACCCGCGTGACGCCAAGCCTGTTCCGACGATAACCCCTTCGAGCGCTGTGTGTTTTCACGTTTTGTCCATTTTTTACAGGCTCCCAGGTTATGCCCGAATACGTCAATTGGCTCCGTCACGCTTCGCCCTACATCAATGCCCATCGCGATTGCACCTTCGTCGTCATGCTGCCTGGTGATGGGGTCGAGCATCCCAACTTCGGCAATATCGTCCACGACCTGGTGCTGTTGCACAGCCTGGGCGTACGTTTGGTGCTGGTCCACGGTTCACGCCCACAGATCGAAAGCCGCCTGGTGGCCCGTGGCCTGACGCCGCACTACCACCGCGGCCTGCGCATCACCGACGCGGCGACCCTGGAATGCGTGATCGACGCGGTCGGTCACCTGCGTATCGCCATCGAAGCACGCCTGTCCATGGACATGGCCTCTTCACCGATGCAGGGTTCACGCCTGCGCGTGGCGGCCGGTAATCTGGTCACCGCGCGGCCTATCGGCGTGGTCGAGGGCATCGATTATCACCACACCGGCGAAGTGCGCCGGGTCGATCGCAAAGGGATCAATCGCCTGCTCGACGAGCGCTCCATCGTGCTGTTGTCGCCGTTGGGCTATTCGCCGACCGGGGAAATCTTCAACATCGCTTGCGAAGACGTCGCCACCCGCGCCGCCATCGAGCTGGGGGCCGACAAGTTGCTGTTGTTCGGCGCCGACCCCGGGCTGCTGGATGAAAATGGCAAGCTGGTGCGCGAGTTGCGTCCGCAACAAGTGCCCATGCACATGCAGCGACTGGGCAGCGACTACCAGGCCGAACTGTTGGATGCGGCGGCCGAGGCCTGTCGCGGTGGCGTAGCACGCAGCCATATCGTCAGCTACGCCGAAGACGGAGCGTTGCTCACGGAACTGTTCACCCGTGATGGTGGTGGTACGTTGGTGGCCCAGGAGCAGTTCGAAAAAGTCCGGGAGGCGGGGATCGAAGATGTCGGTGGCCTGCTGGACTTGATCAGCCCGCTGGAAGAGCAAGGCATTCTGGTGCGGCGCTCGCGTGAGGTGCTCGAGCGCGAGATCGAACAGTTCAGCGTGGTCGAGCGTGAAGGGATGATCATTGCTTGTGCGGCGTTGTACCCGATTGCCGATTCGGACGCCGGTGAGTTGGCCTGCCTGGCTGTCAACCCGGAGTATCGTCATGGTGGCCGTGGCGACGAGTTGCTCGAACGCATCGAGACTCGGGCCCGGGAGATGGGCTTGAAAACCCTGTTCGTGCTGACCACCCGGACTGCTCACTGGTTCCGTGAGCGGGGTTTTACGCCCAGTGGCGTGGAGCGCCTGCCGGCGGCGCGGGCTTCGCTGTACAACTATCAGCGTAATTCGAAGATCTTCGAGAAATCGCTCTGACGTCAGGGCCTCATCGCTGGCAAGCCAGCTCCCACAAGGGTACGCGCACTCCTGTGGGAGCGGGCTTGCCCGCGATGGGCCCTAAAGCCTAGTTACTGATCGCCAAAATACTCGCCTGATACGACCCGACGAACACGTCGAAATCACCCACCTCGTTCTGCTCCAGCTCAGCCTGCCGAGCCAGGGAAGTGCGCGCCAACTCCTCGAACTTCGCCTGTTCTTCAACGCTCAATGCCTCACTGCGGAAGTACTCGGCGTGTGCCTCGCTCTGACGCATGGAGAATTGGCTGAAGCTTTCCTTGCGCTCGGCCATGCTCGCCAGCACTTGCGCCGATGGCGTCAGTGACGGGTCGCTGACTTTTGCCTGCTGGGCTGCCAGCGCCTTGGCGTGTTCTTCGCCGCCGTGGCTTTGATCAAGCAGCTGTGCCAAGGGGGCGATCTTCTCCAGCAGTTCGCTGGCCCATTGCTTGAGCTCGACCGGGTGGCCGTGGCGCTGCAGTTGCAGGCCTGGACGGCGACCTTCCTTCACCACACTGAGGAAGTTCGAGGTGCAGTTGCCACACTCCAGGCTTCGCAGCAGCGGGCTTTCTTCCAGCGCACAGAACAGCAGGAAGGCGTCGAGAAAGCGCGCTTCGGTCAGGTCGATACCCAGCGGCAGGAAGGGGTTGATATCCAGGCAACGGACTTCCACGTACTGAATGCCCCGGGACATCAAAGCCTGGATCGGACGCTCGCCGGTGTAAGTCACGCGTTTGGGGCGAATATTGGAGTAGTACTCGTTTTCGATCTGCAGGATGTTGGTATTGAGCTGAATCCACTCGCCATCCTTGTGCGTGCCGATTTCGACATAAGGCGGATAGGGCGTGGCCACGGCCTGACGCAGGCTGTCGATGTAGCTGGTCAGGTCGTTGTAGCAGGGGGTCAGGCCTGCCTGGGCATTGCTCTGGTAGCCCAGGTCGCTCATGCGCAGGCTGGTGGCATACGGCAGGTACAGCGTATCGGCGTCCAGTTGCTCCAGCTGGTGCGCACGGCCGCGCAAAAAGCCCGCGTCCAGTGTCGGCGAGGCGCCGAACAGGTACATCAACAGCCAGCTGTAGCGGCGGAAGTTGCGGATCAGGGCAATGTAGGCGGCGGACTGGTAATCGCGGTCGCTGCCGTCAATCCCTTCGATTTCCTTGAGCAGCGGCCAAAGCCTTTCCGGCAGGGAAAAGTTGTAATGGATGCCGGCGATGCACTGCATGGTGCGCCCGTAACGCAGGGCCAGGCCCTTGCGGTAGACGTACTTGAGCTTGCCGATATTCGACGTACCGTAATAGGCAATCGGAATGTCTTCCTCGGCCGGCAACGGACACGGCATCGAAGGGCTCCAGAGATACTCGTTGCCAAGCTTGCTGTAGGCAAATCGATGGATCTTGTCGAGACTTTGCAGCGTCTGTGCAGGATCTGGCAGGGCCGGAGTGATGAACTCCAGCAGCGACTCCGAATAGTCGGTGGTGATCTGTTCGTGGGTCAGTGCCGCGCCCAGGGCTTCGGGATGCGGGGTTTGCGCCAACCGGGCCTCGCCGGTAACGCGCAGGCATTCCCGCTCAATGCCATGCAGGCACTGCTCGAGCAGAGAGAGGTTGTCACGCTCGCCGAGCAGGGCAAGGCGGCGGTTGAGAAGTTCGCTCAAGATGGATTCCTTCACGCGTCAGTCGCCCCAATATGGGGGTAGATTTGACGGTCTACAAGGGTGAAGAAAATAACCGGCGTTGTCGCCTGGTTTCAGTTGTTGCAGCCGGCGCAGTTCATGAGGTGTTCCGGCATCGCAGGGGCAATGCCGAAATTACCGCAGATCGGTTTTTACAGCTATAGAGCCGCGAAGGTTGCCTGGGCTTTTGCGATCAGTTTGTCGCCCTGAAGTACTTCGGCGTCGACAACCAGCGTGCGCCGCCCGTTATGCAGGACCTTGGCGATGCACAGCACCTCACCTTCGCTGACGGCCTTCAGGTAATTGATCTTGCACTCGAGCGTCACGCTCTGCTGGTCGAAGCCATGGGCGCTGGAACAGGCCAGCCCCATGGCCGTGTCCACCAGGCTGAACATGGCCCCGCCATGCAGCTTGCCGGCCCGATTGCGCAACTGCGGAGCAAGCGTCAGGGTGACTTCGGCAACGCCCTTGTCCAGGCGTTGCAGGCGGCAGCCCAATAGCTCGCTGAAGGCGCTGGGGACAAACGCCGGCGGGATCTCCATCAGCGCTTCTTCAACTGCTTGGCGTTGGCGAACAGCGAGGCCATGGCGTTATTGGCCGGGGCGGGCGTCTCCTTGGCGCGGGCCGGGGCGTTTTGCTGACGTGGCGCCGCGCCAGGACGTGCGCCACGGGCACCATCGACTTTCTCGCCCGGGGTGTCGCTCATGCGCATCGACAGGCCCACGCGCTTGCGCGGTATGTCGATTTCCATGACCTTGACCTTGACCACGTCGCCAGCCTTGACCGCCTCGCGCGGGTCCTTGATGAACTTTTCCGACAGCGCGGAGATGTGTACCAGGCCGTCCTGATGGACGCCGATATCGACGAAGGCGCCGAAATTGGTCACGTTGGTGACCACGCCTTCCAGGATCATCCCCAGTTGCAGGTCCTTCAAGTCCTCTACGCCTTCCTGGAACTCGGCAGTCTTGAATTCCGGACGCGGGTCACGCCCCGGTTTGTCCAACTCCTGCAGAATGTCGGTGACGGTCGGCAGGCCGAAGGTTTCGTCGGTGTACTTCTTCGGGTCCAGGCGCTTGAGGAAGCCGCTGTCGCCGATCAGGGAGCGGATATCGCGATCGGTTTCGGCAGCGATGCGCTGCACCAGCGGGTAGGCCTCAGGGTGCACGGCCGAGGCGTCCAGCGGGTTGTCACCGTTCATCACGCGCAAGAAGCCTGCGGCTTGCTCGAAGGTCTTCTCGCCCAGTCGGCTGACTTTCTTCAAGGCTGCACGGGTCTTGAACGCGCCGTTGGCATCACGGTGAGCAACGATATTCTGGGCCAGGGTGGTGTTGAGCCCCGAGATGCGGGCCAGCAACGCCACCGAGGCAGTGTTCACGTCGACGCCGACGGCGTTCACGCAGTCCTCGACCACCGCATCCAGGCCGCGTGCCAGTTTCAGCTGGGAAACATCGTGCTGGTACTGGCCGACACCAATGGACTTGGGATCGATTTTTACCAATTCCGCCAGCGGGTCCTGCAACCGACGAGCGATGGAGACTGCGCCGCGGATCGACACATCCAGGTCCGGGAATTCCTTGGCCGCCAGCTCCGACGCCGAATACACCGATGCACCAGCTTCAGAGACCATGACCTTGGTCATTTTCAACGCTGGATATTTTTTGATCAGTTCGGCTGCCAGCTTGTCGGTTTCGCGGCTGGCGGTGCCGTTGCCGATGGCGATCAGGTCAACCGAGTGCTTGGCACACAGTGCTGCCAGCACGGCAATGGTCTGGTCCCACTGGTTTTTCGGTACGTGCGGGTAGACGGTGGCGGTGTCGAGCAGCTTGCCGGTGGCATCGACCACCGCAACCTTGCAGCCGGTGCGCAGGCCCGGGTCCAGCCCCAGGGTGGCGCGCGGGCCGGCCGGTGCGGCGAGCAGCAGGTCGTGCAGGTTGTGGGCGAACACGTTGATCGCCTCTGCTTCGGCATTGTCGCGCAGCTCGCCGAACAGGTCGGTTTCCAGGTGGGTGTAGAGCTTGACCTTCCAGGTCCAGCGCACCACTTCGCCCAGCCACTTGTCGGCCGGGCGGTTCTGGTTTTTCAGGCCGAAATGTTCGCCAATCATCATTTCGCAAGGGTGCAGCGTGCCGGGCAGTTCTTCGCCGACCTTCAGCGACGCGCTGAGAATGCCTTCGTTGCGCCCGCGGAAAATGGCCAGGGCACGGTGCGACGGCATGCTCTTGAGGGGTTCGTCGTGTTCGAAGTAATCACGGAACTTGGCGCCTTCCTCTTCCTTGCCGGCGATCAGGCGGGCACCGAGGGTGGCTTCCTGTTTGAGGAAGCCGCGCAGCTTGTCGAGCAGGTTGGCGTCTTCGGCGAAGCGCTCCATGAGAATGTATTTGGCGCCTTCGAGGGCCGCCTTGACGTCGGCAACGCCTTTTTCGGCATCGACGAAGCGTGCCGCTTCGGTTTCCGGGGTCAGTTGCGGATCGCCCAGCAGGCCGTCGGCCAGTTCGCCCAGGCCGGCTTCCAGGGCAATCTGGCCCTTGGTGCGGCGCTTTTGCTTGTACGGCAAGTACAAGTCTTCGAGGCGGGTCTTGGTATCGGCAAGCTTGATTTCGCGGGCCAGCTCCGGGGTCAGCTTGCCTTGCTCCTCGATGCTGGCCAGGATGCTGACGCGCCGTTCGTCGAGTTCGCGCAGGTAGCGCAGGCGCTCTTCCAGATGCCGCAGCTGGGTGTCATCCAGGCTGCCGGTCACTTCTTTACGGTAGCGGGCGATAAAGGGCACGGTGGAGCCTTCATCAAGCAGGGCTACTGCCGCTTCGACCTGTTGGGGGCGGACACCGAGTTCCTCGGCGATGCGGCTGTTGATGCTGTCCATAAAACCACCTGACAAATAGTGAATGCAGAGCCGCCGGCCTGGGCTGGCGAACAATCCCCATCAGGCGCTGCCTGACGTAAAAGCGCCGCATTATAACCAGCGATTCCGGCTTGCGGTGATGGCACGAGGCCTTTCGCGAGTCCGCTAAACTGGCACAAGAGGAAAAATCTGCTAACAATGCACACGGCACGTATGCCGGCAGCTAAGCCATAATGCGCGTCGTGACCAAAGGAGCAACCCATGAGCAGCACTGCACAAACCGCCGAAGGCGAAAAAATACTCATTGTCGATGACGACCCAGGGTTGAGCAGCCTGCTTGAGCGTTTTTTCGTCAGCAAGGGCTACCGTGCGCGAGCGGTGCCCAATGCCGAGCAGATGGACCGCTTGCTGGCCCGTGAAGTCTTTCACTTGGTCGTTCTCGACTTGATGCTGCCGGGCGAGGACGGTCTTTCGGCCTGTCGCCGGCTGCGCGCGGCGAACAATCAGGTGCCGATCATCATGCTCACGGCCAAGGGCGACGAGCTGAGCCGAATCAAGGGCCTGGAGCTGGGTGCCGACGATTACCTGGCCAAACCGTTCAATCCCGACGAGCTGGTGGCTCGGGTCAAGGCGGTCCTGCGCCGTCAGTCCGCGCCGGTTCCCGGTGCTCCGGGCAGCGAGGACGAGACCGTCACCTTCGGCGACTATGAGTTGTCCCTGGCCACTCGGGAGCTCAAGCGCGGTGAAGAAGTCCATATGCTGACCACGGGTGAATTCGCCGTGCTCAAGGCGCTGGTGATGCATGCCCGCGAACCCTTGACCCGTGACAAACTGATGAACCTGGCCCGCGGGCGCGAATGGGATGCCCTTGAGCGGTCCATTGATGTGCAGATATCTCGCCTGCGCCGCATGATCGAGCCGGACCCATCCAAGCCGCGTTATATCCAGACTGTCTGGGGCGTGGGTTACGTCTTTGTACCGGATGGCAACGCTGGCAAGTGATGGCTGGTTTGTAGGAGCGAGTTTCCCGGAGCAGGACAACTTTTGGGTTGGTCCTGCTTTTGCGTCACTCGATATCCGCAATGTTTGCGAGCCTGTCTCGTTCCTGCAAAGTGTGTAGTTGCTGTCTATGAAAACCCCATTGTGGTTCCCTCAAAGTTTCTTCGCCCGCACGCTCTGGCTGGTGTTGATCGTCGTCCTGTTTTCCAAGGCGCTGACCCTGGTTTATCTGCTGATGAACGAGGACGTGCTGGTCGACCGGCAGTACAGCCATGGTGTTGCGCTGACGCTGCGAGCCTATTGGGCCGCCGATGAAGGGGATCGGGAAAAAATCGCCGATGCCGCCGGTCTGATCCGGGTCGTGGGCGGCGGAGTGCCAGAGGGTGAGCAACACTGGCCCTACAGTGAGATTTACCAGCGGCAGATGCAGGCAGAGCTGGGTGCCGACACCGAAGTGCGCTTGCGCGTGCATGCACCGCCAGCGCTCTGGGTGCGGGCGCCAAGCCTGGGCGATGGCTGGCTGAAAGTGCCGCTGTATCCGCATCCATTGCGAGGCCAGAAGATCTGGAGCGTGCTGGGCTGGTTCCTGGCTATCGGGCTGCTGTCCACGGCGTCGGCCTGGATCTTTGTTCGCCAGCTCAACCAACCCCTCAAGCGTCTGGTCTTCGCCGCCCGGCAGCTGGGGCAGGGGCGCAGCGTGCGCCTGCCAGTCAGCGACACACCCAGTGAAATGACCGAGGTTTACCGGGCCTTCAACCAGATGGCCGAGGACGTCGAGCAGGCGGGCCGCGAGCGTGAACTGATGCTCGCCGGCGTCTCCCATGACCTGCGTACACCGCTTACGCGCCTGCGCCTGTCCCTGGAACTGATGAGCAACGACAGCGAACTGACCGAGGACATGGTTCGTGATATCGAAGATATGGACGCGATTCTCGACCAGTTCCTGGCCTTCATTCGCGATGGTCGTGATGAAACGGTCGAAGAGGTCGACCTGAGCGAACTGGTGCAGGAAGTGGTCGCGCCGTTCAATCAGCCAGTCGAGCGGGTGCGCTTGTGTCTCGAGCCGATTCCGCCGTTTCCGCTGCGGCGGGTGTCGGTCAAGCGCCTGCTGAACAATCTGATTGGCAATGCGCTGTACCACGCCGGCAATGGCGTCGAGGTAGCGGCCTACGTTTCTGGCGACACCAGCGCGCCCTACGTGGTACTGAGCGTACTGGACCGTGGTGCCGGTATCGACCCTGGCGAGCTGGAGGCGATTTTCAACCCGTTTACCCGTGGCGACAGTGCTCGCAGCGGCAAGGGGACAGGGCTGGGGCTGGCGATCGTCAAGCGGATCGCCGCCATGCATGGCGGCAATGTCGAGTTACGCAACCGCTCGGGTGGCGGCTTGGAGGCGCGGGTGCGCCTGCCGTTGGGGTTGATGCTGCCGCGCGATGCGGTCTGATGTTTCTGCGGTGATGCCTCAACCCTTCCCACGAGTCCGCGTCATATTCGGAACGCTATTCTTCTCCAGGTGCTCGATGATCATCCCGGCCACGTCCTTGCCGGTGGTCACTTCAATACCTTCCAGCCCCGGCGAGGAGTTCACCTCCATCACCAGCGGGCCATGGTTGGAGCGCAGGATGTCCACGCCGGCCACGCTCAGGCCCATGACCTTGGCGGCGCGGATGGCTGTCATGCGTTCCTCGGGCGTGATCTTGATCAGGCTGGCGCTGCCGCCGCGGTGCAGGTTGGAGCGGAACTCACCCGGCTTGGCCTGGCGCTTCATCGAGGCGATGACCTTGTCGCCCACCACGAAGCAGCGGATATCGGCGCCGCCGGCTTCCTTGATGTACTCCTGAACCATGATGTTTTGCTTGAGGCCCATGAACGCTTCGATCACCGACTCGGCAGCCTTGGTCGTTTCACACAGCACCACGCCGATGCCCTGGGTACCCTCGAGCACTTTGATCACCAGCGGCGCGCCGTTGACCATCTGGATCAGGTCGGGGATGTCGTCGGGCGAGTGGGCGAAACCGGTTACCGGCAGGCCGATCCCCCGCCGCGACAACAATTGCAGTGAGCGCAGCTTGTCTCGTGAACGGGCAATGGCCACCGACTCATTGAGCGGGAAGACCCCCATCATTTCGAACTGGCGCAACACCGCGCAACCATAGAAAGTAACCGAAGCGCCAATACGCGGGATGACTGCATCGAAGCCTGCCAGGGGTTTGCCGCGATAGTGAATCTGCGGTTTATGGCTGGCGATGTTCATATAGGCGCGCAAGGTGTCGATCACTACCATTTCATGGCCACGCGCGGTGCCGGCTTCAACCATACGACGAGTGGAATACAGACGCGGGTTCCGCGACAGCACAGCGATCTTCATGCAACACCTGTGGGAGAGGGGAGAGAGGCCGGAAACGCCGGCTTGTCTTGAACGTATGTAAGTCCCGGATTGACGACCAGTTGGCCGTGAACCAGGGCTTTGGAACCGAGTAGCAGGCGATAGCGCATGGCCTTGCGGCAAGCCAGGGTAAATTCGACTTCCCAGACCCGGTCGCCCAGCGCCAGCGCCGTGCGGATGACGTAACGGGTCTGGGCCTGACCGTTAGAGCTTTTGATTGTCTTCATGGCCACCAGCGGCGCTTCGCACCGGCGATGCCGAAGCTGCACGACCGAGCCGAGGTGGGCATTGAAGCGTACCCATTTCTCGCCGTTGCGCACGAAGGATTCAACTTCGGTGGCATGCAGGCTCGAGGTACTGGCACCGGTGTCGATCTTGGCACGCAGGCCTGCCACCCCGAGGTCGGGTAGCGCCACCCACTCGCGCAGGCCAATAACAGTCAAATGGTCAAATGTCTTCAAAATGCTTAACCGGCGGTGGAGGTCTTTGAGTCGTTAACGCGCTTGCGGATGTCACCGTGTTGTTTGCCTTTGGACAGGGCATCTGAAATGCAAATTCAACCCAGCATAGACCGTGCGCAAACGTCGCGGATCATTGCGAAACCTCTGGCACGGTATTCACGCAGAATCTTGCGCAAATGGCGATAGCTATCGCAGCAGTCGTGCTTAAAAACCGCAATAACAGACGTGCCTGGCGCTGACGCGAGACTTTTTGACTGTATGCGGCTCGTGGTTTTTTTGCATCCGCCAGGTACGGTAGTACAGTTCGGTTAAATTCCTGAGTGAGGTTTTCCAATGGCACAAAAACAGGAAGAGGACGACAAGGTTCGACTCGATAAATGGTTGTGGGCGGCACGTTTCTACAAAACCCGCGCCCTGGCCAAGGCCGCGATCGAAAGTGGTAAAGTGCATTGCCGGGGTGAACGCTGCAAGCCCGGCAAGGAGCCTCGGGTTGGCGATGAGTTCCAGATACGTACCGGGTTCGACGAACGTACGGTGGTCGTAAAGGCGCTGTCAGCCGTTCGCCGAGGCGCACCCGAAGCCCAGGAACTCTACACCGAGACCGAGCAGAGTATCGCCAGGCGCGAGCAGGCAGCCGCCATGCGCAAGGCCGGTGCGTTGGGCGTGAGTACTGATGGGCGACCCACCAAGAAACAACGTCGGCAGCTTCATCAGTTCCACGACGAAAAAGGCGGTTAGTCGACCTCGCTTGGAACAGTGCTGGATTGTTCATAAAATACCCCCAGCACAAGCGCCCGGCGCATCACGTCGATGTAGCGCACTTTTTTGTCACCCATTCAGAAACCCATACCTATGCATGATTTCCCGGACACCGATTACACCCAACGTTTCATCTTTGACGACAGCGACGTTCGTGGTGAACTGGTCTCGCTGGAGCACAGCTACGCTGAAGCGCTGGCCAAGCACCCGTACCCGGAGCCCGTTGCGCAACTGCTCGGCGAGCTGATGGCGTCCGCATCATTGCTGGTTGGCACCCTGAAGTTCGACGGGCTGCTGATCCTCCAGGCGCGTTCCAGTGGCGCCGTTCCGTTGTTGATGGTCGAGTGCTCCAGCGATCGGGAGATTCGCGGCCTGGCGCGTTATAACGAAGAACAGGTAACGCTTGGTGCAGGCCTTCACGAGCTGATGCCCGAAGGTGTACTGGCGATGACCATCGACCCGACCCAGGGTCAGCGCTACCAGGGCATTGTCGAGCTTGATGGCGCAGATCTGGCCGAATGCTTTACCAACTACTTCGCCCTTTCCGAGCAGTTGGGCTCGCGTTTCTGGCTCAAGGCCGATGGCCACCAGGCACGCGGCCTGCTGTTGCAGCAATTGCCGGCCGACCGGCTCAAGGACGACGAGGAGCGCGAACAGAACTGGCAGCACCTCACGACGCTGGCAAGCACCCTCAAGACCGAGGAGCTGCTCGGGCTCGATAACGAGACTATCCTGCACCGTCTCTACCATGAAGAGGCCGTACGCCTGTTCGATATCCAGAGTATCCGCTTCCAGTGCAGTTGCTCGCGTGAGCGCTCGGCCAGGGCACTGGTCAGCCTGGGGGCTGATGACGCCAGGTTGTTGGTGGTCGAGCACGGGGGCACCGTAGAGATCGATTGCCAGTTCTGTAATGAACGCTATCTTTTCGATGCCACCGAAGTCGAGCAATTGTTCGCAGGTGGCGGTGTTGACGCACCGTCAGATACTCGTCACTAAAACGGTTCAGCGCAGGTAAATTACCTGTCAGGCGCCGTAATAACGACGTTCTGACAGGAGGGCTCTACTTTTTTTGGGCGTTTCTGGCATAATCCGGGCCACTTTTTTCGCTGTAGTAGTATGAAAGTTTCTACTACAAAACGTTTGGAGCACTCGGCCTCTGGCCGACGGGGACATTCATGACGCAAGCCAATAACGCCGTGTACACCGATCTGAGCATCGACGATCTGGTTAAAGAAGCCCTGAACCGCGGTGAAGGCGAGCTTGCCGATACCGGCGCTCTGGTAGTGAAAACCGGCCATCGTACTGGTCGTTCGCCAGTTGACCGTTTCATCGTTGAAGAGCCAACCACCCAGGACGCCATTGCCTGGGGCCCGATCAACCGCAAGTTCCCGGCCGACAAGTTCGATGCCCTGTGGGACCGCGTAGCCGCCTACCTGGGCGAGCGCGAGCGTTTTGTCTCTAACGTGCACGTCGGCTCCGACCCGTCGCACTACCTCGCCGTCAAAATGACCACCGAGACTGCCTGGCACAACCTGTTCGGTCGCTGCCTGTTCATCAACCCTGAACAGTACAACCCGGCTGGCAAGAGCGAGTGGCAGATTCTCAACGCGCCAAACTTCGTTTGCGAGCCAGAGCGTGACGGCACCAACTCCGACGGCACCGTGATCATCAACTTCGCGGCCAAGAAGGTTCTGATCGCGGGCATGCGTTACGCCGGCGAAATGAAAAAAGCCCTGTTCTCGGTACAGAACTTCCTGCTGCCAGCAGTCGACGTTCTGCCGATGCACTGCGCTGCCAACATGGGCGAAGAAGGCGATGTGACCCTGTTCTTCGGTCTGTCGGGCACCGGTAAAACCACCCTGTCGGCAGACGAAAGCCGCTACCTGATCGGCGACGACGAACACGGTTGGGGCGAAGGCGTGGTGTTCAATATCGAAGGTGGTTGCTATGCCAAGTGCATCGACCTCTCCGAGAAGAACGAGCCAGTCATCTGGAAAGCCATCCAGCACGGCGCCGTACTGGAAAACGTGGTGCTGGACCCGGTCACCAAAAAGGCCGACTACAGCGACGACAGCCTGACCCAGAACAGCCGTGCGGCCTACCCGCGTGAACTGATCGAAAAACGCGCACCGAAAAACCTCGGTGGCGAGCCAAACGCCGTGATCTTCCTGACCTGCGACCTGACTGGCGTACTGCCGCCAGTGTCGATCCTCAGCGAAGAACAAGCGGCCTACCACTTCCTGTCGGGCTATACCGCACTGGTCGGCTCCACTGAAATGGGTTCGGGCAGCGGCATCAAGTCGACCTTCTCCACCTGCTTCGGCGCACCGTTCTTCCCGCGTCCGGCTGGCGAATACGCAGAGCTGCTGATCAAGCGCATCCGCGGCTTCAACTCCAAGGTCTACCTGGTCAATACCGGCTGGACCGGCGGTGGCTATGGCGTCGGCAAGCGTTTCAACATCCCGACCACCCGTGGCGTGATTGCAGCTATCCAGAGCGGTGCACTGATCGGCGCAGAAACCGAGCACCTGGACACCATCAACCTCGACGTGCCGAAGTTGGTACCGGGCGTTGAAACCGGCCTGCTCAACCCACGTAATACCTGGGAAGACAAGGCTGCCTACGATGAAGCGGCGAAGGCTTTGGCCAGGCTGTTCATCGAGAACTTCAAGAAGTTTGAAGTTTCGGACGCGATCAAGAGCGCCGGTCCGCAGCTGTAATTTGCGGATAGTCGTTTGAAAAGAAGCCGCCCTTTGGGGCGGCTTTTTTGTGTGCGCCCAGCATGGGCGCAATCTTGTGGGTGAAAGTCCCGCCGTGAGCTGACCACAGCGAACGAAGTGAAGCGCAACTGCATGAGGGTGACCGAGTGTGGGGAGGAAGCGTGAATCGAAGCCATGAGCCGATGTACAAGAACCGGATAAAAGGCGAAGCCGATCAGGGTGAGCGGGCACAAAACCGCGAAGCTCTTGTGGTCAAAGATCAGGCAGCGTAAATCCGGCGGTTGTGTGGTGAAGGATTGCGTTCTTACCTGGGGAGATCTCGCCTCATGCCTGAAAGGGCGACGGCGCGAGCCGGAGCGAGAAGTCAGCAGAGGCCGTAGTAGTCTTTTTTTTGACGAAGGGCTGAACGAGAGAAAGCGTTATAGGTCATGTTGATGCGAAAGACCGGAAGTCAGATGCCTGCCAAACGCGGGGCGGATGGAGATAACGAGCGGTGAAGTCGTGAGAAGTCCCGTCAGCGACGAGGTCAATTGCCCGCAAGATGAATCCGACTACGCAGGGCAAGGGCTGCTGGAACGCGCCTTTGCGAGAGAAAACCTGAAACGGGCGTGGAAACGGGTCAAGGCCAATAAAGGTGCAGCAGGGGTCGACGGTCTGGATATAGATCAGACGGCCGAACATCTGCTGAGCCAATGGGTTGTGATTCGTGAACAGCTTGTGTCCGGTGTCTATCGGCCTAGTCCGGTACGACGTGTGGCCATCCCCAAGCCCGACGGCGGTCAGCGCGAGCTGGGTATTCCGACGGTCACCGACCGTCTGATCCAACAAGCGTTGCTGCAAATTTTGCAGCCGCTACTCGATCCCACTTTCAGTGAGCACAGCTACGGCTTCCGTCCGGGGCGTTGTGCACAGGGGGCCGTCTTGGCGGCTCAGTGCTACGTGTCCTCGGGTCGAAAAGTGGTGGTGGATGTGGATCTGGAGAAATTCTTCGACCGGGTCGATCACGACATTCTGATGGATCGTCTACGTAAACGGATTTCGGATCGGGCGGTTATCCGGCTGATTCGGGCGTATCTGGGTGCGGGAACGCTGATTAATGGCGTGCTCGAAAACAGTCTTTGCGGGGCGCCGCAAGGCGGCCCGCTGTCGCCGTTGCTGGCGAATGTGCTGCTGGATGAAGTGGATCGGGAGCTTGAACGCCGAGGTCATTGCTTCGTGCGCTATGCCGACGATGCGAATGTCTATGTTCGCAGTCAGAAGGCGGGGCACCGGGTAATGGCTTTGCTGAGGCGTCTGTATGAAAAGCTGCACTTGAGTGTCAACGAGAGCAAAAGTGCAGTGACGAGTGCGTTTGGTCGCAAGTTTCTAGGCTATGAGTTGTGGATAGCCCGAGGCGAAGTCAAACGTGCTTCATCCTACAAAGCGCAGAAGCAGTTCAAGCAGCGGATACGCTGGTACACCCGGCGCTCATGCGGTCGTAGCCTGCAACAGATCGTCGATGATCTGCGACCTTACATTCTGGGGTGGAAAACTTACTTCGGCTTGTCGCAAACCCCAGCCGTCTGGCGTGAGCTGGACGAATGGATACGACACCGGCTGCGAGCGATCCAGCTCAAGCAGTGGAAGCGGGGAACGACGACCTATCGGGAGCTGCGAGCGCTTGGCGCGACCCGGCAAGTGGCGCAAAAAGTGGCTGGAAACACCTGTCGCTGGTGGCGTAACAGTCGTTTGGAGCTGAATCGCGTGCTTAATATTGCGTGGTTCGACAGGCTGGGATTAGTGCGCCTCTCATAACCTCAATCTCTCGAACCGCCCGGTGCGGACCCGCATGCCGGGTGGTGTGGCAGGGGAGCGGCCTGTGAAGGCCGTCCCCTATGCCGATGTGCGCCCAGCATGGGCGCAATCTTGTGGGTGAAAGTCCCGCCGTGAGCTGACCACAGCGAACGAAGTGAAGCGCAACTGCATGAGGGTGACCGAGTGTGGGGAGGAAGCGTGAATCGAAGCCATGAGCCGATGTACAAGAACCGGATAAAAGGCGAAGCCGATCAGGGTGAGCGGGCACAAAACCGCGAAGCTCTTGTGGTCAAAGATCAGGCAGCGTAAATCCGGCGGTTGTGTGGTGAAGGATTGCGTTCTTACCTGGGGAGATCTCGCCTCATGCCTGAAAGGGCGACGGCGCGAGCCGGAGCGAGAAGTCAGCAGAGGCCGTAGTAGTCTTTTTTTTGACGAAGGGCTGAACGAGAGAAAGCGTTATAGGTCATGTTGATGCGAAAGACCGGAAGTCAGATGCCTGCCAAACGCGGGGCGGATGGAGATAACGAGCGGTGAAGTCGTGAGAAGTCCCGTCAGCGACGAGGTCAATTGCCCGCAAGATGAATCCGACTACGCAGGGCAAGGGCTGCTGGAACGCGCCTTTGCGAGAGAAAACCTGAAACGGGCGTGGAAACGGGTCAAGGCCAATAAAGGTGCAGCAGGGGTCGACGGTCTGGATATAGATCAGACGGCCGAACATCTGCTGAGCCAATGGGTTGTGATTCGTGAACAGCTTGTGTCCGGTGTCTATCGGCCTAGTCCGGTACGACGTGTGGCCATCCCCAAGCCCGACGGCGGTCAGCGCGAGCTGGGTATTCCGACGGTCACCGACCGTCTGATCCAACAAGCGTTGCTGCAAATTTTGCAGCCGCTACTCGATCCCACTTTCAGTGAGCACAGCTACGGCTTCCGTCCGGGGCGTTGTGCACAGGGGGCCGTCTTGGCGGCTCAGTGCTACGTGTCCTCGGGTCGAAAAGTGGTGGTGGATGTGGATCTGGAGAAATTCTTCGACCGGGTCGATCACGACATTCTGATGGATCGTCTACGTAAACGGATTTCGGATCGGGCGGTTATCCGGCTGATTCGGGCGTATCTGGGTGCGGGAACGCTGATTAATGGCGTGCTCGAAAACAGTCTTTGCGGGGCGCCGCAAGGCGGCCCGCTGTCGCCGTTGCTGGCGAATGTGCTGCTGGATGAAGTGGATCGGGAGCTTGAACGCCGAGGTCATTGCTTCGTGCGCTATGCCGACGATGCGAATGTCTATGTTCGCAGTCAGAAGGCGGGGCACCGGGTAATGGCTTTGCTGAGGCGTCTGTATGAAAAGCTGCACTTGAGTGTCAACGAGAGCAAAAGTGCAGTGACGAGTGCGTTTGGTCGCAAGTTTCTAGGCTATGAGTTGTGGATAGCCCGAGGCGAAGTCAAACGTGCTTCATCCTACAAAGCGCAGAAGCAGTTCAAGCAGCGGATACGCTGGTACACCCGGCGCTCATGCGGTCGTAGCCTGCAACAGATCGTCGATGATCTGCGACCTTACATTCTGGGGTGGAAAACTTACTTCGGCTTGTCGCAAACCCCAGCCGTCTGGCGTGAGCTGGACGAATGGATACGACACCGGCTGCGAGCGATCCAGCTCAAGCAGTGGAAGCGGGGAACGACGACCTATCGGGAGCTGCGAGCGCTTGGCGCGACCCGGCAAGTGGCGCAAAAAGTGGCTGGAAACACCTGTCGCTGGTGGCGTAACAGTCGTTTGGAGCTGAATCGCGTGCTTAATATTGCGTGGTTCGACAGGCTGGGATTAGTGCGCCTCTCATAACCTCAATCTCTCGAACCGCCCGGTGCGGACCCGCATGCCGGGTGGTGTGGCAGGGGAGCGGCCTGTGAAGGCCGTCCCCTATGCCGATGGGCGTTAGCTGATAATTTTTAGGCCTATCCAAACGGGAAACCATCCATGACCGACCGCATGCCGCAACGTGCCGATTACCGCCACTTCCAGCCGATACTGACGCGTTGGCACGACAACGATGTGTACGGTCATGTGAACAATGTCACTTACTACAGTTTCTTTGACACGGCCGTGAACACCTACCTGATCGAGAAGGGCGGGTTGGATATCCATGACGGTGAAGTGGTGGGTTTCGTAGTGAGTTCGGCCTGTGATTACTTTGCTTCGATCGCTTTTCCGGAGCGGATCGAGATCGGCCTGCGGGTCGGCAAGCTGGGCAACAGTTCGGTGCAGTACGAATTGGCGGTGTTCAAGGCGGGCGAAGACGATGCCTGTGCGGCAGGGCGTTTCGTGCATGTGTTCGTGGATCGGGCGAGTAATCAGCCTGTGCCGATTCCTGCGGGGTTGCGCGGGGCGCTGGAGGCGTTGGTCTAGCTGGCCGCGAAGGTTGCGGCCAGCCCTTCCAATGGGCGCATAACGGAGGGTTTAATCGTCGTCGTGCCAGTGTTTCTTGTGCTTGCGATGACCATAATGGTGGCCACGGTCATGGCGATAGTAGCGGCGATCATCGTAGCCGCGACGGTAGCGGCGATCGTCACGGCGATCTTCATCGTCGGCTTCTCTGCCCATGTAGTTACCCAGGGCACCGCCTGCGCCACCACCGGCTGCGGCGCCGATCAGGCTACCGGACGTGCCGCCCATTTTACGGCCGACCACGTTACCGCCGGCTGCGCCCAGTGCGCCGCCAATGGCCGCTTCGCCACGGCTGCGTTTGTTGGCACCGACCGCACCACCGGCCGCGCCACCGAGGCCTGCACCAATTGCCGAGCCGGTGCTGCCACCGATCGACTGGCCGACCACTGAGCCCAATACTCCGCCCAATGCGCCGCCTATACCTGCTTCGGTAGTGCCGCCCGCCGACGCAACGCCGCTGAGCAGGCCAAGGGACAACAAGAGAATCGAGGAGTACTTCATATAGAAAGCCTCAAAGGGATGACGAGGCGATCCTGAGGCTCTGGATGGGGGCTGACAATTGAAATCCGACGAGTAACACGACTTGAACACATTTCGCTAAATTGCTGTTTTTTCGGTGAAACTTTCTCGATTTTCGCCGGTCCTACGCTACTTGAGACAGGCCTTTTCAGTGATGAAAAGGCCTTTTTCATGGGCGTTTTCCGGCTTCTGGCTACGGTACGCGCTTTGCGCCCCATAGCCAACCCAAGCCCTCGATACGCTAAACGATTCGCCCAGTTTCGCTCGCCGCTTCCAGGCGAATGGCGACAAACTTCGAAGTCGGCGTATGACTGCCGTCACCGACGCTTTCCAAGGGCACAAGCGGATTCACTTCCGGGTAGTAAGCGGCCGCTTGCCCGGCGGGGATGTCGAAGGCGAGCAGGGTGAAGCCCTTCACCCGACGTTCGCGTCCATCGCCCCAGATCGACACGATGTCGGCCTTCTGGCCCGGCTTGAACCCCAGACGGATGATGTCGGCTTCGTTTACGAACAGAACGTCACGTTGCCCCTTGACCCCACGATAGCGGTCATCGAGGCCATAGATGGTGGTGTTGTACTGATCGTGGGAACGCATCGACTGCATGATCAGGTCCGGTATTTGCCCGGTGGCACGGACGCTCTCGTGAACCAGGTCGGCCGGCAAGGCGTTGGGCCTGAAGTTGGCCAGGCCGCTATCGGTGTTCCAGTGTCTCTCGGCGGCGCTGTTGCCCAGATAGAAGCCGCCGGGGTTTTCCAGGCGCTGGTTGAAGTCCTTGAAGCCGGGGATGGTGTCGGCGATCAGCTCGCGGATACGCCGGTAGTCGGCGATCAGCCAGTTCCAGTCCACGGGCTGGGTACCCAGGGTTGCGGCGGCAATCCCGGCGACCACTGCCGGCTCCGAACGCATCTGTGCTGACAGCGGCTGCAACTGGCCGTTGGAGGCGTGAACCATGCTGAAGGAGTCCTCCACGGTCACCGCTTGTGGGCCTTCGACTTGCAAGTCGATATCGGTGCGCCCCAGGCAAGGGAGGATCAGTGCTTCCTTGCCGTGAATCAGATGGCTGCGATTGAGTTTGGTGCTGATCTGAACGGTCAGGTCGCAGTTGCGCAGGGCCTGGGCAGTGCGTGTGCTGTCGGGTGTCGCCTGGACAAAGTTGCCGCCCAGCCCGATGAAGACCTTGGCCTGGCCCTTGAGCATGGCGTGGATGGCTTCGACGGTGTTATGGCCGTTATGGCGCGGCACGTTGAATTTGAAGCGTTTCTCGAGGGCGTCGAGCAGTGCCGCCGGCGGGCGTTCGTTGATGCCCATGGTGCGATCGCCCTGCACGTTGCTGTGGCCGCGCACCGGGCACAGGCCGGCACCAGGCACGCCGAGGTTGCCGCGCAACAGCATCAGGTTGGCGACTTCATGGATGGTCGGTACCGAATGACGGTGCTGGGTGATGCCCATGGCCCAGCACATGATGACCTTCTCGGCCGAGCGGTATATCTGCGCAGCCTGCTCGATGTGGATCAGGCTCAACCCGGACTGCTGGACAATCTGCACCCACGGGGTGTTGTCGACGGCGTCCAGGTACGCCTGAATGCCGCTGGTGTGTTGCTGGAGGAACTCATGGTCGAACACCGGCGGGGTGTTGTTGGCCTGGGCTTCGCGTTCCCATTGCAGCAGGAACTTGGCCATGCCGCGCATCAAGGCCATATCGCCACCCAGCGCCGGGCGCAGGTAGGCGGTATTGGTCGGGCGGTCGCCGTTGGTGAGCATCTCCAAGGGGTGTTGGGGGTGCTGGAAGCGCTCCAGGCCACGTTCCTTCAAGGGGTTGACGCAAACCACCTGGGCGCCGCGCTTGACTGCCTCGCGCAGCGGTTCAAGCATGCGTGGATGGTTGGTGCCAGGGTTCTGGCCCCAGACGAAGATCGCGTCGGCATGTTCGAAGTCGTCGAAGGTGACCGTGCCTTTGCCGACCCCCACGCTTTGCGCCATGGCCACGCCGCTGGCCTCGTGACACATGTTCGAGCAGTCCGGGAAATTATTGGTGCCATAGGCGCGTACGAACAGCTGGTAAAGGTAGGCCGCTTCGTTGCTTGCCCGGCCTGAGGTGTAGAACTCGGCCTGGTCGGGGCTCTCCAGGTTCAGCAGGTGCCTGGCGATCAGATTGAATGCGGCATCCCAGCTGATGGGCTGGTAGCGGTCGCTGGCAGGGTCGTAGACCATCGGGTCGGTCAGGCGGCCCTGGTATTCGAGCCAGTAATCGCTTTGCTCAAGCAGCGCGCTGACGCTGTGTTTGGCGAAGAAGGCCGGATCGACGCGACGCTTGGTGGCTTCCCAGTTGACTGCCTTGGCGCCGTTTTCGCAGAACTTGACCATGCCGCTTTCCGGCGAATCACCCCAGGCGCAGCCAGGGCAGTCGAAACCACCGTTCTGGTTGGTCTTGAGCAGGGTCCGAATATTCTTCAGGGCATTGTCGCTGCCGAGCCAGGCCTGGGCCACGCTGCGCAGGGCGCCCCAGCCACCGGCCGCACCATGGTAGGGCTTGTAGCGAGGGGTAGGGGTCTGATCGGCTTGATGATGCATGCTCACGCTGTACTCTCCGTCGCTGGGCTGTAGACCCGCGGCGCACTGTGTTGCGGCAGGTGAATGAGGTTGAGGTTGTGCTGGCGAGCCCATTGAAGGGCAAGGCCTGTGGGTGAAGACAGACTGACCAGGGTCTGGATGCCGGCGCGCAGCACTTTCTGGATCAGCTCCAGGCTGCAGCGGCTGGTGACGATGGCAATGCCACCGGCCAGTGGAATTTGCTGGCGGATCAGGGCACCGATCAGCTTGTCCAGGGCGTTGTGCCGGCCGATGTCTTCTCGGCCCAGCAACAATTGGCCCCGGTCGTTCATGAATAGCGCCGCGTGTACCGCGCCACAGTGCTGTCCCAGTGGCTGGAAGGCGCCGATGCGCTGGCGCAAGCCTTCGAGCCATTGCGCCGCAGGCAAGGGCGCGCCGGGCAGTACCGCAAGCTCGGGCAACGCCTGCTCCACCGCTTCGACCCCGCACAACCCGCACCCGCTGGTGCCGGTCAGGTGTCGACGCTGGGTCTTGAGGTTCCAGAAGGCGCGGCTGGCGATTTCCACGTCAGCGTACAAGGCCGAGCCTTGGCCGCTGAATTTGACGTCATAGATTTCATCCGCCGAGGCGATGATGCCGCTGCCGATACTGAAACCGACGATAAAGTCTTCAAGGTCGGTAGGGCTGACCAGCATCACGGCCTGGCTGATGCCGTTATAGGCAATCGCCAGGGCGACTTCTTCAGCCAGTGCGGCATTGCTCGAGCTTTCATGCTCGAGGTTGCTGTAGCAGTAGCTCTGGCTGGCGGCAGGTGCAGTGGTCGACGGCGCAGGCGCCGCGCAGGTCGGGCGCTTGGAGTTCATGAGGTAATACCGGCAGGGCATTCAGTCTTAAGCCTAGGCCTGCCGGGGGGGTATCGTCTAATTGCTAGTACTGATGCCTTGATAGATGGCGTCGATCAAGCATTGGGGGGCTGTTGATACAGGGCAAAGCAGGCTTCGGCCAGGGCAGAGCGGGGCGCGCTGCGACGCATGATCAGGCCCAGCGGGGCGAGGGTGCTGGCGTGTTCGATCGGCTGCAGGCGCAGGTGCTCGGTCAATGCTTCCAGGCCTCCCTCCAGCGGCATGATCGCGCAGCACAGGCCGTCGTGTACGGCTTGCACCAATTGATGAACGGCATCGGTCTGCAGCAAGGGCTGTGGGTTCAGCCCGCGACTGTGGAAGTTGTGATCGATGGATTGGCGAAAGTGCATGCCGCTGGTGAGCAAGCCCAACGGCAGTTCGATCAAGGCCTCCCAGCTCAGCGCCTGCTCGCCAAAGTCGAAGTGGCGCTGGTCGAAAAGCAGGCCCATGCGGGTTTCGCTGAGGGTCAGGGATTCGAAACGTTCGGTGTCCAGCCGTTCCAGGTAGGAGACGCCGATATCCAGGCGATTGCTGATCAGTTGCTCGAGGATCTGCTCGGAGCTCAGCGAGCTCAATTCGAAACGCAGGTTGGGGTGTTGCTGATGCAGGCGTTGCAGCAGTGGCAAGGGGTCGAAACTCGACAGCGGGACAACGCCCAGGCGCAGTGTGCCGACCAGGTGCCCGCGACAGGCAGCAGCCTCCGCATGCAGGCCGTCATAGGCCGCCAGCACTGAGCGGGCCCAGGCCAGCACACGTTCTCCCGGTGCGGTGAAGCCCTCGAAACGTTGCCCACGATTGACCAGGGGCAATTCGAGTTCTTCTTCCAGGTTGCGCAGGCGCATCGACAGGGTCGGCTGGGTAACATGGCAGCGCGTGGCCGCGCGGCCGAAATGCCGGGTCTCGTCCAGGGCGATGAGGAATTTCAGTTGTTTGATGTCCATCTTCGCTCCGGGTGGCTGGGCTGGGCTGGGCTGGGGATGGATTCTAGCGTGCCTGCCGGTTGCGCGGGGAACGCGTCGTTGGTCGGAAGGGAGGAGGAGCGCGCACGGCTTGCCTAGACTTTTGGCTCCGGATACCGATAACCAAGGAGAGTGGGTATGAGTCTTTTAAGTTTTGTGAAAGAAGCAGGCGAAAAACTCATTGATTTGCTGACGCCGGGCAATGCCAATGCCAGTGAGCAACTCAAGGATCATATAGCCAAGGTCGGGCTGGGTAATCCGAGCGTCAAGGCGACGGTTGATGGTGACAAGGTCACGGTAACCGGCGAGGTCGGCAGCCAGGAAGAAAAGGAAAAAATCGTGTTGGCGGTGGGCAACATCGCAGGCGTGGGCAGTGTCGATGACCAGATCACCGTGAATGGCCCGGCTGTGGCTGCTGCGCGTTTCGCCACGGTGAAAAAGGGCGATACCTTGAGTGCCATCGCCAAAAATGAATATGGCGACGCCAACAAGTACAACAAGATTTTCGAGGCCAACAAGCCGATGCTTTCGCATCCGGACAAGATTTATCCGGGGCAGGTTTTGCGTATTCCGGAGTAACAGGCCTTCGGCCATCGCTGGCAAGCCAGCTCCCACAAGGTCCACACCGGCCTTTGTGGGTGCTGGCTTGCCCGCGATGAGGCCATCACAGTCTACAACCCTTCAAGCAAGCTCCGATAATCCTCCAGCGCCTCGAACTCCTGCGTATCCTTCGGCCCCGCGCGGCTGTCCGGCTCCCGCACGGCCAGCAGGTGCCCAACGCCAAAGTCGCGGGCACTGCGCAGGATCGACAAGGTATCGTCGATAAACAGGCTGCGAGCGGGCTCGAAACCGATATCGTCTTTCAACGCGCTCCAGAACTGTGGGCTTTCCTTGGGGAACCCATAATCATGCGAGCTGATCAAGCGCTCGAAATACGGCGCCAGTTCGACGCGTTCCAGTTTCAGCGAAAGTGAATCACGGTGGGCGTTGGTGATCAGGATTACCCGCTTGCCGGCCTGCTTGATCGCGGCCAGGAAAGTGTCGGCGTCCGGACGCAAGGCAATCAGGTCGGCCGTCTCCAGTTTTAACTCACGAACCGACAACTTGAGTTCCGCACTCCAGAAATCCAGGCAGTACCAGCTCAGTTTGCCGGCATTTTTTTCGAACAGTGGCTGCAATTCCATCTCGGCCATCGCCCGGCTGATGCCGTGCAACTCGGCGTAGCGCTGGGGCAAGTGCTCCAGCCAGAAATGGTTGTCGTAGTGCAGGTCGAGCAAGGTCCCGTCCATATCCAGTAGGACGGTGTCGATATCGCGCCAGGCTATGGAGGGCATACGAAAGATTCTCAGGCAGTAATGGAGCAACAGTGGCCAGTGCAAGGGTAAGCCACGGTATAGTAACCCGTTCACGCCAAGGAGCCGCCCCATGCGCCAGAAACCAACCGTCCTCGCTCGCGAGATTGTCGCCAGCAGTCGTCTATTTCGCGTCGAAGAGGTGCAGTTGCGCTTCTCCAACGGAACCGAGCGCACCTATGAGCGCCTGGTAGGACGTGGGGCCGGGTATGGTGCGGTGATGATCGTGGCCATGATCGACGCCGAACATGCGCTGTTGATTGAAGAGTATTGCGGTGGCACCGATGAATACGAGCTGTCCTTGCCCAAGGGCCTGATCGAACCGGGCGAGGATGTGTTGGCGGCGGCCAACCGTGAACTGAAGGAGGAAGCCGGCTTCGGCGCCCGACAACTGGAGCACCTGACCGAGCTGTCGCTGTCGCCGGGTTACATGAGCCAGAAGATCCAGGTGGTGCTTGCGACCGACCTGTACGAGGAACGCCTGGAAGGCGACGAGCCGGAGCCGATGCGTGTCGATCGGGTCAATCTGCGCGAGCTGGCGGCCTTGGCACAGCACCCGCAGTTTTCCGAGGGGCGTGCCCTGGCGGCGCTGTACCTGGCCCGGGACCTGCTGGCTCAACGTGGGGGGTTCAGCGCATGAGTGAGACCGTTGAGGCCCTGGCCCATCCTTTATTGCCAGGCGTGATCGAACTCGCACGCCGTGCCGGTGAAGCGATCCTGCCGTTCTGGCGTGCCGATGTGGCGGTCGTTGCCAAGGCTGACGAGTCACCGGTCACGGCGGCGGACCTGGCGGCCCATCATGTGATCGTGGCGGGCCTCAAAGCCCTTGATTCGAGCATCCCGATTCTGTCCGAAGAGGATTGCGCTATCAGCCTGAGCGAGCGCCAGGGCTGGCAGCGCTGGTGGCTTGTCGACCCGCTCGACGGCACCAAGGAGTTCATTGCCGGCAGCGAAGAGTTCACCGTGAACATCGCCTTGATCGAGCAGGGGCGAGTAGTTTTCGGCGTAGTCGCGATGCCGACAAATGGCCGCTGTTACTTCGGTGGGTCCGGGCTGGGTTCCTGGCGTGCCGAAGCGGCTGGCCAGGCGCTGCCCATCCATGTGCGGGCTGCGCCTGCAGCGGGCGAAGCCTTTACCGTGGTCGCTAGCCGACGTCATTCAAGCCCCGAGCAGGAACAATTGCTGGCGGGCTTGAGCGCAGGGCTGGGCGAGCTGAAACTGGCCAATATCGGCAGTTCGCTGAAGTTCTGTCTGCTGGCCGAAGGTTCGGCCGATTGCTACCCGCGCCTGGCGCCGACGTCGCAATGGGACACCGCTGCGGCCCAGGGCGTGCTCGAAGGGGCCGGCGGCGAGGTGCTGGAGGTCAACGGGCAGCCGTTCCGTTACCCGCCGCGTGAATCGCTGCTCAATCCTTTCTTCCTGGCACTGCCGGCGGCAGCGCCCTGGCGTGAAGCGCTGCTGGCACTGGCCCGCAAGTGAAGACCGCCAGGTTCAGCGGTGCAGCACGTACTGCCCGCTGAACCGCACCGCATCCTCGTCACTGTCGATATTGGTCACCCGCGTCTGCAAGTTCAGGCGTGCCCGGCCATAGCGCTCATAGGTGGCGAGAAACCTGCGCCAGACCTTCTCGTCGGGCGCGTCGCACAGGGCAATGGCATCGCCGGTAACCGGTAGCGGATAGCTGATCTGCCCTTCCTGAATGACAATGTGCCCGTCCGTGATCGCCGCTTCGCGCAGGCGCAGGTGCAACCACCCCCAGCCCGCCAGAACCGCCATGCAGTAAAGGCTGCCACCGAACATGGTGCTCTTGTGATTAACGTTGGCTGCCAGCGGCAGTTGCAGGCGCAATTGGTGGTCTTGCCAGCTCAGCACCTTGAGGCCCATCTCCCGGGTGAGGGGAATGTCGCTGTGGAGGATCGACTCCAGATGGCGACCGTCGCGATTCATGCACACACCTCCAGTGATTTATTCAAGGTCTTCACCTGCGCTGCTGCTGCCGCCATCGGCGAAACTCAGGCCGTGTTTTCGCAGTTTATCGTGGAGTGTCTTGCGCGGTATGCCCAGTGCTTCGGCGAGGCTGCGCAGCGAGCTGTGCGAGCGGGCAAGTTCAGCTGCGATCAGTGTGCGCTCAAAGCTTTCCACTTGCTCGCTCAGGCCACCCATGCCGCTCGGCAGCTCAGTTGCCGGTGCCTGTGCCTGGCCCGAGGCCTGGTCGTCGAGTGCCAGCTCCAGGCCCAGGGCGAATCGCTCTGCGGCATTCTGCAGTTCGCGCACGTTGCCCGGCCAGGCATGGCGCAGCAACATGGCCCGCTGGGCCGGTTGCAGCTCGTGGCTCGGCAGGCCGTGGCGCTCGCTGGCCCCATCGGCGAAATGCTGGAACAGCACCAGGATGTCGTCGCCACGTTCTCTGAGTGGCGGGATGCGCAGGGGCGCGACATTGAGGCGGTAATACAGGTCAGCGCGAAAGCGTCCCTGATCGGCGGCCTGGCGCAAATCTTCCTTGGTGGCGGCAATGATGCGGATATCCAGCGCAATCTGCTGATTGCCGCCCAGGCGCTCGACCACCCGCTCTTGCAGCAAACGCAGCAGCTTGACCTGAACGTCCATGCTCATGCTCTCGATTTCATCGAGAAACAGCGTGCCGCCGTTGGCGAACTCGAATTTGCCGATGCGGCGTTTCTGCGCGCCGGTAAAGGCCCCCGGCTCATGGCCGAACAGTTCGCTCTCGACGACCGACTCGGCCAGGGCGCCGGCGTTGATGGCAACGAAGGGGCCGTTGCGTCGTGCCGACAGGTCGTGCAGGGCGCGGGCCACCACTTCCTTGCCGGCGCCGGTTTCGCCAAGGATGAGCACGTCGGCCTTGGTCGCGGCCAGTGCGCCGATCTGCTCGCGCAGCCGCAGCATGGGCGCAGACTGCCCAACCAGCCGGGCGCTCAGCTCCTGGCGATCGCTCAGGGCCAGGCGCAGGCTGCGGTTGTCCAGGATCAGCCGCCTGAGCGACAGGGCCCGGCGCACGCTATCGAGCAAGGCGTCGCTGGCAAAGGGTTTCTCGAGAAAGTCGTAGGCACCGGCGCGCATGGCCTGGACTGCCAGCGGTACATCGCCATGGCCGGTTATCAGCAGCACCGGAAGCTCCGGATCCTGGCCGTGCAATTGTTCGAGCAGCTGCAGGCCGTCGATGCCCGGCATGCGGATATCGCTGACCACGACCCCCGGCCAGTCGCGTTCGATGCGCGTAGCCAGGCCCTGCGCCTGGGCCAGCGTCAGGACTTTCAGCCCGGCCAGGTCCAGGGTCTGGCTCAGTGCCTGGCGCAGATGCGGGTCGTCGTCGATCAGCACGACCTGAATCTTGCTGTCGATGGCGTGGTCCGTAGTCATGCGGTTGGATCCTCTGGCGGTTGAAGGTTGGCCCCCGGCGTTGCGGCGAGCAGGTGCAAGGTGAGCAGGGCGCCACCCTTGGGGTGGTTGGCCAGGATCAGTTCACCGCCCAGGGCACGCATCAAGGTATCGCAGATTGCCAGCCCCAGGCCAAGGCCCTGGGTGCGGGTCTTGGTCGTGAAAAACGGTTCGCGGGCCCGGTTCAAGGCTTCGCTGGTAAAACCGGGGCCGTTGTCGCGTATGTACAGGTTGACGCCATCGCCGACGCGCTCGACACTCAGCCAGAGTGTACGGGGCGTGGCCTTCTCGGTCAGGGCATCGAGGGCATTGGCCAACAGGTTGCCCAGGACCTGGCGCAGCCGTGTTTCCCCGGCCTGAACCCAGAGGGTCGCATCCGGCATATCGCGCACCAGTTCGACGGCCATGGCTCGACGCCGCTGGGACAGCAGTGCCAGGGCATCCTCGAGGGCCGGTTGCAAGGCGACACTCTCCGGCGCATGCCGGTCGCGGCGAGCAAAGGCGCGCAGGTGGGCGATGATCGAGGCCATGCGCCCGGTCAACTCGCCGATCAGCTTGAGGTTGCCGCGAGCGTCTTCCGTGCGTTGGTGGTCCAGCAGGATTTCGGCATTCTCGGCGTAGCTGCGGATGGCTGCCAGCGGCTGATTCAGTTCGTGGCTGATGCTGGCCGACATGGTCCCCAGCGCCGACAGCTTGCCAGCCTGGACCAGTTCGTCCTGGGCGCGGACCAGCTCCTGTTGCGCGTGTTCGCGTTCGAGCACTTCGGACTTGAGCCGACGGTTGAGCCCTTCCAGGTCGCTGGTGCGTTCGATCACGCGCATTTCCAGCTCCTGCCGGGTGCGCGCTTCAAAGGCAATCCGATCCAGGTAATGCCGCCGCCGCTGCATCATCAGCCCGAGCAGCAGCATCAGCACCAGCAAGGTGGCGCCGCCGACGGCGACCACGGTACGCACGGGACGGTCGATGAGGGTACGCGGGGCGAGAATACTGACGTGCCAGCCGGTCTCCGAGATGCTTTGGGTCTGGGTCAGCCAGGCATCATGGTTCAGATTCAGTGGCTGCGGGTCGCGCGTAGGGTAAGGCTGAATGGCGATGATCGCCTGGCGTTCTGCATCGGTCAGCGGCCGGGTTGCGCGAAAGCGCCACTCGGGGCGCGAGGTCAGGATCACCACGCCATTATGGTCAGTCACCAGCAGTTGTTCAGGGGTTTTGCCCCACAGCGTTTCGGTGTGGTCCAGGTCGACCTTGACCACCAGCGCCCCTATCACCTTCTCGCCATCGCGCACCGCCGCGGCAAAGAAGTAGCCGCGTTTGCCGGAGGTGGTGCCCAGGCCGAAGAAGCGTCCCAGACGGCCGGCAATGGCATCAATGAAGTAAGGGCGGAAGGTGAAGTTGCGGCTGACGAAGCTGTCTTTCTTGTTCCAGTTGGAGGCCGCGAGGGTATTGCCCTTCACATCCATGAGGTACATGACTTCCGCGCCGGTCTGGGCCGCAATGTCCTGCAGCAGGCGATTGGCATTGGTCAGCGTCTCTATCTCGAGGGGCTTGGCCAACACGGCGCGCAAGGCTGGCAGGTCACCGAGGATCTGCGGCAGCGTTTCGTAGCGGTGCAGGGTGCCGAGCAGGTTGGCGACGTAGAGGTCGAGGGTCTGGCGATTCTGCTCGATGAGCTCGTTGCGGTAGTAGCGCTCGGCCAGGTGCTGCAGTGGCCAGAGCAGCGGCGCCAGGCACAGCGCCAGTAACGCCAGGCTGCGCCAGCGGGGGCGACGGGGAACGGTTTGGGTCATGGTCATTGCAAATGCGCCGGGTTGATCCGGCGCATTATGCGCTAGGCGAGGCACTCGCGCAGGGCCTCGCGCCAGTCCGGCTGGCTGACAAGCCATTCACGCTGCAAGCGGCTGCAGTCCAGGCGTGAATTCAGCGGTCGCCTGGCCGGGGTCGGGTAGGCACTGGACGGAATCGGTTCGAGGCGGGCGCAGGGTTTGCCCTGGGCTTGCAGGTGCCGGCCGATCTCCTCGGCAAACCCGAACCACGAGGTCTCGCCCTGGGCGGTCAGGTGGTAGATCCCCCAAGCGCCGGGCTGGCCGTCGCGCCAGCGCTCGATCAGGGCGCGGGTGCTGTTGGCGATGGTTCCGGCCCAGGTCGGTGCGCCGATCTGGTCAGCGACCACGCGTAGCTCTGGCTTCTCTTGCAGCAGGCGCTGCATGGTCAACAGAAAATTGCGCCCGTGCAGGGAGTAGACCCAGCTGGTGCGCAGGATCAGGTGCTGCCCGCCGACGGCGCTGATGGCCTGTTCACCGGCCAGCTTGCTGTTGCCGTAAACGCCGAGTGGGTGGGGCTCGTCTGCCTCGGTATAGGGGCTCGGCTTGCTGCCGTCGAACACATAGTCGGTGGAGTAGTGGATCAGTGGCACGCCAAGGTCAGCAGCCTCTTGGGCGAAGATACCGGGAGCGGTCGCGTTGATGGCGAAGGCCAGTTCGGGTTCGCTTTCGGCCTGATCGACAGCGGTGTGGGCCGCGGCGTTGATGATCAGGTCCGGGCCGATGGCGCGGACCTGCTCGCGTATGCCCTCGGGGCGGCTCAGGTCGAGTCGGTCACGACCCAGGACGTGCAGTTGGCCGAGCCCCGCCAGGCGTTGCTGCAGCTCACGGGACACCTGGCCGTGTTGGCCGCTGATCAGGATTTTAAGGGGCGGCTGGTTCATGGAAACAGATCGGCCTCTTTCAGGGACTTGCCTGCTTGATCCTTGGCGGAAAGTTGTGGCGGCTCGTCGAGCTGCCAGTCGATCGCCAGCTCCGGATCATCCCAGCGGATGCAGCGTTCGGCGCTGGGCATGTAGTAATCGGTAGTCTTGTAGAGAAACTCGGCAAAGTCACTCAATACCACGAAACCATGGGCAAAACCCTCGGGCACCCAGAGCTGGCGGCGGTTCTGCGCCGATAGCCGTACACCGACCCAGCGACCGAAGGTAGGGGAGCTGCGCCGAATATCCACCGCGACATCCAGTACCTCACCGGTAGTGACCCGGACCAATTTGCCCTGCGTGTGTTCCAGCTGGTAGTGCAGGCCTCGCAACACGCCCTTCTGCGAGCGCGAGTGGTTGTCCTGGACGAATTGGGTTCGCACGCCCGTGGCCTGCTCGAAAGCGAGCGCATTGAAGCTTTCGTAAAAGAACCCGCGCTCGTCGCCGAACACCTTGGGCTCGATGATCATGACCTCGGGAATCTCGGTGGCGATGACATTCATCGGCTTTCCCCCGCCAGGGTATACAGGTATTGCCCATACCCGGTCTTGCCGAACGCCTTGGCACGTACCAACAACTGCTCGCGGTCGATCCAGTTGTTCTGGTAGGCGATTTCCTCGAGGCAGGCGACTTTCAAGCCCTGGCGATGCTCGATGGTCTGAACGTACTGGGAGGCTTCCAGCAGGCTGTCATGGGTGCCTGTGTCGAGCCAGGCAAAACCACGACCAAAGCGTTCTACGCGCAGATCACCGCGCTGCAGATAGGCGTTGTTGACATCAGTGATTTCCAGCTCTCCGCGCGGAGACGGTTTGACCTTCTTGGCAATCTCGATGACGTCGTTGTCGTAGAAGTACAGCCCGGTCACGGCATAGCTGGATTTCGGCCGAGCCGGCTTTTCTTCGATCGACAGGGCCCGGCCCTGTTCGTCGAAATCGATCACGCCGAAACGCTCCGGGTCCTTGACCCAGTAGCCGAATACGGTCGCGCCCTCGGAGTGTGCGGCTGCACGCAAAAGCTGGTCGCTGAAGTGCTGGCCATGGAAAATATTGTCGCCGAGAATCAGGCAGACTGAATCGTCCCCGATAAACTCCTCGCCAATCAAAAAGGCCTGGGCCAGGCCATCCGGCGAGGGTTGTTCGGCGTAGCTGAATTTCACGCCGAACTGGCTGCCGTCGCCCAGCAACTGGCGATACTGCGGCAGATCCTGTGGTGTCGAAATTAGCAGGATTTCGCGGATACCAGCCAGCATGAGCACCGAGATCGGGTAATAGATCATCGGTTTGTCATAGATCGGCAGAAGTTGCTTGGACACACCCAGGGTGATCGGGTGCAAGCGAGTGCCTGATCCTCCTGCCAATACAATACCTTTAGTCATGCCAATAGATCCTTTGGTTCAGTGAAACCCAGTCGCTCGCCTTGATAACTGCCGTCCTGCACCCTGCGGCACCAGTCCAGGTTATCCAGGTACCATTGCACAGTCTTGCGCAGGCCGGTTTCGAAGGTTTCTTCAGGCACCCAACCTAGTTTCCGCTCAATCTTGCTGGCGTCGATCGCATAACGCAGGTCGTGCCCCGGACGATCCTTGACGAAGGTGATCAGGTCAGCGTAATTGGCGACACCCTCCGGATGCTGCGGCGCCAGTTCTTCCAACAAGGCGCAGATGCCGCGCACCACCTCGATGTTCTTTTGCTCGTTGTGGCCACCGATGTTGTAGGTCTCGCCCACTTCGCCCTCGCTCACAACCTTGAACAGGGCACGGGCATGGTCCTCGACAAACAGCCAGTCACGCACCTGCAGGCCATCGCCATAGACCGGCAACGGCTTGCCAGCCAGTGCATTGAGGATGACCAGCGGGATCAACTTCTCGGGGAAGTGGAAGGGCCCGTAGTTGTTCGAGCAATTGGTGATCAGTACGGGCAGGCCATAGGTGCGCTGCCAGGCACGGACAAGGTGGTCGGAGGCCGCTTTACTGGCCGAGTAAGGCGAGCTGGGTGCATAAGGCGTGGCTTCTGTGAACAGGTCATCTGCGCCGTGCAGGTCGCCGTAAACCTCATCGGTAGAAATATGGTGAAAACGGAAAGCGGCGCGCCTGTCCTGCGGCAGGGCCTGCCAGTAGGCGCGGGTGGCTTCGAGCAGGCTATAGGTGCCAACGATGTTGGTCTGGATGAAATCTGAAGGGCCGTCGATCGAGCGGTCAACATGGGATTCGGCAGCCAAGTGCATGATTGCATCGGGCTCGAAGCGTGCCAGTACTTTGCTGACGGTGGCCTGATCGACGATGTCGGCCTGAACGAACTCATAGCGGGTGTTGGTCGCGATGCGAGTCAGCGATTCCAGGTTGCCTGCGTAGGTCAGTTTGTCCAGGTTGAGAATTTCGTGTTCGGTGTTGTCGATCAAGTGGCGAACCAGCGCCGAACCGATGAACCCGGCACCGCCGGTAATTAGGATTCGCATGTCGATTTGCCTTTCTTCCATAACTGACATCAAGCGGATGCAGCATAGCTTGTAGGGGGGCGCGGATCGAAGCAAGCCGATTGCGCCGAGTAACCGGATTAGCGGTGCTATGAGGAGGGCTCAAGGGCCAGACCGACGATTTTATAGTCAACTTCCGTCGCCAATCGCATATTTTCCCTTCCAAATATACTTGCTTAACGGCTTGGCCAGTGGCGATATAGCCACTAAAAAACCATCGAGGCCGTTGTATGTTGCTCTCCACGCTGATCCATCGTTGCGGTTTGCCAGGCCCTGAAGTGAGTGCCGATCAGGCGCGGATACTGCTTGAGGAACATTATGGCCGCAGCGGTTCACTGCAGTCGCTGGGCAGTCAGCAGGACCTGAACTTCCGGGTCGACAGCGACACAGGTCGGTTTGTCCTGAAAATCTGCCACGGCGACTACGCAGTGGTGGAGCTGGAGGCGCAGCATGCGGCGCTGCAGCACCTGAAAACCAAGGGCCTGCCCGTGCCAGCCGTCATCCCGGCGCAGTCCGGTGGCCAGCTGTTGTCATTGGCGGTGAACGGGCAGCCGATCCAGATGCGCCTGCTCGATTACATCGACGGCCAGTCACTCACCCATTTGAAGTACATGAGCGCCGAGCTGATGGCGGCCTTTGGGCGACTTTGCGCCGAGGTCGATCTGGCCTTGGCCGACTTCGATCACCCGGGGCTGGAGCGCACCCTGCAGTGGGACCCGCGCCACGCCCAGGCGCTGATCGATCACCTGTTGCCGGTCATTACTGATCGGCAACGCAATGCCCGGGTTGCCGATGCCGCGGTGGCGGCCGAAGGGCGCCTGCAGCCATTGCTGGCGCATCTGCCGGTGCAAGCGGTTCATCTGGATATCACCGATGACAATGCCGTCTGGCAGCGCGACGGGCAACGCCAATGGCAATTGCAGGGCATCATCGACTTCGGCGATCTGGTGCGGACCTGGCGTATTGCCGACCTGTCGGTGACCTGCGCCGCGCTGCTGCACCATACCGAGGGCGACCCGCTGCGCATCCTCCCGGCGATACAGGCGTACCACGCGGTCAATCCGCTCACGCGAGAAGAGTTGCAGGCACTCTGGCCGTTGATCGTTGCGCGGGCGGCCGTGCTGGTGCTCAGCGGCGAGCAGCAGGTCAGCATCGACCCGGGCAACAGCTACAGCCGCGACAACCTGACCCACGAATGGGAAATTTTCGATGTCGCCACCGCTGTGCCGTTCGAGTTGATGGAAGCGGCCATCCTGCGCAGCGTCGGCCAGACCCTGCCGATACTGACGCTCGAGGGTGCAGCGCCGCTGTTGCCGGAGCTGGCGGGAGAGGCGTTCGCACGGGTCGATCTGGGCGTGCTCAGCCCACTGTTCGAGGCAGGGAACTGGCAGCAGGAAGGTATCGATCAGTCGTTGCTCGATGAGCATGCCGGGGAAACCGGCCTGGCGGCTTCGCTGTATGGCCAGTACCGCCTGTCGCGCACTCGCCCGGATAGCCCGCAGGAACCAGACACCTGCGCCCTGCATGTCGAATTGCGCCTCCCCTCGGGCTCGCTGGTCCAGGCACCGTTCGCCGGGGTCTTGCAGCAAACGGCCGACGGCGCGCTTGTGCTGGCCGGCGAACAGGTCAGCTTGCGTTTGTGGGGGGTGAGAGTCGAGGTGCCGGCCGAGATGGCAGTCAGCCGGGGCCAGCATCTGGGCAGCAGCCACGGTCCGATCGTGCTGCAATTGTGCCGGGTCGCCGACCTGTTCCCTCCCTTGTTCACGACACCCTCGCGCGCTGCCGCCTGGCTGGCCTTGTGCCCCTCGCCACGGGCACTGCTCGGATTCGACTGCGATGCCGAGCCTGTGGTCGATCCGGTGGCCTTGCTCGAACGCCGCGACGCCAGCTTTGCCCGTTCGCAGAAGCACTACTACGAGACCCCGCCACATATCGAGCGTGGCTGGCGCAACCATCTGATCGATATGCAGGGTCGCTCCTACCTGGACATGCTCAACAATGTCGCGGTGCTCGGCCATGGCCATCCCCGCATGGCCGCCGAGGCTGCCCGGCAGTGGTCGCTGCTCAATACCAACTCACGCTTTCACTATGCCGCCATCGCCGAATTCTCCGAGCGCCTGCTGGAGCTGGCGCCGGACTCGATGGACCGGGTCTTTCTGGTCAACAGCGGCACCGAGGCCAATGACCTGGCAATCCGCCTGGCCTGGGCATACAGCGGTGGCCGCGACATGCTCAGCGTGCTCGAGGCCTATCACGGCTGGTCGGTGGCCACCGATGCCATTTCCACCTCGATCGCCGATAACCCCCAGGCCTTGAGCACCCGGCCGGACTGGGTGCACCCGGTGACCGCGCCCAATACCTATCGTGGCGCATTCCGCGGCAGCGACAGTACGGCGGACTACGTGCGCAGCGTCGACGAAAACCTTGCCCGCCTGGATGAGCAGAAACGTCAGGTCGCAGGTTTCATCTGCGAGCCGGTCTACGGCAACGCTGGCGGGATTGCCTTGCCGCCCGGTTACCTGCAACAGGTCTATGCCAAGGTCCGCAAGCGCGGCGGCGTTTGCATCGCCGACGAGGTCCAGGTGGGCTATGGCCGCCTGGGCGAGCACTTCTGGGGCTTCGAAGAGCAGGGCGTGGTGCCGGACATCATCACCATGGCCAAGGGCATGGGCAACGGTCAGCCGCTGGGCGCGGTCATCACTCGCCGGGAAATCGCCGAGGCGCTGGAAGCCGAGGGCTACTTCTTCTCGTCGGCTGGCGGCAGCCCGGTCAGTTGCCGGATCGGCATGGCCGTGCTCGATGTCATGGCCGAGGAAGGCCTTTGGGAAAACGCCCGGGTTGTCGGCGGGTATTTCAAGGAGCGTCTCGAAGCCTTGATCGACCAGCACCCACTGGTCGGTGCGGTGCACGGCTCGGGCTTTTATCTGGGGGTGGAGCTGATTCGCGACCGGGCCACCCTGGAGCCGGCTACCGAAGAAACCGCCGCCCTGTGCAATCGCCTGCGCGAGCTGGGGATATTCATGCAGCCGACCGGTGACTACCTGAACATCCTCAAGATCAAGCCGCCGATGTGCACCACCCGCCAGAGCGTGGACTTCTTCGTCGACAGCGTGTCAAAGGTGCTGTCAGAAGATTTGTAACGCTCGAATGGATAGCCGGTTAATTCGATTGTTATCGAGTTAACCGGCTTTTTTATGTCCTATTTTTTATGAATGACTCTTTTAAAGTCGATTTTTATCGGTTATAAATGCGTCATTGTCGAGATCGAGCTCTGAGCCGATCCGATTTTGTCATCGGTCGTCTGCCAAGGTCAGTCGGCCAAGCAATCCGTTCAGGAGGGTTTCCATGAGCCGTACCGTAACAGTCGCCGCCACCCAGATGGCTTGTTCCTGGGATCGCCAGGCCAATATCGCCAATGCCGAGAAACTGGTCCGCGAAGCGGCCGGCAAGGGCGCGCAGATCATCCTGATCCAGGAGCTCTTCGAAACCCCGTACTTCTGCCAGAAGCCGAACCCGGATTACCTGCAGCTGGCCACCCCGGTTGAAACCAACGCGGCCATCGAGCACTTCCAGACGCTGGCCAAGGAACTGCAAGTGGTACTGCCGATCAGCTTCTTCGAGCTGGCCGGGCGCGCGCGCTTCAACAGCATCGCGATTATCGACGCCGACGGCAGCAACCTCGGGATTTATCGGAAAGCGCATATTCCGGACGGCCCTGGCTACCACGAAAAGTATTACTTCAACCCGGGCGATACCGGCTTCAAGGTCTGGCAGACCCGCTACGCCAAGATCGGCGTCGGCATCTGCTGGGACCAGTGGTTCCCCGAGTGCGCCCGCAGCATGGCGCTGCAAGGCGCGGAAATCCTGTTCTACCCGACGGCCATCGGTAGCGAGCCGCACGACAAGACCATCAGCTCGCGTGACCATTGGCAGCGCGTGCAGCAAGGCCATGCCGGCGCCAACCTGATGCCGCTGGTGGCCAGCAACCGCATCGGCAATGAAGAGCAGGACGGTTACGACATCACCTTCTACGGCTCATCCTTCATCGCCAACCAGTTTGGTGAGAAGGTCCAGGAGCTCAACGAGACTGAAGAAGGCGTGCTGGTGCATACTTTCGACCTGGACAAGCTCGAGCACACCCGCAGTGCCTGGGGCACGTTCCGCGATCGCCGCCCGAACCTGTACGGCGCGCTGAAGACCCTCGACGGCTCGCTGGAGTCCTGACAACGGTGCCGGGCCATGTGCCCGGCGCTTACCGATTTCGGCAGCAGGTGGTGCAAGCGGCCTGCTGGCATGAATTACAAAGGCTTACCCATGACAACCCTGACCAGTACTCCACGCGCCGACGGTTTTCACATGCCTGCCGAGTGGGCGCCGCAAACCCAGATCTGGATGGTCTGGCCCGAGCGTCCCGACAACTGGCGTCTGGGCGGCAAGCCCGTGCAGGCGGCGCATGTTGCCCTGGCCAAGGCCATCGCCCGTTTCGAGCCGGTGACCGTGGCCGTATCGGCGGGCCAGTACGACAACGCCCGCGCTCGCCTGGATGCACCAAACATTCGTGTGGTGGAAATCAGCAATGACGACGCCTGGGTGCGCGACACGGGCCCGACGTTCGTCATCAACGATGCCGGTGAAGTCCGTGGTGTCGACTGGGGTTTCAATGCCTGGGGTGGTTTCGACGGCGGTCTGTACTTCCCCTGGAACCGCGACGAGCAATTGGCCAGCAAGGTTCTTGAGATCGAGCGTTGCCCGCGCTACCACACCGAGGGTTTCGTGCTCGAGGGCGGTTCGATTCATGTCGACGGCGAAGGCACATTGATCACCACCGAAGAGTGCCTGCTCAATCGTAACCGCAACCCGCACCTGTCGCGTGAGGAAATCGAAGCGGTGCTCGGCGAGCATCTGGCGGTGGACAAGATCATCTGGCTGCCGGACGGCCTGTTCAACGATGAAACCGACGGCCATGTGGATAACTTCTGTTGTTACGTGCGCCCGGGTGAAGTGTTACTGGCCTGGACGGATGATCCGCAAGACCCCAACTACGCTCGCTGCCACGCGGCACTGAACGTATTGGAAAGCAGCAAAGACGCCAAAGGCCGGACTTTTGTGGTGCATAAAATGCCAATTCCCGGCCCGCTCCATGCGACCGAGGAAGAGTGCGCGGGCGTCGATCCGGTGGTCGGGACCCAGGAGCGCAACCCATCGGTGCGCCTGGCCGGTTCCTACGTCAACTTCCTGATCGTCAACGGCGGCATCATCGCGCCGAGCTTCGACGACCCTCTGGATGCGCAGGCTAGAGAGGTTCTGCAGCAGTTGTTCCCGCAACATGAAGTAGTCATGGTACCGGGGCGGGAGTTGTTGTTGGGCGGTGGCAATATTCACTGCCTGACACAGCAGCAGCCGGCACCGGCCAAGCGCTGACAAGAAGCGACACTAAAAGCCCGTTTCCAACGGGCTTTTTTGTACCTGCATGACAGCCGGTTCACCCTTGTGGCACAGCTCTTGTATTCAGTTGAAACCGATTCTCAAGTTAACGGGACAGTGCAGTACTGTCATACAACTTGGGTAACGTACACAGCTCACGATCAGTGGGGGGAGAGAGAGTCAACATGAATGCAGTCAGTGAGCTGGCTTCGCACCCATCAGCAGTGAATCGCGATTCGCTTCAGGTTCTGGCGCAGTGGTTGAAGAATAATGGAACAGACCGGGTCAGGAAGACCGATCCTCGTCGAGCCCTCATCGAGCGGTATCCGGCGGGTTTGATCAGCGACGCGGAGCTTGATGCTCTGCTCGGGGTCTGGCACGGCTAAGGCAAGTAACGAAAAAGAAGAAAGAAGAAAAAACAAAAGGGAGCCATCGCATTCATGCCATGGCGCTCTTTTTTTTTGGATAGGTTTTTAGATCACGATCCTCACTGCGTGTTTCGAACAATGCGCATGCTTACAATGTAGTGGTCTAATGAAACCGGACACCCATTTAGGCGAGAATGCTCGCCAGATCGAGGTGTCAAATGACCAAACAACGCCGTTCCTTTTCCGCTGAATTCAAACGCGAGGCTGCCGACCTCGTGCTCAAGCAAAACTACAGCTACATCGAAGCCAGTCGTTCACTCGGCGTCGGCGAGTCGGCACTACGCCGCTGGGTTGAGCAGGTTCAGAAGGAGCGCCAAGGTGTCACCCCGCTAAGCAAAGCGCTGACCCCGGAGCAGCAGAAAATCCAGGAACTGGAAGTCCGGATCGCCCGCCTTGAACGGGAAAAATCGATACTAAAAAAGGCTACCGCGCTCTTGATGTCGGAAGATCACGAGCGTACGCGCTGATCAATCAGCTTAGCGTCCACGAGCCGATTGATTGGCTGTGCAAAGTGTTTGAAGTCACCCGCTCGTGTTACTACGCCCAGCGTCTCAGGCGCCGGACTCCTGATATTGAGCGGCTTCGGCTGCGCAGTCGGGTCAATGAACTGTTCACAGAAAGTCGTAGTGCTGCGGGCAGCCGCAGCATCTTGTCGATCATGCGTGAAGACGGCGAGCAACTGGGGCGATTTAAGGTACGCAGCTTGATGCGTGAGCTTGACCTCGTGAGCAAACAGCCAGGTTCTCATGCCTATAAACGAGCGACGGTCGAACGGTTGGATATCCCGAACATCTTGAATCGGGAGTTCGATGTCTCGGCCCCCAACCAAGTGTGGTGCGGCGACATCACCTACATTTGGGCCCAAGGGAAATGGCATTATCTGGCTGTTGTGCTAGATCTTTGCGCGCGCCGGATAGTGGGTTGGGCATTGTCGGAAAAGCCGGACGCCGAGCTGGTTATCAAGGCACTGGATATGGCCTATGAGCAACGAGGAAGACCTCAGGGCCTGCTGTTTCACTCGGATCAAGGGTCGCAGTATGGGAGTCGTTTATTTCGCCAGCGGCTGTGGCGTTATCGCATGCGCCAGAGCATGAGCCGCCGGGGTAATTGCTGGGACAATGCGCCGATGGAGCGTGTGTTTCGCAGCGTGAAAACTGAATGGATACCGACCATGGGCTACCGAACTGCTCAAGAAGCCCAGCGCGATATCAGCCATTTCTTGATGCATCGGTACAACTGGATTCGCCCCCATCAATTCAACGGTGGGCTGGCGCCAGCTCAGGCCGAAGAAAAACTTAACGTCGTGTCCGGGATTAGTTGACCACTACACAACGAAGATGGGAATGAGCTTCGCGTGTTTGTTGAGTATCCGATCAGTATCTTCTGATGGGGGCTGCGGCCTATTCTGATGGAAGGGGCCGTAGTTAGACATGACGGCTTCGCCCCCCTGATGTAGATATCGTCCTGCCCTTCACCGGGCAAGCGCTATCTTTGGGGCAAATGCGGATCTTGTAGCCGCTGCCGAAGGCTGCGCTCGCGTGCGAAGCGCGCGCAAGATCTCAAGATCGCCGGGAGCCCCTGCGGGACTCCAGCGCAGCCTGACGGCAGCGGCTACAAGTTTGCGTCCGGCGTTAAGTCCTGGATCTTCGCTTGTTGGGGGTATCCGAAGCGACGGTATCCCACCCAAACTTATTACACCACATCACAAATGATGTTCCCGCGCCCGTCTTTATCTCTCCAAAACAACGTCCTACATTGACCTCTACTTGCCTACCCATCATGTCGAAGGGAGGTCACAGGAGAGATGTCATGCCTTTTGTCAGCGTGCGCATTACCCGCGATGGCGTTACCTCGGAGCAAAAAGCTCAGGTGATCGCTGAAATCACTGAAACCCTGGAACGCGTCCTCAACAAACGCCCGGATTTGACCCACATCGTGATCGAAGAAGTCGACACCGATAACTGGGGGTATGCCGGGATGACCACCACCAAGTACCGAAAACAACTTGCGGAGGATCAGTTGTGACTGGCATCTGGGAACAATGACCTCTGAAAAGTGGATAGGGCCAAAGGAGTCGTAGTGATTGATCTGAACTAAATCACGACGCTCCCTGATCTACCGTCCATGTGCTGAAAGCTGCGCTTTCGCCCGTTGGAAGACTCACCCGGACAAGGTACCGACACGACGGACCGCTCCTAAGGAGGGTCTGAGAAAGCTCTTCATCGTTATTCCCGCGAACGCGGGAATCCAGATGCCACGGAGTTCCTGGACCCCAGCGTTCGCAAGGGTGATGAATCTCCCTAGGATTTCTTTGGATAGTCGAGCGCCACTTGTGCGGGCTTGATCTCGCCGATTTCTGACCACGACTTCGCATCGAACCTGAACTCGGCGACGGCGCACGTTGGCATGTCGGTGATCTCGCTGGAGAGCCGCTGCGCGAGTTCGACCAACGCGGGGTTATGGCCAAAGATCATCACTGACTTCAGCCGGTCGCCCAGCGTGTGGATGACCTTGAGCAGGTCATCCGCCTCGACGGCATACAGCCGATCGTCCACGACTATGTCCTTGCGCCGGTAATCGAGCTTCCTGGCGATGATCTCCGCCGTCTCGAGCGCACGCACGGCCGGGCTCGACAGGATCAGATCGGGCTTCAGATCGCGCTTGGCCAAGCGCTCACCGATCTTAGGCGCATCGCGTCTGCCGCGATCGTTCAATGGGCGGTCTTTGTCGGGCTGCGCAGCGTCATCCCAACTCGACTTGGCATGGCGAATGAGAAATAACATTTTCATACCGCCTCCGGTATCCGCGGAAAGTCCGACCAAAGGGGTCGTAGTGATTAATCTAAATTAAATCATCACACCGCCTTATCGGGGCGCTCCCCCTGTAAGTATCTCGTGCTGGTCTTCGATTTTGTAGGTTGCGGGGCTCCGTGTTGACGTCGCCCATTACAGGTTTTTGTGGTGGATTCATGGTATGCGATCCATGAACCCCACATACTCAAAGATACTTGCCTCGTTTACCGTGGCATCTCTGGCGAGCAGTTCCACGGCAGTAAGGCTTCAAAGTCCTCTACCGACTCCGCATGCGGCAACCGCTCCAGTACGTGGCGCAGCCACGTATAGGGCTCCTGGCCGTTGACCTTGGCGGTATCGACCAAGCTGTAGATCTGCGCACTGGCGCTAGCACCTTTGGGCGTATCGCTAAACAGCCATGCTTTACGACCGATCACGAACGGCTTTATCGCTCTTTCGGCGGCGTTGTTGTCGATCGGTAAAAAACCGGCCTCCACATAACGTTCCAGGCGACTCCAGTTGCTGGCCAGATAACCGACAGCCTTGCCCAGCACACTTTGCGAAGTGACCTGCGGCTGCGTTTTTTCCAGCCAGCTTTTCAGCTGGACCAGGATCGGCAGGCTCTTTTCCTGACGACCGATAAAGCGTTGCTCATCACTGCTGTCCTTGAGTTCACGCTCGATGCCGTACAGGTTGTTGATCATCGTCAGTGCTATATCGGCGCGGCCCGTCTTGCCTTTGGGCTGTACTTTTTGTGCGTCGACGAACTTGCGTCGCACATGGGCCATGCACGCCAGCCGTTCAACACCTGGCTGCATGCCCAAGGCGTTATAGCCGGCGTAATCGTCGGTCATCAGGTAGCCGCGATAATCGGCGAGCAGGCGCAGCGGTACCTCCTGCGCGCGGCTGGTGGTGTAGTCAAACAACACTACTTTTCGATCCAGTGGCCCACTGGCTTGCACCCACATCCAGGATTGACTGGTCGGGTCTCGATCCGGCTCTTTAAGCACCTGAACGCGGGTTTCATCGCAGTGGATGACCGGGCTTTCCAGCAACCGATCGCGCATTACATTCAGCAACGGTTGTAAGTACTCGCCGCACTGGATGACCCAGCGTGCCAGCGTCTGTCGTGGGATCTCTACACCGTGTCGGCTCAGTACCGTCTCGAAGCGATGTAATGGCAGGCCGTCGACATACTTGGTGGTCAGCAGCATCGCCAACACGCTGGGGCTGGCCATGCTCTTTTCAATCAATTGAGCCGGCTTGTCAGCGGTGACCGGGGCCGTTTCACAGCCACGGCAGCCGTAAACTTTGCGGATGTGTTTGATCACCCGGATTTGCATCGGCACGATCTCCAGTTGCTCGCTGGTTTCTTCGCCGATGGTGTGTTTGCGGCAACCGCAGGTGCAAGTCAGTTCGTGCTCGGGCAGTTCGTGGATGACTTCGATCCGAGGCAGATCGGCCGACAACGGCTTGCGCTTGCCACGGCGCAGCGTTGGCGCAACGGCTTCCTCTTCAGGGTCATCGACAAAAAGCACCGGATCGAACACAGCCACTTTGATGTCTAGCTCGACCAGGGCGGCCAGGCCATCAATGGATTTTCGGAAGTCCACTGGCTTGGGGTAGAGGTAGACTTTTTCGACTTTTGCGTCGGGACGCATCATGAGGGGCTGGCTCCAGAAAGATATCGGAGCACAGCATCCAACATCAAATTGCGGCTTTGAATGTGGGGTTCATGGCGTGGTTACGAAGCAGGTGAGGGGGCTTCCATGGTGTTCTACCGTGTGGCGCGATCAGTTGTGCGCTCAGGTCAGGCTGGCCACAGGTCGAGAAAACTCCGGGTCTTGCGGTTAATTTCGATTCTGCGCCGGTGGGGGGCAATGTCACTTCGCATCAGCCACCGAGGCTAAGTACCAGGCTATCCAGTATTGGCGCATTTGAACCTTTCAAGAATGCTGCTTCGGCGACCGGCTCTCCGAGCTGGCGGGCCTGGCGATACTCGCTGGGCGTGCAGTTGGCGAACTGCTTGAAGGCGCGGGCGAAGTAGGAAGGGTCCTTGAAGCCGGCCTCATAGCCGATGCTGGTGATGGGCATCTGGCTGTTGGCGAGCAAGTCCATGGCGAAGTTCATGCGCTTGCTCAAGATGTAATCCAGGAAGCCAAGGCCGTTGACTTCCTTGAATAGGCGGCTGAAGCGAAACGCGGTCATGCCGCAGCGCTGCGCCAGTTCCTTTTGATCGATGCATTCGCGAAAGTGCTGGTCGATGTACGGCATGACCTTGTCGAGTGCCTTGTGCTTGTGGTGTTCGCTGGTCAACCGAATGCTGTCCGGCAGGGAGGGGAAATGATCGATTTGCTGCGCCTTGCCCTGACTTCTGGTGTTGCGGCGTAGCTCGCAAAGCTGCGTCAGGACATTGAGGTAGCGACTCTTCTCGCTGGTTGTGAGCGGCAACACCAGGTATTCCCATACACGCGAACGCATGGCCCAGACTGCCAGTTCTTCGGAGTGCTGCACTGTGAGCATGGTGATCGGGATGCCAGGAGAGTTGCGTTTTACCTCCAGCAGCAGGTTGAGGCTCAGAGTGTCGGGGCGATCGAAATGCATGCAGATCATGTCTGCCTGCTGGCGTTCGGAATGTGCGGCCGCCTTCGCCAGTTTGCAGTCACAGACATGACTGAACTGTGCCATGAGTGCTTCGGTGGAGCGATCGTGTGTCAGATCGAACCATAACAACAGCGGCTTTCTGCTCAAGTTAGACATCATGACTTAACCTGCTCCTGGCGCGTTTCCCTACGCACAGCAGTATTGTCAAAAAGCCATCACCGTGTTGATTAATTTAGTTATTAAAATTAGATAATTTTTTTCGTTGTGTTCTATGCGTTGTCTGAACCCTGATTCTATGCGGGCTCCCAGCCTTTTTACGGCGTCTGAGGAGGAAGACCGCTCGTCGCTTAGGAAGCAATTGCAGAAGCATTCGCAAGCCCTTCTTTGATTTACGCTTTTCCTCTTTTCCCGTAGCGGCCTTCGCACTTTTCACTGTTTTGGCAATGACAGCAAAAAAGTCCTAGCGATGCGCAAAAAACTCCTAACCCCTCTTGGCCCCCCTGACTAGGGTTCCAAACAGGTGGTGCAACAAGCACTGGCCGGGAAGCAAAAACATTTCTAGTGAGGTGGGCGAAATGACTCTGCAAGCAATCAAGGCTTCGGTTCTGAAATTCGTCAAAGACGAGGATGGCCTGACCATCGTGGAATACGCGGTGGCTGGGGGGTTGATTACCCTGTTCGTAGTAGGCGCTTTCCAAGCATTGGGTGGGGCAGTTCAGACGAACATCAATGACCTGAAAGGCGCTGTTGAAAAACGCGGCGGCACTGCTACCCCTTAATTAAGCCCCATGGGGGATGCAGCAATGTCAGTAGAGAGCCTGTTAGGCATTGTCGTGCTGATAGCGCTGTTGGGCATTACGGTGGTGAGTGATCTTCGTCACCACCGCATTCCCAACGTCTTGATCTTGTTGGGGTTGGGTCTGGGGTTGGCCGGTCAGGCTTATTCTTCAGAAAAAATCGGCCTGGGCTATGGATTGCTAGGTGTGCTTATTGGCTTCGCCATATTTCTCCCGATGTACGTCCTGGGGGGGATGGCCGCCGGTGACGTCAAGTTAATGGCAATGGTTGGCGCTTTTCTCACTCCGCACGACGCGCTCTGGGCCGCGCTTTTCAGCCTTATTGCTGGTGGTCTGTGCGGGTTTTTGATCGTGCTGGTGCGTGGACAGGTGCAACAGACCTTAGGGCGCTATTGGCTGATGTTGAAGTTAAGGGCTTATTTGGCTCCTGTGGCGGATGAAGTGGCAGGCAAGCCTTTCCCTTATTCGGTCGCGATCCTGTCTGGAACCCTGATCAGTCTTTTTTGGCAACCGCTAGGCCTGTAGCCCGGGAGGCTAATAATGTACGCACTCAGTGACAGTGGTGCCTATGCCAGTGATCGGGAAGCTGTACAACGCCTGGCACCACAGCCGCGTACAGTCCGCGAGACGGGCCTCGCGGAAAACTTTCTCGGTGATCTGGTGTGCAAGCACCTGCACGATGCCGGTGTGCTGGACCTGTCGCGACTGGTGGAGCGTCTGGCGCTGACTGGCGCGGTGGTGGAAGAGGTCCTGGCCTTTCTGCGCAAGGATGGCCGCGTCGAAGTGCTGGGCCAGGCAGGTATGCAAACGGGAGGGCAGGCGCTGCGTTACGGCTTGACCGAACGCGGCCGCAGTGCCGCCCGCGATGCCCTGTCGCGCAGCGGCTATATCGGCGCGGCGCCCTTTCCGGTGAGTGCCTACCGTTCCCTGCTCAAGGTGCAGACCATCCACCATGGCCGCATCAACGCGCACGACATGCGCACGGCCTTCGCTGGCGTAGTGCTCGCCGAGGGCATGCTCGACCAATTGGGTGTGGCGCTGAACTCCGGGCGCGCCATCATGATTTATGGCCCTGCCGGCACCGGCAAGACCTATGTCAGCAGCCGGTTGATTCGCCTGTTCGCCGAGGCCATCTGGGTGCCCCATGCCATCGTGATCAACGAGTCGGTGATCGAGATTTACGACCCCCAGGTACATCAGCGCCTGGAAGATGATGGCCAACAGAATAACCTGTTGCTCAATGAAGGGATCGATCGTCGACTGCTGCGGTGTAAACGCCCGATTGTAATCACTGGCGGTGAATTGAGCATGGAGCAACTGGATGTTCGCTTTGACTCCAGCACCCGTCAGTACCAGGCCGCCCTGCAACTCAAGGCCAGCAATGGCCTGTTCATCATCGACGACATGGGCCGCCAGCGTATGGCACCGGCCGAGTTGTTGAATCGCTGGATCGTGCCGATGGAAGAGAAACGCGACTTCCTCAATCTGGGCGGCGGGCGCCATTGCGAGCTGCCGTTCGATCTGGTGCTGGTGTTCTCCACCAACCTCAACCCCCTGGAACTGGCCGATGAGGCCTTCCTGCGGCGCATTGGCTACAAGCTGCAATTCAGCTACCTGAAAGCTGATGAGTATGAGCGAATCTGGCGTCAGGAATGCGAGCGCCTGGGCCTGGCGTACGACCCGCTGCTGTTGCGCTATGCGCTACAGGCGCTCTACCAGGCCGAAGGCATGCCGCTGGTGCCCTGTCACCCTCGCGACCTGCTGAGCATGGCGCTCGACCGACAGCGCTACCTGGGCGGTAGTGGCCCGCTGTCGGCGCAGGAGCTGGAATGGGCCTGGCACAGCTATTTCGTCCAGCTCAACTTTCTTGGATAAGGAGATACCGACATGAGCGCTCGTACTCTTACCCTGGTTGCCGTGTCCCTGACCCTGGGGCTTGGCGCCGCCTGGATGGCCAACAGCTGGCTGAATGGACGGCTCAATGCCGCCCCGGATGACAACCTGCAGAACGTGGTGGTCGCCACGGTGGAGATTCCGTTCGGGCAGATGGTCGAGGCCCAGCAAGTCGCCATCGTGCGCATGCCCAAGGATGCGGTGCCCGAAGATGCCTTCGACAGCAGCGAAAAGGTGCTGGGCAAGATCGCGACCTTCGCCATGCTGCGCGGCGACATCCTGCGCGGCGCGCGCCTGGCTGAGCACCTTGGCGGCAGTACCCTGGCCTCGTTGATCGCCCCCGACAAACGTGCCATTTCGGTGCGCGTGGACGATGTGGTCGGGGTGGGCGGGTTCCTGTTGCCGGGTAACCGGGTCGATGTGCTGGCGACCAAACGCAGCGATGGCAGCAGTAATGACGCCGAGTCCAGGACCATCCTCGAGGACTTGCGGGTATTGGCCGTGGACCAAACGGCGGGTACCGACAAGACCCAACCGGTAGTGGTGCGCGCCGTGACCCTGGAGATGTCGGCCAAAGAAGCGGAGACCCTGGTCAAGGCACAATCCGAAGGGAAGTTGCAACTGGCATTGCGCAACCCGCTGGATATCCAGAAACAGTCGGAAGCTGTTGCAGCCGTCGCGCCGGTCAAGGCCGCGCCGCCAACAGCCAAACCACAACCAAAGCCAAAGCCGGTGGCACATCGCAGCAGTGGCGGCGGCGCGGTCACCATTATCCGCGGGACTGAAGTCGAGGTGGCAAAAGTAAGGTAGCAAGGCGGCAGGGGCACCCGGATACCGAACCTTCGGCAGGAATAAGATCACCAAGCAAGGAGTAGTACATGGATACTTTGCAGAGACTAGGGGTGTACCTGTTGTACGGGCTGGGTGCGGGGTTGCTGTTGGCTACCGCGGCGCAGGCTGAAGAACCGAGATCGGGATTCAGCTCCATGCCGGCGGCCAACGCCAATACTATCCAGGTGCCAATCTACAAGTCGCGGACACTCAGCACCCGTGCAGGGGTCAAGAGAATCTCTGTCGGCAACCCGAATATTGCCGACATTCTCATCACCAGCCCGACGCAACTCTACCTGCTCGGCCGCTCTCTGGGCAGTACCAACGTGTTGCTGTGGGACAACAGCAACCGCCTGATCGAGAGCCTCGACCTGGAGGTCGTGCATGACCTCGGCGGGCTCAAGAGCAAACTGCACCAGTTGTTGCCCGAGGAGAACATCGAGGTGTTCAGCGCCCAGGGCGCGCTGGTATTGCGCGGCCAGGTCCGCAGCGCCGCCGCCATGGACACGGCGATGAAAGTCGCCAAGACCTATGCCGCGCAAACCTCGAGCGTCGTACAAGGCAAGGGTGAGGCCGCTGCGTCGGCACCGACCCAGTCGCTGGAGGTGATCAACCTGCTCAGCGTCGGTGGCAGCCAGCAGGTGATGCTGGAAGTCAAAGTGGCGGAGATGCAGCGCAGCCTGGTCAAGAACCTCAACGTGCGCTTCAACGCCCTTGATTTCGGCTCATCCAGTCGCTGGTCCGGAGGGGGCTTCAACAATGGCCAGGGACTGGGCCTGACCCCCGGCGGTGGGGCGGTCATTTCGCCCGGTTCGCTGATCGGCGGCGGCAAGGGGCTGTTCGCCCAGTTCCTGTCCGACGAGTTCCTCTTCAACGTGGTGCTGGAAGCTTCCAAGGACAATGGTTCGGCCAAGGTATTGGCGGAGCCTACCCTGACCACCCTGACCGGGCAGCAGGCGGAGTTCATTTCCGGTGGCGAGTTCCCAATCCCGATTACCGAGGATGATGGCATCACCATCGAGTACAAGGAGTTCGGTGTCGGCGTGAAGTTTCTGCCGGTGGTGCTCGATTCCGGACGCATCAACCTCAACCTGAATGTCTCGGTGAGCGAGCTTTCCAATGTCAATTCGCTGGTGCTCGATACGGGCCTGAACAGCATTCTGGGCGACGGGGTCACCCAGGTCATCCCTTCCTTGACCAAGCGCAGCGCCGAATCCACCGTCGAACTCGGCAATGGCCAGACCATCGCCATCGCCGGCTTGATCAGCGAGAACACCCGCGACTTTGTCAGCCGTTTTCCCGGGCTGGGTGACCTGCCGGTGCTGGGGCATCTGTTTCGCAGCCAATCGTTCATCAATGGTGAAACCGAACTGGTGATCCTGGTGACGCCGCACCTGGCCAAGCCGGTGGATGCCAGGGCGGTGCGCTTGCCCACCGAAAAATTCGTCGAGCCAAGCGACCTGGACTTCTACCTGCTCGGCAAGACCAAGGGCCGTGAGCCCGGGCGCCCGGTCCCTGTCAGCCTCGGGGTCAGCGGTGGCAATTTTGGCCATGATCTGAACTGATCGGAGATAACCACCATGAAATCCATGATTGCGTTCTGTGCGCTGCTATCGGGGTTGTCCGGCTGCATGTCGTACGAAGAAGGGCGGGTTGGCACGCTGGGCTACAGCGTCTACCAGACCCATTACCAGCAGATCGCCGATAAGGAAGTGGCCGCCAACCCGGGTACCGAACTTCCCCCGGCGGGCCCCGACGGTCCATTGCTGGAGAAGGTGATGAATGGTTACCGGGGGGCGACTGGCGATGCGACGCAGGTCGGCCAGCCGATCCAGATCAATATCGGCCAGTGAGGGCATGATGAAGACTCCCCGAATTCAACGGACGTTCACTGCGCTGCCAGGCCAACAGAGGGGGGCAGTGACCGTACTGATAGTGATCGCCCTGGCAGCGATATTGATGATGGCGGCGTTGGTGCTGGACGGGGGCCATATGCTGTTGAACAAGACTCGTCTGCAGAACGCCGTGGACGCCGCCGCCCTGAGCGGGGCCAAGACGCTGAGTCAGGTGATGGGCGCTGGCAATGCTGCGAGCACGACGCGCGCTGCCGCGCTCAATACCCTGAAGGAAAATGCCAATGCCACGGGCAACAAGGAACTGGCGACGGCAATTGGCGGCAAGCCTGAAGCATTCGCCGTGGTGGAGTTGGCAGACAATGTTTATGGACCTTTCTCTTTCCCCGGGCCGGCCAATGCCAACTATGTGCGGGTCTCGGTAACGAACTATTCCCTGGCGGGTTTTTTCTGGAACTTTGCCCAGTCATTCGGCACAGGCGCCGCGGCGACCAAGGCAGTGGGGGCAATCGCCACCGCCGGGCCGAGCCCGACCAGCCCATGTGATCTTGCGCCGCTGCTGGTCTGTGGCAATCCGGCTCAATACGATCCGGATGCCGGCATGTTCTGGGGGTATCGCTTCGGTGATCTGGAGGTCTTGAAGTCAGCCGCCAAGAACAACGATCCCATTGGCCCCGGCAATTTTCAGTTGCTCGATTTTGGCGCGGGCGGCAAGGACGTTGGCGAACTCATGGCCGGCGGCGGCTCGGTTTGCCGCAATGTCGGCGACAATGTCGACACCAAGCCTGGCAACACGGTTGGCCCTTCCGTTCAAGGGTTGAATACGCGCTTCGGCGACTACTCCGGGTCGTTCAAGGGTTCGGACTATCCGCCGGACCTGGTGACTAACTTCGATAAACCGCTGATGAAGTACAACGACAAAAGCTCGCCGCAGCGGGTGGAGTACCAGGGCCAACCCGTCACTTCGAGCAATGGCCACCTCGCCACCGCCAGCGCGTCGCTGTTCGACTACAACGACTACGCCGAGCGTTCTGCCGCGTGTGTCGCAGGCGGGGGTGGGGGTTGCCAGGCAAAGGGGGTCTTCGAGCGGCGGATACTGAAAATCGTGGTGGGCAACTGCGCGGGGAAAAATGCGGGTGCATCCTCGATCCCCGTCATCGGTTTTGGCTGTTTCTACGTGGTGCAGCCGGCCGAACATAGCGGTGGGGATTCGCAAATCTTCGGCCAGTTCGTCAAGCAGTGCGAAGGCGACAACGTTCCCGGGCCCATGCCGAAGAGCGATTCCGGCCCGCAGATCATTCAGCTCTACAAAACCTTTCTCAATGGCAGCGGCACACCGAGCACCGACTCCTAGGAGGGTGTCATGGAACTTCAAAGGTTCAAACGTGCACAGCGCCAGCAGGGCGTGGCAATGGTCGAGTTCACGATCGCCCTGCCGCTATTGTTGCTGGCGTTGCTGGCCTTCGGCGAGTTCGGCCGCATGCTTTACCAGTACAACAGCTTGCTGCAGGCCAGCCGTGATGCCGCGCGTTTCGTCGCCGGCCAGGCCTGGAACTCGACCCTTGGCAGGGTCGAGGTGAGTGCAGATCTTGAGTGCATGACCAAGTACGTTGCGGTGCACGGTGCGCCCACTAAGCCGCCCTGCAGCCAGCCGGGAATTCCGGCCAACACTACTGTGCAGGTTTCAAAGGTGGCAGGCACTGACGACCACGTGCAGGTGAGCATCAGTTATAACTTCTCTCCACTGATTGCCAACGGCATTCCTGCCTTTATCGGGGGCGGGGTGGCGCTGAACTTCCCGTTGGTCGCCACCACCGTGATGAGGGCACTGTGATGAATCGCAGAGGCATGCAAGGGGTGTACGTGGTGGAGTTCGCCATCATTGGCCTGTTGATGTTCACGCTGTTGTTCGGGGTGCTGGAAATGGGCCGTCTGTACTTCACCGTGAACGCCCTCAATGAAACGGTGCGTCGCGGCGCGCGTCTGGCGGCGGTGTGCAATATCAGCGACCCGGTAGTCTTGCGCCGAGCGATCTACAACACGGCAGGGGACAAGGGCGCCAGCGGTCTTATCGCCAACCTGGACACCTCGGACCTGATCCTGACCTATCTGGACAAGGACGGCGGGCCGGTAGCCAGTCCCAACGATCTTGTCAGCGCCACCGGGTTCCGCGCCATCCGTTATGTTCGGTTAACCCTGGAAAACTTTAAATTCGACCTGTTTATTCCAGGGTTTGGCGTGCCCATTACCCTGCCAGTATTCAGGGCGACCTTGCCTCGCGAAAGCCTCGGGCGTCATTCCGAGGCGGGTGTAGTACCGGAGATCACGCCATGCTGAATCTTAGGGAGCCTTCTGTATCTGTTACGTCCGGCAAACCCGGCCTGCGCCTGCTGATCAGCAGCCGTGACGCCGCGGCCTTGCGTCACCTGCAAACCCTTACCCAGCGCGTACCCGGCCTGGAGGTGAGCGCGCGCCTGGTGAGCAACGGGCACACAGACCCGCTGTACGGCCTGGAGCGGATGCCCGATCTGTTGCTGTTGCGCGTCAGCCACCTGTGGCGTGAGGAGCTGGCGGCACTGTTGCAACGTCCGGCCCATGAGCGACCGCCCCTGTTGGTGTGTGGCCTGCTGGACGAGCAGGAGGGCATGCGCTTGGCGATGCAGGCCGGCGCCCGTGACTTCCTGCCGGAGCCAGTCGTTGCGACAGAGTTGGTCGACGCCCTGGGTCGCATGGTCATGGAGACCCAGGCCGGCGGCGGGGCAGCGGGGAAACTGATCGCGGTAATGAATGCCAAGGGCGGTTCCGGTGGCACATTACTCGCCTGCAACCTGGCTCAGCAGCTCAGCGTCAAGGGCAGCACCCTGTTGCTGGATCTGGACCTGCAATTTGGCAGCGTGTCGCATCACCTGGATGTGGCGCAGTCGCACAGCCAATTGGAGGTGTTGCAGCAAATCGATGAGTTGGATGGTGTGGCACTGCGCGGTTTCTGCAGCCATTTCAGCCCGACCTTGCATGTGCTCGGCAGCCGGGCCAGTGAGCTGTGCCTGCCGCAGGATGTCCGGGCCGAACAACTCGATGCACTGCTGCAGTTGTCTCGCTCCAGCTATGACTGGGTAGTGGCGGACTTGCCGCGGCAAATCGATCACATCACCGCTTCTGTGCTGGAGCAGGCGGACAAGGTCTACGTCGTGGTGCAGCAGAGCGTCAACCATCTGCGCGATGCCAGTTCCCTGGTGCGCATTCTGCGCGATGACCTGGGCGTGCGTGGCAATCAACTGCAGGTGGTGGTCAACCGCTACGACAAGGCGGCGGCGATCAGCCTCAAGGATATCGGCGAGGCGCTGCGCTGCACGAATATAGTGAAACTGCCCAATGACTTCAGCGTCGTCAACCAGAGTCAGAACACCGGCGTGCCATTGGGCCTGCAAGCACCACGGGCAGCGATCACCACGGCGCTGCGTGGGTTGACCGAGGAGTTGGTCGGCAATCAGGTGGACAGGGATCCAGGATTGTTCAAACGCGCCTTCAACCGTGTTTTTCGGGGGTGAACCATGCTTAGCGAGTTCCGTAACCGCTTGCGCAAACAGGCCGGCAACCTCGACACATCGCCGCCCAATCAGAATGGCGACCTGCAGGACCCGGCAGAGGCGTTGATGGCGTGGGAGCATTCAGCGCCGGACATTCCTTACGAAACCAGGAGCCAGGTCACGCTGGTGGAAGCCGAGTGGCGGGAGAAAACCTACCAGCAACTGCTCAAGGTCATGGACCTGTCCTTGCTCGACTCGCTCGAGCAGGCCGAGGCCGTGCGCCAGATCCGCGATATTTGCCAGCGCCTGCTCGATGAACATTCGGCGCCGGTGAGTTCTGCCAGCCGCCAGCTGATCATCAAGCAGATCACCGACGAAGTACTTGGCCTTGGCCCCCTGGAGCCGTTGCTGGCCGACCACAGTGTGTCCGACATTCTGGTCAACGGCCATGATTCGGTGTACGTCGAACGCTTCGGCAAGCTGCAGCGCACCGACGTGCGTTTTCGCGATGACCAGCACCTGCTGAACATCATCGATCGCATCGTTTCCAGCCTGGGCCGGCGTATCGATGAGTCTTCGCCTTTGGTCGATGCCCGGCTCAAGGACGGTTCGCGGGTCAATGCGATCATCCCGCCGCTGGCCATCGACGGGCCGAGCGTCTCGATCCGCCGCTTTGCGGTGGACCTGCTCAATACCGATAGCCTGATCCAGACGGGTACCCTGACGCCGGCAATCGCCTTGCTGCTCAAGGCGATCGTGCGTGGGCGCCTGAACGTGCTGATCTCCGGCGGCACGGGCAGCGGCAAGACCACCATGCTCAATGTGCTGTCCAGTTTCATTCCCCATAACGAGCGGATCGTCACCATCGAGGATTCGGCCGAGCTGCAACTGCAGCAGCCGCATGTGGTGCGCCTGGAAACACGGCCTTCGAATATCGAGGGGCGTGGCGAGGTAGGCCAGCGTGAGCTGGTGCGCAACAGCCTGCGGATGCGTCCGGACCGCATTGTGATCGGTGAGGTACGCGGCGCCGAGGCGCTGGACATGCTGACGGCGATGAACACCGGCCACGATGGCTCGCTGACCACGATCCACGCCAACACCGCGCGCGACGCTCTGGGCCGGATCGAGAACATGGTGTCCATGTCCGGCGCTACGTTCCCGATCAAGGCCATGCGTCAGCAGATCGCATCGGCCATCGATGTGGTGATCCAGCTGGAGCGTCAGGAGGACGGCAAGCGGCGCCTGGTCAGCGTGCAGGAGATCAACGGCATGGAGGGCGAGATCATCACCATGACCGAGATTTTCTCTTTTGTCCGCAATGGCCTGGGCGAGCAGGGCCAGGTGCTCGGCGACTATCGGCCCAGCGGCATGGTCCCGGCCTTTCGCGATGAGTTGGCCAAGCGCGGCATCGAATTGCCGCTCGCGCTGTTCAGGCCGGAATGGATGGAGGGGCGTCAGCCATGAACCAGATACCCGGCGAATATATCCTGATATTCCTTGGCATGGTGTTCGTTGCCGTGTTCCTCCTCAGCCAGGGGGTAGTGGTGCCGGTGTTCGGCGAGGCGGGCAAGATGCGCAAGCGTATCCGCGGCCGTCTCGTCATCCTGGAGCGGGCCAGCCAGCTGCCGAACATGCAGACCGTGCTGCGGCAGAAATACCTGACACGCTTGTCGCCACTGGAGGCCCGGCTCGAGCAATTGCCCTTCATGGCTACGCTGACGCAGATGATCGAACAGGCCGGGCATGAGTACCGGGCCTATCGGGTACTGCTGCTCGGGTTTGTTCTGGCTGCGGCTGCTGGGGCGGCGGCTTGGCTGTTCTTACCTTACTGGTGGCTGGCGCTGGCGGCGGCCTTCGTGGCGTTCTGGCTGCCGCTGCTGAAAATCATCCATGACCGCGGCAAGCGTTTCGCTAAGTTCGAGGAGGGCTTGCCGGATGCGCTGGAAGCCATGTGCCGGGCCTTGCGCGCCGGGCATCCGTTCAATGAAACCCTGCGCCTGGTGGCCGATGAACACAAGGGGCCGGTGGCACATGAGTTCGGCCTGACTTTCGCCGACATCAACTATGGCAATGATGTGCGCCGGGCCATGCTCGGCCTGCTGGAGAGGATGCCGAGCATGACGGTGATGATGCTGGTGACCTCGATCCTCATTCATCGCGAGACCGGCGGCAACCTGACCGAAGTACTGGAGCGCCTGAGCAGTCTGATCCGGGGGCGTTTCCGCTTCCAGCGCAAGGTCAGGACAATGTCGGCCGAAGGGCGAATGTCGGCCTGGGTGTTGGTGGCCATACCCTTCGTTCTGGCGGGGGCGATCATTCTCACGAGCCCCGACTATTTGACTTTGCTGGTCAAGGATCCCGTCGGGCATAAGCTGATCATGGCGGCTTTTGGCTCCATGTTGGTCGGGATTTTCTGGATCCGCAAAATCATCCGGATCCAGGTTTAAGCAGTTCTCGCAAGGGGGACGTTGGTCATGGACTATTTGCTCGGGCTGTTGAGTCGGGTGACGGACAATGAGGCACTGGCACGCCTGTTGGTCGTCGGCGCGATCGGGATGAGCACGGTACTCGCGGTCATCACTGTGGCGTTGCTGTTGTTGGGGCTTCAGGACCCGTTGCAACGTCGTCTTGCATTGATCAAGCGCGGCCATTCCAGCGGTGCGGCCGGACGGGAGGCGCCAGGCAACCTGCAGCTACTGCTGGAACGGGTCGGTCAGCGCTTCGGCTCGTCCGCGACGGCTCAGGCATCGGCCACCCGAAGCCTGTTGACCCACGCCGGTTACGGCTCGTCGTCAGCGGTACAGATGTACTGGGCGGTGCGCTTGCTGTTACCGCTGATGCTGGTCGGTATTGCACTGTTGATATTGCCACTGGTTCCCAAGCTTTCCCTGACCATGGGCATAGGTGTGGTGCTCATGGCGGCTGCCGTCGGGTGGCTGCTGCCGGCAGTGTATGTCGACAAGCGCAAGAAGGCTCGGCAGGGTCGGTTGCGTGCCGCCTTTCCCGATGCCCTGGACCTGATGGTGGTTTGCGTGGAGTCGGGCCTGGCCTTGCCCCAGGCTATCGAACGCGTGGCCGATGAAATGGCGGTCAGCCAGGCCGAGTTGGCCGAAGAACTGGCCCTGGTCAATGCGCAAATCCGCGCCGGTATTTCCAGCGCCGAGGCGCTCAAGCAACTGGCCGACCGCACCGGCCTGGAAGACATACAAGGCCTGGTCAGCCTGTTGGCGCAGAGTATCCGCTTCGGTACCAGCGTGGCCGATACCTTGCGCATCTATGCCGAGGAGTTCCGTGACCGGCGCACGCAGGCCGCTGAAGAAATGGGGGCGAAAATCGGTACCAAGCTGATTTTCCCACTAATCTTCTGCCTGTGGCCGAGCTTCTTTCTGGTAGCCATCGGCCCGGTGATCATCGGGATACTTAGAACGTTCGGGAAGCTATGACATGAACAGGATCAGTTTGCTGTTGACCATGACGGCCGTGCTTTCGGGGTGTCAGAGCATGGGGCCGGAGTTGAACGGGGGGCGTTCAATCTACGCCGGTGGCAATTCGGTGCTCTATCAGGTCCAGACGCAGAGCAGCTCGCCCGATCAGGCGATGCAGGTCGCTGCGATGGCTTACCAGGCAGGTGACCTGGACCAGGCACTGTTCCAGTACCTGCGCGTCCTTGAACTGGCACCCAAACGCTATGCGGCCCTGGTCTGGGTCGGCCGCATCCACCGCGAACGCGGCAATAGCCAGCTTGCCGAGATGGCCTTCACCGAGGTACTGACCAATGATCCGGGCAATCTCGATGCCCTGACGGAAATGGGCCTGCTGAGCCTGGCCACGCGTAATCATGAGCGCGCAAAGGAGTTGCTGTTGCAGGCGGTCGCCGTGGACCAGAAACGCTTTGGCAATGGCCAGGACAAAAGCCTGCCAGGGGCGGCTGAACTCAAGGTCGACAGCAAGTCGCCGCTCAAGGCCTACAACGGGCTGGGGGTGCTCGCGGACCTGCGGAACGACTTCTCCGAGGCCCTGGACTATTACCGTCTGGCCGAGCTCATCGAGCCGCATTCAGCGCTGGTGCAGAATAGCCTGGGGTACTCCCATTACATGGCCGGGCAATGGCCGGAAGCCGAGCGCATGTACCAGCGTGGTGTGAGCTACGACGCGTCCTACAAACCGCTCTGGCGCAACTACGGGTTGTTGCTGGCTCGCATGGCGCGTTATGAGGAAGCCGTCTCTGCCTTTGAACAGATCGAAAAGCGTCCTGAAGCCAGCAATGATGTCGGCTATGTCTGCCTGGTGGAAGGCAAGCTGGATGTGGCCGAGCAGTTCTTCCGCAGCGCGATCGAGCAGTCACCGGGGCATTATGCCGTCGCCTGGGAAAACTTGAACAGGGTCCAGCAGATTCGGCAAATCCGGCAGCTGCGCGGCAATGAGCCGATGCTCGAACCAGTTGCATCGGGCCCCGTCGTGCAAGTGACAACGGCATCGGTCCCTTGATGGAACCGGGTGCTTCAACGGGCCGGCGCCCGCCACAGATACCAGGCCGCTACCGTCCGCCAGGGACTCCAGGGCCGCGCCGTCTCGATCATCTGCTTGCGCGTCAATTGCGCCTCCAGCCCCTTGAAGCGCCGATAGCCCTCACGCACACCGAAGTCGTCGCCGGCAGGATTTTTATGCATTCGAGGGTATAGATCAGGAACATTTCCACGGTCCAGCGACTGACACCGCGTAGGGTGGTCAGCCGCTCGATCAAATTCTCGTCATCCATCCGGGCGGCTTCTGCATAGGTTGGCGCCAGCCCTGAGAGCGAGGCCTGGGCGATGCCTTGAATGGTCGGCAATTTGGTGGCTGAGAAACCGCAGCGCTCAACAGTTCGGCTTGTGGGGCTTCATGGCCAGTGCTTAGAAACCAACCGCACAGACCTTGCCAGCGCTCCCTCCAAGTCCGCTGATCTCGGAGTTGGGCATTTGTTTGGGTCGCGGTAGGAATGGCAGTCACCTGCCGCCCCCGACTCATCAACGTATAGCAAGTGCATCCGCTGCCCCCCAAAACGAAAGCAGGCCGCACAATGGCGGCCTGCAAGGATTAGGTAAGCCAGGAGAGAAAAAATCCCAACGCGCCGCAAAAAGGTCAGCGCATCCCGACTTAATTGAAACTATACATCGTCGCGCCTGACCAACCAAGGCTTGAGGAGGGCGCGCTCAACATGCGCCGCATGTCTTCGGCTGCTGCGACTGGAGTCGTCGGAAACGTGCACAACGACCACGCCGGCCTGATCGAGAAAATCGCTAACCCCCTCGTCTAACACTTATCGGCCGAAGACCGCCGCCTAACAGACACGGTATAGACACGAAAACCCACGTCCAACAAAAAAGACTTACCGCTTTCACGGTAAGTCTTTGTTTTGTATGGTGCCGGCACCAGGAATCGAACCCGGGACCTACTGATTACAAGTCAGAGGGCTCGACGATACCCACTGATTTACGAACCTTATCAGCCTATACAGAGTGAGGCTTTCAGCCTATTCTTGCCTTTACGGGGTTACACGAAAATTCACCATTTTCGACCTGAAACGTAACCCCAGCGTAACCCCGTAATTGGCGAGGAAGACATGAGCAGCGAAAGCCATATCTCATTCAGCAAGGAACGACTGACCGCATTGCCGACACCTGAGGCCGGCAAGCGCGCCACCTATCACGACACCAAGATTCAGGGCCTACAGCTTCGAGTGTCGTTCACCGGCATCAAAACCTTTTCCGTCTATCGCCGCATGAAAGGAGGCCAGCCGGAGCGGGTCACGCTTGGCCGCTTCCCTACTATGACCGTCGAACAGGCACGCAAGCAGGCCACTGCCATCAATGCCGAGATTGAGGCCGGCGCTAACCCGGCAGCCGTTCGCCGCGCCATCCGCGAAGAGCCGACCTTTGCCGAGATGCTGGCCGAGATGCTGGAGAAGAAGAAAAAGCGTGACGGCTCTCCGATCACCGAGCGCACAAAAAAGGACTACCTCGATACCGCACGGCTTCACATGGCGGCCATCGCCAATAGCAAGCTGTCGCATATCACCCGATCCGAGGTGAAGGCGATTCACAGCAAGGTGAGCAAGAAAAGCGCACGCCAAGCCGACAAAGCCGTCGCCATCATTTCGTCGGTCTTTAACTACGCAACCGATCATGAACATTTCAGCGGCACAAATCCGGCCAGCCACATTCAGAAAAACATGGTGGTGTCGCGTGACCGCTTCGCCCAGGCCGCCGAGCTGCCCTATTTGTTCGCCGCCATTGGCGAGTCGAGCTTGAGCGACTTCTTTTTGCTGGCGCTGCTCACTGGTGCGCGTCGCTCGAACGTACAGGCAATGGCCTGGCGCGACCTTGACCTGGACGCCCGTGTCTGGCGCATCGACATGACCAAGAATGGCACACCGCAGAACGTCACTTTATCGCCTGAAGCCGTGGCCGCACTCACGGTCCGCAAGCGCACGACCGGCACATCTCCTTTCGTATTTCCTGGCGAGGGTAAGACTGGCCATCTGGTCGAGCCGAAAAAGGCATGGGCCGCCGTCCTGCTGCGCGCCAGCCTGCGCCGCCTTCTCGACCATCTGGACGGGCTCGGCAAGCTGTCTGCCGAGGAGCGCCAGCAGGCTGACCAGCAGATTACAACCGCGCCAGCCGCCGCAGAGAAGCGTTATCGGTCCATCGCCGCCGCGCTGAAAATCGACCCGGCGCTCTACGACATGACCGACCTGCGCATCCATGATCTGCGGCGCACCCTTGGAAGCTGGCAGGCCAAGACCGGCGCATCACTGGCAATCATCGGGAAGTCGCTCAACCACAAGACCCACCAAGCCACGGCGATCTATGCCCGCCTCGACCTCGACCCGGTGCGCCAGTCCGTCGAGACGGCGACGCAAGCCATGCTAGAGGCTGCGGGGGTCAAGCAGACCGCCTCAGTGGTTTTGATTCCGAACCGTCGCAGCAGATAACCGAACCATCGGCGCAAGTCTGGCCGGCCGCTTACACCAAGTACCAAGAGGATGCTATGAAGTGGAATCAACTGGCGGGCGTTGAGCTTGGGGTGGATCTAGAAAACCCCGAATTCGAAGGTGTTGAGATCGATAAGTACAACTTCATCAGGATTATGGAGCTGTACGAGGAAGGGGAGTCTTCTCTGGATGACTTCGGAAGCGGGTTTGAAATCAGGGGAGATGGCATCTATTTGAAGCTGCCAACTGATCGGGACTGGGCATCCCTGACAGACGCTGAGCGTGCCGTGTTGGCTAGGCACCCCAGAGGAAGGCCAGATAAACCGGTACTCGCCTTCCCATTCACGTTAAGGGAGCTCAAGGTTTTCCTTGATTGGGCAGCGAATGTCGGTCATGACGTGCCCATCCATGAAGAGTCGCTGCTTGAGGTGATTGAAGCGCAGACGACGTGGCGAGCGCCAATTGCCGAGCAGGGTGCTCAGCCACAGATCAAGGGCACACGGCACAAGTCGATACCCCAGCAACGAATCGAGGTGATCCAGCAATGGTTCGATTCGCAGTGCAAATTCACGAAGGACAATCTCAGGACACCGAAAAGCGAATCGGGGAAACCTTGGGCACGCCAAGCCTGCTGGGACTGGTTGAGCGACCAAGGCTACACATCTGAAGGTCGGCTGTTTGGCAACTCAAAAAAAGGCGGCAGCGCCAAAAGCACGGCATTTGCCAAGGCTTGGGACATCTTTATCAAACAGTACTAGCCCCAAAAGTTGGGGCTGGGGGGCTGCTTGTCGTGGGTACGGTTGGTTGCCCGATTCTTTTCTCGTTGTTGTTGAACTTAAACGAGGAACTATCAGTGAACACCCCTAAACCCAACGACATTGAAGCATTCAAAACTGACATCAGCGCAAGGCTTGGTTTCACCCCGGAGAACCCGATCTTCATCGTAGCCCCAGAGCAGGCTGCCTTCGCCATTGACGTTAAGACGTCCACTCTCGCAGTGTGGCGTTCGACCGGCCGCTACAACCTGCCTTACCTCAAGGTAGGCCGCCTGGTGAAGTACCGCATCAGCGACCTTGCCGAGTTCCTGGCCAGCCGCACCGCCAACCATACCGGCGAGGTTGGCGCGTAATGAAAAAGAGCCGCCCCCAATACCAGCAGAGCAGCCCGTCGGAAGGCCAGTCTAGCACCGAAGGCATGAGCAAGATCGCCCGCATTCTGGCCTGTCTGCTGACGGGTACCAGTATCAACCGCTTCGAGGCAGAAGGTCTGGGCGACCATTGTCTGAATAGCACTATTTCCGAGCTGGAAAACCGTCACGGGCTGATCATTGATCGCCATTTTGAGCGCGTCCCGAACCGCTGGGGCGACCCTTGCCAGGTGAAGCGCTATAGCCTGCCGTCCAGCGAGAGCGACAAGGCCCGCAAAGTGTTTGCCTACATGACGCGCCCCACCCGCCCCACCGCTGAGGGCTAATCCAGTGCCGAACATTCGCACCCGCCTGGCCGGGCTGGCCCCGGCTTGTCTGATGAAAGTCTCCGCCTGGCTTTATGGTCACCCGCATGTCGTCGAGCTGCTGACGCTGGCCGCTGTAGTTGGTCTGATCGCACTGGGGGACAAACTGACCAAAGCCTTGGCACTCCAATGACCGTTACCGTCGGGAAATTGCTCAACCGAGGTGTCGAAATCAGTATCGAGCGTGGCAAGCTCGTCATTAGCCCGTCCAGCGGTAAGCCTGTACCTCAGGATTGGTGGGACAAACATTCACCAGCTCTTCTGCGTGAAATTCTGGTCACTCTCGGAATGGATGCATATGAGTATGGCGGTTATTCCACGGGCTTGTATGGTCCTCACAAGGCGGCTGGTGTGACGATCCAGCTTCCGTCGTTTGTAGGTGGCTTGAATACCCACGCCATCTTCAACGCGGAGCTGAATCGTGACCGTAGCACCAAGGCCGGGAAAAAAGGTACCCCTCTGCCGATGGGGCACTTTCGCATTGGTAAGCGCAGCCATCTCTATCGTTTCTGGCAATCAACCGGGCTTCCCCCGCCCAAGCGTCTATCGTCGCTCCATGACTATCTGGGCAACTTGCGGGGCATCCTGTTCACTGCCGACATTGTAGCCGACCGAAAAAATCGGTTGGACGCCGGATCGCTCCGCCCCCTTTCCATCACTGCTGTCGAGGTGCGCAAAGCCTTTTCGCCGGACAACGGACGGACAACTGCCGGACAAGCGACGGACAACTGCCGGACAAAAGCGCCGGACAAGAATTCGGCTCCAGCCCAGCAAAATCGGGGCTTCCAGGCGAAACAAACTGCGTGTACAGAAAACCACGGTAATACGGTAATCAGTACATGCGAGTACACGGTAGATAGTGAACCTGTTGATTCGCGCAAAACACCGCAAGAACAAACAGGCGAGGAGTGGCTGGCTGATTACTCTTCACCCACTAGTGACCACAACTAAGCTGTACACATACACGAGTTGGAAATGGAACTGAAGCTGCGTGCCGACATGCGTCCAGCCGAGAGCAGGCGGCAAACCATAACGCGCATCGCCACCACCCCGGAATGTCTCAACGTCTCGATGCAGACCATCTGCCAGAGCATTGAGCACTCGCAGGTCGTCACCGAGATGGTTGGTGGGTTGTCACGGCAGTCTGCCGCGATTCGCAGCGGTGAAATGTCTCGCGCTGAATGCATGCTACTTGCTCAAGCGCACACGCTGGATGACCTGTTCGCCATGTTGGCCATCCAGGCCCTGACCAGCAACAAGCTTGATGTGATGGAGCGGTACATGCGGCTGGTGCTCAAGTCGCAGAGCCAGGCCAGGGCAACACTGCGCACACTGGCCGAGATCAAGGTGCCCAGGCAGATGGCATTCGTACTACAGGCCAATATCGGCAATCAGGTTTAGGTCAACAATAGTATCCCCGAGCATCCTGCGCGCATGCGGAAAAACAGTGACGCGCAGAACGAACTATTGGAGACAGACAATGGCGAACGACTAGGCAGCCGAGCGACGGGCTCGGCTGGCGGAGTTGATACGGCAACGGCAACCCTGGCAAAAAAGTACCGGGACGAGAAGCCCTAAAGGCAAAGCCCCGTCCTCTCGCAATGCCTGGAAAGGCGGCTTCAGGCATATGATTCGGGCGTTGGCAAAGGAACTGCGGGAGCAGACTATTGCCGCCGAAGTCTGCTGCAAAGCGCTCCACTCTTCGCTCAGTTGGCGAAGATTTGCGATACAACTCCCGACAGTGCCTCGTTTTCAGACTCCGGGAAGCCAAAATGGTCAAACAGGTGATTGACCGCTCCGAAGCCTCGCTCCATGAATCGATAAAAGCTCTCCGGCGGCAGGAATACCTTGCCCGCGGCAATCGGGACGGCGGATGTCAGGCACATCCCCACCAGCTTGATCGAGGATGGAGTAAGGAAGAAAAACCAGAACGGCCAAGCCTGATCGATTCCGCGTAGGTAGCGACATACCTCTGGAATCTCGAAAAGCTCGCGGGTGTCGTTGTCATAACCGGAAATGACCAAGGTTAATTTGCCCTTCCAGCTCCACACATACTGCGGGTCTCGGAGCGGCACCAGCGTCCGCAGAAAGTCCAGTGAGCTTTCCAGGTCGAAGGCTTCTATCTGCTCACGGTGGATGACGAAGATGATGGGTTCTTCACAGTCGTCATCCTCTTCGTGTTCCTCCTCAACCTCGTCTTCGTCGTACTCTTCATCCTCGTCATATTTGGAGTCATTTTTGCCCCAGATATAACGATGGAGGCTCGGACTTTCATAATCCGCGGCTGCAGATAGTACGTCCTTTTTCAGCTTGGCCACGATGTCACTGATATCCAGTGGAGCGCCAGTGGCACCGCCTTCATCCGCATGGTGGTCGTAAATGTAGTCCCACCCCTCATCGGTGACGGCCCATAAAGCCAGCTGGGCATCCCTATCCAACTCTTCTACGCCGGCGCATAGCAGATCCACGATGCTTTCTTCATAGATCGGCCAGTCAAGGGACTCCCCGAGCCGAACCTGTGCGCAAACCTCTTCCCACACATTTGCCAGGCCCGAGTCGCCGGACAGAACTGCGTCCATCCCCTCAAGGACGTTAATAACATCGCTCACCACCTCAATGACTAGACTGGTCGCCCAGGCATCAACGATTTGCTGCTCAATACGCATCGATGATTCCTCTGTGGTGAATCGCGAAATTGCACTTAACCGCCCGTTTGCATTCCACCTGACCCCCCCTTTGCATTCGATCTGACCACCGATTGCATCGGATTTGACCAGCACGCTTCGTAACCATGATAGGCAAAGAATTGCCCATTACTGCCGATGGCTACAGGCAACAACCGGCCATGAACGGCCAGTCGGACCCATGGTGGTCATCGTCCGCAGCGGGTTCGTAAGCTGCCCGTGACGGTCGTTTAGCGAAGAGTTGAGCGCTGGCTCGCGTCCTCTTGCAGAACTTGAGGGATCCAACCGAAGTTTCCGAAAGCGGAGCTGCGGCTGTTACCGCTCGATTTTTCCTCCGGTGTGCTGACCCGTGATCGCTTCTGCACTACGAGCTGTTGGCACGTCTTGCCCGAATCGCGTTGGCCTGTGTTCGGAGATCGGCAGCCTCCTTTTCCCGCTTGAGTTTGGTCAGCAAGTCGGCGAAATTTTCTAGCAATGTCGCCACGTCCGGATGCGCGGGGCCGAGGGCCTTCTTGCTGATCGCGAGCGCCTCCTGGTAAAGCGGCTCGGCCTTGGCGTACAGACCTTGGGCATAGTAGAGCGCCGCGAGATTGTTGAGGCTCACCGCCACGTCCGGATGCGCGGGGCCGAGGGCCTTCTTGCTGATCGCGAGCGCCTCCTGGTAGAGCGGCTCGGCCTGGGCGTACAGACCTTGGGCATAGTAGAGCGCCGCGAGATTGTTGAGGCTCACCGCCACGTCCGGATGCGCGGGGCCGAGGGCCTTCTTGCTGATCGCGAGCGCCTCCTGGTAGAGCGGCTCGGCCTGGGCGTACAGACCTTGGGAATCGTAGAGCAGCGCGAGGTTGTTGAGGCTCTTCGCCACGTCCGGATGCGCGGGGCCGAGGGCCTTCTTGCTGATCGCGAGCGCCTCCTGGAAGAGCGGCTCGGCCTGGGCGTACAGACCTTGGGCATCGTAGAGCGCCGCGAGATTGTGGAGGCTCACCGCCACGTCCGGATGCGCGGGGCCGAGGGCCTTCTTGCTGATCGCGAGCGCCTCCTGGAAGAGCGGCTCGGCCTGGGCGTACAGACCTTGGGAATCGTAGAGCAGCGCGAGGTTGTTGAGGCTCTTCGCCACGTCCGGATGCGCGGGGCCGCGGGCCTTCTTGTTGATCGCGAGCGCCTGCTGGAAGAGCGGCTCGGCCTGGGCGTAGAGGCCCTGGGCATGGTAGAGCGCCGCGAGGTTGTGGAGGCCCTCGGCCACGTCCGGATGTCCGGGGCCGAGGGCCTTCTTGCTGATCGCGAGCGCCTCCTGGTAGAGCGGCTCGGCCTTGGTGAAGAGGCCCTGGGCAACGTAGAGCTCCGCGAGGTTGTCGAGGCTCGTCGCCACGTCCGGATGCTCGGGGCCGAGAGCCTTCATCCGGATCGCGAGCGCCTGCTGGTGAAGCGGCTCGGCCTTGGTGAAGAGGCCCTGGGCAACGTAGAGCTCCGCGAGGTTGTTGAGGCTCGTCGCCACGTCCGGATGCTCGGGGCCGAGAGCCTTCATCCGGATCGCGAGCACCCGCTCAAGAAGCGGTTCTGCGTCCCCATACAGCCCGAGCGTGTAGGCGATCCTGCCCTTTGCATCCAGGTACTGTGGATTTTCCGGCTGCAACGTGACCGCCTCGGCGTAGTACTTCGCCGCCGTCGAGTAGTCGATCCGGCTTTCGGCGAGCGATCCGAGCTGGTAAGCGGCCTCGGCGGCGCGCTGCTTGTCTCCGGCGAGAACCGACGAGAAAAGGCGCTCGGCCTCATGGGTATCGCCGCGTGCCAGAGCTTGGCGGGCACCCTCCAACTCCTCGCCGGGAAGCAGGGCGCTGAGTTGCGCCAGGCTCTCGCTCGCGCGGGAGAGGATCTCCTTGTACTGCTTCAAACTCTGCTCGGGCGATCGTGCCGCCGTCTCGACAGCGGCCAGTTGCGCCTCGAGCAGGGCAATGCGGTCCTTGTCGGTACGGGAGGCGTTCGCATACTCCTCGCGCAGATCTCGCTCACGTTGCTTAATCTTCTCCTCATACTGATCGAGTGTGATGCCGATGGTCACGGGGCCGGTGGCGACGACGGCGACGCCCCCAGGCGCCGCCGTTGCTGAGATGTCGCCGCCCGTTGCCATTCCCCCCTGTGTCGCACTCACCCCCGACGGGGGAAGGCTCGGCTTCTCCGCGAAGTACACGTAGGCCGTCCATGTGGCCGTTACGACCGCAGCGATCCCCGCGCCAATAAACGCGATCGTGCGCTGGGTGTGCTCCTCGTTCAGGTGTGCCCAGAGACCGGTGCGGCGTGCGGCAGTCGTCGTGCCGGGCGCCGGCTGGTGGGCGACAACGGTTCTGTCGATTACCGCGATCAAGCGGCCCACGTCGAAGTCGAAGCGCGCGTCACTGATCGGGAGCGCGTTGCGGTCGGCGAGCGGGGCGAGTTCCTCTGGGAGCACCTCGCGCGACGGCATCGTCGTTCCTTCGATCAGCACCGGAATGACGAGCTTGCGTTGGTCGAGCGCCGCAGCGATCTCCACCCTCACGAAATCATGCGGCAGATCGAGCCTGCGCCGCCCTTCGCCGTCCTCCGCTTCGAGCCATCTCGTGCCGATCAGCGCCACGAGCACGTCGCAGCCGCCAATTCGCTCGCCGATCACCTCGGCGAAGTTCGCGCCGGCCTCGATTGCGTCGATATCCCGGAAGACGCGATCCTTGCCGAAACGCTGCGCAAGCCGATCAAACAGTCGCCCTGCGAGCGCTTGACTATCTTCGCGGCGGTAGCTGATGAAGATGCGCGGCATAGTGGGTTCTCGGCAACGAGGGATTAAGGTCATAGTAGCGCACACGGACCGGAAATCCGGCGGCGTCCCACCCCCTTGTTCGCGAAATGCAATTCCATCACCGAACGCTCGACCCACCACACCCTCATCAGCGAGACAAGCGGCAGTTCCAGGGCAACGATGAGACGGTCAGCAGGAATGGGCCGAGTGGCGGGTGTGGGTCGGTTGTAGCCCTTCGAGACAAGCAACCATCGGCCAGAAGCGGGCGTCGGCCAAGGGTTACCCCCGGCCAGAGCGAACGTTCGCAGGAGGTCGCTTCCGGTCGATTCTGTTGAAAAAGTCGGCTTCGGTTTCCACGGCAGAAAAGTACGCGTCTGAGATTGAAATCCGTGTTTCGCGCAGAAGGTTCAAGGCTCAGATTTGACGTGGCAGCGTGCAAAAAAGGCGTTTTCCCCGCTCAATGAACGGGTAGCCAGACCGGGGCGACTTTTTCAACAGAATCGGTCAAAAGCAGTCATCGGATTTCTAGGAAGCCCGAGGAGACTCGCTCAGTTTTCGGTCATGAGGACGGAAGTTTAGCTTCGTTCAACAAGATCGATTAGGCGCAAATAACGAGGATCTGATGTTAGGTCAGATTCGGTTTCCGCAATCAGTGCTAGCACTTTCGGTAACTCGGATGCCGGACGAGTGAGAACCTGAGGTGTAGCTCTGTTCATCAAATCCAGAGTCGCTTCAGGAAATAAAGCTGTAATCGGCATTTCCTCATTGATCTCTCGGGTGAACCTATAGAACGGGTGGTCATTTGTCTCCACTGGCACCAAGAATTTCTTCACCGCTTCGTAGACGGCGGCGAAGCTATCGCCAGTGCCACCAAGCAAGCCGATCCACGCTCTCATCGATGCAGAAGTCCTGAATCGGCGTTCTCTCGGCCAGTCCTCGTTGATTAAGGGGATGACGTGATTGGCCCAGCCGTTCTCGTTTGCCTGCCCAACCTGCCCCAGCCAGGTAATGAATCGGTTCCGAGTATCGTCAGTCATCGCTCGAAAGACCGAACGCATTTGGCCTTGTGAAAGACCGCTCGGCTTATTCGAGTGAAACACTCGCATGAAGCCAAGCCATTGAGCCGCTACGTTTGAGAGATCACGATCCCAAGAAAATCCTTCGATCCGTGGAAAGAGGTCAAGTAGGAGTGGTTTGATTATTTCTGCCAACGGCGACCAAGGCTCCCGCCCGCTATGAAGAAATCCGTTCCATGCTGGTTCCGAAGCGGGATGCTCGAACGCCAGCATTGGAATTAGGCGTTCCTTGGTCCAAGCAGGATCGACGAACATCAACCAGTTCAGCTGCCTGCACATTATCGACACGGCATGATCTGAGCCCTCGCCTGGTAGCGCGAAGAGGCGTTCGGCACGAGACTTTATGTGATCTGGGATTAGTGAACAGGCCTCCTGTTTCTCTCCGGGTACTGCATTGAAAAGGGCCGCAGCACACATGCCGACTGGGCTGTTGATCGCATGGTCGAGTGTGCGCCGGGACCGTTGAATGACTTTTCCACCTTGGCGGACTTCGCCAAGACCGCTACCCATTGCATCTGCTCCACCGCTCAGGATGCCATCGACGATATGATCGTAGACTGCCCAACCGAGATCATCATCAAACTCAAGAACCGCGGCCAAGTTCTTTTCGAGCCATCGGCCCAAGGTATGTCGCAGTTCTTCGATAACCTCATGTGGAAGTCGCGTTACTCGGACCAGAAATACCCGTCTCAGCCTAGGCGTGACGTCTGCGGGAAGTTCATTGATCATGGGCGACCAGAACGCCTCTGGATAGTTGCCAGCCCTTCCTGCAATCGTAAGCGCAGACAAGGCCTTTCGCGGATTGGCTTTTACCAAACCAGTGAAGGGGCGCTTCTCAGTGAGGCTGTCAAAGTCACGCTTCAGGCCTTCCTTTGCCTTGGAGATTACCTCGGTTACGGGAAGGTCCAAAATTGCATCGGGTTTCTCATCCGTATCAATCCACCCCGAGTAAGAACCTCGCTCGATCACCATTGAGGTTGCCCAAGCGTCGTTCCACTCAAGAATGCCTTTAGTCATATTGGCAAGGCGTTCACTTCGATCTGCCGTCAGTTCACAACCTCGTAGTTCGAGATACCGAGCATATCTGACGGCGAGCTTATCCCGCAGCCCATGGAACTCCTCGTCAGGCCAATGAGAAAGCTGATCGGGGCCGGTCAAGATGCGGTCGGTGAGTTTATTCCGGTTTTCTTGAGAGAACTCTCTCCATCGATCCACCAATAGGAAAAGAAGCTCTCGAACCACATGAATGTCCCAGAATGTATCCTGATCTAAGCACAAGATTTCCTTGGCAACATGGTCGGCCTCGAAGGCGTTTACTTTGCTAAACGCATACAGTTTGAGCTTCCGAAAGAAGAACTGGTCTGTCGCGGGCCAAGTCGTTGCATGTGCGTTCGCCAGTTCTGGCCATTTGGCAGCCACCCGGTCAAAAAGTTGGACGAACCAAGTCACGACCTCCGCGGCGTCCGTGATGCGGTCACCCCCATCGGCTTCACGGCCCGGATAGCAGGTTGGGGTATGGAAGTAGGATGTTTCGATATCTCCCAGTAGCCCTGAGGCCACGGTTAGCTGTTCCTCAAGAATTCTAAATACTTGCGGCAATAGACTTTCGGGGACGTCTAAATCTACGTCGTGCCTATCAAGGAACACGACTTCGTACTGACCGAGGTCGCTGAGATGAATTTCCTCCCAAGATACCGACGGCGGTCTGGATTGCTTCAATCCAAACGGCGGTTTGATCTCCAATCGGGGCGTTGCAACTCTCCGAAACTCTCGTAGGACACTAGCCGTCCACCCCTCCGCTTTAACCCGGTTCTCCAAGTCGAACCATTCGCCATTCCATTTAAGATTGCGAGGGTCTCGATGGTGTTCGAGGATGAGGTTCCAGATATGACGAGCACGCTCGTTGAGAGACTTTGAATGCTCCAGTTGCCACTCGAGCTGTTGCAGCAGTCGTGGATGCAGTCCGTTCTGTCGAATGGCCCACCAGGCCAGCACAGGGCTGTCGATGGACTTGCTGATCCAGGTGATAAGGTGACGAAGCCTTATAGGCGTCGCCTCGAAACCTTCTGCCTGTCGTTCACCCAACCGATGGAACTCATGCGGATTGTCGTCTTCGTCGCGCCAGACGAGGAGATTGTCGTTGCTGACACCCTGTCTGCGATCATCCTCAGATATATCCCTTAGATCGTCATCAAGCCCGTAAGCGGCCACAGGCTCGAAGGTTTCTGCGTCACTGCCATATCCGCTACTCCGTTTGCCTGATCGGACATTCGCATCCATCACACATATCCATTCAGGATGCGGTGCTGGATCAGCCTCCGAAAACAATCTCGCCCCCTGTACTGTGCGAAGAGTATGAGCAACTTGGCCGCGCTCATGAGGGGCCAGATCCTTCGGGTCCTGCTGGCTTTTAGCGATTATGGATGTACGCCATCTGCGCGGTTCGTCGGCGCGGTCTGCCCAGGCTTCCATGCTCTTCCAGAGTTCCGAATGATCGGAATAGGCTATGGCCGTAACACCTCGGTCACGCCATTTGGCTTCAATTTCTTCAGAAAGCCCACGGTCAAAGGCATAGAGTCTAGACCGGTCATACTGCCCGTCATGGTTGAGACCCTGAAGAAGATATTTGACTGGAGGGTCTTCTGCCTGATAACCGACTAAAACGACTGTATATCGTTCGAGGAGGTGCCTGATGAAGTTGGTGGCCCATCCTTCTGAGAGGTAGGCACGCCCGAAGTCGGCGCTGCTCAGCACGTAGGGATGACTTTCAGAGGCTGCGTCCACCAGTCGCCCGTGTAGATACGTAATCCCCTCTATCTTCGATCCGAAGTTCAGATCGGGAAAAGCAGGCGGCACATGCCAGACCAGATGCTCTCCCTCCTGGCCTGTCTCGAACAATCGGTCGAAGTTCGTCGTGACAATTTGTGGCACGCCGCTCTGACTCGAAGAAATCCGCTTGATCAGATCGTGCTCACGTCCAAAACCTTCGATTTGTAGAGGAGCATTCAGCCGCTCTGTGACCAGAGCGTTAACTTCATCCTTGCCGTATTCAAGGTGGAGGAGATTGAAGATTTGGTCGAGTGGGACATTCGCTGCAGATTGACCGTCCAGCCATGGCCGAAACGCGGCCATAATTTCTGAGTCGGCTGGCGGGTCAAAGAACTCTATGACGTACCGAGTAAGGCCAACAAAAGTAGGCATTCCGGATGGCAGCGAAACTCCGGCACCGCACAGAAATACGACGCGGCCGGCATCACAGCGTTCTAGGAGGATATCCGGTATGGAGGGGCCATCGGGATGGAATCTCATAAGCTCCATTTATCAATGCTGGTTTAAGTTCTGATGCTGGATCAGCGATTGTACCTGCTTCGACGGAAGCTCCTCAGATACCGAGTCGCACAGTAAAGGCGGGTATCAATAATGCCTGTCGGTTGCCGTCGCCAAGTAGCTTTTGTTCATAGATCCCGAAGGGTATCGGCAAGCATAAAATTGACTTAATCATTCTTCACTGAGGCTGCTTGCTGGTGGTCTGCTAGATGCGTCGTAGGTGATGCGATAGGGACGTCTTTGATCACGCTGATGATGCGACTGGAGCGAAAACAGCCTCATCGGATGGCTGCTTCAGCTGGTTGCAGTCACTCCGGCGCCATCATCACCGCAAGCGTCATCTTGATGAACTCTTCATTTTTGTCGGTGGCTTCTAGGGCGCCACGTACGTTGTCGGCCTCAGCCGAGCCCCGCTGCTCGACCCAGTTTGAAAGTTCAAGGATGGCGGCCTCCAGGGCGAGTTGGTTTTGGTTGATTTTGAAGAGTAAGGACGGGAGCAGGTCTGAGTTCAGCATTGTGTTTCCTCCGTGGAGAGGAAAGCGTAGCAGTGCGTTTTATCGCCCGGATGGGCGAATTGCCCTTGCTATTTCCTTCGCGCGTGCGTACGCGCGCGCGTACTGGTCCGAAAAGTCCGGACATTTAGGTCTTACTGTCTAAATGGCTCGATGGTGGAAACTGTCGGTAACGCAGGTCGCAAGCCTTTTTAAGGCTCAGAGAATCGCTTCTCGCCACGGCCCGAAGTTTCCTCGCAGGGCTCGTCAGATCGCTAAGCGCGAAAGACTGGTCGAATAGAACATTGTACAGGCCGCTGCAATCGTAGTTTCGCGACCGGTACGCGCCTGTAACGCGACTTCCGCGACTCTGAAAGCGGAAAAACGACTGGTCGATATCGCTGAAGATTTACCGAAAACGTAACCCCGGCGTAACCCCGGATCAAAAACGAAAAAGGCCCGCATCGCTGCGAGCCTTATTCTATATGGTGCCGGCACCAGGAATCGAACCCGGGACCTACTGATTACAAGTCAGTTGCTCTACCATCTGAGCTATACCGGCATGTGAGGGCGCTGATTATAGCTATTCGCTCTCGCGAGTAAACCCCCCAGGCGAAGATTTTTAGGAGCTTTAGATTCTTTCACTCCAGTGTTTATGCACAAGCCGCGTGCCAAGGTGGCGTCTGACACCTGAATTTTCCGAGTCTTTCTCATGTTCGCGCAAGGTGCTGTTTTTACAGGCGTTTAGACTGTGAACAAAAAATGACCAAGCCGTTATTTGGCTTGGATCCATGATTTCCTCTGGTTTTTTCAAAACCTTGTCAACAGAGTTATCCACAGGCCTGTAGAAAACTTCAGCCATTTATTTGCGTTCGGCCAGCAGCATGAGGTTGCGCGGCGTCAGGTTGTGTTCGCAGAAAATGCCCAGTTCTACGGTGTAGCCTTGCTCTTGTAGAAATAATGCACGGTCGAGCACCAGCCAGAGTTCCAGCGGGCGGCGGAACAGGTTGCGGACCAGTTCAAGGTTGCGGACTTCTGCCAGGCGCTGTTGGCCGGCGCCTTCGAAGGCGGCCCAGTCATGGTCGTCGGTTGTGGATAACCCTTTGAGGGTGGCAAGGTCGCGGCAGTAGTCGGCGAAGGGTTTTTCCAGCCAGGCGCTGGGGAGCGAGGGGGTGGGCAGGTAGTCGTCGACCTGGCGCAGGGAGCGTTGCAGCAGGTCGAAGCCCAGACGGCGGGCCATGGAGGCGTCGCGTTGGCGGCGTACGCGGGCGCCGGCGGTGACGGTTTCGCTTAGCGGCAGGCCGAGGTCGTCCTGTGACAGTTCCAGGGTCGAGGCCAGGGCCGGGCCAGACATGGCCTGGTAGCGAGGGTTGGCGGTGCGGTTGTAGCAGCAGGGGGCGATGGCCAGTTGTTGGCAGCCGGCCGCGCTGGCCAGTTGCATCAGGCGTACGTGCAGATCGCCGCAGGCGTGTAGGGCCACGGCGGTGTGGATCGGGCGCAGGTGCTTGACAGCGTCGGCGGCCATTACGTCCTGCAGTTGGTGATCGGCCGCTAGATGGTGGTGTTGGCTGAGTCGCTGGCCGGCTTCTACCAGTTGGGCGTCGTATTCCAGGCAGGTCAGGGTCTGTTCCGGCTGCAGCAGGCGTCGGCCGAGGTGGCCTTTGCCGGCGCACCAGTCGAGCCAGTGCCGGGGTATGCGGGTGAAGGTCAGGTGTTGGCCGAAGGCTTCGATCTGCTGCCATTTGCGCCCGGGTACGTCGACGTTGAGGCGCGCCGGGGCCGGCTTGAGGTCGGTTGTGGATAACGCCCCGATCGCGCTCAGCCTGGCGGCCTCGGTCGCGATCTGTGGATAAGGGCTGGGCGCCGACACGGCTTCGGGATGATTGTGTGCGGCTTCCGCATCGCTCAGGGAGCGTTGTCGCAGCCATTGGGCCAGCTCGGGGTGCCGGGACTCCCAGGGCAGGTGCAGGTGGTTGAACGGGCGCGGGCGCCAGAGTGCCTGGTGTTCGAGCAGGAAGCTGTCCAGCGCCTGGAAGCGGGCCAGCAACTGGTCGCCCTTGAGGGTGTGTGCCTGGGTCATGTCTTGAACTTGAGAGAGGCGGGGCTGGCTTAGGGTGCGCCAGCCCCGGGGCGACGTCTAGCGGCCCTGACAGGCGTCCACGCGCAGCCAGCGCTCGAGGAGCTTGAAGGCGCGCACCATCAGGAAGGAGATCAGCAGGTAGAACAGGCCGGCGGCAAAGAAGATCTCTACCGGCAGGTAGGTCCGGGCGATGATCGTGCGGGCCATGCCGGTCAGTTCCAGCAGAGTCACGGTGCTGGCCAGGGCGCTGGCCTTGAGCATCAGGATCACTTCGTTACTGTAGGCCGGCAAGCCGATGCGCGCGGCGCGCGGCAGCATGATGTAGAACATCGCCTTGGCCCTGGACATGCCCAGCGCCCGTGCCGCTTCGATCTCGCCGCGCGGGATGGCTTGCAGTGCGCCACGCAGGATCTCGGCGATGTAGGCGGCGGTGTGCAGGGTCATGGTGATGACGGTGCACCAGAACGGATCGCGCAGGTACGGCCACAGCGAGCTCTGGCGTATGGCATCGAACTGCGCCAGGCCGTAATAGACCAGGAACAACTGCACCAGCAGCGGTGTGCCACGGAAGAAGAAAATGTAACCGTAGGGCAGGGCGCGCACGTACCAGTGCCGCGAAGAGCGGGCGATGCCCAGCGGGATGGCCAGGATCAGCCCGGCGATCACGGCGATGGCGACCAGCTCCAGGGTCAGGGTGGCACCCTGGGCCAGGCGCGGTAGCCATTTGATGATGACTTCCCAATTCATTGTGCGGCCCTCGCAAAGCCGCGAGCGGCGCGTTTTTCCATGAAGTGCATGCCGATCATGGCAAGAATGGTCAGGCCCAGGTAGATGAAGGCGGCAACCATGTAGAAGGTGAAAGGTTGCTTGGTCACGGTCACGGCAATTTGCGAGTGGCGCATGATCTCTTCCAGGCCGATCACCGACACCAGCGCAGTGTCTTTCATCAGGATCATGAACAGGTTGCCCAGGCCAGGCAGCGCGATGCGCCACATCTGCGGCAGGATCAGCCTGGAAAAAATCCGCGCCCTGGACAAGCCCAGGGCCATGCCGGCTTCACGATGGCCCTTGGGGATGGCCAGGATCGCGCCACGAAACACTTCCGTGGCGTAGGCGCCGAAACACAGCCCCAGGGCAATCACGCCCGCGGCAAAGGCGTTGAGTTCCAGGCCGGGAATGTTGAGGAGCTCGCCGAGCCGGTTCATCAGGCTGACGGTGCCGAAGTAGATCAACAGTACCCAGAGCAGTTCGGGAACGCCGCGCACCAGTGTCGAGTAGGTGCCGCCCAGCCACTGCAGGGGTTTGTATGGGGAGGTCTTGGCCAATGCACCCAGTAGGCCGAGTACCAGGCCCAGGCACAGGGCCGAGAGTGCCAGTTTGACGGTCATCAGGGCGCCAGCGGCCAGGGCCGCGCCGAATCCGTAGAGTTCAATATTCATGGGCAGGCTTAGCTTGAGGCCGGCAATCGCCGCAAAGGCGATTGCCGGTGGGGCAGATCAGTAGATACTGAACGGGAAGTACTTGTCGTTGATCTTCTTGTAAGTACCGTCAGCAACGATTTCCTTCAGGGCGGCGTTCAGCTTCTCGCGAATCGGGTCGTCTTTACGCACGGCGATACCGATCTTGTCGCTTTCTTCCACCGGGTCGCCCTTGAACTCGTAAGCCTTGCCGGCGTCGCTTTTCAGCCACTCGTAGTTGACGTACTTGTCGGCCAGGATGCCGTCGAGGCGGCCGGAAGTCAGGTCCAGGAAGGCGTTTTCCTGGGTGTCATACAGCTTGATGGTGACGTCGTCGCCCAGGTTGTCTTCCATCCAGGTACCGGCCAGGGTCGCGCGTTGAGCACCGAGTATCTTGCCTTTGAGCGAGGCCTTGTCGGTTTTGAAGTCGACGTTTTTCGGGGCGATGAACTGCAGTTTGTTCGAGTAGTACGGGTCGGTGAAATCAACCGCCTGCTTGCGTTCGTCGGTGATCGACATCGACGAGATCAGGAAGTCGAATTTCTTGGCGTTCAGCGCAGGGATGATGCCGTCCCAGTCGGAGGTGACTACCACGCACTCGACTTTCATCTTGGCGCACAGGGCGTCGCCGATTTCTTTGTCGAAACCTACGACCTGGCCGCTGGCATCCTTGTTGTTGAAGGGCGGGTAGGCCGCTTCGATGCCCATTTTCAGCGTTTCGGCCATGGCGTTGCTCGACATCACCAGCGTGGCGGCAGCGGCCAGGAGAAATTTCTTGTAGTTCTGCATTCGTGTTGCTCCGTTAGCGGTTGCTGGACATGAATTGTTTACAACGCGCCGAAAGCGGGTTTTCAAAGACCTGCTGCGGCGATCCTTGCTCTTCAACGAGCCCCTGGTGCAGGAAGACCACTTCACTGGACACTTGGCGGGCGAAGCTCATTTCATGGGTAACCAGTAGCATGGTTCGGCCTTCTTCGGCCAGTGCCCGGATAACGTTGAGCACTTCCTGAACCATTTCCGGATCGAGTGCCGAAGTCGGCTCATCGAACAGAATGACTTTAGGCTGCATGGCCAGTGTGCGGGCGATGGCTGCCCGTTGTTGCTGGCCACCGGAGAGCTGCGCGGGGTAGGCATGGCGCTTGTCGCCGATGCCGACCTTGGCCAGCAGCGCCTCGGCCACTTCAATGGCTTGGGCCTTGCTCTGGCCGAGCACGCGACGCGGTGCTTCGATGATGTTATCGAGCACGGTCATGTGCGGCCACAGGTTGAAATTCTGGAATACGAAGCCGATCTCACTGCGCATGCGGTTGATCTGCTTGTTGTCGGCAGCAACCAGCTCGCCGTTTTTCGCGGCCTTGAGCTTGAGCTCTTCGCCGGCGACCAGGATCTGCCCTTCGTGGGGGTTTTCCAGCAGGTTGATGCAGCGCAGCAGTGTGGACTTGCCGGAACCGGAGGACCCCAGGATCGAGATCACATCGCCGTCGCGAGCGGTCAGCGAAATACCCTTGAGTACTTCCAGCTCACCGTAGCGTTTGTGCAAATTACGGATTTCCAGCGCGGGCGTGGCCTGAGCCATGTGCGGTCCTCATGTGTTCTGGTGCGCTCCTGCTGTTACGGGCCTTCCTGGCGTGGCGCCAAGCTAGCATAGCGATTGGACATCGGCCAACAGCGCCACGGCTGCAATTGGCGGCTGGGCGGGCGGGTGTCGCATCGCTACAGCAGACTGTCGCGCCGATATCAACCGAACCTGTCCGACCTCAGCCTTTCCATCATTTCCCGGCAAGGGAGTCGCGTAAAAAGGGCGCGATGGTGCCAGCTTTGGTGGGGTGGTGGAAGCCGCATCTCGTCTCGCCGGGTGTTACAGGTCCGCGCATCGGGTTGTACTCGGGTTGCTCCTTTTGTGCGCCATTGTTGTTAAAAGGTGTTACCTGTTGGGCTTTTTGGTGCAACCCAAACGACTTGTTACTGGGTATTTCAGTAATAAAATGCAAAGAAGATGGCAAAAGGCTATTGAATGCAATGGCTTGGCGAATATGGCCTGCGGCCTTGCGGGGTGGCCTATACAGCGGATTCAGGCGTTTGTGGCGCAATATTTGCTGTCCCGACCGGCAACGGAATTTTTGCATTCCTTCAACGACACGAAGAATGCGCGTCAGTAGCTGGAACGAACGCCATCTTTGCAAAGGTAGTTTTATGAGTAACACGCATAACACCAATGACTTGGGTCAGGGGCTCAAGCAGCGGCATGTCACCATGCTGTCGATCGCCGGGGTAATTGGCGCAGGTTTATTCGTCGGCTCCGGTCATGCCATCGCCCAAGCCGGCCCGGCCGTTCTGTTGGCTTACCTCGGGGCTGGTACTCTGGTTGTGCTGGTGATGCGCATGCTGGCCGAAATGGCCGTCGCCTCGCCGGACACCGGTTCCTTCTCCACCTATGCCGACAGGGCCATCGGGCATTGGGCCGGCTTCACCATCGGCTGGTTGTACTGGTGGTTCTGGGTGTTGGTGATTCCGCTGGAAGCCAGCGCCGCCGCCACGATCCTGCATGCCTGGTTCCCGGATGTGGCGATCTGGGTCTTTACGCTGGTCATCACGCTGCTGCTGACCGCGACCAACCTGTTCAGCGTGAAGAATTACGGCGAGTTCGAATTCTGGTTCGCCTTGATCAAGGTGCTGGCGATCCTGGGCTTCATCGCCCTGGGTGCCGCGGCGATCTTCGGCTGGTTGCCCAGCAGCCAGGTCAGCGGTGTCAGTCACTTGACCGATACCCAAGGCTTCATGCCAAACGGCATGGGCGCAGTGGTGGCTGCGATGCTGACCACCATGTTCTCTTTCATGGGCACCGAAATCGTCACCATCGCGGCTGCCGAGTCGAAAGACCCGGGCCAGCAGATCACCAAGGCGACCAATTCGGTGATCTGGCGGATTTTTCTGTTCTACCTTGTATCGATCTTTGTCGTGGTTGCCCTGGTGCCGTGGAATGACCCTCGTCTGGCCGATGTCGGCTCCTACCAGACCGTGCTCGACTTGATGGGGATTCCAAACGCCAAGCTGATCGTTGATCTGGTGGTGTTGGTAGCGGTGACCAGTTGCCTGAACTCGGCCTTGTACACGGCCTCGCGCATGCTGTTTTCCTTGAGCAAGCGTGGCGATGCCCCGGCCGTTGCCCAACGTACTACGTCCAGCGGCACGCCTCACTGGGCGGTAATGCTGTCCACCGCGGCAGCGTTTTTGGCCGTGTTCGCCAACTATGTGGCCCCGGCCCAGGTGTTTGCGTTCCTTCTGGCCAGCTCTGGTGCAATCGCTTTGCTGGTCTACCTGGTGATCGCCGTGTCGCAACTGCGCATGCGTCGTCAGCGCATGGCGCGGGGTGAGAAGATCGCCTTCAAGATGTGGCTGTTCCCGGGTCTTACCTGGGCCACCATCGTGTTTATTGTCGGGATCCTGACCCTGATGCTGATTCGTCCGGAAAACCGCGCCGAAGTGCTCTCGACCGCGTTGCTGGCCATCGTGGTGGTCGCTGCCGGCCTGCTGGTAGCCCGCCGTCGCAAGAACGAGCGGCTGGGGGCAGCGGTGTTGAGCCGCTGACCTCGGACCGCCTGGTGTAAAAAAAGGCCGCAGTCAGTGATGACGGCGGCCTTTTTCATTTCAGGGGGTTAGAGGAACCAGCGGTACTCGCGTGCGCTGACTTCATCCATGAACGCCAGTTGGTCCTGGCGCTTGTTCTCGCAGTAGACCATCACGAACTCACTGCCCAGGCCTTCATTCACGGCCGGGTGAGTGCGCATTGCCGCGACGGCGCTGAGCATGTCCTTGGGAAAGTCGATGCCGCTCTGGCGGTTCTCGTTGAGGGGCGCGATGGGTTCCTGGCGAGCATCCAGGCCATATTCCATGCCGGTGAGGATGGCCGCCAGCACCAGGTACGGGTTGGCATCGGCGCCGGCCAGGCGGTGTTCGATGCGCAGGTTGCGCGGGTCGGAGTCGGGAATGCGGATGCAGGCATCGCGATCCTCGAAGCCCCAGCTGGCCCGGCTGGCGGCGTTGACCATGGCGCCGTAGCGGCGGAAGGCGTTGTGGTTGGCGGCGAAGATCGGCATGCAGTGCGGCAGCAGCTCCAGGCAGCCGGCCACGGCGTGACGCAGGGGGCGCTGGTCGTCAGCGGCGAGCACGTTGTTGCCGGCCTCGTCATAGAGGCTGACGTGCACATGCATGCCGCTGCCCGGTGCCTGCAGGTAAGGCTTGCTCATGAAGCTGGCGCGATGGCCGTGCTTGAGCGCCACGCCACGGGTGCTGCGGCAGAACAGGGCGGCCCAGTCGGCCGCCTGCAAACCGTCTTCGCTGTGGGCGAAGTTGATCTCGAACTGGCCGGGGCCCAGTTCTGCAGTGATCACGTTGGCCTCGACGCCTTGTTCGTTGGCGGCCTCGACCATTTCGTGCAGCACCGAAGAGAAGCGCGAGAGCCGCTCGATGTGCATGTTCGGCTGGTCGTCCTCATCGTCGCAGAGCGTATCGCGAGGGAACTGCGGCAGGCCTTCCTTGAGCTTGCGATCGAACAGATAGAACTCCAGCTCGAAGGCGACGATGGGCTTGATGCCGCGCTTTGCCAGGCGCTGGAGGACCTGCGCCAGGACTTCGCGCGGTTCGAACTCGATCGGCGCCGGGGTGCCGTCGGAGCTGATCAGCATCTGCGCCAGCGGCTGGCCCTCCCAGCGCACCGGCTTGAGCGTGCCGGGGATCAGCCGGCGCGGTGCATCCGGGTCACCGTCATTGAAGCAATAGTCGCCGATCGGGTGCAGGCCGCCTTGGGCGCCCAGCAGCACGCAGTTCTGCGGCAACTTGAGGGGGGCGCCCGCCGCGACCTTCTCAAGCATCGCCATGGGATAGCGCTTGCCGTAGAAGTGCCCGGGAATGTCCAGGGCGATCAGGTCTACGTAACTCACCTCGGGGTGCTGCGCTCGGAATGCGCGCACTTCGCTGAGCAGGTCGGGAAAGGCGGGGGTCATCTTCTTGTCCTTGGAGTTGTAAGACGCAATCAGTTGAATACCCAAAGCACACGGGTGGCTTTGTCGGTGAGGTTGGCGTAGCGAAACTGGGCATGTGGCGGCAGCTGGAAGCTGTCGTTGGGGCCGAGGGTGACCGGCTCTTCGTCGTTCTCCAGCCACAGGGTCAATTCACCTTCGAGCACGAAACCGCCCTGCTCCGAGCTGTCGTCCAGATGCCCTTCGCCGCTGGTGGCGCCGGGCTCCAGATGGCTTTCTAGCATGGAGAAACCGCCGGAAATGGTTGGTGATGCCAGCACATCGGTGATCCCGCCGGCGTAATACAGGGTGCGGCGCTCGCGGGGGCGGGTGACCCAGCGCAGCGCGCGGGGTTTGTTCAGGTTGTAGAAATAGGTGGTCGGCACGCCCAGGGTTTCGCTGATGGCCGTGAGGTCGGCCACGGTCGGGCGCGACAGTCCGCGCTCGACCTGGGACAGAAAGCCCACCGAGCGATCGATCTTCTGTGCCAGTTCGCCCAAGGTCATATTCTTGTGTTTGCGCAGGTCGCGAATCAGGATCGCCAGGCCTTCGACTTCTTCTTGCATGTTCATGGAGTTTCCTTCAAATCAAATGACATCGCGCAATCGGTACCAGGCCTTGCCGGCGGCCTCCAGCGGCGCGGCAAGCAGCGAGCCACCCGGGAAGCGCGGGTTGTCGATGCCCTGGTACAGCTTCAGTAAGCGTTCATCGCCCAACAGCGCGTCGGCCACGGCGCGAGCCCCGGCCAGCGTCGGCAGTACACCATGTCCGGAAAAGCCTTGCAGCCAGTAGCGCTGGCCCTGGCGGCCGATGTCCGGCGTGCGTTTCATGCTGACGTCGATATGGCCGCCCCAGGCGAACTCGAACTCGACACCGCGCAATTGCGGGAAAGCGCGTTCCAGGTAGGGGCGGGTGGCGCTGGCCACATCCTTGGGAATGCCGCCCAGATAGGTGCAGCCGCCGCCGAACAGCAAACGGTGGTCCGGGGTCAGGCGGAAGTAATCGGGGACGAACTGGTTGTCGATCACGCAACTGTTGCGCGGCAGCAGCGAATGCGCCAGCTCCGGCGTCAGCGGTACGGTGGCGACCTGGTAGGAGCCCACCGGCAGCAAGCGGCTGGAAAGCTGGGGGTCGAGGCGATCGACATAGGCATTGCAGGCCAGCACCAGCTGATCGCTGCGTACTTCGCCCTTGTCGGTGCGGGCGACGAAGCCATCGGCGGTTTCGAGGTAGTCCAGCACCTGGCTTTGTTCAAAGATCCGCCCGCCTGCCCGTTCGATGGCGCCGGCCAGCCCTTGGGCGAGTTTCAGCGGGTTGAGATGCCCGGCCTGCGGGTCATACAGCGCGGCAAGGTAGCGCGGGCTGTCGATCCACTCACACATTTCCTCGCGGTCGATGAAGCGCATCTCGGCGTAGCCCCACTTTTCCTCGGCTTCATGCTGGGCCTCGCGCAATTGCCCGACCCGACGCGGCTGCACGGCGGCCCACAGGCTGCCGGGGCGGTAATCGATATCGAAGCCATGCCGTTCTGGCAGCTCACGGATTTCTTCGGCGGCCCAGCGCATGCTGTTCCACAGCTCAAGGGTGCGCGCCTGGCCAAGTTCCTTTTCCAGCGGCGGCATATCGCACGACCAGCCCAGCAACGCCTGCCCACCATTGCGCCCGGACGCAGCCCAGGCCAGCCGACTGGCTTCAAGCAACACCACGCGTTTGCCGGCCAGGCTCAGGCGCAGCGCCGTGTGCAGCCCGCTGAAGCCGCCGCCGATAATCAGGACGTCGCAGTGCAAACTGCCGGGCAGCGCGGGGCGAAGCGGGATCGGGCCGGGGTAGGTGCCGGCGTAGAACGTTCCGATGTGCTGGGCGGACTGTTTGAACATGGGCAGGCCTCGTGAAATTTTCTATTTATAATTTCATGAAAAACTAACATTTAAATTTCATTTGGCCAAGTGGGTTTTTTTGCGTGCAGATACGCACCGACGAACTCGCTCGCAGGCCGAAAAGGGGAGGGGGTATTTCGAGGGAAAAATCGTGGGCAACAAAAAACCCGCACTAGGCGGGTTTCTTGAATATTCAGATGATTTGACACCACCTGAATCTAATGAGTGGTGCCCAGAGACGGAATCGAACCGCCGACACGGGGATTTTCAATCCCCTGCTCTACCGACTGAGCTATCTGGGCAACGGGGCGCATTAAAAGGCTTTTTCGAGGAAGCGTCAAGCAAGTTTTTAAAAAATTTTTGAATTAATACCGAAGCTTACGAATTTGCTCAATTATTGAGCAGGTGGAACGTAGCCTTCGGCCTTGGCATATTCCTCGCCGGAAAAAAACTTGTCCATTTCGCCCTGAAGGTATTTGCGGTCTTCGGCGTTCATCATGTTCAGGCGTTTTTCGTTGATCAGCAGGGTCTGGTGTTTCTGCCAGTCGGCCCAGGCTTTCGCCGAGACGTGTTCGAAAATGTCCTGGCCCTTGGCGCCCGGGTATGGAGGGCGTTCCAGGCCTGGCAGTTCTTCTTTGTACTTGCGGCACATTACGGTGCGGGTCATGACAGTTCTCCTGCATTCAAGGCGTCGGCCGCGCGCTTCAGCAGTTTTTTCACCGGGGCGGCAAGGCCCAGGCGCGGCGGGGTGGCGAGGTTATACCAGAGCCAGTCGGCCTCGGCCACGTGCTGGCCGGACTCCTTGACCTGGACCAGCCAGGGTTCGATCGCCAGCTGGAAGTGGCTGAAGGTGTGGGTCAGCGCGGGCAGGCCGTGAGGCGTGCCCAGCGCAAGCGAGTGCTGTGCGGCGAGGTGTTCGAGGTCGTTCAGGTCATCGAGCTCTGGCAGGCTCCACAGGCCGCCCCAGAGGCCGCTGGAGGGGCGCCGGTAAAGCAGGATGGCGCCGTCGCGGTTTGCCAGCATCGGCATCAGGGTGCGCTTTTGCGGCAGGGTCTTGCGCGGCTTGGGGATCGGGTAGCGGATCTCCAGGCCCAGCAGATGCGCCTGGCAGCCTTTTTCCAGTGGGCACAGCAGGCAACTTGGCTTGCTGCGGGTGCACAGGGTCGCGCCCAGGTCCATCATCGCCTGGGTGTAGTGGTTGACGCGCGTCTGCGGCGTAAAGCGCTCGGCATTGGCCCACAGCGCCTTGGCTACTTTCGGCTCGCCCGGGTAGCCCTCCTGGGCGGTGTAGCGGGCCAGCACGCGTTTGACGTTACCGTCGAGAATCGGCGCGCGCAGGCCCATGCTGATGCTGGCGATGGCCCCGGCAGTGGACAGGCCGATGCCCGGTAGCCCGGTCAGCTTCTCGACGTCGCGTGGAAATTCGCCGCCATAGTGCTCGACGACGATCTTCGCGGTCTTTTGCAAGTTGCGTGCACGGGTGTAGTAACCGAGGCCGGTCCAGAGGTGCAGGACTTCGTCCTCCGGTGCTGCCGCCAGGGCTTCGACCGTCGGCAAGGCCGCCATGAAACGGTCGAAGTAATTGAGCACGGTGCTGACCTGGGTCTGTTGCAGCATGATCTCCGAGACCCACACCCGGTACGGCGTGATGCCCTGTTGCCAGGGCAAGTCATGCCGGCCGTTGTGGTCGTACCAGTTCAGGACCGCTGTGGAAAACTGCTCGGGACTCATCGCTTGAACAGCCCCTTGAGTGCATCTTTCAATTCAGGGCTGACCTTGTCGCCAAGCTTCTCTTCGATTTTTTCATTGAGCTTGTCACCGGCCATCTTGCCGGCAACCTTGCCCAGGCCATCCTTGTCGACACGGCAGGCCTTGGCCCCGAGTTCCAGCGGGCCACGGCAGCGCAGCGGCCATTCAAGGCCGACATAGCGCTCGTTGACCTCGCAGGCCGGGTCGGGCATTTCGCTCTTGTCGCCTTCGATGATCACGCTGACACGGTAATCCATGCCCAGCACGCGCAGGTCGATGTCGCCGTTGCCGTTGACGGTCAGGCCGGGGATGCGTGCCTTGAGGTCCGGGTTGCTGGCTACGCCATTGCGAAACACCAGGTTGCCCTTGAGCTCCTCGAAGGGCGTGTCCTTGCCGCGCGGCTGGCCGCTGAGGGCCTTGCGGTTGAGGGTGGCGATCCCCTTGCAGAGCTGTTGCTCGAGGTTGGCATTGACCAGCACGCCATCGTTGATGGTGAAGCTGGCATTGCCGTTGAGGGTGTCGATCAAGGCCTTCTGGCTGTTGCCACTGGTGGTCAGGTCGCTGTTGAAGGTCAGCAGGCCTTTGACCGGTGGGGTTTTGTCCTCGCTCTTGATGAAGTGTTCGACCGGTACCCGGTTGATCTTCGTCTGCAGGCCGATCAACGGCACGGCAGGGCGCACGTCGAGCATGCCCGTGGTTTCGAAATCGCCGTCGTAAAGGCCGCCGCGCAGGCTTTCGAGCTTGATCAGTCCATCCAGGCCCTGGGTCTTGAGTACAGCGTTTTCGATCGGCAGCTTTTCCAGGGTCAGCACGCCGAAGTTCAGGTCGGCCTGCAGGTCGAGCTTGCGCAGGCGGTCGACCGGCAACAGCTTGTCGTTGCTCCAGGCGGTCTGGGTTGGCGCATTGGGCAGCGGGGAGTCGCCGGCGCCGGCGATAGCGCCGCTTTCGCTGCTTTTGACTTCCGACTGGCGTGCGGTGCTGGCGCTGGCCGCCGCTTCGCTCTTGGGCGGCATGTAGCGGTCGGCGTCGAGCTTGTCGCCCTTGAGTTGAACGCGCAGCGACTGTTTGGCGAAGTCCTCGATGGCGATGCGGCCGCTGAACAGGCTGTCGTCCAGTTTCAGGTTGAGGTCTTCGAGGGCCAGGCTGTTCTTGCTGCCTTCCAGGCGGCTGACCAGCTCGAACTTGCTCAGGCTGCCGCTAGCCATCGGCGGCAGGGTCTGGCCGATGCTGTCGAGGAAGGTGCGCAGGTCGACCTGGGCGATGGACAGGCCGCCGGTAAGCTTCGGTTCCTTGTCCAGGTCGCGGACATTGAGTTCGCCCAGGGCGCGCAATTGGTTGGCGGAGAGCTTGAGCCCGTTCCACTCGGCGATGTTGGCCGCCAGGTCGACCAGCAATTGGCCTTGCGCGGCGAAGGTCATGGTCTTGCCTTGCAGCGGCTCGCCGGAAGCCTCGCCGGAGAGTTTCATGTCTTCGAACTGGTAGCGCTTGAGGGCGCGATCAAAGCGCAGCTCGCCATTGAGCTCGGTGCGAGCACGCATCACCGGTTGGTTGGTGCCCAGGAAGGCGGTCAGCTTGACCGGGATATTGACCCCTTCATGCACGGCGCCGGTGCTCAGTTGAATGCTTTCGGCGCTCAGGTGTTGACCGCTCCTGGCGTCGGTGAATTGCACGCGCGCGTTGTTCACGGTCAGGCTGTCGATGTCCAGCTTGACCGGGCGTCCGGCTGCATCGGCCGTGGCCGGGGCAGGCGTGGCAGGTGCATTCGGATCGGTGGCGGCGGTGGTCGGCACAGGGGTAGTTGCCGGCAGCGGGCGCCCGATGTCTTCCCAGTTGCCGTGCCCGTTTTCGTCGCGGCTCAGGATCAGGTTCAGGCCTTCGACGCGGACATCGCTCATTTGCACTTCGCGGCGCAGCAAGGGCAGCACGCGCACCGAGAGGCCGAGCATCTGCAGGTCGGCGAAGGGCACCTTCGGATTGTTCAGGGTGGCAATGCTGGCTTCATGGAGCTCAAGGCCCAGCCAGGGGAACAGGCTCCAGCCGATGTCACCGTTGAGGGTGAGCTCCAGGTGCGCCTTGTCACGTGCCAGCTGGCGAATCTCGTCTTTGTAGTCGTTGGGATCGAATAGATGGGTCAGGGCAAAGCCCAGAGCCACAATGATCAGCAACAGCCCGAGAATAACCAGCCCCAGGATTTTGCCGAACGCTTTCATGGGCGAGTCCTTGTAGTCGGAAGTCAAAATTTAGCCCGAGAGTATAGCGCGCAAGACTTGGCCGCAGGGTCAAGTGGCGCCGCGGATGGAAACGGCGGGTTTCATCGCTTGAGGTGGCCTGTTACGGCGCCAGATCCAGTGGCAAATGCAGCTTGGCAGCCAGTGCCTGGGCCTCCAGGTGGCCTGCCGGGGCCAGCAGGTGCAATTTCGCACCGGACTGCTCGGCGAGTTTCCGGGCTTCGCAGACCAATCGTTCACCTACCCCGCGACGGCGAGTAATAGTTCGTACGCACAAATGCGAAAGGTGCCACACCGAGTCCTGTTGCCTGAGGCGCGCCGCACCGAGCAGGCGGTCGTTGAAGCGGGCAGCGATCAGGGTCGTGTCGCCCAGACAGGCGTCGATAAGGCTTTGGCTATCCTCATAAGGCGCGAATAGCCAGTGCGGGGCATCGTGATAGATCTTCTGCAGATCGTCCCGATCTTGCCGGGTAGGTGCGCTCAGGGTTTGGACAACGACGGGCATGACATTTCCTCGCTTGGCCTGGGAAGCAGCTGTCGCGAAAGAGACGATGTCAGTTTGCGGTCGCTGCGGACAGCAAATGGTAACCTTTCACGCTTCGCCGGTCCTGCCGCGTTCTGCCGACCAACGGCTCTATCACGCAATTTCCTGGTGTGGCGGGGCCTGCGCGCCAGTGAAATTACCTTTCTCGCTGCTTGTCTGCTTCATGCTGGCGGCTTCTGGGCCTATACTATCCACCTTTTTCGCCCAATGATTTTTGCGGAGCTGGTGATGGCCGAACGTAAGGCGTCCGTCGAGCGCAACACTCTGGAAACCCAGATCAAAGCCTCGATCAACCTGGATGGCACCGGAAAGGCCCGATTCGATATCGGGGTTCCCTTCCTTGAGCACATGCTTGACCAGATCGCCCGGCACGGGTTGATCGACCTGGATATCGAGTGCAAGGGCGACCTGCATATCGACGACCACCACACGGTGGAAGACGTCGGTATCACCTTGGGTCAGGCTTTCGTACAAGCGATCGGCGACAAGAAAGGCATCCGTCGTTACGGCCATTCCTATGTTCCGCTCGACGAAGCGCTGTCGCGCGTGGTCATCGACTTTTCCGGTCGTCCGGGGCTGCAGATGCACGTGCCATACACCCGTGCGTCGGTCGGTGGCTTCGATGTCGACCTGTTCCAGGAGTTCTTCCAGGGCTTCGTCAACCACGCCCTCGTCAGTCTGCACATCGACAATCTGCGTGGGCACAACACCCACCACCAGATCGAGACCGTGTTCAAGGCCTTCGGTCGCGCCCTGCGCATGGCCGTCGAGTTCGATGAACGCATGGCCGGGCAGATGCCTTCGACAAAAGGTTGCCTGTAATGCAGACGGTCGCGGTTATCGACTACGGCATGGGTAACCTGCACTCGGTGGCCAAGGCCCTCGAGCACGTCGGCGCGGGCCGGGTGCAGATCACCAGTGATGCCAGCGTGATTCGTGAAGCCGACCGGGTCGTGTTCCCGGGTGTCGGCGCCATTCGCGATTGCATGGCCGAGATTCGTCGCCTGGGTTTCGACGCGCTGGTGCGCGAAGTCAGCCAGGACCGGCCATTCCTCGGGATTTGCGTGGGCATGCAAGCCTTGCTCGACCATAGCGAAGAGAACGACGGCGTCGATTGCATCGGTCTGTTCCCTGGCAATGTGCGCTTCTTCGGCAAGGACCTGCATGAAGACGGCGAGCACCTGAAAGTGCCGCACATGGGCTGGAACGAAGTATCGCAGACGATCGATCACCCGCTGTGGCACAACATCCCGGACATGGCGCGTTTCTACTTTGTGCACAGCTACTACATTGCCGCCGCCAAGGCGGTGCAGGTGGTGGGGCGCGGTCACTATGGCGTCGATTTCGCCGCCGCACTGGCCGAAGGCTCGCGCTTTGCCGTGCAGTTCCACCCGGAGAAAAGCCATACCCATGGCCTGCAGCTGCTGCAGAACTTCGCCGCATGGGATGGCCGTTGGTAAATGGCCAAGAAGAGCAAACCGCCTATTCTCACGCTCACGCCTGAGCAGGAGAATGAAGCCAACAGCAAGATCAAGCGGTTCATGGAAGATCGCTTCGAGCTGAACCTGGGCTCGTTCGAGGCGGCTGAAATCCTCGATCTGTTTACCCGCGAAATTGCTCCGCATTATTACAACAGGGCGATTTTCGATGTGCAGGCGCACCTCAAGGAGAGGTTCGACAGCATCGAAAGCGACCTGTGGGCGCTCGAGAAAAACTGATTTTCGAGTGAAGCTGAATATTCGATCTTGAAGGTTTGCCAGATGCTGATTATCCCCGCTATCGATCTTAAAGACGGTGCCTGCGTTCGTCTGCGCCAGGGCCGCATGGAAGATTCCACAGTGTTCTCCGATGACCCGGTGAGCATGGCTGCCAAGTGGGTAGAGGGCGGTTGCCGCCGTCTGCATCTGGTCGACCTCAATGGCGCATTCGAAGGCCAGCCGGTCAACGGCGAAGTGGTCACCGCGATCGCCAGGCGCTACCCTAACCTGCCGATCCAGATCGGCGGCGGCATTCGTTCGCTGGAAACCATCGAGCACTACGTCAAGGCCGGTGTCAGCTACGTAATCATCGGTACCAAGGCGGTCAAGGAGCCTGAGTTCGTTGCCGAGGCGTGCCGCGCCTTCCCGGGCAAGGTGATCGTTGGCCTGGACGCCAAGGACGGTTTCGTCGCCACCGACGGCTGGGCTGAAGTCAGCACCGTGCAGGTCATCGACCTGGCCAAGCGTTTCGAAGCCGACGGCGTATCGGCCATCGTCTACACCGACATCGCCAAAGACGGCATGATGCAGGGCTGCAACGTACCGTTCACCGCTGCACTGGCCGCTGCCACGCGGATTCCGGTGATCGCTTCGGGCGGCATCCACAACCTGGGCGACATCAAGGCCCTGCTCGATGCCAAGGCACCGGGGATCATCGGCGCCATCACCGGCCGGGCAATCTACGAAGGCACTCTCGATGTCGCCGAGGCGCAAGCCTTCTGCGACTCGTACAAAGGCTGAGGACAGACCCATGGCGCTGGCCAAACGCATCATCCCTTGCCTGGACGTCGACAACGGTCGGGTGGTCAAGGGCGTCAAGTTCGAGAACATCCGCGATGCCGGCGACCCGGTGGAAATCGCTCGTCGCTACGATGAGCAGGGTGCCGATGAAATCACCTTTCTCGACATCACCGCCAGCGTCGATGGCCGCGATACCACGCTGCATACCGTCGAGCGCATGGCCAGCCAGGTGTTCATCCCGCTGACCGTGGGCGGTGGCGTGCGCACCGTGCAGGACATCCGCAACCTGCTCAATGCCGGTGCCGACAAGGTTTCGATCAATACCGCAGCGGTGTTCAACCCCGAGTTCGTCGGCGAAGCGGCGCAGCATTTCGGTTCGCAGTGCATCGTGGTTGCCATCGATGCCAAGAAGGTATCCGGGCCGGGCGAAACCCCGCGCTGGGAGATCTTCACCCACGGCGGGCGCAAGCCTACCGGGCTGGATGCCGTGGCCTGGGCGAAGAAGATGGAAGAACTGGGCGCGGGTGAAATCCTGCTGACCAGCATGGACCAGGACGGCATGAAGAACGGCTTCGATCTGGGCGTGACCCGTGCGATCAGCGATGCCCTGGGTATCCCGGTGATTGCTTCGGGTGGTGTCGGCAACCTGCAGCATTTGGCTGACGGTGTGCTGGAAGGGCATGCCAGTGCGGTGTTGGCGGCGAGTATTTTCCACTTTGGCGAATACACCGTGCCGGAAGCCAAGGCATATATGGCTCAGCGTGGGATTGTGGTGCGGTGATCCGCAGTTAGACCGCGTTGTACCCATCGCGGGCAAGCCCGCTCCCACATACCCCTGTGGGAGCGGGCTTGCCCGCGATAGCGGTCTCCAAAGATGGCGCAATGCCACGAAGGCTTCACTGGACAGTTGACCTCACTCCCGGCAATCTGAAAGCTGCCATGGATCCCGAGGCCTGCCCATGTTCAAGCATTTGATGCTTCTGATCGCTACCTGTCTGCTGTTCACCAATGCCGCTCACGCCGCAGCCGAAAATGATTCCTCCCTGGTGCTGCTCACCGAAAACTTCCCGCCTTACAACATGGCGAGCAACGGCAAGAACTTCGCTCAAGAAGAAAACATCCAGGGCATCGCGGCGGATATCGTTCGTGAGATGTTCAAGCGTGCCGGCGTTTCCTACAGCATGACCCTGCGCTTTCCCTGGGAGCGCATCTACAAGCTGACACTGGAGAAGCCTGGCTATGGGGTCTTCGTCATGGCGCGTTTGGCCGAGCGTGAAAAGCTTTTCAAATGGGTCGGCCCCATCGGTCCGGATGACTGGATCCTCTTGGCCAGGGCGGACAGTCGGATCAAGCTGGACAGTCTCGAGCAGGCTCGGCGCTACAAGATTGGTGCCTATAAAGGCGATGCCATTGCCCTTCACTTGAGCAAGCAAGGCCTCAATCCGGTCATCGCCTTGCGCGATCAGGACAACGCGAAAAAGTTGCTCGACGGGAAGATCGATCTTTGGGCCACCGGTGATCCCGCGGGTCGTTACCTGGCCCGCCAGGACGGCATCAGTAACCTCAAGACAGTGTTGCGCTTCAACGGTGCCCAATTGTATCTGGCCCTGAACAAACAGGTGCCCGATGAAGTGGTCGGCAAGCTCCAGGCAGCCCTGGAGCAGATGCGCAGCGATGGTTTCGTCGAGGAAACCTTCAGTCGTTACCTATGACTTGGGGCGTCGAGGGGTGCCCGATCAACACCGCAGAGCCCTGCTTGCGCAGCGCAGCAGCGGTATCCGCTGACCCGGCCGGCATGGCAGGGGCCACGCCGGCCAGGCAGCAGAGTATGGCGACCAGAGCGGTCTTGAGCCCCATACGCTAGCTACCGCGAGTGATACTCAGGCCCTTGAGCAGGCTCAGTGCCTGGCTCAGCTGGAAGTCATCGTCCTGAGGGCGATCTTTCTTGTTGCTGGTGATCTTCAGGCCGGGCTTGCCGGACGGTTTGTCCGCGCCACCGTTGCCATTGCCCAGGTGGCCTTCCAGGTCGGCTTCCCTGAAGTTCTCGCCGTCCTGTTCGCTGGTGACCTTGCCGCGGCGGACTTCGATGTCCGGCACGATGCCCTGGGCCTGGATCGAGCGACCATTGGGGGTGTAGTACAAGGCCGTGGTGATCTTCAGGGCGCGATCATTGTTCAGCGGCAGGACGGTTTGCACCGAACCCTTGCCGAAGCTGTCGGTGCCCATCAGCACGCCACGTTTGTGGTCCTGCAGGGCGCCGGCGACGATTTCCGATGCCGAGGCGCTGCCGCCGTTGATCAGCACGACCATCGGCACGCCTTCACTGGCGTCGGCCGGGTCGGCAGAGAAGCGCAGCTCGGAGTTGGCGATGCGGCCCTTGGTGTAGACGATCAGGCCTTTGGTCAGGAAGTGGTCGGCCACTTCCACTGCAGATTGCAGCACGCCACCGGGGTTGTTGCGCAAATCGAGGATCACGCCGCGCAGTTTCTTGCCGTTGTCCTTGCGCAGCTTGGCCAGGGCCTTGCCGACTTCTTCGCCGGTCTTGACCTGGAACTGGGTGATGCGGATATAGCCGTAGTCATTCTCGAGCAGTTGGCTCTTGACGCTTTTGACCTGGATGACCGCACGGGCCAGGGTCACGTCGAACGGCGTACCGCCGTCGCGAACCAGGGTCAGGGTAATCTTCTCGCCCACCTTGCCGCGCATCTTTTCGACGGCTTCGGTCATGGACTGGCCGCGCGTCGGCTGGCCGTTGATCTTGACGATCAGGTCGCCGGCCTCGATGCCGGCCCGGGATGCCGGGGTATCGTCGATTGGCGATACCACCTTGATGAAGCCATCTTCGGCGCCAAGCTCGATGCCCAGGCCGCCGAATTCGCCGCTGGTGCTTTCCTGCAGTTCCTGGAAGTCTTCCGGGCCCAGATAGGCGGAGTGCGGGTCGAGGTTGCTGAGCATGCCCTTGATGGCGTTTTCCAGCAGTGTCTTGTCATCGACAGGTTCGACATAAGCAGCCTTGATCCGATCCATGACCTCGGCGAAGGTACGCAGCTCTTCGAGCGGCAGGGGGGCCTTGGCGGAAGCCGCAGTCGCAGCGGTGGCTGCCGGGCGGACGGGCTCTGCGGCCCAGGCCAGGGGCGCGCCAATGACCACGGCGAGCGTCAGGGCCAGCGAGGTGAGGCGGGACGAATACAGCATGTCGAACGAACTCCTAATCCTGGTTTTGCGCCTTGCGGGCATCGGCGTGACCGTCGGTGACAGTTCATGCGCCGTGAATGTGGGTCGCCCCTATCCCTGGGAACGGCACCATTGCGCAGGGTCGCTCGGACGGCCCTGCTGACGAATTGCGAAATACAACGCTGGCGTATCCTGCCCACCACTGCTGCCGACCGTCGAAATGGCCTCGCCGGCCTTGACGGTGTCGCCTGCATCCTTGAGCAGGGTCTGGTTGTGCCCGTACAGGCTCAAATAACCATTGCCATGGTCGAGAATGACCAGAAGCCCGGCGCCGCGCAACCAGTCGGCGAAAACCACCCGGCCGCCGTGCACCGCACGGACCTGACTGCCGGCGGACGCGCTGATCATCACCCCGTCCCATTTGGTCCGGACGTCGTCGCCACGGCTTTCGCCAAAGCGTGCCAACAGTCGACCATCGACCGGCCATGGAAGTTTGCCGCGTGCCGAAATAAACGGTCCACCATAGGATGCGCCACTGCTTGAGACCAGCGCACCCGGAACAGGTTTCGCCTTGCGCGGGGTATCGTCGGCAGTTGCCTGGGCCGCCTCGCGCTGGCGTTGTTTCTCGGCTTCCTGCTGGGCGAGCAGGGCTTTCTGGCGTGCTTCTTCAGCCTCGCGGGCCTGCCGCGCGAGGGTTTCCTCGATGGTCTTGAGCACCTTCGTCAGGTCTGCCTGGTCTTGCTCGCGGGCCTGCAGCTTCTTGTCGCGCTCTTTCACATCGTTGTTGAGCTTGGCCAGCACTTGCTGGCGCTCGTCGCGAACCACTTCCAACTCGTGACGCTGGCTGTCGAGGCTGCCTTGTTGGGCCAGCAGTTGAGCCTGCTGCAGGGCGATTTCCTTTTCGACGTTGGCCAGTTGGCGCAGGGTTTCGTTGAAACTGCTCAATTGCTCGAGACGCGCCTTGCTCATGTAATCGTAGTAGGTCAGGGTGCGGGCGAATTTTTCCGGGTTCTGCTGGTTGAGCAAAAGCTTCAAGTATTCCTGGCGACCACTCTGATAGGCCGCTCGGGCCTGGATGGCGATCAGCCGTTGTTGTTCAATGCGTGCGCTCTGGAGTTTTTTTTTCTCTGTGTCGAGGCGCCCCAGCTCGCCTTCAGTCTTTTTTAGTTCGTTCTGCAGGGCCTCCACCTGCTTTTCCAGCTTGCCCATTTCGGTTTCAGTGCCGCGCAGGTCTTTTTGCACGCCGGATTTCTCCTGCTGCAACTGGCCAAGGAGCTTTTTCAGCTCGGCGATATCCTGACGCGTGGCGTCCAACTGTTGTTGGGTCTGTACGCGCTCATCGGCAAACGCCGGATTGAGCAGGCAGGCAAGGGTTAAAGCGATCAGGGCGCGAAGCATGGGGCGGGCGACACCAGAGTAAGAGGCGGGTAGGCGTATATCATTACCCTAGTATGCCCGCCGCGCGTTGCAAAAAAAACGCCTCAAAGCCAACTGCTTTGAGGCGTTTGTTCAGAAAAAGGGCCGAACGGCCCTTTTTAAAGCGGTTTCAGCCTTCGGTCAGGATCGGGGTGCCGGTCATCTCGGCCGGCTTTTCCAGGCCCATCAGGTACAGCATGGTCGGCGCGACATCCGCCAGCACGCCGCCTTCACGCACTTTCAGAGCACGCTTGCCGACATAAATGAACGGTACCGGCTCGGTGGTGTGAGCAGTATGTGCCTGGCCGGTGCACTCGTCTTCCATCTGTTCGACGTTGCCGTGGTCGGCTGTGATGAGGGCTTCGCCGCCGACCTTTTCCAGCGCGGTGACAATGCGGCCAACGCAGGTGTCGAGGCATTCCACGGCCTTTACCGCCGCCTCGAAGACTCCGCTGTGCCCAACCATGTCGCCGTTGGCGTAGTTGACCACGATCACGTCGTAACGCTGGTGCTCGATGGCGTCGACGATCTTGTCGGTGACCTCGGGCGCGCTCATCTCTGGCTGCAGGTCATAGGTGGCAACCTGCGGTGACGGGATCAGGATGCGCTCTTCACCCAGGAAGGGCTCTTCGCGGCCACCGGAGAAGAAGAAGGTGACGTGGGCATACTTCTCGGTTTCGGCAATACGCAGTTGGGTCTTGTTGTTTTTCGACAGGTATTCACCCAGCACATTGTCCAGGCTGCCGGGTGCGAAAGCGGCCGGGGCCGGGATCTTCGCCGAGTACTGGGTCAGGCCGACGAAGGCGGCCAGTTTTGGCTGCCGCGCACGCTCGAAGTCCTTGAAATCGTCTTCGACGAAAACCCGGGTCAGTTCGCGAGCGCGGTCGGCGCGGAAGTTCATGAAGATCACGGCATCGCCGTCTTCGACCTTGACCGATTCACCGATACGGGTGGCTTTGACGAACTCGTCGCTTTCGCCACGGGCATAGGCCGCTTCCAGGCCTTCGATGCCGGTGACGGCGCTGAATTCGGCGGCGCTGTCGACGATCAGGTTGTAGGCAGTTGCGACGCGGTCCCAGCGGTTGTCACGGTCCATTGCGAAATAGCGGCCGATGATGCTGGCGATGCGGCCCTTGCCCAGTTTGGCGAAGGTGGCATCGAGCAGCTCCAGCGAAGACTGGGCGCTTTTGGGCGGCGTGTCGCGGCCGTCGAGGAAAGCATGCAGGTAGATCTTTTCGGCGCCACGCTGGGCGGCCAGTTCGGCCATGGCCACCAGGTGGTCCTGGTGGCTGTGCACGCCACCGTCGGAGAGCAGGCCGAGGATATGCACCGCCTTGCCGCCGGCAACGGCTTTATCCACGGCGCCGCACAGGGTCGGGTTCTCGAAGAACTCACCGTCGCGGATCGCCTTGGTCACGCGGGTGAAGTCCTGGTACACCACGCGCCCGGCCCCCAGGTTCATATGGCCGACTTCAGAGTTGCCCATCTGGCCTTCCGGCAGGCCCACGTCCATGCCGGAACCTGAAATCAAGCCATTGGGCTGTTCGGCACGCAGGCGGTCATAGACCGGTGTGCTGGCCGAGTAGATGGCGTTGTATTCAGGGTTATCGCTGTGACCGAAACCATCCAGGATGATCAGGACCAAGGGTTTTGGCGTGGTAGTCATAGATCCCACTCGTGGTTGTTCAGATGGAAGGGTAAAAAGCAGGGCATTTTAGGTCATCTTGACCGTCAATGACGAATACCCCTTATCAATTTCCATCTGAACGGCCACTCAGGCCCCCACGGCGTCCTTGAGCCGGTACCAGAGCATGCCCAGTGCCAGCAGCGGAGAGCGCAGCCTTTGGCCGCCGGGGAAGGTCATGTGCGGCACGCGGGCGAACAGGTCGAAGCCATGGCTGTGCTCGCGGCTGATCGCTTCGGCCAGCAGTCGGGCTGCCAGGTGGGTGGTGTTGAGCCCGTGGCCGGCATAGGCCTGGGCATAGTAGACATTCGGCTGCGCTTGCAGGCGGCCGATCTGCGGCAACCGGTTGGCACCGATGCCGATCATGCCGCTCCACTGAAAGTCGATGCGTTTGTCGGCAAGCTGTGGGAACACTTTGAGCATTTTCGGACGCATATAGCGTGCAACGTCGCTCGGATCGCGGCCCGAGTAACGGCAGGCGCCACCGAACAACAGCCGTCGGTCAGCCGACAAACGATAGTAATCCAGCCCGACGCGTTGGTCGCACAGCGCCCGGTTGGCGGGGATCAGTGTCTCGGCCAGGGCCGCGTCCAGGGGTTCTGTGGCGATGACATAACTGCCGGCCGGCAATACCTTCCCACTCAGCGCGGGCTCCAGATTGCCCAGGTGTGCATTGCCGGCCAATACCAGGGTGTTGGCCAGGACCTGGCCTTTGGCGGTATGCACACGGACGCGGCTGCCGTATTCGATGCGCGTCACCATACTGTTTTCACAGATGCGTACGCCCAGCCCCTGAGCGACGGCGGCTTCGCCCAGTGCCAGGTTGAGCGGATGCAGGTGACCCGAGCCATTGTCGATCAAGCCGCCGACATAGCAATCCGAGGCGACCACCCGGGCCATGTCGTGCGGCTCGACCAGACTGACCTCATGGGCATAGCCCTGCCGCTCAAGCGCCTCGCGCTCGCGAATCAACCCGGCGTAGTGCGCAGGCGTGTTGGCCAGTTCGCAATGCCCCCAGCGCAGGTCGCAGTCGATGGCATGCCGCTGCACGCGCTGGCGGACGATGTCGACGGCTTCAAGGCCCAGGCGTTCGAGTGTCTGGCAACCGTCGCTGCCGATGTACTTCTGGAATTTCCCCAGATCGTGTCCGAGCCCGCGGATCAGCTGCCCGCCGTTGCGCCCGCTGGCGGCCCAGGCGATCTGGCGTGCTTCAAGCAGAATGACCGAGTGGCCGCGCTCGGCCAGCTCGATGGCCGTGTTGACGCCGGTAAAGCCGCCGCCGACCACGCAGACATCGGCCTGGGCCTGGCCTTCAAGCGGTGGGCAGTCGAGGCTGCGATTGCGGGTGGCGAAATAATAGGTAGCAGGTGCAGTGAGGCTGGAAAACATAGGGAGGGTACCTGTCGACTTCGGGCTGGCAGGCCAGCCCGATTGGGGCGGATTAGCGGCCGGACTTGAGCTTGTTCCAGGAACGGGTCACCCAACGCATTATTTCCGGTGGCTGCTCAGAGGAGACATAGAGCTTTTGTTGAACCGCTGCCGGCGGATAAATCGACGGATCATTCCTGATTTGCTCGGTCATCAGCGCAGTCGCCTGGGTGTTGGCATTGGCGTAGCCAACATAGTCGCTGACGCTGGCAATCGCCTGCGGCTGCAACAGATAGTTGATGAATGCGTGGGCTTGTTCGACATTTTTGGCGTCGACCGGGATGGTCAGCATATCGAACCAGAGGTTGCCCCCCTCACGAGGTACGACGTAGGCGATTTGCACCCCGTTACCGGCGTCCTCGGCCCGCTTCATCGCCTGGAATACATCGCCGGAATAACCGAAGGCGATGCAGATATCGCCGTTGGCCAGGTCACTGACGTATTTGGAGGAATGGAAGTAGGTAATGTAAGGCCGCAGGCTCTTGAGTTTGTCCTCGGCTTGCGCATAGTCCTTGAGCTGTTTGCTGTTGGGGTCAAGGCCCATGTAGTTGAGCATTGCCGGAAATATCTCGTCGGCCGAGTCCATGAACGAGACACCGCAGGCCTTGAGTTTTTTCAGGTTTTCCGGCTCGAACAGCACGTTCCAGGAATCGATCCGGTCGGTGCCGAGCACTTCCTTGATCTTCGTGACGTTGTAGCCGATGCCATTGGTGCCCCAGAGATAGGGGACCGAATACTGATTCCCCGGATCGTTGACCTGCAGGCGCTCCAGCAGTTTGGGGTCGAGGTTGCTGCGGTTGGGCAGCTTGGCCAGGTCCAGCTTCTGGAACACCCCGGCCTTGATCTGCCGACCCAGGAAATGATTGCTCGGGACCACCACGTCATAGCCGGTACGCCCGGCCAACAGCTTCCCTTCCAGGGTCTCGTTGGAGTCGAACACGTCGTAAACCGGCTTGATGCCAGTGTCGCGCTGGAAATCCGCCAGAGTGTTTTCGGCGATGTAATCGGTCCAGTTATAGATATTGACGACATCCTGCGCCCAGGCCTGGCAAGCCAGGCCGGACAGGGTAAGAGCAGAGAGCAGGGCGGTTATGCGTGGCATTTTTATTATGGGCATGATCTTGTCCTGGGTCTTGGGAAACGATCCGCGAGGGGCTAGTGCTTACACACTCAGCAGAAGGAACTCGCGCTCCCAGGAGCTGATCACCTGCTTGAAGTTCTCGTGCTCGACCCGCTTGACCGCGACATAGCCTTTGGTGAACCGGGGGCCCAGATGCTCCTTGAGCATGTCGGACTGTTCCATGCGCTCCAGAGCGGCCTCCAGGGTCAGCGGCAGGGCCAGGTTACGGCGCTCATAGCCGCGTCCCTGTACCGGCTGGCTAGGCTCGACGCCTTCGATCATGCCCACGAAACCACACAGCAGGCTTGCGGCCAGGGCCAGGTAAGGGTTGGCGTCGGCACCAGGCAGGCGGTTTTCCACTCGGCGATTTTGCGGATCCGAGTCAGGCACCCTCAGGCCCACAGTACGGTTTTCTTCGCCCCACTCCACATTGACCGGCGCCGAGGTGTCGGGCAGGAAGCGGCGGAATGAGTTGACGTTGGGGGCGAACAGCGGCAGCGTTTCGGGAATGTACTTCTGCAAGCCGCCAATGTGGTGCAGGAACAGCTCGCTCATGCTGCCGTCGGGATTGGAAAACACGGTTCTGCCGGTCTCCAGGTTCACGACGCTCTGGTGCAGGTGCATGGCGCTGCCCGGCTCGCCGGTCATCGGCTTGGCCATGAAGGTCGCGCTGACGTTGTGCTTGAGGGCCGCTTCGCGCAGGGTCCGCTTGAAGACGAAAATCTGGTCGGCCAGGTGCAGCGGGTCACCGTGACGGAAGTTGATCTCCATCTGCGCGGTGCCTTCCTCGTGGATCAGGGTGTCCAGATCCAGCCCCTGGGCTTCGCTCCAGTTGTACATGTCCTCGAAAAGCGGATCGAACTCGTTGGTCGCCTCGATCGAGTAGGATTGGCGCCCGGTCTCCTGCCGCCCGGAGCGGCCGACCGGTGGCTTGAGGGGGTAGTCGGGGTCATCGCTGCGCTGGGTCAGGTAGAACTCCATTTCCGGCGCGATGATGGGCTTCCAGCCCTGCTGGGTGTAGAGCTTGAGGACCTTCTTGAGGATGTTGCGCGGTGACAGCTCGATCGGGTTGCCGCGCTTGTCATGGGTGTCGTGGATAACCTGGGCGGTTGGTTCCAGGGCCCAGGGCACCAGAAACACGGCTTCTTCGTCGGGGCGGCAGTGCATGTCGATGTCGGCCGGGTCGAGCAGGTCGTAGTAGACCTCGTCCTCGACGTAGTCGCCGGTGACGGTCTGCAGCAAAACGCTCTCGGGCAGGCGCATGCCCTGTTCGTTCAAGAATTTGTTGGTCGGTGAAATCTTGCCCCGGGCAATGCCGCTCAAGTCCGAGATAAGACACTCGACCTCAGTGATCTTGTTGTCCTTCAACCATTGGCTCAATCGATCCAGATTGCCTTTCATAACGCCTCATGCCGGTAAGTTTGCCAGGGCGACCAAGTGCGCCCGGCTTCATGGAGTCGTATGAATCTTGCAGTCTGGATGTGGCGGGCCTCTATCCGATTCGCGAACGGTTTGACGCCTCTTTTTGGTGCGCTCAGGGGCGACGCAGGAGCGTGCAGCTGGGCAGCTCGTTGAACAGGTTGCGATAGGCCTCGGAGAAACGTCCCAGATGCCAGAACGACCAACGCATGGCGATCTCTGCCACCGTGGTTTCACCTGGACGGGCGCGCAGCAGGTCGCGATGCGCCGCATTCAGCCGGCGCAGACGCAGCCAGTGGTTCGGCGCGACCCCGATGAATGCCGTGAAGCTCTTCTGCAGCTGGCGCACCGAAACGCCGGCCGCCTTGGCAAGCTCCAGGGCATTGAAGTTCTCATCGGGAAAGGCTGTCACCAGTTCCAGGACCCTGCGTACGATTTTCCGGTCGTGGGCCAGGCGCCTTAGGCCAGAACCGTCCAGCGTCGGCGTCGAGCACTCGAGGACATACAGGCAGTCGTCCACCAACTGCCTGGCCAGGCTTTCCTCGGCGAGTTGATCATTGGCCCAGAGCAAGTTGGCCAGTGTGCTGCTCAGCCATCTGCCGAACACGCGGCTTTGCTGGGAACCCAGGGGCGTGAGGAAGAGCCCGTCCAACACGCTCAGGTCCAGGCAATCGAGCCCGCTCAGGTACTTGTGATCCAGCACCACGGCGACTTCCTTGTAATTCTCCGGGGTGATCCAGGTATTCTGGCTTTCGCCATTGAGCAGGTAGAGCGAGCCATCATTGGTGTCGAAGCTGAATACCAGGGAACTGGCCGGCGCATGGAAATACTGTTCGACCCGGGTGTTCATCTGCTCTTCGTACACCGCCACGCCACCGACTTCCATGTGCACGATCTGGCCCCGGAAAGCGCCAGGGGACATCTGCTGGTAATGCTGCTCCCAGCCGTCGATGACCGTCTGCTGCTCATTCACATCCAGGGCGTTGTGGGCTTGAATCTGCATGCTGACGTCCCTTATCCCGTCTTGTCGAACAGTGCCCGGTTCAGGCTTGTTGTGTGCGTTCCGGCGGCAGGGCTCGAGCCGAGGTCCTGGCCACCAGATAGTAATGGATACCGGGCACCAGCAACCCGACGATCCAGGAAATATCGACACCGTCGGCGAATACCTTGATACCGGGGAAGGTCAGGTTCGGCACGCCCTGGAATTGCTGCATGACATTGGCCAGTACTTGCAGGTCGGCCACCCTGGCAATTCGCGCAAAATCGTTGCACACAGCCGTGCCCCCACATGAACAAGGCTGCCATCCACGCGCGCCACCCCGATGTCTTTCGCGCCGTCGCCAGTATCGAGCCGGATCATGTCCTGCACCTGGAAGCGCCACAACTGCAACAGGCGATCGCAGAAGGCCGAAAACAAACTGGCCTCGCTATCGTCGAACGCCTGCGCATCGGCGCCACGATAGAGGCAGACGAAGAGCATCAAGCCGCTTTCGGGAGGCTCGAAGGTAACGCACATCAGGTGGTAGAGGTTGTGGCGCTGTGCGAATGCGTTCACCTCGGCGCATGAACTCAGAGGCTCCTCGTTCTCGAGCAAGGCGACCCAGTTGCAATACGCAAAGATTGAATGCATCGAGCGTACTCATTGGCGTATTGGTGCCGTACTGCATCAGCAACATCTCCGTGTAGTTCTGGCGCCTTGCACAACCGTGGGACCCATTCAATTGTTACGACTGCCGGGCGGGCTTTGGCCGACCTTGGGGGCTGTGTATACTGGCCGACATTTTAACGCCCTGGAACCTGCTGATGGTTGCTAACCTGATTCAATTTGCCACTAATCACTATCTGCTCGTCGGCATCTTTGCCGTATTGCTGGTTCTGTTGATTCTCTCGGAGTTGAGCCGCGGCGGCCGCAGCCTAAGCACCCGTGAGCTGACAGCGCTGGTCAACAAAGAGCAAGGCCTGGTGATTGATATCCGTACCTCCAAGGATTATGCCGCCGGCCATATCGTCGGTGCGCTGAACATCCCTCAGGACAAGCTGGCCGCGCGTATCGGCGAGCTGGAAAAACACAAGGGCAAGACCCTGATCGTCGTCGACAACATGGGTCAGCACGCTGGCACCAGCTGTCGCGAACTGCTCAAGGCCGGTTACAACGCTGCCAAACTGTCGGGTGGCGTTTCCAGCTGGCGTGCCGATAACCTGCCGCTGGTGAAGTGATATGGCCAACGTCGTCGTCTACTCCAGCGATTGGTGCCCTTACTGCGTACGCGCCAAGGCCTTGCTCGAGAGCAAGGGGGTTGCCTTCGAAGAGATCAAGGTCGATGGCAAGCCTCAGGTTCGTGCCGAAATGACCAGCAAGGCGGGCCGCACCTCGGTGCCGCAGATCTGGATCGACTCGACCCATGTCGGTGGCTGCGACGACCTGTATGCCCTTGAACGCTCCGGTAAACTGGATAAATTGCTCCAGGCTTGAACCCGTATTCCTACAAGACCCTAAAAGTAAGAAGGATCTGTCATGATCGACGAACAGAACAACGGCGCAGCAGCAAGCGACGAAGAGAACTCCCCGCAATTCTCCCTGCAGCGCATCTATGTGCGCGACCTGTCGTTCGAAGCGCCGAAGAGCCCGGCGATCTTCCGTCAGCAGTGGGAACCAAGCGTTGCCCTTGACCTGAACACCCGTCAGAAGGCCCTGGAAGGCGACTTCCACGAAGTCGTGCTGACCCTGTCGGTGACCGTCAAGAACGGTGAAGAAGTGGCGTTCATCGCTGAAGTCCAGCAGGCCGGCATCTTCCTGATCCGTAACCTCGATGCCGCGTCGATGACCCACACCCTGGGCGCGTTCTGCCCGAACATCCTGTTCCCGTACGCCCGTGAAGCGCTGGACAGCCTGGTGACCCGTGGTTCGTTCCCGGCACTGATGCTGGCACCGGTCAACTTCGACGCACTGTTCGCACAGGAAATGGCGCGCATGCAAGAGTCGGGTGAAGCCGCTCCATCGCTGCAGTAAGTAGTCGCTGTTACTCGAAAGCGCCCTGATGGGCGCTTTTTTGTTTATCAGACAAAACCTTGCTGGCGCCAGGCTTCGTACACGGCGACCGCCACTGTGTTGGACAGGTTCAAGCTGCGACAGCCTTCGCGCATGGGCAGGCGCAGGCGGTGGTCGGCGGGCAGGGCGTCCAGCACCTCGGCAGGCAGGCCGCGGCTCTCGGGGCCGAACAGGAAGGCGTCGCCGGGCTGGAAGCTGGCGTCGTGGAAGGGCCGTGAACCTTTGGTGGTAAAGGCGAACAGGCGCGGCTGGCCGAGGCTCTCCAGGCAGCTGGCCAGGTCGGCGTGGCGCTGCAGGGTCGCGTACTCATGGTAATCGAGCCCGGCCCGGCGCAAGCGCTTGTCGTCCAGCTCAAAACCGATAGGCTCAATCAAATGCAGGTGGCAACCGCTGTTGGCGCACAGCCGGATGATGTTGCCGGTATTGGGCGGAATTTCTGGCTGAAAAAGGATGACGTGAAACATGCACGGCTCCGAACGAAAAGACGGGCTGCATTCTACTCCTGAAGACGACCCCAGGCCGAATCTCTGGCCGCGAGTCATGTTTTCGTTGGCATTGGTCGGACTGATGGTCGGGCTGATGATCGGTCGACTGACTGCGCCCGAACCCCGGGTGCTGGAGCAGATCGAAGTCGTCCCTGCGGGGTTGCAGCTCTGGTTCAACGAGCAGCCCGAGATCCATGGCGAACATGTGGATGGCGCGGTGGCGCTGTTGATCAATGCACAAGGCAAGGCACAGCAGGGTCGCTTGCAGCTGGCGGGCAAGCCTGTCAGTTGGCGGGTGCGCAAGACGGATCAGGGTTTGTTGCTGAATCTGGTGGCGGCCCGTCCGGTGCGTGGCGAGTGGGCCGGTGCGACGGTGGACGGGCGCTGGAGGCTGGAGATCAGCCTCCGGGAGGAATAAAAGAGGGGAATCCCCGGCCTGCCTGTACCAAGGCCCCCAAAACTGGTGTTGATAGAGTCTATGCAGGGCGTGTGCCAGTTTTGTTTCAAGGGGTTTGAATATTTTTGGAGGCCTTGTTTTTCACGGCTTTCAGAGGTGTTTTGGATTTTTTGGATGGCGCATGGAGCGTGCCAGGAAGGGAGCGATGCGAGGTGGCAGCGCATTCGGGCGGTGCACGGAATCGGTTCAGTGCACAAAAGCGGCGTCTTTTTCAGATCTTGGAGGGGCCTATCGGCCCCTAATCGCTGGCAAGCCAGCTCCCACAAAGTCAAGTGTTGCACATCCCATGTGGGAGCTGGCTTGCCAGCGATCGGCCATCAGCCGGTGAGGTGATTAAGCCTCATCCCCCTCATCATCATCCCCACCCGCGACCTTCATCCCCAATTCCTTGATCTTGCGGGTCAAGGTATTGCGACCCCAACCAAGCAGCACGGCGGCATCGCGGCGGCGGCCGGCGGTGTGTTTGAGGGCGGTTTCGATCATGATCCGCTCGAAGCTTGGTACGGCGCTGTCGAGCAGGTTCGATTGGCCGCGCGCCAATGCCTGATCGGCCCACTGGCGCAAGGCCTGCTCCCAATTGGTGACCGGGGCCGAATCCTGCGGCAGGCTAAGCAGCTCCGGCGGCAAATCGCCGATATGTACTTCGCGGCCGGATGCCATCACGGTAATCCAGCGGCAGGTGTTCTCCAGTTGGCGCACGTTGCCGGGCCACGGCAGGTTCTTCAGGTATTCCTCGGTTTCGGCCTTGAGCAGTTTCGGTTCCACTGCCAGCTCTTGTGCGGCGCGGCTGAGAAAATGCCTGGCGAGGGTCGGGATGTCTTCGCGACGATCCGCCAGCCGTGGAATATGAATGCGGATCACGTTCAGGCGGTGGAACAAGTCCTCCCGGAACTTGCCGGCGTGCACCAGGGTTTCCAGGTTCTGGTGGGTGGCGGCGATGATGCGCACGTCGACCTTGACCGGAACATGCCCCCCCACCCGATAGAATTCGCCATCGGCCAACACACGCAGCAGCCGGGTTTGAGTGTCGGCGGGCATGTCGCCGATCTCGTCGAGAAACAGGGTGCCACCGTCGGCTTGTTCGAAGCGCCCGCGACGCAGGTTGGCGGCACCGGTGAACGCACCTTTCTCGTGGCCGAACAGTTCGGACTCCATCAGGTCCTTGGGAATCGCCGCCATGTTCAGGGCAATGAACGGCGAAGCCGCGCGAGGGCTATGGCGGTGCAGGGCGTGGGCGACCAGCTCTTTGCCTGTACCGGACTCGCCATTGATCAGCACCGTAATGTTGGAGTGGCTCAAACGCCCGATGGCGCGAAACACTTCCTGCATGGCTGGCGCTTCGCCGATAATCTCCGGTGTGCGGGTCAGGCTTGGCGCGACCTCCAGGCCTTGTTGTTCCTGGGCATGCTGGTTGGCACGCTTGACCAGCGAAACGGCTTCGTCGACGTCGAACGGCTTGGGCAGATACTCGAATGCACCGCCTTGGTAGGAAGCCACGGCGCTGTCCAGGTCCGAGTGCGCGGTCATGATAATCACCGGCAGGCGTGGGTGCTGTTCGCGGATGCGTGCCAGCAGCTCCAGGCCACTGGCGCCGGGCATGCGGATATCGGAAATGATGACGTCCGGCTGTTGCCGGGCCAGGCGACTCATCACGCCGTCGGCACTGTCGAAGCTTTGGGTGGTCATGCCTTCTTGTTGCAAGGCTTTTTCCAGTACCCAGCGGATGGAACGGTCGTCATCGACGATCCAGACAGTTTCACTACGGCTCATGACGAGGTGGCTCCTTGTTCCAGCGGCAGGAAGATCGAGAAAGTCGTGTGGCCGGGATGGCTGTCACACTCGATCAGGCCCTGGTGCTGACTGATGATGTTCTGGGTAATGGCCAGGCCCAGCCCGGTGCCGTCAGGGCGTCCGCTGACCATTGGATAGAAGATGGTTTCCTGCAGCTCGCCCGGAATGCCCGGGCCGTTGTCGATAATTTCGATCTTGCTGACCAGCCGATGCCGGGTGTGGCCAATGGTGAACTGGCGCATGGCCCGGGTGCGCAGGCTGATGCGTCCCAGGCGGAGCTCGTTCTGGCCGCTGATGGCCTGCATCGCATTGCGTACGATATTGAGAACCGCCTGGATCATTTGCTCGCGGTCGATCAGAACGTCAGGCAGGCTCGGGTCGTAATCACGCACCAGTGTGATGCCGCCCTGACTCTCGGCTTCGACCAGGCTGCAAACATGCTCGAGTACTTCATGGATGTTGGTCATCGCCAGTGACGGCAGTTTGTTCGAGCCGAGCATGCGGTCGACCAGGTTACGCAGGCGGTCGGCCTCTTCGATAATGACGTTGGTGTAGTCCTTGAGGTGTTCTTCGGGCAATTCTCGCGACAGCAATTGCGCGGCACCTCGAATACCCCCCAGCGGGTTCTTGATCTCGTGGGCCAGGCCACGCACCAGCATCTTGGTGGTTTCCTGCTTGGAGAGCTGGGCCTCTTCCTTGGTGATGCGCAGCAGGCGATCACGCGGGTGTACTTCCAGCAGCAGCAGGGTTTCACCCTTGTTCAAAATCGGCGTCACGGCGTAGTCGACGGTCAGGGTCTGACCGGTCAAGGCCGTGAGCATGGCCTCGCGCTTGGTAAAAGGGTGCGCCTGCTCAACCGCCTGGCGGAGTGAATTCAGCGCCTCGGCCGATTCGGTGAACAGTTCGCTGATGAATTGACCATGGCTACGTTGGCCGCTGATCGCCAATAGCATCTCTGCCGCAGGATTCATGTACTCAAGACGCAGATCGGCGTTGAGCAGAATCGTGGCAGTGGTCAAGTTATCGAGTAATAGTCGGTGCAGTGCATCGCTGATGGTCATTAGCTGTCGTTGACCTCTTTTGGCACATTGAGACCCGTCCATGTCCGGGCCCGCGCGCGCTGGTAATCCCCTGGTACAAAGAAAATGCAAGAACCAAACCAAGGCTCCGAAAAGAAGCGCTATTGCGGAAAAACAGTGGCTTTACTGCCCTATTAATGACTTCAACCTGCTGGTGTACCCCAGTATTGATCCAAAATGGGCTACGCGTTTGTTGAAGGGGCGACCATGTGCACCAATATAGAGCGATTGCGGCCGGCAGGTGAATGGGAAGGCGCAGTGACATCCGCTCATCGGTTCAGATGGACCCTGAGTACGGTGAAGGTAATCGTCTGACTTTGTTGCACGACCTGGTCATCGTTCAGCACCTGTACCGCCAGGTTGTGCTCGCCGCGATCGATGTTCACCAGTTGTAGATGCGGCACGTTACCGGGCTGTCCGTAGGGTTGCCCGTCCAGCAAGAGGCGCAAGCGATGCTCAGGTTGCAGAGGTGGCTGTATCCGTACGTCGACGGTCAGATTACCGTTATTGGCGCGCACGGCTTGTTGATCAGGAATGTTCGCAGGCTCCAGTATCGAATAGGGTTCGGCACTGCTGCTGCGTGGCTTGGGTGCGGGGGGCGTCGATGGCGAAGGTGGCAGTGGCGCGACGCTGTTGAGTGGTGACAGCTGAACCCGTTCGCTGACGGCGTCATTCGGGGGCTGCTGGCTGTAGGCTGCATTCCCATTGGCATCGGTGTATTTGTAGATCTGTGCAGTGGCGGGCAGCGCAAGCACCAGCAGCAGGCCGATCAGGCATGTACGCATGAAGATTTCCTGCAAGGCAATGGGGCGGTGCATTCCGAGAGACCACTGTCACTCCGATAGGGGTAGTCCATGCGCGCCAGCATAGAACACAATCAGTTCGACAGGATGCTCTCCTGTCTTGCCCCGATGCACGATATCAACCATTTCGGCCAGCGCGTCACCCTGCTTGAGGCTTTTACGTTGATTGCTGTCACGGGCTTCTACGAGAATTTCACCGGATAGCACATAGCCCATATTGGGTATGGGGTGCGTATGCCATTGCATCTCTGCATTGGCGGGTATGCGAATTTTCACCAGCGTGAGTTCGGGCCTGCCTGCAGGGTAGGCCGTGTAAGGCGTGCCATCCCAGGAAGAGCTGCTGCGCAGTACGATCTGCGACTCGATTGCACTCTGTTCGTAGGCGTGGGCGCCAGTGCCAAAGAGCAGGCAAACACTGCAAAGCAGAGTACTGGCGAATGTTCTGGTCAGGTTCACGGTGTTATCCCTTGGCCAAGGTGCACAATCTGAATGGTTGCCGGCGAGTGTGTCACGCTTGATTGGGCTGCGCGTATCAGCCATTTCCCTGGTTTGCGTCGGACATAAAAAAGGCCTCCCGAAGGAGGCCTCTTTATTTACGCCGCTTGCGCGAGCGTCACGGGATCAGCAGCTGTAGTACAGCTCGTATTCCAGTGGGTGTACGAAGGTGCGTACCTTGATTTCTTCTTCGCTTTTCAGCGCGATGTAAGCGTCGATGAAGTCATCGCTGAATACGCCGCCTTTGGTCAGGAACGCACGACCCTTGTCCAGCTCTTCCAGGGCTTCTTTCAGGCTGCCGCAAACTTGTGGGATCTCTTTGGCCTCTTCAGGCGGCAGATCGTACAGGTTCTTGTCAGCTGCATCGCCTGGGTGGATCTTGTTCTGGATACCGTCCAGACCGGCCATCAGCAGTGCTGCGAAAGCCAGGTACGGGTTGGCAGCCGGATCCGGGAAGCGAGCTTCGATGCGGCGGGCTTTAGGGCTGGAAACGTAAGGGATACGGATCGAGGCGGAACGGTTGCGAGCCGAGTAGGCCAGCATTACCGGAGCTTCGAAGCCTGGTACCAGACGCTTGTAGGAGTTGGTCGAAGGGTTAGTGAAACCGTTCAGAGCCTTACCGTGCTTGATGATACCGCCGATGAAGTACAGGGCAGTGTCGGACAAGCCAGCGTAACCTTCGCCAGCGAAGGTGTTCTTGCCATCCTTGGAGATGGACATGTGAACGTGCATGCCCGAACCGTTGTCGCCGTATAGAGGCTTGGGCATGAAGGTCGAAGTGCGGCCGTAAGCGTCGGAGACGTTGTGTACGCAGTATTTCAGGGTCTGAACTTCGTCGCCCTTGGCAACCAGGGTGTTGAATTTCACGCCGATTTCGTTCTGGCCGGCAGTCGCCACTTCGTGGTGGTGAACTTCGATGACCAGGCCCATTTCTTCCATGGCATTACACATGGCAGTACGGATTTCGTGGTCGTGGTCGAACGGAGGAACCGGGAAGTAGCCGCCTTTGATACCTGGACGGTGGCCTTTGTTGCCGCCTTCCACGTCCTGGTCGGACATCCAGGAGCCTTGTTCGGAGTAGATCTTGAACATGGAGCCGGAGATATCGGACTTGAACTTCACTTCGTCGAAGATGAAGAATTCTGGTTCGGGACCTACGAATACGGTGTCACCGATACCGGTGGTCTTCAGGTATTCCTCGGCGCGCTTGGCAATGGCGCGTGGGTCGCGGTCATAGCCTTGCATGGTCGAAGGCTCGATGATGTCGCAAACCAGGATCAGGGTCGGCTCTTCGGTGAACGGATCGAGGACGGCGGTTTCGTCAACCGGCATCAGTATCATGTCGGAAGCTTCGATGCCTTTCCAGCCAGCGATGGAGGAACCATCGAACATTTTGCCGATTTCGAAGAAATCGTCATCCAGCGCATCACGGGCTGGCATGGTCACGTGGTGCTGGGTGCCTTTGGTGTCAGTGAAGCGCAGATCAATCCATTTAACGTCATGATCTTTGATGAGTTGAACCGACTTCGACATATTGTCCTCCGGGTGGCTTCGGGCTGGTAATGGATAGCCCTGTAATTTGGGTGATGCCGGGCGCGAATAGTCTGCCAAGGCAACCTGCCTCACAAGGGAGCAAATTGCATGCCAGTGCTCCGAATTGGATTTTTTGCCCCAAACTCAAGCGTTGCGAGTATTAAACGGCTTTTTTAGGGATTTTATCGCACCGATTTGATGCGCATTTTGCTTGCAGTGGATCATTTTGGTGCGCAGCAATCCTTCTGTACGAAAATTGGTCAAACCTTGAGCAATTTCCGCTATAATCCGCGCCCCCCTTTTTCGGCCGGCACCTCGCGCGCTGTTTTTCATGAAACTAATCGTAAAAGTCTTCCCAGAGATCACCATCAAGAGCCGGCCGGTGCGCAAGCATTTCATCCGCCAGCTCGCCAGGAACATCCGCGTCGTGCTCCGTGATCTGGACCCGAAGCTGGTGGTCGATGGCGTGTGGGACAACCTCACCGTTGTAACCCGCATCGACGATCAGAAAGTACTGCGCGAGATGGTCGAGCGTCTGACCTGCGTGCCGGGCATTACTCACTTCCTGCAGGTCGACGAATACCCGTTGGGTGAGTTCGACGACCTGGTGGCCCAGTGCAAGCAACACTTCGGCCACCTGCTGCCGGGCAAGATGTTCGCCGTGCGTTGCAAGCGTGCCGGCAAGCACACCTTCAGCTCCATGGATGTGGATCGTTATGTAGGCAGCCAGTTGCGCCAGCAGTGCGGCGCGGCCGGTATCGAGCTGAAGAACCCGGACGTGGAGGTGCGCCTGGAGATTCGCGACAAGCGCGTCTTCATCATTCACAGCCAGCACAAGGGCATCGGCGGCTACCCGCTGGGCTCGCTGGAGCAGACGCTGGTGTTGATGTCCGGTGGTTTCGACTCCACCGTTGCCGCCTATCAGATGATGCGCCGCGGCCTGATGACCCATTTCTGCTTCTTCAACCTGGGCGGCCGCGCCCATGAGCTGGGCGTGATGGAAGTCGCGCATTTCCTCTGGAAGAAGTACGGCAGCTCCCAGCGCGTGCTGTTCGTCAGCATCCCCTTCGAAGAAGTGGTGGGCGAGTTGCTGAGCAAGGTCGACAACAGCCACATGGGCGTGATTCTCAAGCGCATGATGCTGCGCGCGGCCACGCGCATTGCCGATCGTCTGCAAATTGATGCCCTGGTAACCGGCGAGGCCATCTCGCAAGTGTCCAGCCAGACGCTTCCGAACCTTTCGGTGATCAGTTCGGCGACCGAGAAGCTGGTGCTGCGTCCATTGCTTGCCAGCCACAAGCAGGACATCATTGACCAGGCCAACGAAATCGGTACCGCCGATTTCGCCAAACACATGCCTGAATATTGCGGGGTGATCTCGGTCAACCCTACCACCAAGGCCAAGCCACACCGCGTTGCCTATGAAGAACAACAGTTCGACATGGCCGTGCTGGAGCGGGCCCTGGAGCGTGCCAAGCTGGTTTCCATCGACAATGTGATCGATGAATTGGGCCAGGACATCGAGATCGAGGAGGTCAGCGAAGCGCTGCCCGGCCAGGTGATCATCGACATCCGTCATCCGGATGCCCAGGAAGACCAGCCCCTTGAACTCGAAGGCATCGAGGTCAAGGCGCTGCCGTTCTATGCATTGAACAGCCGCTTCAAGGAGCTGGACGCCACGCGTCAGTACCTGCTGTATTGCGACAAAGGCGTGATGAGTCGCCTGCATGCCCACCATTTGCTCAGTGAGGGGCATGCCAATGTGCGCGTTTATCGACCGAGCTAAGTGCCCGGGGCTGTTTGCCTGTGGCCTGCGTCACCGGCCCCCCGACGCCGCCGTCAAGCTGTAATGGCTTTCACGGACTCTACTGTTAATCGCTGCCACGACCTGTCAGCACACCGAATCCTCTGATCGAGATACACAAGTGATCGAAAATCTACGCAACATCGCCATCATTGCCCACGTTGACCATGGTAAAACCACCCTGGTAGACAAACTCCTGCGTCAGTCCGGCACCCTGGAGCGCAACGAGCTCAACGACGAGCGCGTGATGGACTCCAACGACCAGGAAAAAGAGCGCGGTATTACCATTCTGGCGAAAAACACCGCCATCAACTGGAACGGCTACCACATCAACATCGTGGACACCCCGGGCCACGCCGACTTCGGTGGTGAAGTAGAGCGCGTAATGTCGATGGTCGACTCCGTTCTGCTGTTGGTTGACGCTCAAGACGGCCCTATGCCGCAAACCCGTTTCGTGACCAAGAAGGCTTTCGAAGCCGGCCTGCGTCCGATCGTGGTCATCAACAAGGTTGACCGTCCAGGCGCGCGTCCGGACTGGGTTCTGGACCAGATCTTCGACCTGTTCGACAACCTGGGTGCCACCGAAGAACAGCTGGACTTCAAAGTGGTCTACGCCTCCGCCCTGAACGGTATTGCTGGTCTTGACCACACCGAAATGGCTGAAGACATGACCCCGCTGTACCAGTCGATCGTCGACAACGTGCCGGCTCCAAAAGTCGACCGCGACGGTCCGTTCCAGATGCAAATCTCCGCTCTGGACTACAACAGCTTCCTGGGTGTTATCGGTGTTGGCCGTATCGCTCGCGGTCGCGTCAAGCCCAACACTCCAGTTGTGGCCATCGACGCTGACGGCAAGAAGCGTAACGGTCGTATCCTGAAGCTGATGGGTCACCACGGTCTGCACCGTATCGACGTTGAAGAAGCAGCTGCCGGCGACATCGTCTGCATCAGCGGCTTCGAACAACTGTTCATCTCCGACACTCTGTGCGACCCACTGAACATCGAAGCGATGAAGCCGTTGACCGTTGACGAACCTACCGTTTCCATGACCTTCCAGGTAAACGACTCGCCATTCTGCGGTAAAGAAGGCAAGTTCGTCACCAGCCGTAACATCAAGGAACGTCTGGACAAAGAGCTGCTGTACAACGTTGCTCTGCGCGTTGAAGAAGGCGACTCGGCTGACAAGTTCAAGGTTTCCGGCCGTGGTGAGCTGCACCTCTCGGTACTGATCGAAACCATGCGTCGCGAAGGCTTCGAAATGGGCGTTGGTCGTCCGGAAGTGATCATTCGCATGGTTGACGGCGTCAAGCACGAACCGTACGAAAACGTGACCATCGACCTGCCGGAAGAATCCCAGGGCTCGATCATGGAGCAAATGGGTATCCGTAAAGGCGACCTGACGAACATGGTTCCGGATGGCAAAGGCCGCGTTCGCCTTGAGTACAACATCCCGGCCCGTGGCTTGATCGGTTTCCGTAACGAGTTCCTGACCCTGACCTCTGGTGCAGGCATCCTGACCTCGATCTTCGACCGTTACGACGCGATGAAGTCCGGCGACATGTCCGGCCGTCAGAACGGCGTGCTGGTATCGGTGGCTACCGGTAAGGCGCTGACCTACTCGCTGGAAACCCTGCAGTCCCGTGGCAAGCTGTTCATCGAACACGGCCAGGACATCTATGAAGGTCAAATCGTTGGTCTGAACAGCCGCGACAACGACCTGGGTGTCAACCCAACCAAAGGCAAGAAGCTCGATAACATGCGTGCTTCGGGCAAAGACGAAACCATCGCACTGGTTCCGCCTGTTCGCTTCACCCTGGAGCAGGCGCTGGAGTTCGTACAAGAAGACGAACTGTGTGAAGTCACTCCTAAGTCCATCCGTCTTCGCAAGAAGATTCTGGGCGAAAGCGAGCGTACCCGCGCTGCCAAGAAAAGCGGCAACTGATTCGTCAGTAGCGCGCTGAAATGAAAACGCCCCCGACCGCAAGGTCGGGGGCGTTTTTGTTTGGGCTCTGCGGTGGCAGGTCTGGCGTCATCGCGGGCATGCCCGCGATGACGTCAGTAGCCACACCCAAATCAGTAGCTGTTAGGCTTGGGTTTATAAGCACAATACCCCGGCCGCGGCCCGATCTTCGGGTGGTTGCGGCAGGTATCCGGGCGCGTCTCGTAGATCGTGCACAGGCGGCTCTTGCGATCCAAGTACAGGCAATCATTGTTGCTCATGCGCGTCAGGGTAAAAATCCCCGACTTCTGATTGAAGCGTTCGACGATTCCTTCTTTCTGCAGGCGTTTGGCCACATTCTTTGGCGGCTCGCCTTTTTCGAATTCATCGACTACACCAATACGGATCAGGTCCTTGAGCTTCACTTCGACCGGCATCGTGCAGCAGGTCGACATGCACCCCCCACACATGTAGCTGGAGTATTTCTGCCAGGTTTCGAGGCGGTCGATTTCGGCGGCGGCGATCAGGGTAGGCTTCATCAGATTCAGGAATTCAGGGGGAACCGGGCGCGCGATGATACCGGAGCTGGTGAAAATTTGAACAACCATTTACCGGTTTTTACTCTTGAAGTTTTCACCCCGATGCGCGGATAGTCGCGAACCGGGGCGATCACCTTGTGTCGAACCGACTAGGCTCAGACTACTCCATCCCTAAACCGTCAACTTCCCCGAGGACTTTCCATGTCTCAGGAACCGCTAGTCCGTGACGCTGAGGTGGCAGCCTTCCGTGCCGCTGTACTTGCCAAACTTACTTATGCGGTAGGCAAGGACCCCGACCACGCGTTCGACCACGATTGGTTTGAAGCCATTGCTCTGGCTGCACGCGATCATATGGTCGACCACTGGATGGATCACACCCGGCAGATCTACCGCAAGAACCAGAAGCGGGTGTATTACCTTTCCCTGGAATTCTTGATTGGTCGTTTGCTTTACGACAGCCTCAGCAACCTGGGCTTGCTGGATGTGGCGCGCGAGGCGCTGACCGAGCTGGGCGTGGACATTGAGCGAATTCGCCTGCTGGAGCCCGATGCGGCTTTGGGCAATGGCGGTCTGGGCCGGTTGGCGGCCTGCTTCATGGAAAGCATGTCGACCTTGGGCATCGCGGCCCACGGCTACGGTATTCGTTATGAGCACGGCCTGTTCCGTCAGGCAGTGGTCGATGGCTGGCAGCAGGAACAGACCGAAAACTGGCTGGATTTCGGTAACCCCTGGGAGTTCGAACGCCCGGAGGTAATCTACCCGATCAGTTTCGGCGGCAGCGTCGAGACGGTGCACGACGGTGCCGGGCAGCCCAAGCAAGTCTGGTGGCCGGCCGAAACCGTACGGGCGGTAGCCTATGACACGCCAGTGGTGGGTTGGCGCGGTGCCAGCGTGAACACCTTGCGCCTTTGGCGGGCGCGGGCGCTGGAGGAACTGCACCTGGAGCGCTTCAATGCAGGCGACCACCTGGGGGCAGTGGCCGAGGTGGCGCGAGCTGAAAGCATTTCACGGGTACTGTACCCGGCCGACAGCACCGAGGCAGGGCAGGAGTTGCGCCTGCGCCAGGAGTATTTCTTCGTTTCGGCGTCGCTGCAGGATCTGTTGCGTCGCCACCTGAACATGCACGACACATTGCTCAATCTGCCCGATCAGGTAGCGATTCAGCTCAATGACACCCACCCCTCGATCGCCGTGCCCGAGTTGATGCGCCTGTTGGTCGATGAACATGACGTGGCCTGGGACAACGCCTGGCAGATCACTGTCGACACCCTGGCCTACACCAACCACACCTTGCTCCCCGAAGCCCTGGAAACCTGGCCGGTGGGCCTGATGGAGCGCATCCTGCCCCGGCACATGCAGATCATCTACCTGATCAATGCCTTCCACATCGACGCCTTGCGCGCCAAGGGCATCCATGACTTCGATGTGTTGCGAGCGGTTTCGCTGATCGAGGAAGAGCACGGGCGTCGGGTACGCATGGGCAACCTGGCCTTTCTCGGCTCCCATAGCGTCAACGGCGTTTCGGGCCTGCACACCAAATTGATGCGCAGCACGGTGTTTGCCGAGATGCACAAGCTTTACCCGGATCGAATCAACAACAAGACCAACGGCATCACCTTCCGCCGCTGGCTGTACCAGGCCAACCCCGAGCTGACCGCCATGCTCGTTGAAGAGTTGGGCGTCGAGGTGCTGGACGACCCCGAAGAGCGCCTGCTGGGCCTGGAGCCGCTCGCGGAAAAGGCCAGCTTCCGCAAGCGTTTTGCCGAACAGCGCCTGCACAGCAAGAAGGCGCTGGCCCATCTGATTCACGAGCGCCTGGGCGTCGTCGTCAACCCGGAAGCGATGTTCGACGTGCAGGTCAAGCGTATCCACGAGTACAAGCGCCAGTTGCTCAACCTTCTGCATACCGTGGCGCTGTACCAGGCCATTCGTGCCGAGCCCGGTACAGACTGGGTGCCCAGGGTGAAAATCTTTGGTGGCAAGGCTGCTGCCAGCTATCAGCAGGCCAAGTTGATCATCAAGCTGGCCAACGATATCGCCCGCACCGTGAATAACGACCCGACCGTACGCGGCTTGCTCAAGGTGGTGTTCCTGCCCAACTACAACGTGAGCCTTGCCGAAAGCATCATTCCCGCCGCCGACCTGTCGGAGCAGATCTCTACGGCAGGCTATGAAGCGTCTGGCACCAGTAACATGAAGTTCGGCCTCAACGGTGCGTTGACCATCGGTACGCTCGATGGCGCCAACGTGGAGATGTGCGAGCGCGTCGGGGCCGAGAACATGTTCATCTTCGGCCTTACCGCACAGCAGGTCGAAGCGCGCAAACGTAGCGGCGAATTCAATGCCAGCGCAGCGATCGCCGCCTCGCACCGGCTGGGCGATGTACTGCAGGCGATACGCAGTGGGGTGTTCTCGCCTGATGATCCCGCACGTTACACGCACCTGATCGACTCGTTGGTTGCTCACGACCGCTTCCTGGTGTGTGACGATTTCGATTCGTACTGGGACGCCCAGTGTCGAGTCGAAGAGCTTTGGCATGACCCCAAGCAATGGTGGCGCGTGGCGGTGCTCAACAGTGCACGAATGGGCTGGTTCTCCTCGGACCGGACGATTCGTGAATACGCGACCGAGATCTGGAAAGCCCTGGAGTGACCGGGCAGGCCGGCTATTGTGTGGCCGGCCCCGCCTGCACGGGGCAGGGATAGCGACCATGCAATGGATCTTCCCGCTGGCGGGCCTTGTGCTGGGCGGTGCGCTCGAAGGGTCGTTCGCGCAAGCGATTATCGGTGCGCTGGCGGGCCTGGGCCTGGCACAGGGCATCCGTCTGTCCGCGCTGGCTCGCCAGTGTGGCGAACAACGCCTCCAGCTCGAGCAGGCGCAGCAATCACTTGCCGCGCTTGGTCAGCGGCTGGCCAGGCTCGAGCCAGATACCGGGACGCAAGTGCCGGCCTTCATTCAGGTCGCTGAAGCGCCTGCAGCCGAACCCGAGCTGATCTGGGAACTGCCCGACGAGCTGGTGTCGGCTCCCAAAAGCATTCCGCCTGTCGCCGATGCATGGCGTCCGGCCCCGTCCGCATCGGTTTTGCCGAGCGAGCCAAGCGTCATCGAAAAAGCCTGGGCCAGGATGCGCGACTGGCTTGTGGGTGGTAATACCCTATTGCGGGTCGGTGTGCTCTTGCTGTTTCTTGGCCTGGCTTTCCTGCTGCGCTATGCCAGCGAACACCTGGCAGTGCCGGTCGAGTTTCGCTACATCGGGGTGGCAACCACTGGGCTGGCACTGTTGGGGCTGGGTTGGTGGTTGCGCCGCCGCCAGCGCCAATACGCATTGGTGCTGCAGGGCGCCGGGGTTGCGGTGCTGTATTTGACAGTATTCGCTGCCATGCGTCTGCACACGCTCCTGGAGCCTGCGGCGGCCTTTGGTTTGCTGGTTGCGGTGACGGTGTCCTCGGGCATCATGGCATTGAAGCAGGATGCCCTCGGGCTGGCAGCGGCCGCCGCACTGGGTGGCTTTGCCGCGCCGATTCTGGCGTCCAGCGGCGATGGCAACCATGTGGTGCTGTTCAGTTATTTCGCCCTGCTCAATGCCGGCATCCTGGCCATCGCCTGGTTCAAGGCCTGGCGCCTGCTCGACCTGATCGGTTTTATCGGTACCTTCGGTATCGGTGTGGCGTGGGGCTTGCGTGCTTACACACCGGAGCTGTTCTGGAGCACCGAACCGTTTTTGCTGCTGTTTCTGGCAATGTACCTGGGGATCGGCCTGTTGTACGCCCGGCGCCGGCTGCTTGAGGCTACAGGCGCTCCCGTGGATGACAGCCGTCAGGCGCTGCTGCGCTGGTCGGTGCGCCAGGGCGGGTATGCCGATGGCAGCCTGTTGTTTGGCCCGCCGCTCGTCGGGTTCGGGCTGCAATACGCGCTGGTGCAGCATCTGCCATTCGGCCCGGCGCTCAGTGCGCTGGGATTGGGCGCGGTCTACTTGCTGCTGGCTCGGGCTTTGGCTGCGCGGGTGCCGGAGCGCGCCCGCTTGCTGGTCGAAACCTGTGTGGCGCTGGGCGTGGTGTTTGCCAGCCTGGCGATACCCTTGGGCCTGGATGCGCGCTGGACGTCGGCAGCCTGGGCCGTGGAAGGGGCGGGGATCTTTTGGTTGGGCGTTCGCCAGCAGCGTCTGTCGAGTCGCTGCTTCGCATTGTTGCTACAGGCTGGCGCCGCGCTGGCTTTTCTCGCCGAGCTGAGGCCTGGCCGCGATGCCTCGCTGATCTACGGAGCACCCTTGGGCGCATTGCTACTGGGGGTTGCCGTGTTGTTCAGTTTTTACCAATTGCGCAAGGCGACGCCGGAGCAGGCCAGGGCCCGGGAGCGCAAGGCCTTGCCCTGGCTCGCGTGCGTCGGGCTGGGGTTCGTCTATTTGCTGGCGCCGCTGTGCTTCGAATATCAGGGCACGACCATTGCCTGGGCCGTGGCCGGCCTGATGACGCTGTTGGCTGGCCTGCCCCTGCAGTCGCGCGCGTTCCTGGCGTGTGCCTTGAGCGTACAAGTGCTCGCCGGGTTGCTGTTCCTGCTGTTTGGCCCCGGACTCACCAGTTACTGGATGGACGAGGGGACGCGGCCATTGCTGCATGCCGACTTTTGGGCGCCAATGCTGGTGAGTCTGGTTGCCATGGTCAGTGCCTGGCGTCTGGATCTGGACCGGCAAGCGGTGTTTGAAGCACTGTATTTTCCACGCCTTTGTGCGGCGCTGCTGCTCTGGGGTGCGGGTTGGTGGGCACTGACGTGGGTGACGGAAGTGCAGCGCTTTGTGCCTTTTGAGTTGCAGGCAACCCAGCTGCTCCTGGCCTGTGCGCTGAGCGTTGCCTTGTGGGCCTGGCTGGCCTTGCGGTTGCGCTGGTCGGCGTTGGCGACACTGTGCACGCTGCTGATGCCGGCTGCAGCGTGGATACTCGTCTGGGTGTGGGAGCCGGGTTATCACCCGGCCGCGAACTTCGGTGCGTTGGCGTGGCTGGCCGTGCTGCTCGTGCATGGGCTCTCGCTCAAACGTCTGGCCGGGTTGATCCTCCCTTGGGCCCGTAGCGCCGCCCATGTGCTCGGCTGCTGGCTGATAATCGGCGTGCTGACCCTGGAGCTGCGTTATGGCCTGCTGCAGCTCCGGGAGCATTACAGCGCGTGGCGCTGGCTGGGGTGGGCGCTGCTGCCCAGCCTGTATCTGGTTCTGATGGCGGCACCTCGCGCCTGGCCTTGGCCAGTATCGGCCTATCGGCGCGAATACCGTTGGTGGGCGGCGCTGCCGCTGGCGGTGTTGATGCTGCTGTGGTTCTGGCTGGCGAATATCGCCAGCGACGGCAGCGCGTGGCCCTTGCCCTATTTGCCGCTGCTCAACCCGCTGGAGCTGGGCCTGCTGTTTGCCCTGTTCGGTGTACACGCCTGGTCGCGCAGCGCCCTGGCGCCGGGTGGCCCTCGGCTCGAACCTGTTCGTCAGGGCGTGATCGGGCTGTCATTGTTCGTCTTCTTCACTGCGGCGGTCATGCGCACGGCGCACCATTGGGGTGCGGTACCCTTTGTGTTCGACGCTCTGGTGGCGTCCATGCAGGTCCAGGCCGGGCTGTCGATCGCCTGGACCCTGATCGCGCTGGGCCTGATGATCGGCGGGCACCTGCGCCAGCGACGCGAGGTCTGGCTGGTGGGCGCTGGCCTGATTGTGCTGGTGGTTGCCAAACTGTTCTTTGTCGAGTTGAGCAATCGCGGCGGCCTGGCGCGGATCGTCTCGTTCATCGGCGTGGGGGTGCTGTTGCTGGTCGTGGGCTATTTTGCGCCCCTGCCGCCGAAACGCTCGCAACAGTTGCCAGAAGAAGGGCCGACTTCTTGATGTTATGCCTTCGGCAACGGCGGCATTCTGTCGTTTTCGCGCTACGCTCAAGCGGGCGCGTGAACTCTCGGGCCATAATGTCGGTCTGATTGCGGTAACTGCACCCTATTGCTCGCTAGGTTTCCACTCTCCCTGTAAACTGCGTGGGTTTTTTGACCCCATTCTTCGGAGCCGCCAATGTCCCGCGTTACCCTGAGTCGCTATTTGATTGAGCAGACCCGTAGCAACAACACTCCTGCCGATCTGCGCTTCCTGATCGAAGTGGTAGCGCGTGCGTGCAAGGAAATCAGCCACGCCGTGTCCAAAGGTGCGTTGGGTGGTGTGCTGGGAAGCATGGGCACCGAGAACGTACAAGGTGAAGTACAAAAGAAACTCGACGTGATCTCCAACGAGATCCTGCTCGAAGCCAACGAATGGGGCGGTCACCTGGCCGGCATGGCGTCCGAAGAAATGGACAATGCCTACCAGATCCCGGGCAAATACCCGAAAGGCGCCTACCTGCTGGTATTCGACCCGCTGGACGGTTCGTCGAACATCGACGTCAACGTGTCGGTCGGCACCATCTTCTCGGTACTGCGCTGCCCCAATGAGCACCTGAGCCAGAACGAAACCCTCAACGAGAAGGCGTTCCTTCAGCCGGGTACCCAGCAGGTCGCTGCCGGTTACGCCATCTACGGCCCGCAAACCATGTTGATCCTGACCTTGGGCGACGGCGTCAAGGGCTTCACCCTGGACCGTGAAATGGGCAGCTTCGTGCTGACTCACGAGAACATCACCATCCCGGAAACCACCGCAGAGTTCGCCATCAACATGTCCAACCAGCGCCACTGGGAAGCCCCGGTGCAACGCTACGTCAGCGAATTGCTGGCAGGTGAAACCGGCCCGCTGAAGAAAAACTACAACATGCGCTGGATCGCCTCGATGGTGGCCGACGTGCATCGCATCCTGACCCGTGGCGGCCTGTTCATGTACCCGCGCGACAGCCGCGAGCCGTCCAAGCCAGGCAAGCTGCGCCTGATGTACGAAGCCAACCCGATGTCGTTCCTGGTCGAGCAGGCCGGTGGTGCGTCCACCGACGGCAACCAGCGCATTCTCGATATCAAGCCTGAAGGCCTGCACCAGCGCGTCGCGGTGTTCCTCGGTTCCAAGCAGGAAGTCGAGCGCGTAACCGCTTACCACAAGGAATAATCCATGGCCGCGCCTTGGCAGCCGCTTCTGCAATGGTGGTTTGGTTCAGCCGAACGCCCTGAAGAGGTGGCCGCGCAACAGGGCAAGTTGTGGTTCGGCAAGCGTGACAGCCAGGATGCCGAGGCGCGTGAGCGTTTTGGCGACCTGGTCGATCAGGCGTTGGCTGGCGGATTGGCTGAGTGGGCGCAAAGCCCGCAAGGCTGGCTGGCCTTGATTCTGCTGCTCGATCAACTGCCGCGAATGGTCTACCGGGATACGCCAAAGGCCTATGCCGGTGACCGGCGAGCGCAGGGTCTGGTGATTGACGGCCTGGCCCAGGGACATTATCTGCTGTTGTTGCCCTTGCAGAAGGCGTTCGTCCTTCTGGTGCTCGAACATGCCGAAGATCTTGCCCTGCAGAACCGTTCGGTGACACTCCACCAAAAGCTGCTTCCCAATCAGCTCGGGCTCGAACATGCGTTGTTTGCTGACTTTCTCGATTATGCCGAGAAGCATCAGCGGATCATCGAACGCTTTGGCCGGTTTCCTCATCGCAATGAAGTGCTTGGGCGCGAGTCCACGGCCGAGGAGTTGGCGTTTTTGCGCCAACCGGGTTCTCGGTTCTGAAACTTTGCGGCCCTTTGGGCCGATCGCTGGCAAGCATGGCCAGGCGGGTTTGCCGACCGAAGGTTCCTGTTTATGGGGGTTGCAGCGAATAAAAGCCCGTCGGCGGCGGGAACCAGAATGGGTTTTCCCCTTCTAACCTGTTGGCAGGCAGCCGTGCCGCCCCCTCATGCCCTGGAGTCACTTCATGTCTTTGCGTTCCCTCGCCCTGTTGTCGTTGTGCGTTTTGCTGGCCGCCTGCAACAAGGTCAATCAGGAAAACTATTCAAAGCTCCAGGCAGGCATGACCAAGGCTGAAGTCGAAAAAATGTTGGGCAGCCCGGGGGAGTGCTCGGGCGCACTGGGTTTCTCCAGTTGCACCTGGGGCGACAAGAACAGTTTCATCAGCATCCAGTACGCCGGTGACAAGGTCCTCATGTTTTCTGGCGAGGGCTTGAAATGAGCGTCGGCAAAACGCTGGCATGGCTGCTGGGCAGCCTGTTCGCTGGTCTGCTGCTGACCGGTTGTGCCAACTCGGGCACCGGGGCAATACCGCCCAAGACGGTCGAAAAAGTCGATTTCAAGCGCTACCAGGGCACCTGGTACGAGCTGGCGCGCATGCCCATGTACTTCCAGCGTGACTGCGCCCAGTCCGAAGCCCATTACACGCTTCGGCCAGACGCTACGATCGGCGTGCTGAATCGTTGCCGAACCCTTGAAGGCAAATGGGAGGCGGCGACCGGCACGGCATGGCCGCAGGTACCGGGCAAGACCGACAAGCTCTGGGTGGTATTCGACAATTGGCTTTCGGAGCTGGCGCCGCGCGTCGTCAAGGGTGACTACTGGGTGCTGTATATCGGCGACGATTACCAGACCGCCCTGGTCGGCAATCCGGATCGCAAGAGCCTCTGGCTGCTCTCGCGCAAACCGCAGGTGACGCCCCTTGTGCGTGAAGACCTGCTGGCCAAGGCACGCCAGCAGGGCTATGACACTACAAGGCTGATTTGGCGGGTGTCCGATTCGAACATCGCCAATGCCCAATGACCCGCGTTAACCCAGCAGGTCGCGCAATACCTGGGTGAAGGCGCGGGCGCTTTCCTGTTCGTCGGCATGATGGCCGTCGCGTACCACCCATTGGCCATTGACCAGCACATCACGCACCTGACGATCACCACCGGCAAACAGCCAGCGATTGAGAATCCCGTCTTCACTGGCTGTGGCCAGGTAGGGATCGCTTCCATCGAGTACCAGCCAGTCCGCCCGCTTGCCTGCCGCCAGTTCGCCAATCGGTTGCCCCAGCGCCTGGGCGCCACCGCTTAAAGCCGCGTCAAACAGGGTGCGCCCGACCATCGGCTGCTCCTGGCGGTACAGGCGGTTGCGGCGCTGGTCACGCAAGCGTTGGCCGTATTCCAGCCAGCGCAGTTCCTCTACCACACTCAACGAGACATGGCTGTCGGAGCCGATGCCCAGGCGACCACCTTGAGCAAGAAAATCCACTGCCGGGAAGATGCCGTCGCCGAGGTTGGCTTCGGTAGTCAGGCACAGGCCCGCGACCGCGCCGCTGTTGGCCATCAGGCTGACTTCTTCGCTGTTGGCATGGGTTGCGTGGACCAGGCACCAGCGCTGGTCCACCTCGGTGTTTTCATACAGCCATTGCAGTGGGCGGCGGCCGCTCCAGGCCAGGCAGTCGTCGACTTCCTTCTGTTGCTCGGCGATATGGATATGCACCGGGCAGGTCTTGTCACTGGCGGCCAGTACCTGCTCGATCTGTTCGGGCGTTACCGCGCGTAGCGAGTGGAAGCACAGGCCCAGTTGCTGTGCAGGCTGCTGGGCGAGCAGCGGGGCGAGGCGTCCTTGCAGGGCCAGGTATTGCTCGGTGCTGTTGATGAAACGCCGCTGCCCTTCGTTGGGCGTCTGCCCGCCGAAGCCGGAATGGCTGTAAAGCACGGGGCAGAGGGTCAGGCCGATGCCGGCGGCGCTGGCCGCCTGGCTGATGCGCTGGGACAGTTCGGCAGGGTCGGCGTAGGCCTTGCCGGTCGGGTCGTGATGGACATAATGGAATTCGGCGACCGAGGTGTAACCGGCCTTGAGCATTTCGATGTACAGCTGGCGGGCGATAATGCCGAGCTGATCGGGGCTGATCTTGCCGACCAGGCGGTACATGAGGTCGCGCCAGGTCCAGAAACTGTCGTTCGGGTTGCCGGCTACTTCCGCAAGGCCTGCCATGGCGCGCTGGAAGGCGTGGGAGTGCAGGTTAGGCATGCCGGGCAGCAGCGGACCGCTTATGCGCTCGGCGCCTTCTGCGCTGGCATCGGCCTGGACTTGGGTCAGGCGGCCATCGGGGCCGACCTCGAGTCTGACATTATTGGCCCATCCATTAGGCAACAAAGCGCGTTCGGCAAAGAAGGCGGACATCGATCGGCACCTCATACGTGTTTATTTGTATATACATATACAGACGTTTGCCTGCTGGGTAAACTCCGGCAAGCTAGTCCTATTATTTTTTTGATCAAGGAATTCCCGTGCCGACTCCGCCTGCCGTTGCTGCGCTGGTTGCCCAGATGGGCGATAGTCCGGCGCCCCTGTATGCCCGCGTCAAACAAATGATTGCCCTGCAGATCCAGAATGGTAGCTGGCCGCCGCACTATCGCGTGCCGTCGGAAAGCGAACTGGTCAATCAGTTGGGCTTCAGCCGCATGACCATCAACCGCGCCTTGCGCGAGCTGACGGCAGAAGGCTTGTTGGTGCGGATGCAGGGCGTCGGAACCTTCGTCGCCGAACCCAAGACTCAATCCGCTCTGTTCGAAGTCCATAATATTGCCGACGAAATCGCCTCACGCGGTCATCGCCATACCTGCAGGGTCATTACCCTGGGCGAAGAGGCGGCCGGTTCCGAACGCGCCCTGGCCCTAGACATGCGCGAAGGGCAGAAGGTGTTCCATTCGCTGATCGTGCACTACGAAAACGATATCGCGGTGCAAATCGAAGATCGCTTCGTCAATGCATCGGTTGCGCCGGAGTACCTCAAGCAGGACTTCACCAAGCAGACACCGTATGCCTATTTGTCCCAAGTGGCGCCCCTGACCGAGGGCGAGCATGTTGTCGAGGCGATCCTGGCGGAGCCTGAAGAATGCCGCCTGTTGCAGATCGAGCCCGGCGAGCCCTGCCTGTTGATACGGCGGCGCACCTGGTCCGGTCGCACACCGGTGACCGCTGCACGCTTGATCCACCCCGGTTCCCGTCATCGTTTGGAAGGACGTTTCAGCAAATGAGCCAGTTGAAAGTTTTGCGCGCGGCCGATTACCCGCGCATGCCCTGGAAAAATGGCGGTGGCAGCACCGAAGAAATCACTCGCGATGCGGGGAAGGGGCTCGATGGGTTTGGTTGGCGCCTGTCGATCGCCGATATCGCCGAGTCCGGTGGCTTCTCCAGCTTCGCTGGGTACGAGCGCATCATTACCGTATTGCAGGGCGATGGCATGACCTTGCGGGTCGATGGTCACAGTACCCGCAAGCTGCTGCCCTTCGATGCCTTTGCCTTCCGTGGCGAAAGCGCGGTGTCGTGCAATCTGCTCGGCGGTGCGATACGCGATTTCAACCTGATTTATGCACCCCAGCGTTACCGTGCGCGCCTGCAGTGGTTCGATGTGCGCGAGCCGGTGCGCTTGTTCAGCTCAGCCAGCACTGTGCTGGTGTTCAGTGCTGCCGAACAGCTGCAAGTCGAACTGGGCAGGCACGAAGCTGCCTTGCTTGGCGAATATGACTGCCTGCAATTGAACGGTAACAACGAGTTGCTGGAAATCGTACTGACAGGCAAATGCTGCCTGATCGAGCTGACCGCCGCCTAACGGCAGCTGCTACGCAACACCGCACTATCTTCGCTCAAAATGTTACCGAACGCCCCAGGGTGGCGCAAAGCTGCCCTCCGGTAACAAATCCTTGGCATACCAAGTCGATTCCCTACAGATTTTTCATCCCGCCCAAAGGCCCGCTCCGTAAGGCCTTTGCCCGTTTCTCGACTTTTTCACACCTCGAAAATCACAAGTTGGCCGCTTGATTGCATATGCTTGTATGTACAAGTAAAGATGTGTGCGTATGAGTGAACAGGAAATCCTCCGCTCACTCTGCTTGTTAACCGAATTCCGCCTGTCTTGTCGCAGGCTCACTTGCCCATTGCCTGGGTTGGTTTGAACTGATCGCTTGAGGAGTCTTTTTCGTGACTGACAATGCCCAAAACAAATTTCGTGATGTTGAAATCCGTGCCGCTCGCGGTAACAAGCTCACCGCCAAGAGCTGGCTGACCGAAGCGCCGCTGCGCATGCTGATGAACAACCTCGACCCGGAAGTGGCCGAAAACCCGAAAGAGCTGGTGGTTTACGGTGGCATTGGCCGCGCGGCGCGTAACTGGGAGTGCTACGACAAGATCGTCGAGAGCCTGACCAACCTCAACGACGACGAAACCCTGCTGGTGCAGTCGGGCAAACCGGTCGGCGTGTTCAAGACCCACAGCAACGCCCCGCGCGTGCTGATCGCCAACTCCAACCTGGTGCCGCACTGGGCCACCTGGGAGCATTTCAACGAACTGGATGCCAAGGGCCTGGCCATGTACGGCCAGATGACTGCCGGCAGCTGGATCTACATCGGTAGCCAGGGCATCGTCCAGGGCACCTATGAAACCTTCGTCGAAGCCGGTCGCCAGCACTACAACAGCAACCTGAAAGGCAAGTGGGTCCTGACCGCGGGTCTGGGCGGCATGGGCGGCGCCCAGCCACTGGCGGCCACCCTGGCCGGTGCCTGCTCGCTGAACATCGAATGCCAGCAAAGCCGCATCGACTTCCGCCTGAGCAGCCGTTACGTCGATGAGCAAGCCACCGATCTGGACGATGCGCTGGCACGCCTCGACAAATACACCAAGGAAGGCAAGGCCATCTCCATCGCCCTGCTCGGCAACGCCGCCGAAATCCTGCCGGAGCTGGTCAAGCGTGGCGTGCGCCCGGACATGGTCACCGACCAGACCAGCGCCCACGATCCGCTCAACGGCTACCTGCCGGCTGGCTGGACCTGGGAACAGTACCGCGACCGCGCCCTGACCGAACCGGCTGCGGTGGTCAAGGCGGCCAAGCAATCCATGGCCGTCCACGTCCAGGCCATGCTCGACTTCCAGAAGCAAGGCATCCCGACTTTCGACTACGGCAACAACATCCGTCAGATGGCCAAGGAAGAAGGCGTGGAAAACGCCTTCGACTTCCCCGGCTTCGTACCGGCCTATATCCGTCCGCTGTTCTGCCGTGGCATCGGCCCGTTCCGCTGGGCAGCACTGTCGGGTAACGCCGAGGACATCTACAAGACCGACGCCAAGGTCAAGGAACTGATCCCGGACGACGCCCACCTGCACAACTGGCTGGACATGGCGCGCGAGCGCATCAGCTTCCAGGGCCTGCCGGCACGTATCTGCTGGGTTGGCCTGGGCCTGCGCGCCAAGCTGGGCCTGGCCTTCAACGAAATGGTGCGCAGCGGCGAGCTGTCGGCACCGATCGTGATTGGCCGTGACCACCTCGATTCCGGTTCCGTATCGAGCCCGAACCGTGAAACCGAAGCGATGCAGGATGGCTCCGACGCCGTGTCCGACTGGCCACTGCTCAACGCGTTGCTCAACACCGCGAGCGGCGCGACCTGGGTCTCCCTGCACCACGGCGGCGGCGTCGGCATGGGCTTCTCCCAGCATTCGGGGATGGTCATCGTCTGCGACGGTACCGACGAAGCGGCCGAGCGTATTGCCCGCGTACTGCACAACGACCCGGCTACTGGTGTCATGCGTCACGCTGATGCCGGTTACCAGATTGCAATTGATTGCGCCAAAGAGCAGGGCCTGAACCTGCCGATGATCACAGGCTGATAATTGCAGGACCGACGCTTTGTCGGTCCGCCCCTTACCTGTAGGAGCTGGCTTGTCAGCGGTGGAGGCAGCGCACACTGCGCTGCAGAAAACGTATCGAGTCGCTCAAGCTGGTCAAGTTGTTCCTCAAGGAGCACCCTGAAGTCTGGCTCGCCTGGTTCAATGATGAGGCTGCCAAAAAGGTAGGCGCGGCACTCTGAGCCTTGGTGGCTCGTCCGGCGAGAGTCGACGAGCCATATACACTTGATCGAGAGTTTCCTATGTTTCCCGACAGCTTCACGTTCTCTATCGCTGACTGGGTCAATAGCTGGGTCGATGCGCTGGTGACCAACTACGGCGATGTGTTCCGGCGCGTTGCCGACACGCTGCTGTGGGCCATCGTCAACCTCGAAGGCCTGCTGCGTGCAACGCCCTGGTGGTTGATGCTGGCCATTGTTGCCGGTATTGCCTGGCACGCCACGCGGCGAGTGCTGCCGACAGTGATCATTGTCGGCCTGCTGTTTCTGGTTGGGGTCGTGGGGTTGTGGGACAAGCTGATGCAGACCCTGGCGCTGATGCTGGTGGCGACGTTTATCTCGGTGCTGGTCGGCATACCCCTGGGCATTCTCTCGGCGCGCAGCAACCGCCTGCGGGCCTTCCTGATGCCGCTGCTCGACATCATGCAGACCATGCCCAGCTTCGTGTACCTGATCCCGGTACTGATGCTGTTCGGCCTGGGCAAGGTGCCGGCAATCTTCGCCACCGTCATCTATGCCGCGCCACCGTTGATCCGCCTGACTGACTTGGGCATCCGCCAAGTGGACGGCGAGGTGATGGAAGCGATCAATGCCTTCGGCGCCAACCGCTGGCAGCAACTGTTCGGCGTGCAATTGCCGCTGGCCCTGCCGAGCATCATGGCCGGGATCAACCAGACCACCATGATGGCCCTGTCGATGGTGGTCATTGCCTCGATGATCGGTGCCCGTGGCTTGGGTGAAGACGTACTGGTGGGCATTCAGACGCTGAATGTCGGGCGCGGGCTCGAAGCGGGCCTTGCAATCGTGATTCTGGCGGTAGTGATCGACCGGATTACCCAAGCCTATGGTCGGCCACGGCATGAGGTGAACCAGTGAGTACTGCACACAAGATCGAAGTCAGAAACGTTTTCAAAATCTTCGGCGCCCGCGCTGAAGAAGCGCTGGACATGATTGGCCAGAAGAAAACCAAGGATCAGGTCCTGGCCGAAACCGGCTGCGTGGTCGGGGTCAACGACCTGTCGCTGTCCATTGGCAGTGGCGAGATTTTCGTGATCATGGGCCTGTCCGGCTCGGGTAAATCGACCCTGGTGCGTCACTTCAACCGCCTGATCGACCCGACCAGCGGCGCGATCCTGGTCGATGGCGAAGACATTCTGCAATACGACATGGAAGCCCTGCGCCAATTCCGCCGGCACAAGATCAGCATGGTGTTCCAGAGCTTCGGCCTGCTGCCACATCGCACCGTGCTGGATAACGTCGCCTACGGCTTGAAAGTCCGTGGCGAGAGCAAGGAGAAGTGCACCGAACGTGCGCTGCACTGGATCAATACCGTGGGGCTCAAGGGCTACGAAAAGTCTTATCCGCACCAACTGTCCGGCGGCATGCGTCAGCGCGTCGGCCTGGCCCGCGCCCTGGCTGCCGACACGGACATCATTCTGATGGACGAAGCCTTCAGTGCGCTTGACCCGCTGATCCGCGCGGAGATGCAGGACCAGTTGCTCGAACTGCAGAAGACCCTGCACAAGACCATCGTGTTCATCACCCATGACCTCGATGAAGCGGTTCGTATCGGTAACCGTATTGCCATTCTCAAGGATGGCTGCCTGATTCAGGTCGGTACGCCGAAGGAAATCCTTTACCAGCCTGCCGATGAGTACGTCGACCGTTTCGTACAGCGCCGCGTTGCTTCTCTTTAAGGAGAAAGTTTTGAAAGACCCGCAATTACTACAAAGCGTTTTACCGAATCTGTACTGAAACTGATGTTCAACCCTAGCCAGCGTGCCAAGCCGCAAGTCTTCCAAAAAAGAGACGGCGGCGGATAACGGAGAAGTCCGGAGCGATTGGTAGTTAATACAAAACTCTCAAAAGGAGCATAAATGTGACTGCGCTAAACCTTATCCCCGGCCAACTGAGCCTTGCCCAACTGCGTGATGTTTATCAGCAATCGGTAAAAATCAGCCTCGACGACAGCGCCTCGGCACAGATCGAAGCCAGCGTCGCCTGCGTGGAACAAATCCTCGCCGAGAACCGTACCGCTTACGGTATCAACACCGGGTTCGGCCTGTTGGCTTCGACCCGCATCGCCAGTGAGGATCTGGAAAACCTCCAGCGCTCCCTGGTGCTGTCCCACGCTGCCGGTGTCGGCGAGCCCATCAGCGACGCGCTGTGCCGGCTGATCATGGTGCTCAAGGTCAACAGCCTGAGCCGTGGTTTCTCCGGGATTCGCCGCAAAGTGATCGATGCACTGATCTCCCTGATCAACGCCGAAGTTTATCCGCACATCCCGCTCAAGGGCTCGGTCGGTGCTTCCGGCGACCTGGCACCCTTGGCGCATATGTCGCTGGTGCTGCTGGGCGAAGGCAAGGCACGTTACAAAGGGCAATGGCTGCCGGCCACCGAAGCGCTGGCCGTGGCTGGGCTGGAACCTCTGACCCTGGCTGCCAAGGAAGGTCTGGCGTTGCTTAATGGCACTCAGGTTTCCACGGCATTCGCCCTGCGCGGCCTGTTCGAAGGTGAGGACCTGTTCGCAGGCGCACTGGCCTGCGGCAGTCTGACCGTCGAGGCGGTACTGGGCTCGCGTTCGCCATTCGATGCACGGATTCACGCCGCCCGCGGTCAACGTGGCCAGATCGACGCCGCTGCCGCGTATCGTCACCTGCTGGGCGAGCGCAGCGAAGTCTCCGACTCCCACGAGAACTGCGAGAAGGTCCAGGACCCGTACTCCCTGCGTTGCCAGCCACAAGTCATGGGCGCTTGCCTGACCCAGTTCCGTCAGGCTGCCGAAGTGCTGGTGATCGAGGCCAACGCCGTATCGGATAATCCGTTGGTGTTCGCTGCTGAAGGTGATGTGATCTCCGGCGGTAACTTCCACGCCGAACCTGTGGCCATGGCCGCTGACAACATGGCCTTGGCCATCGCTGAAATCGGCTCGCTGAGTGAGCGCCGTATCTCGCTGATGATGGACAAGCACATGTCGCAATTGCCGCCGTTCCTGGTGGCCAATGGCGGAGTCAACTCCGGCTTCATGATCGCTCAGGTGACCGCTGCTGCCCTGGCCAGCGAGAACAAGGCACTGTCCCACCCGCATTCGGTGGACAGCCTGCCGACGTCCGCCAACCAGGAAGACCACGTGTCCATGGCCCCGGCCGCTGGCAAGCGTCTTTGGGAAATGGCCGAGAACACTCGTGGCATCCTCGCTGTGGAATGGCTCGCTGCCTGCCAGGGCCTGGACCTGCGCGAAGGTCTGAAGACTTCGGCCAAGCTCGAACAGGCTCGCAGCACCCTGCGCAGCAAAGTGGCGTACTACGAGAAAGATCGTTTCTTCGCCCCTGACATCAACGCTGCGAGCGAGTTGCTGGCTTCGCGTTGCCTGAATGAGCTGGTGCCGGCGAAGTTGCTGCCTAGCTTGTAAGTCGGGAGGGGCCTTTGGCCCCTATCGCGGGCAGGCCCGCTCCCACATATAGGAGCGGGCTTGCCGGCGATAACGATTTCCGCCGACAAGAATAATTAAGGACGTGAAATGCAACAGCAAGCTCAAGGCTTGAAACGCGGGCTGTCGGCTCGCCATATTCGCTTCATGGCACTGGGGTCGGCGATCGGCACCGGGCTATTTTACGGTTCTGCCTCGGCCATTCAAATGGCCGGCCCCGCGGTACTGCTCGCCTACCTGATCGGTGGTGCGGCGGTATTCATGGTCATGCGCGCCCTGGGCGAGATGGCCGTGCACAACCCGGTGTCCGGTTCGTTCGGCCATTACGCCAGCACCTACCTGGGGCCCTTGTCGGGCTTCATCCTCGGCTGGACCTATGCCTTCGAGATGATCATCGTCTGCCTGGCAGACGTCACCGCATTCGGCATCTACATGGGCTTCTGGTTCCCGGAAGTCGCGCGCTGGATCTGGGTACTGGGTATCGTGTTCCTGATCGGTGGGCTGAACCTGTGCAACGTCAAGGTCTTCGGTGAAATGGAGTTCTGGCTGTCGCTGCTGAAAGTCGGCGCGATTGTCGCGATGATCCTCGCAGGCTTCGGCATCATGTTGTTCGGCATCGGCTCGGCCAGCACCGAACAGGCCACCGGCCTCAGCAATCTCTGGGCCCACGGCGGCTTCATGCCCAACGGCATTGGCGGTTTGATCGCGTCGTTCGCGGTGGTGATGTTTGCCTTTGGCGGCATCGAAATCATCGGCATCACCGCAGGTGAAGCCAAAGACCCGCAGCGGGTGATCCCCGGGGCGATCAATGCTGTACCGATGCGGATCCTGCTGTTCTACGTTCTGACCCTGTTTGTGCTGATGGCCATCTACCCATGGCCGCAGATCGGCAGCAAGGGCAGCCCGTTCGTGCAGATTTTCGACAACCTGGGCATCAGCTCGGCGGCGACTATCCTCAATATCGTGGTGATCTCGGCGGCAGTCTCGGCCATCAACAGCGACATCTTCGGTGCCGGGCGCATGATGTACGGCCTGGCCCAGCAGGGGCACGCGCCCAAGGGCTTTGCTCAGCTGTCCAAACAGGGCGTGCCGTGGATGACCGTAGTGGTCATGGGCGCGGCCCTGCTCGGTGGCGTGCTGCTGAACTACCTGATTCCGGAGAATGTATTTCTGGTGATCGCCTCGATCGCGACCTTCGCCACGGTCTGGGTCTGGCTGATGATTCTGGTCACCCAAGTGGCCATGCGTCGCTCCATGAGCCGCGAAGAAATCGCCCAGCTGAAATTCCCGGTACCGTTCTGGCCTTATGCGCCGGCGGCGGCGATCGTGTTCATGCTGTTCGTCTTTGGCGTGCTCGGCTACTTCCCGGAAACCCAGGCGGCGCTGGCAGTCGGCGCGGTATGGATCGTGCTGCTGGTCATCGCTTACAAGTTGTGGGTGAAGCCTGCAGCCGGGCAGCCGGAAAAAGTGACATACGACCCTACTTTGTCCCATCGATAACCTAATGGAGGCCACGGATGAAAACTCTCTGGCAACACTGCCACGTCGCAAGCATGGCGCAGGGCAATTACTCGATCATCGAGGATGCCGCCATCGTGACGTCAGGAGCGCACATAGAGTGGATCGGCCCGCGCAGCGAGCTGCCGGCTGGCGACTACGCCGAGGTCCATGACCTCGCGGGTACCTGGGTCACGCCTGGCCTGATCGACTGCCACACCCATACCGTGTTCGGCGGCAATCGCAGCGGCGAGTTCGAGCAGCGCCTGCAAGGCGTGAGCTATGCCGAGATCGCCGCGGCCGGTGGCGGTATTGCCAGCACCGTGCGCGCGACGCGGGCGGCGAGCGAAGACGAGCTGTTTGCCAGCGCGCACAAGCGCTTGAAGAGCCTGCTGCACGACGGCGTCACCAGCGTCGAGATCAAGTCCGGCTACGGCCTGGACCTGGCCAGCGAGCGGAAGATTCTTCGGGTAATCCGCCGGCTCGGCGCCGAGTTGCCGGTCACGGTGCGCAGCACCTGCCTGGCCGCGCACGCCTTGCCCCCGGAATACGCCGATCGGGCCGACGATTACATCGAGCACATCTGCACTGAAATGCTCCCGGCCCTGGCGGCCGAAGGGCTGGTGGATGCAGTGGATGCCTTCTGCGAGTACCTGGCGTTCTCGCCCGCGCAGGTCGAACGGGTGTTCATCGCCGCGCAGAACTTCGGCTTGCCGGTCAAGTTGCACGCCGAGCAGCTGTCGTCCCTGCACGGTTCGAGCCTGGCGGCGCGCTATCATGCGTTGTCGGCGGACCATCTGGAATTCATGACCGAGGACGACGCCATCGCCATGGCCAAATCCGGGACGGTCGCGGTGTTGTTGCCGGGCGCGTTCTACTTCCTGCGCGAAACCCAGTTGCCGCCGATGGAGGCCTTGCGCAAACACGGCGTGAAAATCGCCGTCGCCAGCGACCTCAACCCCGGCACCTCGCCGGCGTTGTCATTGCGGCTGATGTTGAACATGGCCTGCACCTGTTTCCGAATGACCCCGGAAGAAGCCCTCGCCGGAGCGACCATTCACGCGGCCACCGCGCTGGGCATGGGCCAGACCCATGGCTCGCTGGAAATCGGCAAGGTCGCCGACTTCGTCGCCTGGGACATCGAGCGCCCGGCCGACCTGGCCTATTGGCTGGGGGGTGACTTGAACAAGCGGGTCGTTCGTCATGGTATTGAAGTATCGAATCTGGAGGTGACGCGTGGATAAGGTTCTGAATTTTCACCAGGGTCGATTGCCCCTGCTGATCAGCATGCCCCATGCCGGGTTGCGCCTGACCCCAGGGGTCAAGGCCGGGCTGATCGACGAAGCGCAATGCCTGCCCGACACCGACTGGCATATTCCGTTGCTGTACGAATTCGCCGTCGATATGGGCGCGAGTGTCGTCGCGGCCGAGTACTCGCGCTTCGTCGTCGACCTCAATCGTCCGTCCGATGACAAGCCGTTGTACGCCGGTGCCACCACCGGTCTCTATCCAGCAACATTGTTCGATGGCAAGCCGTTGTTCAAGGAAGGCCTGGAGCCTTCGGCTACCGAGCGCGCAACCTACCTGGAAAAGATCTGGACCCCTTACCACCGCACCATCGAAGATGAACTGACCCGTCTGCGCGATCAGTTCGGTTATGCGCTGCTGTGGGATGCACACTCGATCCGCTCCCACGTTCCGCACCTGTTCGACGGCAAACTGCCGGACTTCAACCTGGGCACCTTCAACGGCGCCAGCTGCGATCCACAACTGGCCAGCGAACTCGAAGCCATCTGCGGCGAGTTCAGGGACTACAGCCATGTGCTCAACGGTCGCTTCAAGGGTGGTCACATCACCCGTCACTACGGCGACCCGGCCCATCATATCCACGCCGTGCAGCTGGAACTGGCCCAGAGCACCTATATGGAAGAGTTCGAGCCGTTCCGTTACCGCGAAGACCTGGCGGCGCCGACTCAGGAAGTGCTCAAGGCGTTGCTCGAAGGGCTGCTTGCCTGGGGGCGGCAGCGTTATCCCGGTTGAAATGAAGGCCCGTTGGGCCTTGGCGTCGCAGCGGCGCACCGAGCCTTCGGCAGCGGCTACAAAATGTTCTGCCTGCCACGGTCGGTGTAGCCGCTGCCGCAGGCTGCGCTCGAGCGCGCAGCGGTCGCAACGATCTCGAGTAACCTCACCTTCTTCAAGAGCATGCTCAAACCGTAATTCGGGTTTATGATGCCGGACGGCAATACATAAGAAGTCGCAACAGGGATTCCCCGCCCCCTGCCGAGTGCTCAGCGCAGACTTTGTAGTAGCAGATTAAACCGTGCATCAATGCCGTTGCGAGCGTACAGCCTGAGCTCTGGAGGATTGCATTAAGCGGCAGCCACAGTTGCATTGGGGCTAAGAAAGTCGATGTGATAGCCAGTCGACCCATCGCCGATAGCAACGTGTATTCCAGCGATACCCTCATTTAATTGCGAGTTTATAGAGTAGTCTATGATCGGCGCCAATGAGCTGTTGACGCCGATCGCGAACTCCGTAAGAAAGAGTCCGCGAGCTCCTGCGGCCTCTTCTAACAACGTTTTGTATTCTGTGCTCCCGATGAGTAATGAGCTTATTTTGTTGTTGGTTACCGTTAAAGTTGCCTTTTTTTTAGCGATCTCTTGCGCCAGTCGATGCAGGGCAGGTTTAAGATGTTTGCTTAAACTAGCTGGAGACTTCCTCAGTACAGTTAGTATTCCAGAAATCTCAATTTTACCTTCAAAGTTAAATGGGCAAGCTTTTTCTGGGTTCATGTGTGCGTAGTGTACCTCGAAAAATTCCGCTACGGAATGAATGAAATTTTCCCTCACGTCCTCTTCTATCATTGCGTAAGGTATTGAGTCTGCTCTGATCCTGAGTTTTCCAGAAGTGTGTGGCCCGGATATCAATAGTTCTGAACAGTTGTCTAGTAGGCTTAGCAGTTTTTCTTGGGCTCGGAGAGCGCCAATGAAATCACTGTTAAGCAGCAGGTTCAAACTATAGCTTGCGGCGTAAATCGACGGCTCAAAGACGTGAGTAGCGCAAAATATGCACTTCTTCCTATCCGTTTCTTTTGCGATCTCGAATGCATGCTTGGCAGCATTGTCAGTGAATGAAAAGACAATGCTGTTGGTAGGGAGTCTCTCTAGTGAAAGTAGGTTTGAAGTTTCGTATCCATTTTTTCGCAACTCAAATAGAAATTCAAGAGAGTCGGAGAGTATGTTTATTTTTGTCGGGTCGAATAGCGACTTTAGTGAGCTTGTAGATGGCATGGTGTCAAATCCTTGATTTTTTAGGCGGCGCCAGAATTTTATCTGGCGCCGCGTCATGGAGGATTAATCTCGCGAGTGCGCCCATGCAAGTGGAGCCCAGCCGAAGTTATAAGGGTCGGATGTTATTCGATTGAGTTTTGCTTTGGCTTTTTCAACAGAATTGCTTTTCATGAGTTACCTCGTTTTGTGATTGTTGTTCCTTCGTATGAAGGTGTCATATTTTTAAATGCTGGTTGGCTTCTTGTAAATGGTGTTGGTGTCTGCGGTTTAGAATTGTTTGTTATTTATGGTTTGTTTGGAATGTTTGTAGGGCTGTAGGTCGTGTCTGTCGTCCATGTCTGTATTTCCATTTTTATTAAACTTGGGTATTGAAGGTTTTTTTTGTGGTGGGTAGGGTTTGTGCGGGTTCTGGACTTTTGGTTGAGTTTTCTTGATGTTTTTTGATCTGTTGGAGGTCTACTCACGATGCCTACAAAAAAATATATTTCACGTAAGCAGATTAAAGATGCCTTAGAGTTGCCTGATCTAACTGATTCAGATCACGCAATATTTTTATTGCTTGAAGGTATATTGGCTGGGTTGAAAATCAATGGCTGGCCGCAAGCCGAATTACGAACAGGCCCCAGGATCGTCTCAGCCCAGGAAAACTATGGCCTGCTCGGCTATAACCCCGAGGAGATCACCTTAGGCAGCGAACACACCCGGTGGATCGACGACCACTCGCTGCTACGTACGCAAACTACCAGTCAAATTCCAGCAGCATTGAAGGCTGCGGCGACGCGGCGAGAACCCGGTGAGAGGATCTTGATTGCAGCACCGGGTATTACCTTTCGGCGCGACTCTCGTGATCGCTGGCATTGTGCTGAGCCGCACCAGATGGATATCTGGGTGTTGGGGGATCCGGACTTGTCGAGCCGATCAGAACTGTTGCGCCTGGTCGGTGAGATTCTCGCTGTGGCTGTACCGGACATGCCGTGGATTTATAGTGACAGCCCTCATCACTACACTGAAGGTGGAATCGAAGTGAACCTCGTGACGGCGGAAAAGCCTGTGGAGGTGCTTGAGTGCGGGTGCATTGCTCAATCGCTGTTGCAGCGCCTGGGTATCGATACTTCTGAGCATGGTGGGCTCGCACTGGGGATGGGGCTCGATCGGTTGACCATGCTGCGCAAGGGTATCCCCGACATCCGACTGCTGCGTGATCCCAATCCTCGCGTGCAAGCCCAAATGCATGATTTGAAACCCTGGAAGGCTGTTTCTCGGCTGCCCTGCATAACCCGAGATATTTCCCTTGCCGTCACACCAGGTCAAAGCGAAGAGGGCTTGACTGAAAAGATGCTGATAGCAGCGGGGGAGCGTGCGCCATGGATAGAGGAAATGTTTATCAAGGGGCGATGGTCGATGGACGAATTGCCAGCTCAAGCCATCGACCGTTTGGGACTGCTCCCCGGGCAGGAGAACGTATTGTTGCGCGTGGTCCTGCGTGACTGTTCGCGTTCCATCACGGCTGACGAGGCGAACGATCTTTACGAAAGTATCCAGTATGCCTTGCACGAAGGTACGCCCGGCGGCGGGTATCGAATGGGCCTGCTAAATATAGAAGGGTGAATCCGAGAGGCGTCAGGAGCATGCTCAAACCGTAATTCGGGTTTATGATGCCGGACGGCAATACATAAGAAGTCCCAAAAGGGATGACCCGACCCCCTACGGAGCGTGCAATGCAGACTTTGTACCCGCAGATCAAACCTTACGCCCGGCACGATCTGGCCGTGGAAGAGCCGCATGTGCTGTATGTCGATGAGAGTGGATCGCCCGAAGGTCTGCCCGTGGTGTTCATTCATGGTGGCCCGGGGGCTGGCTGCGATGCGCAGAGTCGTTGCTACTTCGACCCGAACCTGTATCGCATCATTACGTTCGATCAGCGGGGCTGCGGCCGTTCGACCCCTCATGCGAGCCTTGAGAACAACACCACCTGGCACCTGATCGAGGACCTGGAACGGATTCGCAAACACCTGGGCATTGAAAAGTGGCTGCTGTTCGGCGGTTCCTGGGGTTCGACCCTGGCGCTGGCCTATGCCCAGAGTCACCCGGAGCGGGTGCATGGCCTGATTCTGCGTGGCATCTTCCTGTGCCGGCCGCAGGAGATCGAGTGGTTCTACCAGGAGGGCGCCAGCCGGATGTTCCCCGATTACTGGCAGGACTACATCGCCCCGATTCCGGCAGACGAGCGTGGCGACCTGGTCAAGGCCTTCCACAGGCGCCTGATCGGTAACGATCAGATTGCCCAGATGCACGCGGCCAAGGCCTGGTCGACCTGGGAGGGCCGCACAGCGACCCTGCGGCCCAACCCGTTGGTGGTTGACCGCTTCTCCGAGCCGCAGCGCGCCTTGTCGATTGCCCGGATCGAGTGCCACTACTTCGTCAACAACGCCTTCCTGCAGTCCGACCAGCTGATTCGCGACATGCCGAAAATCGCCCATCTGCCGGCGGTGATCGTGCATGGCCGCTATGACGTGATCTGCCCCCTGGACAATGCCTGGGAGCTGCATCAGGCCTGGCCCAACAGTGAGCTGAAGGTGATCCGCGATGCCGGCCATGCGGCTTCCGAGCCTGGCATCACCGACGCACTGGTCCGCGCTGCGGACCAGATGGCCCGGCGTTTGCTCGACCTGCCGCTCGAAGAAGCATGAAGGGCCTGCTGCAGCGCGTGCGTGGCGCGCGAGTCGAAGTGGCGGGCGAAATAGTCGGGGCTGTCGACCAGGGCCTGTTGGTGCTGGTGGCAGTCGAGCCCGGGGATACCCGGGCCCATGCCGACAAGTTGTTGCACAAGCTGCTCAATTACCGGGTGTTCAGTGATGAACAGGGCAAGATGAACCGTTCGCTCAAGGATATCGGCGGCGGTTTGCTGCTGGTTTCCCAGTTCACCCTGGCCGCCGATACCCAGAACGGGTTGCGCCCGAGCTTCTCGACGGCGGCGCCACCGGCGCTGGGTGCCGAATTATTCGACTACCTTTTGGCTCAGGCGCGAGCTTTGCATGGCCACGTCGCGAGTGGGGAATTTGGCGCGGACATGCAGGTGCATCTGGTCAATGATGGCCCGGTAACATTTCTGTTACAAATATAAGTGCTAAAATCGCCCGTTTGCAGGTAAAACCGGGGGTTTGTAGCATAAATACTTCAGTCCCCCTGATGCGTTGTAACGCGCCCTGCTAGATAATCGCGCGCTACGTGGATCGACGTTCGTCGGTCCGTTTTGTCCTGACTTGAGACTTGTTCGCTACCGTTTGGGGAATCATTGTGCCCTTTCGGAGTCGGAACAATGCTCGCCAACCCGGCAAACGATAGCTGGCCGTTGGTTTTCTGATCTGTTTTCGGCGAGGGTTGCTCGTGATTGTTAGTTCCTGTAATGCACCAAGAACACCCGGCAAGCGGTTGCGTAGCGCCCTGTTGGCGGGGTCCGCGCTGATTTGCATGTTCGGCGCCGGCCAGCTCTGGGCGTTCAGCCTTGACGATGTGACGGCCAAGGCGAAAGAGCTCGCCGCTCAGAAATACGAGGCACCGAAAAGCAATTTGCCAGGTGAATTCCGCGACATGAAATTCGCGGACTACCAGAAAATTCGCTTTCTCGAAGAAAAGGCCGAGTGGGCCAAGGACAAGACCCCGTTCAAGCTGTCCTTCTACCATCAGGGCATGCATTTCGACACGCCGGTCAAAATCAACGAAGTCACCGCCAACTCGGTCGACGAGATCAAGTACGACCCGAGCCGCTTCGACTTCGGCGACCTGAAGTTCGACCCCAAGGCGACCGAACAGCTCGGTTATGCGGGCTTCCGGGTGTTGTACCCGATCAACAAGGCCGACAAGCAGGATGAAATCCTGACCCTGCTGGGCGCGAGCTATTTCCGCGTCATCGGCAAGGGCCAGGTCTATGGCCTGTCGGCCCGTGGCCTGGCAATCGATACCGCCCTGCCGTCCGGTGAAGAGTTTCCGCGTTTTACCGAGTTCTGGGTCGAGCGTCCGAAGCCTGAGGACAAGCATCTGGTGATCTATGCGCTGCTCGACTCGCCGCGCTCCACCGGTGCCTACAAAATAATCCTGCGCCCGGGCAAGGACGCCATCGTCGATGTCAAATCCAGGGTTTTCCTGCGTGACCACGTCAGCCGCCTGGGTATCGCCCCGCTGACCAGCATGTTCCTGTTCGGCACCAACCAGCCGTCGAAGATGCTCAACTACCGTCACGAGTTGCATGACTCCGAAGGCCTGTCGATCCACGCCGGCAATGGCGAGTGGATCTGGCGCCCGCTGAACAACCCTAAACACCTGGCTGTCAGCAACTTCACCGTGGAAAACCCGCGTGGTTTTGGCCTGCTGCAGCGCAACCGTGATTTCGGCCGCTTCGAAGACCTCGATGATCGCTATGACCTGCGTCCGAGCGCCTGGATCGAACCGAAGGGCGATTGGGGCAAGGGCACCGTTGATCTGGTTGAAATTCCGACTGCCGACGAAACCAACGACAATATCGTTGCTTTCTGGAGCCCGGAAAAACTGCCGGAGCCTGGTCAGATGTTCGAGTACGCCTACCGCCTACACTGGACTATGGATGAAGACGAGCTGCACCCCAAGGAACTCGGCTGGGTCAAGCAAACCTTGCGTTCGACCGGTGACGTCAAGCAGTCCAACCTGATTCGTCAGCCGGATGGCAGCGTTGCCTTCCTGGTCGACTTCGAAGGTCCGGTACTCAAGGCGCTGCCAGAGGATACCGCGGTGCGCAGCCAGGTCAGCGTTGGTGACAACGCCGAGCTGGTCGAAAACAACCTGCGCTACAACCCTGAAACCAAGGGCTGGCGCCTGACGCTGCGGCTGAAGGTCAAGGATCCGAGCAAGTCGGTTGAAATGCGCGCTGCCCTGGTCAAGGACCTGCCGCCACCGGTCGAAACCGCCAAGCCAGCGGCCCCGGCCAAGCAGGACAAGGCTGCTGCCAAGACAGTCGCGGCCAAGACCGAGAATACCGAGAAGCCGACCGAGCAGCCAGCTGCCGCGGCTACGCCAACCACCGAGGTGCCGGCCAAGACCGAACAGGTCCTGACCGAGACCTGGAGCTATCAGTTGTCCGCCGATGAGTAATTCCCCAGCACGGCCAGAGTCTCTGCGTGAGTACCTGGCACATCTGCCCTTGAGCGAGGAGCAACGCGCCGATCTGGCGCGTTGCAAATCCTTTAGCGAGCTGCATGAGCGTTTATCTGCACAGCCTGTCAGCGATGATGCCGAAGCGGTACAGGCTTCGGTGGGACGTCGCCTGACACTCAACAGTGCGGCCGAGCTGGAAGAGGCCGAAATGCTTGACCTCGACGCCAGTGGTCGGGTCCGGTTGAAGGCGGCACCGCCGATCCACCGTACCCGGGTGATCCCCGAGCCATGGCGCACCAACATCCTGGTGCGCGGTTGGCGTCGCCTGACCGGGCGTAAAAATCCGCCCGCACCGGCCAAGCGTGACAAGCGCGAGCTGCCGGCGGCACGCTGGCGCTGGGTCGGGTCGGTGCGTCGCTATATCCTTCTGGCCCTGATGCTCGGCCAGACCATCGTCGCCGGCTGGTACATGAAAGGCATCATGCCGTACCAGGGCTGGTCGTTCGTCGATCTCGACGAGGTCATCCATCAGCCATTGCTGCAAACGGCCCAACAGGTACTGCCCTATGCCCTGCAGACCAGCATTCTGATTCTGTTCGGGATCCTGTTCTGCTGGGTTTCGGCAGGCTTCTGGACGGCCTTGATGGGCTTCCTCGAGTTGCTGACCGGGCGCGACAAATACCGCATTTCCGGTAAAAGCGCCGGCAACGAGCCGATCAGCGCCGAGGCACGCACCGCCATCGTCATGCCGATCTGCAACGAAGACGTGCCCCGGGTATTCGCCGGCCTGCGCGCGACGTTCGAGTCGGTTGCGGCCACCGGTGACCTGGACCGCTTCGACTTCTTCGTGCTCAGCGATACCAACGACACCGACATCGCCGTGGCCGAACAGCAGGCATGGCTGGAAGTCTGCCGTGAAGCCAAAGGCTTTGGCCGGATCTTCTACCGTCGCCGTCGTCGTCGGGTAAAGCGCAAGAGCGGCAACCTCGACGACTTCTGCCGTCGCTGGGGCAGCGACTACCGCTATATGGTGGTGCTCGATGCCGACAGCGTCATGAGCGGCGAATGTCTGACCAGCCTGGTCCGCCTGATGGAAGCGACCCCGGATGCCGGGATCATCCAGACCGCGCCCAGGGCTTCGGGCATGGATACCCTCTATGCACGCATGCAACAGTACGCGACCCGGGTCTATGGGCCGCTGTTCACTGCTGGCCTGCACTTCTGGCAGCTGGGTGAGTCCCACTACTGGGGCCATAACGCAATCATCCGGATGAAACCGTTCATCGAGCACTGCGCCCTGGCGCCGCTGCCCGGTAAAGGTGCGTTCGCCGGCGCGATTCTTTCCCACGACTTCGTTGAAGCGGCACTGATGCGCCGTGCAGGTTGGGGCGTGTGGATCGCCTACGACCTGCCAGGCAGCTACGAAGAACTGCCGCCCAACCTGCTCGACGAGCTCAAGCGCGACCGCCGCTGGTGCCACGGCAACCTGATGAACTTCCGGCTGTTCCTGGTCAAGGGCATGCACCCGGTACACCGTGCGGTGTTCCTGACCGGCGTGATGTCCTACCTGTCGGCGCCGCTGTGGTTCTTCTTCCTGGTGTTGTCGACGGCGCTGCTGGCGGTCAACACGTTGATGGAGCCGCAGTACTTCCTGGAACCCCGCCAGCTCTATCCGCTGTGGCCGCAATGGCACCCGGACAAGGCCATCGCGTTGTTCTCGACGACGATCGTGCTGCTGTTCCTGCCTAAGCTGCTCAGTGTGATTCTGATCCTGGCCAAGGGCGCGAAAGAGTACGGCGGTCGCTTCAAGGTCACCGTGTCGATGCTGCTGGAAACGCTGTTTTCGATGTTGCTGGCACCGGTACGCATGCTGTTCCACACCCGTTTCGTCCTCGCCGCATTCCTGGGCTGGGCCGCGACCTGGAACTCGCCGCAGCGTGACGACGATTCGACATCCTGGGGCGAAGCGGCCCGCCGTCACGGCCCGCAAACCCTATTGGGCGCGGCCTGGGCATTGTTGGTGGCAGCACTGAACCCGAGCTTCCTGTGGTGGCTGGCGCCGATCGTCGGTTCCTTGATGCTGTCGATCCCGGTGTCGGTGATCTCCAGCCGGGTAAACCTGGGCCTGCGTGCCAAGGACGAGAGCCTGTTCCTGATTCCCGAGGAGTACTCCACGCCGCACGAGCTGCTGGCGACCGATCAGTACACCCACGAGAACCGCTGGCACGCGCTGCACGACGGTTTTGTTCGCGCTGTGGTCGACCCGCAGCAGAACGCGCTGGCCTGCGCCCTGGCGACGGCCCGCCACACACAGGCCGAGCCTGTGGAACGGTTCCGCGCCGAGCGTGTACGGCAGGCGTTGGAGGCAGGCCCGCTTCAACTCGACGGCGCGACGCGCCTGGCCCTGCTGAGCGACCCTGTCGCGCTGGCACGGCTGCATGCGCTGGTGTGGAGCGAGCGGCATGAGGCGTGGTTGAACGCCTGGCGGGAATCGATCAAGGCAGATCCGCATGCGCCACTGCTGCCTCTGCATCCTGAGCCGGTTGCGCTGCAGGCCTCCCTGGCGAACGCCTGAAAACTGCGCCCTTGAGTGATACGCTCAAGGATGCGACACACAAAAGCGGTCCTTTCCTACGCGGAATTGACCGCTTTTCTGTTTTCAACTCGTAACAAAGTCTCGTTCAGCCCTTGTACTGCTCCGCGAGTGCGTTAGCATCGCACCCCGTATCGGTGCGTCTGACGTTTACGCCGGGTTTGCCGGGGATGCGCACCCACAATAAAACATGAGCTTTTTGCCAGGGGACTTGGTGATGATGAAGAAGTATCTGTCGATGTTGCTGCTGGGCGTCTCGGCGTGGGTGGGGGTCAGTGCGGCCCAGGCTGGCGCGATCGATGATGCGGTTAAGCGCGGCACCTTGCGGGTGGGCATGGACCCGACCTACATGCCATTCGAGATGACCAACAAGCGCGGTGAAATCATTGGCTTCGAAGTCGACCTGCTCAAGGCCATGGCCAAGGCCATGGGCGTCAAGCTGGAACTGGTTTCCACCAGTTACGACGGCATCATCCCGGCCCTGCTGACCGACAAGTTCGACATGATCGGCAGCGGCATGACCCTGACCCAGGAGCGCAACCTGCGTCTGAACTTCAGCGAACCCTTCATCGTCGTCGGGCAAACCCTGCTGATTCGCAAGGAGCTGGCGGACAAGGTCAAGTCCTACAAGGATCTGAACGCGGCCGAATACCGCATTACCTCGAAAGTTGGCACCACCGGTGAAATGGTCGCCAGGAAGCTGATTGCCAAAGCCCAGTACCACGGCTATGACAACGAGCAGGAAGCGGTCATGGATGTAGTCAACGGCAAGGCCGATGCCTTCATCTACGATGCCCCGTACAACGTCGTGGCAGTGAACAAGGTCGGCAACGGCAAGCTGTTGTTCCTCGAAAAGCCGTTCACCTACGAGCCCTTGGCGTTCGGCCTGAAGAAAGGCGACTACGACAGCATCAACTGGATCAACAACTTCCTGCATCAGGCGCGTGCAGACGGCAGTTACGATCGTATTCATGACAAGTGGTTCAAAGACACCGCCTGGCTCAAGGATATGGAATAACGCCGCGGCGTTTATCCTGGCTTGAAACCCGACGCGCAGGCCTGTCCTGCGCGTTCGCTTTTACGGAACACACCTGTGATCAAACACAAGAAAGCCCAGTGGCCCTGGCACGGGTTGACGGCGCTGGCCCTGATCGGCCTGGCCTGCAGCCTCTATTACGCGACCTCGATGATTTCCTACGAGTGGCGCTGGAACCGCGTACCCCAATACTTCGCCTACCATGCTGAAGAAGCGCAACGCGCGGCAGCCTACGGCAAGGTCGAAGCCATCACCCGGCAAGGCGATATGGCCCGGGTGACGCTGCGTGACGAGGAGGGTGGCGAGCAGGTACTTGACGTCGAGCACGACAGCCTGCTCCTGACCAAGGGCGATGAAGTCGCCGAAGGCGACCAGATCGGCGTCACCCGCCATTGGGCCGCTGGGCCGCTGGCCTGGGGGCTTTGGACCACGGTGTGGATTTCCCTGGCATCAGGGGTGCTGGGGCTGTTGATCGGCCTGGTGGCGGGCCTCTGCCGGTTGTCCGCCAATCCGACTCTGCGCGACCTGTCGACGGTGTATGTCGAGCTGGTGCGTGGCACCCCCTTGCTGGTGCAGATTTTCATCTTTTACTTCTTTATCGGTACGGTGCTGAACCTGTCCCGCGAGTTTGCGGGTGTGGCGGCGCTGGCGTTGTTTACCGGGGCGTATGTTGCCGAGATCGTCCGCGCCGGGGTCCAGTCGATCGCCCGGGGCCAGGGTGAGGCGGCGCGCTCGCTGGGCCTGAGTGCCGGCCAGTCGATGCGCCACGTGGTGCTGCCGCAGGCGTTCAAGCGCGTATTGCCGCCGCTGGCCGGGCAGTTCATCAGCCTGGTCAAGGACACCTCGCTGGTGTCGGTCATTGCCATCACCGAACTGACCAAGAGCGGCCGGGAAGCCATCACCACGTCGTTCTCGACGTTCGAGATCTGGTTCTGTGTCGCCGGCCTGTACCTGCTTATCAACCTGCCGCTGTCGCATTTCGCCAGCCGGCTCGAACGGAGGCTCGCGCAAAGTGATTGAAGTCCGCGATCTGGTAAAAGTCTTCGACACCCGTGGTCAGGTTGTCCGTGCGGTCGACCATGTCAGCACGGACGTGGCCAAGGGCGAAGTATTGGTAGTGGTCGGCCCCTCGGGGTCGGGCAAGTCGACGTTCCTGCGCTGCCTCAATGGCCTGGAAGCTTTCGACGAAGGCACTGTAAGCATTGACGGTCTGCAACTGGCTGACCCCAAGACTGACGTCAACGCCTACCGCCGCGAAGTCGGTATGGTCTTCCAGCATTTCAACCTGTTCCCGCACATGACAGTGCTGGAGAATCTGTGCCTGGCCCAGAAGGTCGTGCGCAAGCGCGGTAAAGCAGAGCGCGAGGCCAAGGCCAGGATGTTGCTGGAGAAGGTCGGCATCGGCCAGAAGGCCAATGAGTACCCCTCACGCCTGTCCGGTGGCCAGCAGCAGCGCGTGGCTATTGCCCGGGCGCTGGCGATGGACCCCAAGGTCATGCTGTTCGATGAACCCACCTCGGCGCTGGACCCGGAAATGGTCGGCGAAGTGCTGGACGTGATGAAAACCCTGGCGCTGGAAGGCATGACCATGGTTTGCGTGACGCACGAAATGGGCTTTGCCCGTGAAGTGGCCAACCGGGTGCTTTTCTTCGATCACGGCAAATTGCTGGAAGACTCGCCGCCTGAAGAGTTCTTCGCTTCGCCGAAGGATTTGCGGGCGCAGGCGTTTTTGCGGCAGGTGTTGTAATCGGGGTTGCGACCGCTACGGTCGGGCGCGACTCCGAGTCGATCGCTGGCAAGCCAGCTCCCACAGGGTTACTCGCAATCCTTGTGGGAGAGGGCCGGGCGGCGTTCCGCTTGCCAGCGATGAGGCCCTTGCAGACAACACTGAACTACCAAATCAAAACAACCGCGCAAGCAAAGCAGGCACCGCCGTCTCGACCCGCAGGATGCGCTCCCCCAGCTGCACCGGTTGCAACCCGGCCTTGGCCAGCAGGTCGACCTCGTAGGGGATCCAGCCGCCTTCCGGGCCGATTGCCAGGGTCACCGGCTGGTTGAGCCCGCGAGGGCAGGCCGGGTAGTCGCCGGGATGGCCGACCAGGCCCAGGGTGTCTGCGGCGATGGCCGGCAGGCGGTCTTCGACGAAGGGTTTGAAGCGCTTTTCGATGATCACTTCGGGCAAGATGCTGTCGCGCGCCTGTTCCAGGCCAAGTACCAGTTGTTCACGAAGCGCCTCGGGCTCCAGGAACGGCGTTTGCCAGAAGCTTTTTTCCACCCGGTAGCTGTTGACCAGTACCAGCTTCGGCACGCCCATGGCGGCGATGGTCTGCAGGACCCTGCGCAGCATTTTCGGCCGAGGCAAGGCCAGTACCAGGGTCAAGGGCAGCTTGGCGGGTGGAGGCTGGTCGAGGCTGACGTGCAGTTCTGCCTCATGGCCTTCCAGGCGCAGCACTTGCGCGCGCCCCATCAAGCCCCCCAGCTGACCAACGCGCATGCTGTCGCCCACCTCGCAGCGGTGGACTTCCTGCATGTGAGTAAAGCGACGGTCGCGCAGGATTACCCGGTCGGCCGCAACGAAGTCGGCCTGTTCCAGTAGCAGCAGGTTCACGGTTGGGTCGCTGGCGGCTGGTCGTTGCTGTCGTTGCCGGCCGATGAGTCTTCGTCGTGCTCGCCGCGTTTCCTGATCAGGCCACCAAACAGTATGCCAACCTCGAACAGCAGCCACATGGGGATGGCCAGCAGGGTCTGCGAGAAGATGTCCGGCGGGGTCAGGATCATGCCGACGACGAAGCAGCCAATGACCACGTACGGGCGGATTTTCTTCAGGTATTTGACATCGACTACTCCGATCCACACCAGCAGGACCACGGCCACCGGTATCTCGAACGCCACGCCGAAGGCGAAGAACAGCGTCATGATGAAGTCCAGGTAATTGGCGATGTCGGTCATCATCGAGACGCCTTCGGGCGTCGACATGGCAAAAAAATGGAAGACCAGCGGGAACACCAGGAAGTAGGCGAACGCCATTCCGGCGTAGAACAAAAAGATGCTCGAAACCAGCAATGGCATGGCGATGCGTTTTTCATGCTTGTACAGGCCCGGCGCAATGAAGCCCCAGATCTGATGCAGGATCAGCGGGATCGCCAGGAAGAAGGAGACCATCATGGTCAGCTTGAACGGCGTCAGGAACGGCGACGCCACATCGGTGGCGATCATCGTCGCACCGGCCGGCAAGCTCGCACGAAGCGGTGCTGAGACCAGGGTGTAGATCTGCTGAGCGAAGGAGAACAACCCGAGGAAGATCAGGAAGATGGCCGCTACACAGCGCAGCAGGCGAGTACGCAGTTCAGTCAGGTGCGAAACCAGCGGCATTTGCTGGTCGTTTTCCGGGATATCGCTCATGAGGCTCGCGGTGGCAGTGGCGTGTCGTGGGAGGAAGGCGCGGCATGGGTGGCTGGCGCGGGCGCAGGTTCTCGCGGCAAGGCAGGCTCGCCAGTGGCGACCGGCTGGGCCACTTCAGGCGTTGCCGGCTCTTGGGGGGCTACCGACTGCGGATTGATAATCCTCTGGGCTTCCTTTTCCAGCGAAAGGATGTGCTCATTGTGCAATTGCCGACGGATTTCGTCGGCACCGATTTCGCGCTCCACTTCCTGCTTGATCGAGTTGAAGCTGCGCTTCAAACGGCCAATCCACAGGCCCGCCGTGCGCGCAGCGCCCGGCAGACGCTCGGGGCCAAGCACCAGCAGGGCAACCAGGCCGACGAGCAGCAGTTCACTGAAGCTGATCCCGAACATTTATCAGTCTTTCCTGATGGGCTCTTCGACTTTATGGGCCTGGCCGTCAATGGTGTGCGGCTGGTTCAGCGGCGCAGTGGCCTGGGGTTGGGCCGTGGTCGGCTGTACCGGTGGTTCCTCGGGCTTTTCTTCGTCGTTCATGGCCTTGCGAAAGCCCTTGATCGATTCGCCGACATCGGTGCCGAGGTTTTTCAGTTTCTTGGTACCGAACACCAGTAGCACGACAACCAGGATGACGACCCAGTGTTTCCAGTCAAAAATACCCATGATGCTGCTCCTTCTGATTGTGAGTTAAGCGGACGGTTGGCGCGCGGCCTTTTCGGCATGACCGGAAAGGCCGAAACGGCGATCCAGTTCATCGAGCACGGCCTGCGGGTGCTGACCGAGGGCGGCGAGCATGACCAGGCTATGGAACCACAGGTCGGCGGTTTCATAGATGACATCGCTGCAGTCGCCGCTGACGGCGGCATCCTTGGCGGCGATGATGGTCTCGACCGACTCTTCGCCGACCTTCTCCAGAATCTTGTTCAGGCCCTTGTGGTACAGGCTGGCGACGTACGAGCTGTCGGCAGCGGCGCCTTTGCGCGATTCCAGCACTTCGGCCAGGCGGCTCAGGGTGTCAGTCATTTCAATGTCCTGCCTGATAAATTGCGTGCGGATCCTTGAGCACCGGGTCGACGGTTTTCCATTCGCCGTTCTCATGGACGCGATAGAAGCAGCTCTCGCGGCCAGTATGGCAAGCGATATGGCCGATCTGTTCGACCATCAGAATGATCACGTCGGCGTCGCAGTCCAGGCGCATCTCATGCAGTTTCTGTACATGGCCGGACTCCTCGCCCTTGCGCCATAGCTTGCCACGCGAGCGCGACCAGTAGATGGCGCGGTTCTCGGCGGCGGTCAGGCTCAGCGCTTCGCGGTTCATCCAGGCCATCATCAATACGCGCCCGGTCTTGTGGTCCTGGGCGATGGCCGGGACAAGGCCGTCGCTGTTCCAGTTGATCTCGTCCAGCCAGTCTCTCATCTTTGACTCCGAAACCGAGTTCGATCCTGTGCCGAACTCCTTCACTAGTGTGCCAGTCGCCAGGGCAACTGGCTATCGACGCACGACCAGATACAAACCGGCGACCAGCATGAGCCATGCCGGCCAGGCTGCCAGGGCGGTGATTGCACCCGTGCCTGCCGCCAGGGTTGCCCCACCGGCCAGCAGCGCACCGCCCAGCAAGCGCAGGGCCCAGCTGTCCTTGGCCCCGGCCCGGGGCGGGGGTGGGGCGGCCATGTGCGGTTGCGACATGCGTTCGAGCAGGTCGCGGGTCATGTTGGCCAGGTGCGGCAGTTGTTCGACCTGGCTCTGCAGGTTGCCCAGCAGCGCCTTGGGGCTGACGCGATCACGCATCCAGCGCTCCAGGAAGGGCTGGGCGGTGCTCCACAGGTCCAGGTCGGGATACAGCTGACGGCCCAGGCCTTCGATGTTGAGCAGGGTTTTCTGCAGCAGCACCAGTTGCGGCTGGACTTCCATGTTGAAGCGCCGGGCGGTCTGGAACAGGCGCAACAGAACCTGGCCGAAGGAGATGTCCTTCAGCGGCTTCTCGAAAATAGGCTCGCAGACGGTACGGATCGCCGCTTCGAACTCATTGAGCTTGGTTTCGGCCGGGACCCAGCCCGAATCGATGTGCAGCTGGGCCACGCGGCGGTAGTCGCGCTTGAAGAAGGCGAACAGGTTGCGTGCCAGATAGTCCTGGTCTTCGGCTGTCAGGCTGCCGACGATGCCGCAGTCGATAGCGATGTACTTCGGGCTCCACGGCTGCACGGTGCTGACGAAAATGTTGCCCGGGTGCATGTCGGCATGGAAGAAGCTGTCACGGAATACCTGGGTAAAGAAAATCTCCACGCCACGCTCTGCCAGCATCTTCATGTCGGTGCGCTGGTCGGCCAGGGTCGCAAGGTCGGTGACCTGGATGCCGTAGATGCGCTCCATGACCAATACTTTTGGCCGACACCAGTCCCAGTACACCTGGGGCACATAGAGCAGTGGCGAGCCGTCGAAGTTACGCTTGAGCTGGCTGGCGTTGGCCGCTTCGCGCAACAGATCGAGCTCGTCGTAGATGGTCTTTTCGTAGTCGCTGACCACCTCCACAGGGTGCAGCAGGCGTGCATCGGCCGACAGCGCTTCGGCTACCTTGGCAATGATGAACAGCCAGGCCAGGTCCTGGGCGATGACAGGCTTGAGGCCCGGACGCACGACCTTGACCACGACTTCTTCGCCGCTCTTGAGTTGCGCGGCATGCACTTGTGCCACCGACGCCGAAGCCAGCGGCTCTACGTCGAAGCGGCTGAACACGGCGCTGATTTTCGCACCCAGTTGCTGCTCGATGAGGGTGATTGCCAACTGCGGGTCAAAGGGCGGAACCCGGTCCTGCAGCAGCATCAGCTCGTCGGCGATGTCCTCGGGCAGCAAGTCGCGGCGGGTCGAGAGCAACTGGCCGAACTTGATGAAGATCGGCCCCAGGTCCTGTAGCGCCAGGCGCAGACGTGCGCTGCGGCTCAGCTCCAGCGGCTTGCGCGGCAGCCAACGCCAGGGCATGGCAAAGCGCATCGCCATCAGCCACCAGGGCAGCGGCAGATCGAACAGCAGGTCATCGAGGCGGTAGCGGATCACGACGCGCTGGATGCGCAACAAACGGCGGACGGCAAGCAGCTTCATGCGTTATCGCTGGAGTTGAGGGATCGGGCGAGACGCTCAATGCGCGCCTCAAGGCGTTCTATATCGATTTTGAGCTCGTCGAGCTCGCTGAAGCGGGCTTCGGCTTCGTGTATGCCAACCAGTGTCCGCGCCTCTTCGCTGAGGTACTCGGACAGGTTCTGGTTGAAACTGGTCAGGCCCTGGCGCGTCCAGTTGGCGCGACTGCGCAGTTGCCCGGCAATCAGTTGCGTGGCGACCGGGCCGAGCCAGCGCGAAAGCTCGAATTCCCAGTCCAGTTCGAGGTCTTGCAGCACCCCGACCAGATCCAGCAGTACGCCACTGTCGCCTTCGAGCTCGACCTGCGGGCTGTGCAGCACGGCGGTCTTGTCCTGGCTCAGGGCCAGTTGCAGCAGGCTGGAAGCCGGCGCGCGCAGGGTACAGTCGGCTTCGTTCGCCCAATGGCTGGCCAGCATCAGACCTTCATCGCTGGGCAGGATGAACAGCTGCAGCGCCGGGTTGCGGCAGTCGACGGCGATCACCTTGCCGTCCAGCGCAGCCAGGCGCGGCAAGGCGGTGCTGTCCAGGCGCAGAACACGGTTCAGCCCGTGTTCGACACCGGCAAGAATACCGCTGAGCAACATCAGGGCTTGATGCCCCGGTGCAGGGCGACGATGCCGCTGGTCATGTTGTGGTAGGTCACGCGGTCGAAGCCGGCGTCCACCATCATGGCCTTCAGGGTTTCCTGATCGGGGTGCATGCGAATCGATTCGGCCAGGTAACGGTAGCTTTCCGAGTCGTTGGTGATCAGCTTGCCCATCAACGGCATGAAGGCGAACGAATACGCGTCGTAGGCCTTGGACATCAGCGCGTTGGTCGGTTTGGAGAACTCCAGCACCAGCAGGCGGCCACCGGGCTTGAGTACCCGCAGCATCGAGCGCAGGGCGTCGTCCTTGTGGGTGACGTTACGCAGGCCGAAAGCGATGGTCACGCAGTCGAAGTGGTTGTCCGGGAACGGCAGCTTTTCAGCGTCGGCCTGGACGAACTCGACGTTGCCGGCCACGCCCAGGTCGAGCAGTCGGTCGCGACCGACCTTGAGCATCGAGGCGTTGATGTCGGCCAGCACGACCTGGCCGGTCGGGCCGACCAGGTGCGAGAACTTGCGGGTCAGATCGCCCGTGCCGCCGGCGATGTCGAGCACTCGGTTGCCGGTGCGTACGCCGGATAATTCGATGGCAAAACGTTTCCAGAGACGATGCATGCCGCCGGAAAGGACGTCGTTCATCAGGTCGTACTTGGCCGCTACCGAGTGGAATACCTCAGCGACCTTTTCAGCCTTCTGACTTTCCGGCACATTTTTGTAGCCGAAGTGAGTGGTGGGTTCGGCATTGCTGCCTTTGCGCTGATCATTCATATCGCTGTCACCGGAAAAAATTACCGGCCATTCTAATCCCCCGTGGCTGCCTTTGTCTTGGCAAGGGTTGTCGCAGATGGAATGAGGGGTTATCCGGGATACTATAAGGCGCATGAACATTCAGCCGGGAGTCATCGAATGACCCAGATCAGCGTCGAACGCAAACACAGTCTTGGCCGTGAAGCCGCCAGGCAAAAGACCGGGGTGCTGGTGGAAAAACTCGCCAAAGAATACGGGCTGCAGGCCACTTGGGTCGGCGATACCGTGGAGGTCAAGCGCAGTGGCGCCAATGGCACCGTGAAGATCGGCGACGACACAATTCGCATCGATTTGAAGCTGGGCATGATGCTGTCGATCATGGGCGGCAGCATCAAGTCGGAGATCGAGCGGGCGCTGGATAAAGAGCTTGCGTAGTTGCTGATGGCCTCATCGCTGGCAAGCCTGCAGTGAACCCTGTAGGAGCTGGCTTGCCAGCGATGAGGCCATGTCAGGCAACAAAGAATTTCTGCCTTAGGGTGAGGATTCTAATTTTTGTCATTACTTTGTGCTCAAGCCCCGGATCGGGGGCAGTTCCTCCATCCCTTTAGAGCGTGAGGTGCAGCATGGCCAAAGTTTCCCTGAAGAAAGCAACCGACACCGAGACCGATACCGAGACCGAGACCAGCACCCTGGGCGACGTGCGTCACTATGCCCGCAAGATCTGGCTGGCAGGCCTGGGGGCTTACGCCCGTGTCGGCCATGAAGGCGCAGAATATGTCAAAGAGCTGATCAAGGTCGGCGAGACTGTCGAGAAGCAGGGCAAGGAACGTATCGACCACGAGCTCGAAGCGGCCAACGAATCGGTCAAGAGCAATGTCTCTTCCGTGAAGGGCAAGGTCGAAGTACAACTGGATAAAATCGAGAAGGCTTTTGACACGCGCGTTGCCAGTGCCTTGAATCGCATTGGCATTCCGTCCAGGCATGACGTTGAGACACTCTCTGCTAAGCTCGATGAGTTGACGGCATTGCTCGAACGTGTCGAGAGCAAACAATAAGGAGAGCAGGATGGCTGGCAAGAAGAAAGTTGAAAAAGAGAGCAGCTCCTGGGTCGGCGAAGTAGAAAAGTACTCCCGTCAGATCTGGTTGGCTGGTTTGGGCGCTTACTCGAAGATCAGCAATGACGGCAGTAAGCTTTTCGAAACCCTGGTCAAAGACGGCGAAAAAGCCGAGAAAGCCGAGAAAGCCGCCAAGACCAACGTCGACGAACAAGTCGATGCAGTGAAGTCCACCGCCAAGTCGGCCAAGTCGCGCGTCGGTGATGTGAAAGAGCGCGTCATGGGCAAATGGGACGAGCTCGAAGAGGCTTTCGACAAGCGCCTCAACAGCGCCATTTCGCGCCTGGGCGTACCTAGCCGCAATGAAGTGAAGGCGCTGCATCAGCAGGTCGATACCCTGACCAAGCAGATCGAGAAACTGACCGGTGCATCGGTCACGTCGGTCTCCAGGAAAGCACCTGCGGCCAAAGCTGCAGCCAAGCCACTGGCCAAGGCAGCCGCCAAGCCTGCGGCAAAACCAACTGCTAAAACGGCGGCAGCCAAACCGGCAGCGGCCAAACCTGCTGCCAAGCCTGCAGCGGCAAAGAAACCTGCCGTGAAGAAGCCCGCAGCGGCCAAGCCTGTTGCACCGGCAAAATCGGCATCGGCACCTGTAGCATCGGCAGCACCTGCCCTTACTGCGGTTCCTACGCCAACCCCGGCGCCAACCTCGGCGGCAACTCCGGCACCGGTGGCAGCCCCTGCGCCGACGCCAATCAGCCAGTCCTGAGTCAATCGGGATTGAGCAAGCGCCCGGCCCGAAAAGGCCGGGCGTTTTTATTTGCGCAGGCTTCAGCCTTCCAGATAGCGCAAGGCCAGTTTCTCGGCGGCCTGCCGTGAATCTGGCTGCAAGTGCGGGGCGACCAGCATCATGATCTGGTACACGACCACGCCAACCTCACCACTTTTGGCCAGTATTCGCTGGTAGTCGAGCGAGAACAGCAGGGTCATGGTGATCTGTTCCACCAGTTGCCCCAGGGCCTGGGTTTCGCTGACGATCTCACCTTGCGCCTTGAGGTTGGCAAGCAGCGCGGCCAGGGTTCGTTTGAGTGCATTTAGCAGGTTGCGGATGCCCCGGGCCAGTTTCGGCAGGCGTCCAGACAGGTTGGACAAATCCTGAAACAGAAAGCGGTAATGCGCCATCCGTTCGACGATCAGGTGCAGGAACAGCCAGTAGTCTTCGGCCTCCAGGCGCACATCGGACGGTGGGTCGAGCAGCGGGGTCAGTTCGTCTTCGAAACGCTCGAACAAGCCCAGGATCAATGGCTCCTTGCCATGGAAGTGGTAGTAGAGGTTGCCCGGGCTGATGCCCATTTCGTTGGCAATCTCCATGGTCGAGACATTCGGTTCGCCCTGCTCGTTGAACAGGTGCAGGGCACATTCGAGTATTCGGTCGCGGGTTTTCATCCAGTCTTCTTGGTTGGCCAGCCGGCCTGTCGCTCTTTCAGGGCCATCGCCAGCAATCGCTGGCGCGGCATCGGTTTGCTCAGCGTACGTGCACGTACGTGCCGGGCGCCGCTTCCATGGGCGGGTAGTTCTGGTTGCCCAGGGCCATCAGGGTTTCGCGCTGGGCGCCGGAGCGTTCCTGAATCCAGCCCAGCCATTGCGGCCACCAACTGCCCTCGACCTGATCGGCGTCGTAATACCAGGCGCGTGGGTCACTGCTCAGTGTCGAGTTCTCGATGTAGTTGGCCTTGGGGTTGCTCGGCGGGTTGAGAATGCTCTGGATATGGCCGCTGTTGGAGAGCACGAAGCGTCGGTTGCCGCCCAGCAGCAGCGTTGAGCGATACACAGCGTCCCAAGGCGTGATGTGGTCATTGATGCCGGCCACGTTGAAGCTGTCGACGTTCACCTTCTGCAGGTCGATGGGCGTGCCGCAGACTTCCAGGCCGCCGGCACGCGTCAGGGGATTGTGCTTGAAGAAATCCAGCAGGTCACCGTGCAGTGCGGCGGGCAGGCGCGTGTTGTCGTTGTTCCAGTAGAGAATGTCGAAGGCCGGGGGCTCCTTGCCCAGCAGGTAGTTGTTGACCCAGTAGTTCCAGATCAAATCATTGGGCCGCATCCAGGCAAATACCCTGGCCATGTCACGGCCGTCGAGCACACCCTGCTGGTAGGAACGCCGCTTGGCCGATTCGATCGCCTGCTCGTCGGCGAACAGGGACGCAGGGCTCTCGATCTGGCTGTCCAGCAGGCTGACCAGGTAGGTCGCGCTACTGATACGGCGCAGCTGTCGCTTGGCCTGCAGGTGCCCCTGCAGGGCCGCCATGGTCAAGCCGCCGGCACAGGCGCCCATCAGGTGGACTTCGCGGCTGCCGGTAATGGCCCGGCAGACATTCATGGCTTCTTCAAGGGCTTCGACATAGCTGGACATTCCCCATTCCCGGTGCCGGGCATCGGGGTTGCGCCAACTGACCATGAAGGTTTGCAGGCCGTTTTTCAGTGCGTACTGGACGAAGCTGTTCGACGGGCTCAAGTCGAAGATGTAGAACTTGTTGATCTGCGGCGGCACGATCAGCAATGGGCGGGCGTACTGTTTTTCACTCATGGGCTTGTACTGGATCAGCTCCAGCAACTCATTGCGAAAGACCACCGAGCCCGGGGTGGTCGCCAGCGACTTGCCGATCTCGAAGGCGTGCTTGTTGACCTGGCTGGGCAGCCCATGATTGTGGCGCAGGTCATCGAGCAGGTGGTTGAGGCCCTTGACCAGGCTCATCCCTCCAGAGTTGTAGAGCTCCTTGATCGCCAGCGGGTTGAGCAGCGAGTTGGTCGGTGACAGCGCATCATTGAGCAAGGCGAAGACGAAATGCGCACGGGCCCGGTCATCGGCACTCAGCTGGCTTTCGTCGATCCAGTGCTTGATCTGTTTCTGCCAGCTCAGGTAGGCCTGCAGGCCGCGGCGGTAGAAGGGGTTGAGGCTCCAGGTCGGGTCGTTGAAACGACTGTCGCGCGCGTTGGGGTGGTGCAGCGTATCGCCGAGTAGAACGCGACCCAATTGCCCGCCCAGGGCCAGGGCATGTTTGGCCGTGTGCAGAGGGTGGCGCAGGCTGTGACGTGTCACGCTGCGCAGGGTCGAAATCAGGTCGCGCCCGCGCAGGCCGGTAATTGCGCTTTGCGCATTGATGAATGCGGCGGGCGTCGGGACCGATCCCTTCGCTGGTTTGTCTTTCATGGGGCAACACTCCGTCGTCAGGCCATCAACAAACTAAATCAATGCAAAAGAGACACCATCTCAGGCAATCGAATTGCCTAGGATCCGCTGCTGGGAGCTGGTTGCGGATGCATGACCGCGCGTCGGCGCTCTTGCTGGAGAAACTTCATGATGATCGGTGCGACGGCCTCGGCCCTGGTAATCAGGAACAAATGACCGTCGTCGATTATGTGTAGCTGGGCATTGGGAATCCGCCAGGCCAACAGACGCATATTGATCAAGGGAATCAGCGGGTCGTCGTCACCGGCCAGGACCAGCGTCGGCTGATGGATCTTGTGCAGCCAGTGAATGCTGGTCCAGCCCAGCCCCGCGAACAGCTGCCAGTAGTAGCCCAGTTTGCCGGATGAGCGAACCTTGGACGCATAGGCCAGGGCCAGGTCCGGATCGCGCCGAAAAGCACCGCCATAGATTTCCGGGGCGATACGGATCACGTGCGAGGGTTGCACGTAGCGCCGGGGGCTGGCCATCAACCAGAGGACCCTGGGTCTGCCGGGCACCATCACCGCACCGGCTGCCGTTGCCGCCAGCACCAGTTTCTTGCAGCGCTCGGGGAAGTCGTGGGCGAACTGTTGTGCCAACGCTCCACCCCAGGAGACGCCGATCACGTTGACCTGGCCATAGTCCAGGTAATCGAGCATGCGTGCGGTCAACTTCGCCAGGCCCGGAAAGCGGTAGGGGTGTCGGGGTGTCGAAGAACCACCGACGCCAGGGACGTCGAAGGCGATGACTTCCAGATCGGGGTCAAGGGCCTGGATGAAGGGGAACACCAGCTCCAGGTTGGCGCCGATGCCGTTGAAGATAAGCAAGGGCGTCAGGTGTGGCTTGCCTGGGCGGACCGCAGTGCGGATGGTCTGGCCACCCAGGTTTACGGTACGAAAGATGAACGGTTGCGGCATGCGCTGAACCCTTTGGGTTGAAACTGCCGGCCAGGCTTCCCTGCCTGACCGGGTTAATCGAGGCCAGGCCTCATGTATGCGTGGTGCGCCTTGTCGCCAAAGAGCTGCCGCAGCCTGTGGCGAGGCTGCGGTCACACGTTATCGATCAACGCTCATGCACATAAGTGCCTGGAGCTGCCTCGCCGGCAGGGAAGTTTTTGTTGCCCAGGATGGTCGGCGCTTTCTTGAGCTTGCCGGAGCGCTCCGCTTGCCATGCCTGCCAGTGCAACCACCAGGAATCGGTGTGCTTGTTGGAGTTCTCTTGCCATTCCTGCGCCTGCTCCGGCATCTCGCTGTTGGTCATATAGCGAGCTTTCGGGTTGCCGGGCGGGTTCAGAATGCTCTGGATATGGCCGCTGTTGGAGAGTACGAATTCAACCTTGCCGCCAAACAGTTTGGCGGAGTTGTAGCAGGACTTCCATGGCGTGATGTGGTCGTTGGTGCCGGCCAGGCTGTAGATGTCACTGGTGACCTGCTTCAGGTCGATCGGCGTTCCGCACACTTCCAGTGCATCGGGCCGGGTCAGTGGGTTGGTTTTGAACATGTCGATCAGGTCGCCGTGAAACGCTGCCGGCAACCGTGTGGTGTCGTTGTTCCAGAACAGGATGTCGAAGGCCGGAGGCTGGTTGCCTAACAGGTAGTTGTTGACCCAGTAGTTCCAGATCAGGTCATTGGGACGCATCCAGGCGAAGACCTTGGCCATCTCGCTGCCTTCGAGCACGCCGGCCTGGTAGGAATGGCGCTTGGCCGATTCCAGGGTCTGCTCGTCGACGAACAGGGCGACGTCGGAATCGAGGGTGGTGTCGAGCACGCTGACCAGCAGAGTCAGGGCATTGACCTTCTTCTCGCCCAGCGCCGCATAGTGGCCGAGCAGGGCTGTGCAAGTGATGCCGCCCGAGCAGGCACCGAGCATGTTGACGTCCTTGCTGCCGGTGATGGCCGTCACCACGTCCACGGCTTCTTTCAGGGCGTCGATATAGGTCGAAAGGCCCCACTCGCGTTGGGCCTTGGTCGGGTTGCGCCAGCTGACGATAAAGGTCTGCACCTGGCTGCGCAGGCAAAAGCGCGCCAGGCTTTTATCCGGGCTCAGGTCGAAAACATAGAACTTGTTGATTTGCGGAGGCACTACCAGCAACGGGCGCTCATGGACCTGTTCGGTGGTAGGGCGGTACTGGATCAACTCCAGCACGTCGTTGCGAAACACCACCGAGCCTTCGCTGGTGCCCAGGCTCTTGCCGACCTCGAAGGCGTCCATGTTGACCTGGCTTGGCATGCCGCCGTTGTTCACCAGGTCCTTGGCCAGATGGGAGAGGCCATCGAGCAGGCTCTTGCCACCGGTTTCGAAGAAGCGCTTGACCGCTGCGGGGTTGGCCGCGGTGTTGGTCGGCGACATGGCTTCAGTCATCAGGTTGATCACGAAGTGACCGCGATTGATGTCCTTGTCCGAGAGGTTGCTGGTTTCGATCCAGTCATGCAGTTCCTTGCGCCAGGCCAGGTATGTCTGCATGTAGCGGCGGTACAGTGGGTTCTGGCTCCAGGCCGGATCAAGGAAGCGACGATCGTCCCCCGCCGGTTGCAAGCCCGATTTACCAAAGAAGACGTTCTTCAGTTCGACCCCGAAGTGCGCAACGTGCTTGGCACTGTGCAGTGGTTGTTTGATGGCCTGACGCAGCACCATTCGAGCAGAAGTCAGCAAATCCTTACCACGCAAGCCAATGACCGGGTTCAAACCCAGGGTGTGTTCAGAGGCTTGACGCTGTAGCTCTTCGTTATTCTTGAAACTCATCTACGACGCTCCGTTGTCCTGAGACGAGTACCGGGTAGGGCTGTCGAGTGCCGCAGACAATTGCCCGGTACTGTCGCTCGGGTGACCAGTGATAACGAACCATGTGTTCTCTGGCCGAATGAAAACGACTGCGAGCCTGCGGGTAGCTGTGCGTGTGAAGACAACCTGCTTTCGCTCGCGACGTCCACATCTGGCCAGGACCTGCATAATCCGATGCAGGGAACTTGCCAGATTCATTGGTTACCCGACTTTGTGGAAAATCGCAAGCGAGCCATTGAATGGCAGCTGCCAGGGCATTCAAGCAGATAGAATTAGAAAATGCGCTCTAAACGGCGAGGCTACAGGCCTAGAGCATCAGTTTGACGATGGATACGGCAGGATCGCGGGATTTTCCGGCACTTTTCAACTCATCGAGATAGTCTGCCCAGAGTTGCTCCTGGCGGACGGCGAGCTGATACAGATAGTCCCAGGTGAACAGGCCGCTGTCGTGACCGTCGTCGAAGGTCAGTTTGAGTGCGTACTGGCCGGCCGGCTCGATCTTGCTCAGGCCAACGCCAAGCTTGCCGTATTGCAGGATAGGTTTGCCGTGGCCCTGGACCTCGGCGGAAGGGGAGTGCACCCGCAGGAATTCGGCGGGCAAGTGATACACCTCGTCCGGCCCGTATTTGAGGGTCAGGGTTTTCGAGGCCTTGTGCAGTTCGATGGCGCTGGGCAATCGATTGTTGGCGGATGCGGTCATGAGCTTCAGGGCCGCGAACGGCCCTGCCGGTAATGGATGAGACCTACAGAATATAACGAGACAGGTCTTCGTTCTGTGCCAATTCACCCAGGTGGCTGTTGACGTAGTTCGCGTCGATGCGGATCGGCTCTTCATTATGGGCGCTGGCCAGGTCCCCGGCACTGAACGACACCTCTTCGAGCAGGCGCTCGAGCAGGGTGTGCAGGCGACGGGCGCCGATGTTCTCGGTCTTCTCGTTGACCTGCCAGGCGATCTCGGCCAGGCGCTTGATGCCATCGGGCAAGAACTCGATGTTCAGGCCTTCGGTCTTCAGCAGCTCGCGATATTGCTCGGTCAATGATGCGTGCGGCTCGCTGAGAATACGCTCGAAGTCTTCCGGGGTCAGGGCCTTGAGTTCGACGCGGATTGGCAGGCGACCTTGCAGCTCGGGTACCAGATCGCTTGGCTTGCTCAGGTGGAACGCACCGGAGGCGATGAACAGGATGTGGTCGGTCTTGACCATGCCCAGCTTGGTGTTGACCGTGCAGCCTTCGATCAGCGGCAGCAAATCGCGCTGTACGCCCTCGCGAGACACGTCTACGCCGCCGGAGTTGCCGCGTTTGGCGACCTTGTCGATTTCGTCGATGAACACAATGCCGTGCTGTTCGACCGCTTCCAGCGCATTGGCCTTGAGCTCTTCTTCATTGACCAGGCGACCGGCTTCTTCGTCACGAACCAGTTTGAGTGCTTCCTTGACCTTCAGCTTGCGGCTCTTGCGCTTGCCCTTGCCCATATTGGCGAAGAGGCTTTGCAGCTGGTTGGTCATTTCTTCCATGCCAGGCGGCGCTGAGATGTCGACGCCAATCGACTCGGCGACTTCGATCTCGATTTCCTTGTCATCCAGCTGGCCTTCGCGCAGGCGCTTGCGGAACAGCTGGCGAGTGTTGGAGTCCTGGCTCTGCACCTGATCTTCATTGAAGCCGGTGCGTGCCGGCGGCAGGAGAGCATCGAGGATGCGGTCTTCGGCGGCATCTTCGGCACGGTGGCGAACCTTGATCATTTCCTGCTCGCGCAACAGCTTGATCGCCGCATCGGCCAGGTCGCGAATAATCGAATCCACGTCACGACCGACATAACCGACTTCGGTGAACTTGGTCGCTTCGACCTTGATAAAGGGCGCATTGGCCAGTTTGGCCAGGCGTCGGGCGATTTCGGTCTTGCCGACGCCGGTCGGGCCGATCATTAGAATGTTCTTGGGCGTGACTTCTACGCGCAGCTCTTGCGGCAACTGCATGCGCCGCCAGCGGTTGCGCAGGGCAATGGCAACGGCGCGCTTGGCGTCGTCCTGGCCAATGATATGGCGATTGAGTTCGTGGACGATTTCGCGGGGGGTCATGGGCATGATATGTGGAAGTCCTCTAGCAAGAATAAAAGCGTGGGAAAGCCCGGTGCTTGTACCGGGTGCCAGAACAGCTCGTTATTCCGCGAGGTCCTGCTCCTCGATAGTGATGTTGTGGTTGGTGAACACGCAGATATCACCGGCGATACCCAGTGCGGTTTCGGTGATTTCGCGGGCCGACAGGTCGGTCTTCATCAGTAGGGCACGGGCAGCAGCCTGGGCGAAGGCGCCACCGGAACCCATGGCGATCAGGCCGTCTTCGGGTTCAACCACATCGCCGTTTCCGGTGATGATCAGCGAAGCGTCCTTGTTGGCTACGGCCAGCATGGCTTCCAGACGGCTCAGGGTGCGGTCGGTGCGCCACTCCTTGGCCAGTTCCACGGCCGCCCGCACGAGGTGGCCCTGATGTTTTTCAAGTTGCCCTTCGAAGCGTTCGAACAGGGTGAAAGCGTCGGCGGTGGCACCGGCGAAGCCGGCGATGACCTGGCCGTGGTACAGGCGGCGCACTTTCTTGGCGTTGCCTTTCATCACGGTATTACCGAGGGAAACCTGGCCGTCGCCGCCCATGACGACTTTGCCGTGGCGGCGGACTGAAACGATGGTGGTCAAGGGAGAGTCTCCACGCAGGGGGGCGAAAATGCCTGATGGAAACTCATATGGGGGTGGTGCGCGGTATTTCAACCGTGGGAGACGAGTGGTGGGGCTTTTGCGACCGCTGTGCGGTCGATCGCGGGCAAGCCCGCTCCCACAATTTTGTGTGAACCCATTATCAATGGGCACAATTTGAACCCTGTGGGAGCTGGCTTGCCAGCGATAGGGTCGCCGCTACTGCCGCGTCTGCCGCTGCTGCAACAACAAATTACTGAACCCGCTACCCGCCAACTGCTTCTGCGCCGTGGTCAGCTGTTGGCGGTTGCTGAACGGTCCGACCAACACCCGATACCAGGTTTCTTCGCGCACGGTGCCGGACTCCACCTGGACCGCCTGTCCGAGCAGGATGATCTGTGCGCGGACCTTGTCGGCGTCGGTCTGCTTGCGGAACGAACCGGCCTGCAGGAAGAACTGCGTGGTGGCTGCCGGCTTGATCACCGGTGGCGCCGGTGGCGGCGTCAGCCCGCTCAAGGCCGCCTGGGCCCGTGCGGTGTCGATCTTGGCCGCTTCAGCCGGGGTCACCGGCGCCTGTGCCGGGACCGGCGGGGTTTTCTCAGGTACGGCCTCGGGCGGCACGATGACTTCCGATTCCGGCAGCAGGGTATAGAAGTCGTACTTCGGCTTCACCGGTTGCTGGGGGCTCGGCGCGGTCTTGTTGGCCTCGGCAATCTTCTCGGCCTTCTGCTGCTCGATCTTGACCCGCTTGATGTCGTCGCCACCGGGCTCGAGTTTCATCAGAAACACTATAAAGGCGCCAACCGTGAGGCCGATCGCCATCCACAACCATCCGGGAATGGGTTGCTTTGCAGGAGCTTGATAGCGGCTGGCACCACGTTTTGGCGCGGGTTTTTTCTTGGCAGCCAACTTACATGCGCTCCAGGGTTTCCAGGCCCAACAATTCCAGGCCTTGCTTCAGGGTGCGACCGGTCAGGGCTGCCAGGCGCAGTCGGCTCTGTTGTTGCTCGGGGCTGTCGGCACCGAGGATCGGGCAGTTCTCGTAGAAGCTGGAGAACAGGCCGGCGACATCATACAGATAGGTACACAGCGTATGCGGCGTGCCCTTTTCGGCGACGTTGTTCAGTACTTCGCCAAATTGGGCCAGGCGGGCAGCCAGGTCTTGCTCTTGCGGCGCCTGCAGCGAGATCTGGCCCTCGACTTCGTTGAGGTCCTTGCTCAGCTTGCGGAACACGCCGGCCACGCGGGTGTAGGCGTACAGCAGGTAGGGCGCGGTGTTGCCTTCGAAGTTGAGCATCAGGTCGAAGTTGAAGCTGTAGTCACTGGTACGATGCTTGGACAGGTCGGCGTATTTCACCGCGCCGATCCCGACCACCCTGGCAATGTTGCGCAGGTCGTCTTCGGCCAGCTCCGGGTTCTTTTCCTTGACCAGGGTATAGGCGCGTTCCTGCGCTTCGTTGAGCAGGTCGATCAGTTTCACGGTGCCGCCGTCACGGGTCTTGAACGGACGGCCATCGGCGCCGTTCATGGTGCCGAAGCCCATGTGCTCCATGGTCATGCCGTTGGTGACGAAGCCGGCGCGACGGGCGACCTCGAACACCTGCTGGAAGTGCAGGGCCTGGCGCTGATCGACGAAATACAGGGCGCGATCGGCCTTGAGCAAGTTGCTGCGGTAGCGGATGGCGGCCAGGTCGGTGGTGGCGTACAGGTAGCCGCCATCGGCCTTCTGTACGATGACCGGCAATGGGGTGCCTTCGGCGGTCTTGAACTCTTCGAGGAACACGCATTGGGCGCCATTGCTTTCCACCAGCAGGCCCTTGGCCTTGAGGTCGCTGACGACGTTGGCCAGGTCATCGTTGTAGGCGCTTTCGCCTTTGACGTCGGCCGGGGTCAGTTTGACGTTCAGACGCTCGTAGGTCTTCTGGCAGTGCGACAGGGAAATTTCGTTGAAGCGTTTCCACAGGGTCAGGCATTCCGGGTCGCCGGCTTGCAGCTTCACGACCAGTCCACGGGCCCGGTCGGCGAACTCTTCGGACTCGTCGAAGCGCTGTTTGGCCGCGCGGTAGAAGTTCTCGAGATCCGACAGCTCGTCGCTGGTAGCCGGTTTTTCCTGCAGGTATGCCAGCAGCATGCCGAACTGGGTACCCCAGTCGCCCACGTGGTTCTGGCGGATCACGGTATCACCGAGAGACTCCAGGACCCGCGCCACGCCGTCACCGATGATGGTGGAGCGCAGGTGGCCGACGTGCATTTCCTTGGCCAGGTTGGGGGCCGACAGGTCGACGACGACCCGTTCTGGCGCGCCAGTCTTGCTCACGCCCAGTTTCGGATCGGCCAGGGCCGCATCCAGCCGGCCAGCCAGGGCCTGGGTATTCTGGAAGAAATTGAGGAAGCCTGGGCCTGCGATTTCCGTTTTGCTGATTTGCTCGTCGGCCGGCAACGCGGCAATGATTTTCTCTGCCAGGTCGCGTGGTTTCATGCCGGCAGGCTTGGCCAGCATCATCGCGATATTGCTGGCAAAATCGCCATGGGTCTTGTCCCGGGCGTTTTCCACCTGGATCGCCGGCGTCAAGCCTTCAGGCAACACACCTTCGTTGACGAGTTGGGTGAGGGCTTGTTGGATCAGCTGGCGAATGGTGTCTTTCATGGTCTTCTCTTCGACCGCAAGCGCGGCAGCGCTTCGATGCGCAGGTGGAAAAACTGGGCATTATCCGTTGCGTGGGCTGGCTTGCCAACCTTCTGTGTTGTCCATTCGGGCCTCATCGCGGGCAAGCCCGCTCCTACAAGGGCTGCGTTGATCTTGTAGGAGCGGGCTTGCCCGCGATAGGGCCTGACAGCAAAGCATACTTCAATAAAGATCCACAGGATCCACATCCAGCGACCAGCGCACCTGACGGCCACTGGGCATTTGCTCCAGTTGCAGCAGCCAGGCACTGAGCAAACGGTGCAAAGGCGCACGAGCGTTAGCCTGCAGCAGCAGTTGCGCCCGGTAACGGCCGGCACGACGCTCCATGGGGGCCGGCACCGGGCCGAGCAGTTCGATACCGCCCAGGTTCAGTTCCGCCAGCAAGCGTTCGGCTTCACTGCAGGCTTCATCCAGGAAGCCTTCGGCTTGCCCGGGCTTGTGCGCTTCGGCGCGTAGCAATGCCAGGTGGGCGAAGGGCGGCAGGCCGGCGGCACGGCGTTCGCTCAGGGCCTGGTCGGCAAAGGCGAAATAGCCCTGCTCGGTCAATTGCACCAGCAGCGGATGGTCGGCCAGGTGCGTCTGGATGATCACCTTGCCGGGCTCTTCGGCGCGCCCGGCGCGCCCGGCGACCTGGACAATCAGCTGCGCCATGCGCTCGCTGGCGCGGAAGTCTCCGGAAAACAGCCCGCCGTCGGCATCCAGAATCGACACCAGGGTCACCCTCGGAAAGTGATGGCCCTTGGCGAGCATCTGGGTGCCGACCAGGATGCACGGCTGGCCGCGCTGGATGGTCGCAAACAGTTGGTTCATCGCGTCCTTGCGCGAGGTGCTGTCGCGATCGACCCGCAACACCGGATAGTCCGGGAACAGAATGCTCAAGCGTTCTTCGGCGCGCTCGGTGCCGGCGCCGACCGGGCGCAGGTCGACCTTGGCGCATTGCGGGCACTGCCGGGGCACGCGCTCGACATACCCGCAATGATGGCAGCGCAGCTCGCCGGAACGCTGGTGTACGGTCATGCGTGCATCGCAGCGCGAGCATTCCGAGAGCCAGCCACAGTCGTGGCAGAGCAGGGTCGGGGCGAAGCCGCGACGATTGAGAAACACCAATACTTGTTGGCCGGCGGCGAGAGTCTGGCCGATGGCTTGCTGCATCGGGCCGCTGATGCCGCTGTCCAGTGGCCGGCTTTTCACGTCCAGGCGCAGGAAGCGGGGTTGCTGGGCACCACCGGCCCGATGATTGAGACGCAGCAGGCCATATCGACCGTTATGGGCGTTATGCAGGCTTTCCAGCGACGGCGTGGCCGAGCCGAGCAGAATCGGGATGTTTTCCTGCCGGGCACGGACAAGGGCCAGGTCGCGGGCGTGATAGCGCAGGCCCTCTTGCTGTTTATAGGAGCCGTCGTGCTCCTCGTCGATGATGATCAGGCCCGGGTTCTTCATCGGGGTGAACAGGGCCGAACGCGTGCCGATGATGATGTCGGCCTCGCCGTCGCGGGCTGCCAGCCAGGCCTCGAGGCGCTCGCGATCATTGACCGCCGAGTGCAGCAGCGCGATCCGCGCGTTGAAACGTTGCTCGAAACGGGCCAGGGTCTGTGGCCCCAGGTTGATCTCGGGAATCAGGATCAGCGCCTGCTTGCCGGCTTCCAGGGTCTCGCGGATCAGCTGTAGATAAACCTCGGTCTTGCCGCTGCCGGTCACCCCGGCCAGCAGGAACGCATGGAAGCTTCCGAACCCGGCCTGCACGGCATTGAAAGCGGCCTTTTGCTCATCGTTGAGGGGCAGTTCCGGCTGGGCCAGCCAGTGCTCGTGGCGCTCGCTCGGGGCGTGGCGGCGGACTTCGACTTGAACCAGCTCCTTGGCCAGAAGCAAATCGAGGCTGTCCTTGCTGAGCATCAACTTGCCGAGCAGCTGGTGGGCAACCCCGTGCGGATGTTGTGCCAGCGTCGCCAGGGCTTCGCGTTGTCGCGGGGCGCGGCTGATGCGCGGGTCGTCGAGGCGGGCGCCGGGGCTGATTTGCCAGAACCTTTCCTGGCGGGCCTCGGCCGGATCGCCCTGGCGCAGCAATACCGGCAGCGCCCAGCTCAGGGTGTCGCCCAGGCTGTGCTGGTAATACTGGGCTGTCCACAGGCACAGTTTGAACAGTGCCGGGGGCAGTGGCGAGACGGGATCGAGCAGGGCGATGGCAGGTTTGAGTTTTTCCGCCGGCACTTCGCTGCGGTCGGTGATTTCGATGAGGATGCCGATCATCTCGCGGCGCCCGAACGGAACACGCAAACGCATGCCCGGGGTCAGCGCGGAGCGCGCCATGCCGGCCGGTGCCCGGTAGTCGAACAGGCGTCGCAGCGGCGAGGGTAGGGCGAGGCGCAGAATGACGTCGGGCACGCGGGAGGATCTCATTGGGCGGACGGTAAAGAAGGGCCGGAGCCTAGCAGACGGTCGGTTTAAGGGACAGCTTGCGTCATTGACACGGTCTGGTAGAATTCGCGCCTTAATTTCGTGCGGTATTCAACAATAGTGTTGGGTGGCGGCACGCTAGCCTGAGGAAGACACCATGAAAACCGATATCCATCCAGAATACCCAGCAGTTGCTGTAGTTTGCAGCTGCGGCAACAAGTTCGAAACTCGTTCGACCTATGGCAAGCAACTGGCGATCGACGTTTGCAACGAGTGCCACCCGTTCTACACCGGCAAGCAGAAGACTCTGGACACCGGTGGTCGCGTTCAGAGGTTCGCCGATCGTTTCGGTGCTTTCGGTGCGAAAAAGGCCTGAGGCCGATCGCTCTGGAAAGCCGCTGCGGCTTCTCTGCGCTGATGAAAAAGGCGTCCCTTGCGGGCGCTTTTTTTGTGTCCGCGATTTGGCTGGCGCCCACGCAGGCATTCTGTACGGCCCCGGGCGGCCTGCAGGCGGCGCAGGTGCGCGAGGTGGTCGACGGCGATACCGTGCGCTTGCAGGACGGGCGCAGTGTGCGCCTGATCGGTGTCAATGCCCCTGAAATCGGCCGCAAGGGGCGCCCCACCGAACCCTTCGCCGATGCGGCGCGCAAGCGCTTGCAGGCTTTGGTGGACGAGAGTGATGGGCGCGTCGGGCTGCTTGCCGGTGAGCAGGGTCGTGATCATTACGGTCGCACCCTGGCCCACGCTTTTGGTGTTCGGGGCAATAATTTCGAGGCGCAATTGCTCGCCGAGGGGCTTGGCTATCTGGTGGCTGTGGCGCCAAATGTGGCGCTGGTCGATTGCCAGCAGCAGGCTGAGCTGGCTGCGCGCCAGGGCCGATTGGGCCTCTGGCGGCAGTCTCCGGTGGTCGGCGCGGACACCTTGAACCGATCGGGATTTGCGCTGATCAGCGGCCGAGTCAGTGCGATCGAGCGTAATCGTGGTGGTATCTGGATCGAACTGGGCACTTCGGTGGTGCTCCATGTGTCGCCGAAGTTACAAAAATCGTTTCCGTCATCGTCGTTCGACGGGCTCAACGGGCAGCAGGTAGTAGCGCGTGGCTGGGTTATCGATCGATCCCGGCGCGGCGGACTGAAGCCCGGCCAGGCACGCTGGATGTTGCCCCTGACCGCCCCGGCCATGCTTGAGCGAATCGACTGAATAAAAATTGTAGACATTTTTTGGCTAGATTGTGAACAGTAAGGCCCTTGCTGGCTGCGGCTCTTGGCAAAAAGTCGTAGGCTAAAGCGCTTGACACAAGTGACCGAGCAGTCTTGTCGGGCCATTGCATCTTGCGTATCCTCGGCGGTCCGTCAGAACAGTAAAAGCGGAATGCCCTCCATGTCAGATTTGAAAACCGCCGCTCTCGAATACCATGCTCAGCCTCGTCCGGGGAAACTGAGCGTCGAGCTCACCAAACCTACCGCTACTGCACGCGACCTGTCGCTGGCTTACAGCCCGGGCGTAGCCGAACCTGTGCGCGAAATCGCTCGCGACGCGGAACTGGCCTACAAATACACCGGCAAGGGCAACCTGGTAGCAGTGATTTCGGACGGTACCGCGATTCTAGGCCTGGGTAACCTGGGCCCGCTGGCCTCCAAGCCTGTCATGGAAGGCAAGGGTGTTCTGTTCAAGCGTTTCGCAGGTATCGACGTGTTCGACATCGAAGTCGACTCGGAAAGCCCGCAGGCATTCATCGATACCGTCAAGCGCATCTCCATCACCTTCGGCGGCATCAACCTGGAAGACATCAAGGCACCCGAGTGCTTCGAGATCGAACGTGCCCTGATCGAGCAGTGCGATATTCCGGTATTCCACGATGACCAGCACGGCACGGCGATCGTGACCGCGGCCGGCATGATCAATGCCCTGGAAATCGCTGGCAAAACCCTCGAAGGGGCGAAAATCGTTTGCCTGGGCGCTGGCGCTGCTGCGATCTCCTGCATGAAGCTGCTGGTGAGCATGGGTGCGCAGATCGAGAACATCTTCATGGTTGACCGTACTGGCGTGATCCACGCTGGCCGTGACGACCTGAACCAGTACAAGGCCGTGTTCGCGCATGCCACCGACAAGCGCACCCTGGCCGAAGCCCTGGACGGCGCCGACGTATTCGTCGGCCTGTCGGGTCCGAACCTGCTCAGCGCAGAAAACCTGCAGCGCATGGCGCCGAACCCGATCGTGTTCGCCTGCTCCAACCCGGATCCGGAAATCTCCCCTGAGCTGGCTCACGCCACTCGCGACGACGTGATCATGGCCACCGGTCGTTCCGACTACCCGAACCAGGTCAACAACGTACTGGGCTTCCCGTTCATCTTCCGTGGTGCCCTGGACGTTCGTGCCAAGCGCATCAATGAAGAAATGAAGATCGCCGCGGCCAACGCCCTGCGTGAACTGGCCAAGCTGCCAGTGCCTAAGGAAGTCTGCGATGCCTACGGCGGCATCTCCCTGGAATTCGGCCGTGAGTACATCATTCCGAAACCAATGGATGCCCGTCTGATCACCGTGATTTCCGATGCCGTGGCCAAGGCCGCAATCGAGACCGGCGTGGCAACCCTGCCGTATCCGAAGAACTACCCGCTCAAAAGCGTGGATGACGTGTTCAACGGCTAAGCCGTTGTAGCGCTTCAAACAAAAAGCCCCGGCTCGTGAGAGTCGGGGCTTTTTGTTTGTGGTTGATCTGAAGGCCCTCATCGCTGGCAAGCCAGCCACAAGGTTCACCACTGGCTCATGCCTGCCTATCTGCTCTTGACCGACTTGGGCGCCTTGCCCGCCTTCATCTGCTCGAGCAACGGGGTGCACTGGTTCGGCTCGCCCCCGCTGGGCGCGACCAGCGCCAGCAGCCCGGCCGCCGGTGCGACCACCGCGCCAAGGGCCAGCAGACCGGCACCGCGTAAAAGCAACGGCACCGTTTGCACGCCGGCCTTGGGACTCTTGAAGGGGCCGCGTACATACAACGGCGAGCGCAATGACAACAGCCGAATGCCCTTGGACTCCGGATTGATACTCAGGTTGAGTTGCTCGGTCGCGAAGTTGGCAGTGCCGTCGATGTAAACGATCGCATTCTCGGTATCGAAGACGAACAGGCGGGTGCTGGCCAGCCCGTTCTTGAAGCCGAAATCGGCAGCCGCGCAGTTGATCTTCACGTCTTCGTCGCCAAACAGCTTGACCAGTACATAGTTGCCGACATTGAGCCCGGCAATTTCCATCATCCCGCGACTGATGGCGCCATCGTTTATCAGCATCTTCAAATCCCCGTTGGCGCTACCAAGCAGGGCCGCTACAGAGTTGCCGCGGCCGGTCAGGTCGGCATCGCCATTGAGTTGGCCAAAGCTGGACTTCATGGGTTCGAAGCTTGGGAACAACTGCTTGAGCTTGAATTTGCGGGCCGTCAGTCTGGCCCGCCCCTGCAGCGGCGCAACCCGACCATCGAGGCGTATCTGCGCATCGAGCGTGCCACCGGCCACGCCAAACCGCAGCGGTTCCAGGCCAAGCTGGCCATCATTGAGCAGCACATGGGTGTAGAGGTCGGTAAAGGGCAGATCCTCACTGTGAACTATCCGCTTGCCGGTGAACTCCACGTCGGCATCCATCGCTCGCCAGCGCTCGGTGCGGAACTCCTCGACCGGCAGTACCTTGTTCGCCGGTTGCTTGCTGTCGCCGCCTCGGGCATTTTGCTTGGCATTGGAGTCGGCCCCGATCAGCGGCGCCAGGTCGGCGAACCGCAGTTGATTGGAAACCAGCGCACCACTGAGCTTTGGCCGTGGCTGGCTGGCGACATAGGCCAGGTTGCCATGGATGTCGCTGGCGCCGATCTTGCCGTTGAAATTCTCGTAGCGGTAGGCAGCGCCGCCGGGCTCATTGAGCTTGGCGACCAGGTGGCCGTCGGTGGCATAAGCGGGTGTGTCGGGCAGGGTTACCCCGGCCAATGGGTAGAGGTTGCCCAGGCTGGTGCCGGACAGCTGCAGACGCAGGTCCAGGGCGCCGAGGTTGCGTGGGTCGGTCAGGGTCCCGGCGACGATGATGGCGGTGTCGGCAATGCGCATATCGGCTTGCAGGGGAAATGGCTGTGAGGCGTCCTGCAGCGCCAGTAGCCCGCCGATCTTGCCGGTACCGGACAACGGCTGGCCTTTGTAGCGCCCCTTTACCTTGAGGGAAAAGGCATAGTCCTGCGGTGTGCTGCCCTGCTCGCCGGCCTTTTTCGCCGCACCACTGCCAACGATATCGCTGAAGGGGATCGGCTTGCCCAACGGGTCGATCACGACATCCAGGCGGGTATTGAGCGTCTGGTCATCCAGGGTGACGTGGCCCTTGTCGAAACCGATGGAGCCGATATCCAGTACCCAGTTCGACGGCTTGGCCTGTTCATCCTTGGGTGCCAGCTCGAAGGTCCAGTTGGCTCGACCATCGGCCATGCGCTGCAGGCCGGCACGGGGCTCGATCAGGTCGATACGGGGGATCACCACCTGCTGCAACAGCAGCGGCAAGGGCGCCAGACGAAACTCGACCTGCTTGAGCCCGACCATCTCCTTGTCCTTGGACCAGTCTGGGTTGCCCAACACAAGGTCCTGGGCAACAAAGTGCGGCCATGGCAGCCAGGCGCGCCAGCCGCCTTGATTAGGCTCGGGTCGCCACAGCACCTCAAGGTTGCCGTTGATGGCAAACGGTCGATGCAAGGCTTCGGAAACCTTGGCATTGAGGGTTGGCTTGACCCGATTCCAGTCGAACGTGGCAATGATCACGACCAGAACCGCCAGAAACGTCAGCAGGCTGGCGAAGATTCCAACGAGCGTTTTTGAGGTGCGCGTCATTGCACGATTCTCCTGAGGACGCCTGTCGGCAAAGGCTGGCAGGGCGGCGCCTCATGGCTGAAAGGCCCGTAATAGAGGCCTTGGCCGTAAACATCATTTCCGTCGATTGTTACCATTACCCGTATGAACTTCTCTATCTGACACCCAAGAGTAGCATTGGCTCCGTAACCACTTTCCGGCATCACCCAGGAGTCCTCTCATGAAACGCCAATTGCTGCTCAGCCTGACCCTCTCCCTGCTGGCCGCCAATGCCTTTGCCGTACCCGCTGCCGAGCAGAACATTTCTGCCGAAGCCAAATCCGGCTCTACCGTCATTTCCCAGCCGCTGGACAGCCTGGCCGAAGGGGGTTCTGACCGTGTACTGCAACGTGACCGCGTCGCTGAAGGTGGCTCCGATCGCCTGCTTGAGCGCAACCCGGTTGCCGAAGGCGGTTCCGACCGCCTGCTCGAACAAAACCAACGTGTGAGCTGAGGCCTTGCGGCCCTTGGAAAAAGCCCGGTGCCCTGAACCGGGCTTTGTTTTGTCTACCGGTTCGACGTCCGTAAAGTCGATTTGCTAGAGTGCACCGCTGTCCCGAATAGAAATCAGCACCCCTCATGCTTCCCCGCGCCGAACAAAAACAACAAACCCGCCATGCCCTGCTCGATGCTGCCCGTCATCTGATGGAGAGCGGCCGAGGCTTTGGCAGTATCAGCCTGCGCGAAGTCGCCCGAACCGCCGGGATCGTCCCCACCGGCTTCTACCGCCATTTCGCCGATATGGACCAACTGGGCCTGGCCCTGGTCAGTGAAGTGGGCGAAACCTTTCGCGAAACCATTCGGCTGGTACGTCGCAATGAACTTGAGCTCGGCGGCATCACCGATGCCTCGGTGCGGATCTTCCTCGACGTCGTTGCCGCCAACCGTACCCAATTCCTGTTTCTGGCACGCGAGCAATACGGGGGTTCCCTGCCCGTTCGCCAGGCGTTGGCCGCCCTGCGCGAAGGCATCAGTTCGGACCTGGCGGCGGATCTGGCCCAAATGCCCAAGTGGCAACACCTGGACTCGGCGGCGCTGGCCGTCATGGCTGACCTGGTGGTGAAAACCGTGTTCGCCACCCTGCCCGAACTGATCGACCCACCCGCCGAACCGCTGCCTGCGCATCTCAACCCGCAAGCCAAGATTACTCAGCAACTGCGTTTTATCTTTGTCGGCGCCAAGCATTGGCAAGGGCTTGGCAGCCTGGAATGACATGCACCAGGCTGGCGCATAGCTTTTTCCAAGCGCACCAAATGGCATCAGTTTTGCGCCCTGTTTTCTGACGCAGGCACATTTTGTAGGGCATTTCCGAAAGAAGTCTCGATTGGCAAGGCACTTGCTCTAGCCAAGGCATCGTAGCTGCCGGAAACCTTGCCATGCTGGTCATTCACCAAAGAGTCGCGCCACAACCTGACTGGTCGGCAGAACTGCACCTGAACTTCGAAGCCCGCAGCAAAAGTCGTCTGCGCTGTTTCAGTGCCGCCGGTGAAGATGTCGGGCTGTTCCTGGAGCGCGGCCAGTCGCCGCTCCACGATGGCGAGTTTCTCAAGGCCGAGGACGGTCGTATCGTTCGCGTCTGCGCGCGCCCCGAGCAATTACTGCATGTTACTTGCTCGAGCGCCTTCGAATTGACGCGCGCCGCTTATCACTTGGGCAACCGTCACGTTGCCTTGCAGGTCGGCGATGGCTGGCTGCGGCTGCTCGATGACTATGTCCTCAAGGCCATGCTCGAGCAGCTCGGGGCCCGCACCGAAACCATCGAGGCACCGTTTCAGCCGGAGCACGGCGCCTACGGTGGCGGTCATCACCATTCGCGTCATGGCGACGAAGACTTCAACTACCCGCCGCGCCTGCATCAGTTCGGCGTGCGTCCATGAGCCCGGCCTGGGCCCTGTTGCGCCTGGCCAGCCCGCAATTGCCGATTGGCGGGTACAGCTATTCCCAAGGGCTGGAAATGGCGGTCGAGCAGGCCAGCGTCACCGACCCGGCCAGCGCTGCACGCTGGATCGGCGATCAACTCTTGCTCAATCTGGCCCGCTTCGAAGCACCCATGCTGTTGGCCCACTGCACGGCAGCGGCCGGGCAGGACTGGGGCCAATTGCTACAACTGTGCCAGGAGCATCGCGCCAGCCGCGAGACCCGTGAGTTGCACCAGGAAAGCCGACAGATGGGCTATTCGCTCAAACAACTACTCGAAGGCTTGCCCGAACTCGACGCGCCCGCCCGGCGCTTCCTCGACCAGATACCAGAGCCTCATCTGGCCCTGGGTTGGGCGTTGGGCGCGCGCGCCTGGGGCATCACTCCGGCCGATGCCCTGGCGGCCTGGCTGTGGAGCTGGCTGGAAAATCAACTGGCCGTGCTCATGAAAACCCTGCCATTGGGCCAGCAAGCCGCCCAGCGCATGACCAGCGAACTGCTGCCACTGCTGCAACAGGCCCAGCAAATCGCCACCCACCTTGACCCTCGACACTACGGCAGCGCCGCCTTCGGCCTGTCCCTGGCGAGCATGGCTCATGAACGCCAATACAGCCGCCTGTTCCGATCCTAGGAGAAAACCCATGAATACTCAGCCACTGCGTGTCGGCATCGGCGGCCCGGTCGGATCCGGCAAGACCGCCTTGACCCTGGCCCTATGCCTGGCGCTGCGCGAGCGCTACAACCTGGCCGTGGTCACCAACGACATCTACACCCGGGAAGACGCCGACTTCCTGGTGCGTAACCAGGCTCTGGCGCCCGAAAGGATCATCGGCGTCGAAACCGGCGGCTGCCCGCACACGGCGATTCGCGAGGATGCCTCGATCAACCTGGAAGCGGTCGATCAACTGAACCGGCGTTTCCCTGGCCTGGACCTGATCCTGGTCGAGTCCGGTGGCGATAATCTCTCGGCAACGTTCAGCCCGGAGCTCTCCGACCTGACCATCTACGTAATCGACGTCTCGGCCGGCGACAAGCTGCCACGCAAAGGCGGTCCGGGCATCTGCAAGTCGGACCTGCTGGTCATCAACAAGATCGACCTGGCGCCGCTGGTAGGTGCCTCGCTGGAGATGATGGACAGCGACACCCGCAGAATGCGCGGAGCCAAACCCTTCGTCTTCAGCAATCAGAAAACCGGCCTTGGGCTGGACGCCATCATCGCCTTCATCGAACGCCAGGGCCTGCTGACCGCAGCCTGACTCGCCACCTTCAAGGAAGCTCACCATGACACTCAAGAAAGTCCTCGCTACCGTCGCCTTGCTGTTGAGCCCGGCCATGGCCTTCGCTCACCCCGGCCACGGCGACAATGGCCTGCTGGCCGGCATCGGCCACCCGATCGGCGGCCTCGATCACCTGCTGGCCATGCTCGCAGTCGGCCTGTGGGCCGCTCAACAGCAAGGCGCAGCCCGTTGGGCACTGCCTTGCGCTTTCGTCGGGACGATGCTGATCGGTGGTTTGCTGGGCTTTGCCGGCCTTCAGTTGCCAGGGCTGGAAAGCGGCATTGCGGCTTCTGTCCTGGCACTGGGGCTGGCTGTGGCCCTGGCGGTGCGACCGCCAGTGGCGCTGGCGGTTGTCGCTACCGCGTCGTTTGCCTTGTCCCATGGTGTAGCGCATGGGCTTGAACTGCCGGAGATGTCCAGCCCGTGGGCTTATGCGGTTGGGTTCGTGGTGGCGACATCGGTACTGCACGCAGTCGGTTATGCGCTTGTGCGGGTATTGCCACAGGCAGCGGCGCCGCTGGTGCGGCTGGCGGGTGTAGCATCGGCGGCTACCGGCGCTTGGCTGTTGGCTGGCTGAGCCTTTGAGGGCCTCATCGCTGGCAAGCCCACACAGAGCTCGACACTCGACCCGTGGCCGGGCGGCGTTCCGCTTGCCAGCGATGAGGCCAGGACAGCCCCCATCAAATAACCGGTCAGAACAAATCGATCGGCGCCGACTCATCCGCCGGCAATGGGCTACCTGGCACGCTGCCGTTGAGCTCGTTGATCGATGGCGGGGTGTCTTCGGCCTTGAACAGCTCGAAATAGGCGCCAGCCGTGCTCGGTGTAGCCGCACGGCCGCTGATCGGGTCTACGCGCAGGCTGAGGATGCCTTCAGGCTCGGGCTGGGTATGCACCGGCTTGTCCTTCAGGGCGGCGCCCATGTAGCTCATCCAGATCGGCAGGGCGGCAGTCCCGCCGAATTCGCGGCGGCCGAGGGTTTCCGGCTGGTCGAAGCCTGTCCAGACGGTGGTCATGTAATCGGCGTTGTAGCCGGAGAACCAGGCGTCCTTGGATTCATTGGTGGTACCGGTCTTGCCTGCCAGGTCGGCACGGCCAAGGGCCAGCGCACGGCGGCCGGTGCCGCGTTTGATCACATCCTCGAGCATGCTGGTGAGGATGTAGGTCGTGCGCCCGTCAATGATGCGTTCCGCCACGGCCGGGGGCTGGATGGCGAGCGGGGTCACCGGGGTGTTCTCGGTGATGATGGCGGGCTCGGGGGCGGGTTCGCCGGCCATATCTTCGTGCAGCGGTACGCTGGCCGGATTGGCGACGAACAGCGTCTCGCCGCTACGGCTTTCGATGCGGTCGATCAGGTACGGGGTGATCTTGTAGCCACCATTGGCGAAGGTGCTCCAGCCGGTAGCGATCTCCATCGGGGTCAGTGTGGCCGTACCGAGTGCCAGCGACAGGTTGCGCGGCAGGTCCTGTTTGTTGAACCCGAACTTGCTGATGTAGTCGATGGCCGTATCGATGCCGATGGCCTGCAGCAGACGGATCGATACCAGGTTGCGCGACTTGTACAGTGCTTCGCGCATGCGGATGGGGCCAAGGAAGGTGTTGGTGTCGTTCTTCGGACGCCAGACCTTGTCCAGGTATTCGTCGACGAACACGATGGGCGCATCGTTGACCAGGCTGGAGGCGGTGTAGCCGTTGTCCAGCGCGGCACTGTAGATGAAGGGCTTGAAGCTCGAGCCCGGCTGGCGCTTGGCCTGCATGGCGCGGTTGTAATTGCTTTGCTCGAAGGAGAAACCGCCTACCAGGGCACGAATGGCACCATTGTTCGGGTCAAGCGATACCAGTGCGCTTTGCGCGCTCGGAACCTGGCTGAAGTTCAGGCTGTTGTCGGCTTGGCGCTGGATCCGGATCAGGTCGCCGACCTGAGCGACATCGGCCGGTTGCTGCGGGCTTCGCCCCTGGCTGTTGCTGTTCAGGAAGGGGCGAGCCCACTTCATGGTTTCCCAGGCGACAGGCTGCTCTGCGCCGCTGCGGGTCAGTACGCGCAGGCCGCTCTTGTCGACCTGGGTGACGATGGCAGGTTCCAGGCCATTGAGCGACCGCTGCTTGGTCAGTTCCTGCAGCCAGGCTTCACGGGTCTTGCCTGGCAGGCGCGACTCCGGTCCACGGTAGCCGTGACGCTGATCGTAGGCGAGCAGGCCTTCGAGAACCGCGGCATTGGCGATTTCCTGGAGGTTGCTCGGTACCGTGGTGGTGACGCGAAACCCTTCGGTGTAGGCATCGCTGCCATAGCGGCCGACCATTTCGGCGCGGGCCATTTCGGCGATGTACGGCGCATTCACTTCCGGTGTGGGAACGTGATAGCTGGCATTGATAGGTTCGGCCAGGGCCGCCTGGTAACTGGCCTCGTCAATTTTGCCGAGTTTGTACATGCGGCCCAGGATCCAGTCGCGCCGCTCCTTGCTGCGTACCGGGTTGGCCAGCGGGTTGAAGCGTGAAGGCGCCTTGGGCAGGCCGGCGATCATGGCCATTTGCGCCAGGCTGACGTCGCGGATGGACTTGCCGTAATACACCTGGGCGGCCGCCTCGATCCCGTAGGCGCGGTTGCCCAGATAGATCTTGTTGACGTACAGCTCGAGAATTTCGTCCTTGGTCAGTTCGCGCTCAATCTGCAGGGCCAGCAAAATTTCGTTGGTCTTGCGCGAGAAGCTGCGTTCGCTGGTGAGGAAGTAGTTTTTCGCCACTTGCATGGTGATGGTGCTGCCGCCGGTCTGAATGTGGCCGGTCTTGAGCAACTGGGTGGCAGCCCGCATCAGGCTTGCGGGGTCGACGCCGTAATGATTGGCAAAATTGTCGTCCTCGGCTGAAAGCAAGGCCTGGATGAAGTGCGGAGGGATGTCTGCAAAGCGGATCGGCGAGCGGCGCATCTCGCCAAACTCGGCGATCAGTTTGCCGTCGCTGCTGTAAACCCGCAGGGGGATCTGCAACTGAATGCTTCTCAGCGACTCTACAGAGGGTAGGCCAGGGCTAAGATACAGAAACGCACCGCTCAAACCGAGCAACAGCCCGCAGAAAACAGCGACGAAAGACCACCAGGAAAACTTCAGCAGGCGTATCAAGGCTTTTGGATTTCCAGATAAAAGAATGGGTTAAGCACAGTGGCCGGCGAGAAGGAAATTGTGCTGGGCATTATAAGCATTTTTCGGCATTGAGCGTTATTTGTGCAGCTGTCAAGGCTGCTTTTATCGGCGCTGGATTACAAATGAGCGGTCGCCCGCGGCAAATAACAGGGAATCGGTAGTGCTTGGACTCCTCGGCAGGAAAGCTCGTTCACTTGTAGGGATCGATATCAGCTCCACCTCGGTAAAGCTCATTGAGCTCAGTCTGGCCGGCGGCCGCTTCAAGGTGGAGGCCTACGCCGTAGAGCCGTTGCCGTCGGGCGCCGTCGTCGATAGGAACATCGCTGAACCGGAGCGCGTGGGCCAGGCGTTGGCCAGGGCTCGGGCCAAGGCGCGCTCAACTGCCAGGCATGCCTCGGTGGCTGTTGCAGGCTCTGCCGTGATCACCAAGATCATCGAGCTGCAAGCGGGCCTCAACGATGATGAGATGGAAATCCAGGTCAAGGTTGAAGCCGATCAATACATCCCCTATCCGCTCGAAGAGGTGGCAATCGATTTCGAGGTCCAGGGGTTGTCCCTGCGTAGCCCTGATCGGGTCGAGGTGCTGTTGGCCGCTTGCCGCAAGGAAAGCGTCGAGGTCCGCGAGGCGGCGCTGGCACTGGCCGGCCTGACGGCGCGAGTGGTGGATATCGAGGCCTTTGCGCTGGAGCGGGCCTGCGCGCTCCTTACGCCGCACGAGGCCAGCGACCAGGGTGCCTCGGTTGTTGCGCTGGTTGATATCGGTGCGACCACGACAACACTGAGCGTTCTGCGCAGCGGCAGGATCATTTACACCCGTGAGCAGCTGTTCGGTGGCAGGCAACTGACCGAAGCGATCCAGCGCCGCTATGGCCTGTCGGTCGAAGAGGCCGGGCTTGCGAAAAAGCAGGGCGGGCTGCCTGATGACTACCCTGGCGAAGTCCTGCAGCCGTTCATGGAAGCGGTAGCCCAGCAAATTTCGCGCTCGTTGCAGTTTTTCTTTGCCGCCGGGCAATTCCACAAGGTCGACTGCATTCTGCTGGCCGGCGGCACAGCTTTGCTGAGCGGGCTCGACCATCTGGTCCAGCAGCGCCTGACCACGGCGACCCTGCTGGCCAACCCCTTTGCCGATATGACCATCAGTAGCAGAATCGACGCCACGGCGCTGGTCAGCGATGCGCCGGCCCTGATGATCGCCTGCGGGCTGGCGCTGAGGGGGTTCGACTGATGGCCCGGATCAATCTGCTGCCGTGGCGCGAGGAGCTTCGCGAACAACGCCGCAAGCGCTTTTTGATGATGATGGCCGGGGTCGTCGTGGCAAGTGTCGCCGTAGTGCTGTTGGCCGGTCATGGCATCGACAGGGCCATTGAGCGCCAGACCGTGCGCAATGCTTATGTCCAGAGCGAGATCGACCAGCTCGATACGCGGATCAAGCAGATCGACGAACTCAAGAGCCGCCGCCGGCAACTGCTCGACCGCATGCAGATCATCGAGGATTTGCAGGGCAATCGACCGCTCATCGGGCATATCTTCGACCAGTTGGTGCGCACCCTGCCGGACGGCGTCCATTTCACCGATGTGAAGCGCGAGGGCAAGACGCTTTCGCTGTCCGGTGCGGCCGAATCCAATCATCGGGTCTCGGAGCTCATGCGTAACCTTGAAACCTCGCCCTGGCTCGAAGCGCCGAACCTGACCGAGGTCAAGGCTATCGGCGCCGGTGAGGCCGGCCAGGCCAGCTTTTTCCGGCTGGCCGTTCGTCAGAGCCAGCCTCAGGTCGGGGACCAAGCCCGATGAGCCTGCCGCAGTGGTTCTCCAGGCTTCGCCGGATCGACATCAACGATCTGGACATGAACAACATGGGTTCCTGGCCCGCCGCCATCAAAACGCTGGTGGGGATCATGCTCATGGCCCTGGTGCTGGTAGCGGGATACAGCTTCCACCTCAAGGAACTCAGAGCGCTGCTTGAGCGCAAGCAGGCCGACGAAGTCGCGTTGAAAGTGCAATTGGCCAGCAAAGCCTTGCAGGCGGGCAACCTCGAGGCCTATAGCGGGCAGTTGACGGCGATGGAAGCGTCCTTCGACGCCATGCTCGCGCAGTTGCCCAGCGATACCGAAGTACCCGGGCTGCTGGAGGACATCACCAGGACAGGCCTGGGCAACGGCCTGGTGTTCGAAGAGATCCAGTTGCAGCCCGAGGTGGCCCGGCCTTTTTACATCGAGCTGCCGATCCAGATCACGGTGACCGGCAACTACCATGACCTGGCAGCCTTCGCCAGCGGCGTGGCGCGCCTGCCGCGAATCGTTACCTTGCATGACTTCCGGATCAAGCCCGTCGACCCGGCCAGCCCGGCTCCTCTGCGCATGAATATCGTGGCCAGGACCTACCGCTATAGCGATCAGGGGGCGCGGCAATGAGGGCCGTCTATAGGGTGGTGCTGATGGCCCTGGCCCTGCTCCTGGGTGGCTGTGGCAGCGCCGATGACGTTGCCGACCTGAAGGCCTATGCCGATGAGGTGCGAGCCAGGCCAAAAGGCGCTGTCGAGCCTCTTCCACGTTTCCTCCATTACCATGCTTTCACGTATGACGCCGGGGCGTTGCGCAGCCCCTTTGAGCCGCAAGCGACAGTCGACCCGGCCAACCGTCGAAAAGGTTCGCGTGAAAACATGCTGGACCCGAACCGGCTCAAACAGTTTCTCGAAGGCTTCAACCTCGACCAGTTGGAGATGGTGGGCACGCTGTCCAACCGCACGGGCACCTTTGCCCTGATACGGGGAGCAGGCAGCGTCCATCGGGTGAAGGTCGGTGATTACCTGGGGCGTAACGACGGGCGGATTGTCGCAATCAGCGATTCGCAGGTCGATATCGTTGAAATCGTTTCGGAAGGAATGGGGGCCTGGCTTGAGCGGCCGCGAACCATTTCCCTCAAGGAGCGTTCTTAAAGGCCTTGTACTCGTGTGGTGGAACTCGAACATGAACAGGATTCTATCTGCCGTTGGCATTGCGCTATGGATAGCGCTGATGTCGCCCACGGTGTTGGCCACTACCCTCAAGACCCTGGAGGTAGCAGCGCTGCCCGGTGATCGGGTGGAGCTGAAGCTTTCGTTCGACGGCCCGGCCCCTGCGCCAAAGGGCTATGCCACCGAGCAGCCGGCGCGAATCGCGCTGGACTTGCCCGGTGTAACCAATGGGCTGGCGGTGAAGCGCCGCGACCTGGGCTCGGGCAATGCCCGCAGCGTCGTTGTCGTGGAGGCGAAGGAGCGGACACGCCTGGTCGTCAACCTGGCGGCGCAGGCGCCCTACAGCACGCGGGTCGAAGGCAATGATCTGGTACTGGTGATCGGCCAGGGTAGCGACGCGTTGCCAGGCCGCGCGCCAGGACAGACGCAAGTGTCGCCGACACCCGCCCCGGCGCGGGTTCCAGCAGCTTCCGGCAGGGCGATCAGGAACATCGACTTTCAACGCGGCGAGTTGGGCGAAGGCAATGTGGTCATCGAACTGAGCGACCCGACCATCAGCGCCGATATCAAGGAACAAGGCGGCAAGATTCGTCTGAATTTCGCCAGGACCCGCTTGCCCGAGCCGCTGCGCGTGCGACTGGACGTGAAAAATTTCGCCACGCCTGTTCAGTTCGTCAGCGCCACAGCCGATGGCGGTACCAGCAGTGTCAGCATCGAGCCAGGCGGGGCCTTCGATTATTCGGCCTATCAGACAGACAACAAACTGACCATCAGCGTCAGGCCGCTGCACAGCGAAGACCTGCAGCAGCGCAAGGCTGACCGCTTCGCATACAGCGGGGAGAAGCTATCGCTGAACTTCCAGGATATCGACGTGCGCTCGGTGTTGCAGTTGATCGCCGACTTCACCAACCTCAACCTGGTCGCCAGTGACACGATTCAGGGCGGTATCACCTTGCGCCTGCAGAACGTGCCGTGGGACCAGGCGCTGGACCTGGTGCTCAAGACCAAGGGCCTGGACAAGCGCAAGGTCGGCAATGTGTTGCTGGTGGCCCCGGCCGACGAAATCGCTGCCCGCGAGCGGCAGGAGCTGGAGTCGCAGAAGCAGATCGCCGAGCTGGCGCCCCTGCGCCGGGAGCTGTTGCAGGTCAACTATGCCAAGGCGGCAGACATCGCCAAGCTGTTCCAGTCGGTGACCAATGCCCAGGCACAGGAGCAGGAGCGCGGCTCGATCACGGTCGACGAGAGAACCAACAATATCATCGCCTACCAGACCCAGGATCGCCTGGACGAGCTACGCCGGATCGTTGCGCAACTGGATATTCCGGTCCGTCAGGTCATGATCGAGGCGCGCATCGTCGAGGCCAACGTCGACTATGACAAGAGCCTTGGCGTGCGCTGGGGAGGTGCGACCAACCTGAAGGGCAGCAGCAACTGGACCGCCCATGGGCTCGGTGGCGACAGCATCGGCCCCAACGTGCCCTTCGTGGACATGGGGGTCGCCAATGCGACATCAGGTATCGGCCTGGGCTTCGTCACCGATAATGTGTTGCTGGACCTGGAGCTCAGTGCGATGGAGAAAACCGGTAACGGTGAAATCGTCTCTCAGCCCAAAGTGGTCACTTCTGACAAGGAAACCGCGAAAATCCTCAAGGGCACCGAAGTGCCCTATCAAGAGGCGAGCTCCAGCGGCGCGACCTCGGTCTCGTTCAAGGAAGCTTCGTTATCGCTGGAAGTCACCCCGCAGATTACCCCCGACAGTCGCATCATCATGGAGGTAAAGGTGACCAAGGATGAGCCGGATTACCTCAACATGGTGCAGAATGTGCCGCCGATCAAGAAAAACGAGGTCAACGCCAAGGTGTTGGTCAATGATGGCGAAACCATCGTCATCGGCGGTGTTTTCTCGAATACGCAAAGTAAAACCGTAGATAAGGTGCCATTTCTTGGCGATGTACCGTATGTTGGCCGCCTCTTTCGCCGCGATGCCGTGCAAGAGAAAAAATCCGAGCTGCTGGTATTCCTGACACCGCGTATCATGAATAACCAGGCGATTGCTGTGAGTCGTTGATTCTGTGCGAAATTTGATACTTGTTGGGCCAATGGGTGCTGGCAAAAGCACCATTGGCCGCTTGCTGGCCAAAGAGCTTCGGCTGCCGTTCAAGGATTCCGATAAGGAAATTGAGCTGCGCACGGGCGCCAATATTCCGTGGATCTTCGACAAAGAAGGCGAACCGGGTTTTCGTGATCGCGAGCAGGCGATGATCGCCGAGCTGTGCGCGTGCGATGGCGTCGTGCTGGCAACCGGTGGCGGCGCCGTATTGCGCGATGCCAACCGTGCGGCGTTGCATGCTGGCGGTCGCGTGGTTTATTTGCATGCGTCTGTCGAGCAGCAGGTGGGCCGCACGGCGCGCGATCGCAATCGTCCGCTGTTGCGCACTGCAGACCCTGCGGCAACGCTGCGAACCTTGCTCGAGATCCGTGACCCGCTCTATCGGGAGATCGCCGATCTGGTAGTCGAAACCGATGAGCGGCCGCCACGCATGGTGGTTCTGGATATTCTGGAGCGGCTGCAGCAGTTGCCGCCCCGGTAGCCCTCGAGCGCCGATGCAATTACGCTATTGTCGGCGAGTACAGGGCGCAGCCATGCCGCGGGGCGAGTGTTTCGATCCTGCGATCTACCGTTATTCCTGAGACAGGGCGCCTGCGCCCATCTTCATTGTGGGGACACATGCAGACACTTAAGGTCGAACTTGGCGAACGTAGCTACCCGATTCACATTGGCGAAGGCCTGCTGGATCAGCCCGAGCTGCTGGCGCCGCATATTGCCGGGCGGCAGGTAGCCATTGTTTCCAACGAGACCGTTGCACCCCTGTATCTCGAGCGTCTTGCCCGTTCCCTCGGAGCCTATTCGGTCTTGCCGGTGATACTGCCCGACGGCGAGTCGTTCAAGAACTGGGAAACCCTGCAGCTGATTTTCGATGCATTGCTGACGGCCCGCCACGACCGCCGCACCACCGTCATCGCGCTGGGCGGCGGCGTCATCGGTGACATGGCCGGCTTCGCCGCAGCCTGTTACCAGCGTGGCGTGGATTTCATCCAGGTGCCCACTACCTTGCTGTCGCAGGTGGACTCCTCGGTTGGCGGCAAGACCGGGATCAACCACCCGCTGGGCAAGAATATGGTCGGCGCCTTCTACCAGCCCAATGCCGTGCTGATCGACACCTCGACCTTGAACTCCCTGCCGCCGCGCGAGCTTTCGGCGGGCCTGGCCGAGGTGATCAAGTATGGTCTGATCTGCGATGAGCCTTTCCTGGGTTGGCTCGAGGAACATGTCGACGCCCTGCGCGCACTCGATCAGGGCGCCCTGACCGTGGCCATCCAGCGCTCCTGTGCGGCCAAGGCGGCCGTGGTCGGTGCCGACGAGCGCGAATCCGGCGTGCGCGCTACGCTCAACCTGGGTCATACCTTTGGTCACGCCATCGAGACCCACATGGGTTATGGTGTCTGGCTTCACGGTGAGGCCGTGGCGGCGGGTACGGTGATGGCGCTGGAAATGTCCATGCGTCTGGGCTGGATCACCCGGCAGGAGCGTGATCGCAGTATTCGCCTGTTCCAGCGTGCCGGCCTGCCGGTGGTGCCGCCGCAAGAAATGACGCCGGAGCATTTTCTGGAGCACATGGCGGTCGACAAGAAAGTAATCGATGGCCGTATGCGCCTGGTGTTGTTGCGTCACATCGGCGAAGCCGTGGTGACCGACGACTATCCGAAAGATGTGCTTGAGGCCACCCTGGCTGCGGATTACCGCGCTATCGTGGCTCAGCTTTGAGGTTAATGAGAGTTCGATGACTAGTCTGCACGCCGACGAGGCCTTTCTCGGCCATTACCAGTTGAATCATGACCCCTTTGCAGCGCGGGTGCCGGGCTTCAAGTTTTTTCCGGCCCAGCGCAAGCCGGTGCTCGGCCAGTTGCACCATCTGGCACGTTACAGCCAGCTGCTGCTGGTAGTGACCGGGCCCAACGGCAGCGGCAAGACCCTGTTGCGCCAGGCCCTGGTGGCCAGTACCAACAAGCAGTCGGTGCAGAGCGTGGTGGTTTCGGCGCGCGGCGCGACCGATGCCGCCAGTGTGCTGTCGCAGGTCGCCCAGTCGCTGAACGTGGCGCAGGCCGATGTGGAAGACATCCTCGATCAGGTCGTGCAGTTGGCCCTGACTGGCCAGGAAGTCTATCTGCTGGTTGATGACGCGGAACAACTCGACGAGTCCGCACTCCAAGCGATGTTGGCTTTGGCAGAGGGTACGCCGGAAGGCCGTCCCCATGTGTTCCTGTTTGGCGAGTCATCCCTGATCGCCGACCTTGAGCCGCTCAGCGCCGAGCAAGAGCGCTTCCACGTCATCGAGTTGCAGCCTTATAGCGAAGACGAGACGCGTGAATACCTGTCCCAGCGCCTGGAAGGTGCCGGGCGCGGGCTCGAAGTGTTCAACAGCCAGCAGATTGCCGATATTCATGAAAACTCCGAAGGCTGGCCGGGTGCAATCAACCGGGTCGCCCGGGATGCAATGATCGAAGCCATGATCGCTAGCCGCTCGGCGGTAAAGCGTCCGACTATGGGGTTCAATATGCCGAAAAAACACGTGCTGGCGTTGTCTGCGGTGGTGGTTGTCGCTGTGGCTGCCGCCTGGATGCTTCCAGGGCGCAATGCCGACAAGGCGCCGGGCCACGGCGCGACACCGGACGAACAGGCGCAATTGCCATTGGGGCAGGGGCAGCCTTCTGCCGCGCAATCGAACAACCAGGGTGGCCCGGCCATCGAATTCGCCGGCACTTCGCAGCCGATGCCATTGCCGCTGGTAGGGCAATCGCAACCGGTCATGCGCGGCCCTCTGGCCGAAGCGGCCGGCATGGGTGATGGCGATGAGGCGGGGCCGGCGGGTGATACCGCGCTACAACCCCCGACCGTGACTACCATCGCACCACCGGAAGGCGTTGCGGCCGGCCCGGCGCCGACCCCGGCAGCCATTCCTGCTCCAGCGCCGGCGCCCATCGCTGCGGCCAAGCCGGTAGCACCTGCGGTCAAGCCGGCAGCCCCTGCACCCAAGGCTGCGCCGGTACAGGTCGCAACCGCCAAACCTGCGGTGAAACCCGCCGAGAAACCGGCAGCCAAACCTGCTGCAGGCGGTAGCTGGTATGCTGGCCAGGCGCCTGGCAACTATGTCGTGCAGATTGTGGGCACCAGTTCGGAAAGCGCTGCCCAGTCGATCGTTCGCGAGCGCGGTGGTGACTATCGCTATTTCAAGAAAAATCTGCAGGGCAAGCCTCTGTATGTCGTGACTTATGGCAACTTTGCCAGCCGCGATGCTGCACTTGCAGCCATCAAGGCCTTGCCAGCCAAGGTCCAGGCTGGTAAACCTTGGCCTCGTACCGTCGCCAGTATCCAACAGGAACTGTCGTCAAACCGCTAATGGCCCGGTGGCACCACCCCCGCCACCTGCTGAGCGTCTCCTGAATCGAACCTTAGCCTGCTGCGTTGAACGCGGCAGGCTTCGGTGTCCCAGACTGTTGGTCACAAGCCATTGCAGTCCAGGCTGATAAGCTTCAGACTCAGGCAGAAGTTGCTACCACAGCAAGCTGCTTAAAAACTTTCAAATATGCGACATGGGTTTGCGCGATTTCGTCGCCAAATTTGTGGGCTGCCCTGTCGCTGTGTACAATGAGCTCCCTTTTGCCCCCGCAAAGCTGGCGTTCGTTCGGCGTGGATGGTAAGTGGTTGAATTGAAAAGAAATTTGCCTCAGCAAGAGGCAAGCCTGGTGAGAAAGTGTCTATGAAAACAGGTCTGTACCATCCCGAAGAATTCAAGGATAACTGTGGTTTTGGCCTGATCGCCCATATGACGGGCGAGCCCAGTCACCACCTGTTGCAAACGGCCATCGAGGCCCTGACCTGCATGACCCACCGTGGTGGGATCAACGCCGACGGCAAGACCGGCGACGGTTGCGGTCTACTGATGCAGAAGCCGGACCAGTTCCTGCGCGCAGTGGCCAAAGACCATTTCGGTAGCGACTTGCCCAAGCAATATGCCGTGGGCATGGTGTTTTTCAATCAGGACAACGCCAAGGCCCAGGCCGCACGCGAGAACATGGACCGCGAAATCCTGGCCGCCGGCCTGCAACTGGTGGGCTGGCGCAAAGTGCCGATCGACACCAGCGTGCTCGGCCGTCTGGCGCTCGAGCGCCTGCCGCAGATCGAGCAGGTGTTCATCGGTGGTGATGGCCTCAGCGATCAAGAATTCGCGATCAAGCTGTTCAGTGCCCGCCGCCGTTCGTCGGTTGCCAACGCCGCCGATGCCGACCACTACATCTGCAGCTTTTCGCACAAGACCATCATCTATAAAGGTCTGATGATGCCGGCCGACCTGGTCGCTTTCTATCCGGACCTGGGTGACGAACGCCTGAAAACCGCGATCGCTGTGTTCCACCAGCGCTTTTCTACCAACACCCTGCCGAAGTGGCCGCTGGCGCAGCCGTTCCGCTTCCTCGCCCACAACGGCGAGATCAACACCATCACCGGCAACCGCAACTGGGCCCAGGCCCGTCGCACCAAGTTCGCCAACGAGTTGATCCCCGATCTGGAAGAGCTCGGCCCGCTGGTCAATCGCGTCGGTTCCGACTCCTCGAGCATGGACAACATGCTCGAGCTGATGGTCACCGGTGGCATCGACCTGTTCCGTGGCGTGCGGATGATCATTCCGCCGGCCTGGCAGAACGTCGAGACCATGGACTCAGACCTGCGTGCCTTCTACGAATACAACTCCATGCACATGGAGGCGTGGGACGGCCCGGCTGGCGTGGTCTTGACCGAAGGTCGCCATGCCGTCTGCCTGCTCGACCGCAATGGCCTGCGCCCGGCGCGCTGGGTCACCACCAAGAACGGCTACATCACCCTGGCGTCGGAAATCGGCGTGTGGAACTACAAGCCAGAAGACGTGATCGCCAAGGGCCGTGTCGGTCCTGGGCAGATCTTCGCGGTGGACACCGAGACCGGTCAGATCCTCGACACTGACGCTATCGACGATCGTCTGAAGTCGCGCCACCCGTACAAGCAGTGGCTGCGCCAGAATGCCTTGCGCATCCAGGCAACCCTGGTCGACGACCAGGGCGAGGCGAGCTACGACGCCGACCAGCTCAAGCAATACATGAAAATGTTCCAGGTCACCTTCGAGGAGCGTGACCAGGTGCTGCGGCCTCTGGCCGAGCAGGGTCAGGAAGCGGTCGGTTCGATGGGTGACGATACGCCGATGGCGGTCCTGTCCCAGCGTGTGCGTTCGACCTACGACTATTTCCGCCAGCAGTTCGCGCAGGTCACCAACCCGCCGATCGACCCGCTGCGCGAAGCCATCGTCATGTCGCTGGAGATCTGCCTCGGTGCCGAGCGCAATATCTTCCAGGAATCGCCTGAGCACGCCTCGCGCGTGATTCTCAGCTCGCCGGTCATTTCCCCGGCCAAGTGGCGCTCGCTGATGACCCTCGACCGCCCAGGCTTCGAGCGTCACGTCATCGACCTCAACTACGACGAGAAGGTTGGTCTGGAAGCGGCTGTACGCAACATTGCCGACCAGGCCGAAGAAGCCGTGCGTTCGGGCAAGACCCAGCTGGTGCTGACCGACCGCCATATCGGCCCGGGCAAGCTGCCGGCTCACGCCTCTCTGGCAGTAGGCGCGGTGCATCACCGCCTGACCGAAAAGGGCCTGCGTTGCGACAGCAACATCCTGGTCGAAACCGCCACCGCACGCGACCCGCATCACTTTGCCGTACTGATCGGCTTTGGTGCTTCGGCAGTCTATCCGTACCTGGCCTACGAAGTGCTGGCAGACCTGATCCGCACCGGCGAAGTGCTCGGTGACCTGGACGAGGTGTTCAAGTACTACCGCAAAGGCATCTCCAAGGGCCTGCTGAAGATCCTCTCGAAGATGGGTATCTCCACCATCGGTTCCTACCGTGGTGCCCAGCTGTTCGAAGCCGTCGGCCTGTCCGAGGAAGTGGTCGAGTTGAGCTTCCGTGGCGTGGCCAGCCGCTTGAAAGGTGCCCGCTTCGTCGACATCGAAAGCGAGCAGCAGTTGCTTGCGGCACAAGCCTGGAACGCGCGCAAGCCGATCCAGCAAGGCGGCCTGCTCAAGTTCGTCTACGGTGGCGAATACCATGCCTACAACCCGGACGTGGTGAGCACCTTGCAAGCCGCCGTGCAACAGGGCGACTACAGCAAGTTCAAGGAATACACCGCGCTGGTCGACAACCGCCCGGTGTCGATGATCCGTGACCTGCTCAAGGTGAAAACCCTGGAGCAGCCACTGGCCATCGACGAGGTCGAGCCGCTGGAGGCGATCCTCAAGCGTTTCGACTCGGCGGGCATCTCGCTCGGCGCTCTGTCGCCGGAGGCTCACGAAGCCCTGGCCGAGGCCATGAACCGTCTCGGCGCGCGCTCGAACTCTGGTGAGGGCGGTGAGGATCCTGCTCGCTACGGCACCATCAAGAGCTCAAAAATCAAGCAGGTGGCCACCGGCCGCTTTGGTGTGACCCCGGAATACCTGGTCAACGCCGAAGTGCTGCAGATCAAGGTCGCTCAAGGCGCCAAGCCGGGTGAGGGCGGGCAACTGCCTGGCGGCAAGGTCAACGGTCTGATCGCCAAGCTGCGTTATGCAGTGCCTGGCGTGACCCTGATCTCACCACCACCGCACCACGATATCTACTCGATCGAAGACCTGTCGCAGCTGATTTTCGACCTCAAGCAGGTCAACCCGTCTGCACTGGTTTCGGTGAAGCTGGTAGCTGAAGCTGGCGTGGGCACCATCGCCGCCGGCGTGGCCAAGGCCTATGCCGACCTGATCACCATCTCCGGCTACGACGGCGGTACCGGCGCTTCGCCGCTGACCTCGATCAAGTACGCCGGTGCGCCATGGGAACTGGGCCTGGCCGAAACCCACCAGACCCTGCGCGGCAACGACTTGCGCGGCAAGGTCCGGGTGCAGACCGACGGCGGCCTGAAAACCGGCCTGGACGTGATCAAGGCAGCCATTCTCGGTGCAGAGAGCTTCGGTTTCGGTACCGCACCGATGATCGCACTGGGCTGCAAATACCTGCGTATCTGCCACCTGAACAACTGCGCCACCGGCGTTGCGACCCAGAACGACAAGCTGCGCAAGGACCACTACATCGGTACCGTCGACATGGTTGTGAACTTCTTCACCTATGTCGCCGAGGAAACCCGCGAGTGGCTGGCCAAGCTGGGCGTGCGCAGCCTGGGCGAGTTGATCGGTCGTACCGACCTGCTGGAAATCCTGCCGGGCGAAACAGCCAAGCAGCAGCACCTGGACCTGACCCCCTTGCTGGGCAGCGAACACGTTCCGGCCGACAAGCCGCAGTTCTGTGAAGTTGACCGCAACCCGCCGTTCGACAAGGGCCTGTTGGCCGAGAAGATGGTGGCGCTGGCCAAGCCAGCGATTGCCGATCTCAGCGGTGCCGAGTTCGCGCTGGACATCTGCAACTGCGATCGCTCGATCGGTGCCCGTATCTCCGGTGAAATTGCGCGTGCGCACGGTAACCAGGGCATGGCCAAGGCACCGATCACGTTCCGCTTCAAAGGCACTGCCGGGCAGAGCTTCGGGGTGTGGAACGCCGGCGGCTTGAACATGTACCTGGAAGGCGACGCCAACGACTACGTCGGCAAAGGCATGACCGGCGGCAAGCTGGTGATCGTTCCGCCTGCCGGCAGCCCGTTCAAGACGCAGGACAGCGCCATCATCGGCAACACTTGCCTCTATGGCGCAACCGGCGGCAAGCTGTTCGCCGCCGGGACCGCAGGCGAGCGCTTTGCGGTACGTAACTCGGGTGCCCACACCGTCGTGGAAGGCACTGGCGACCACTGCTGCGAATACATGACCGGTGGTTTCGTCTGCGTACTGGGCAAGACCGGTTACAACTTCGGCTCCGGCATGACCGGTGGTTTCGCCTACGTGATGGACATGGACAACAGCTTCGTTGACCGGGTCAACCACGAACTGGTTGAAATCCAGCGGATCAGCGGCGAAGCGATGGAGGCCTACCGCAGCCATCTGCAACGCGTGCTCGCCGAATACGTCGAGGAAACCGGCAGTGAATGGGGGCGCAACATCTGGGAAAACCTGGATGACTACGTGCGTCGCTTCTGGTTGGTCAAGCCAAAGGCTGCCAACCTGAAGAACCTGCTGTCCAGCACCCGTGCCAACCCGCAGTGATATGCGCCTGAAGAGTTTGATGAGGTTTAAACATGGCTGAACGTCTGAGTAATGACTTCCAGTTCATCGAGGTCGGGCGCAAAGATCCGAAGAAGAAACTGTTGCGTCAACGCAAGAAAGAGTTCGTAGAGATCTACGAACCTTTCAAACCGCAGCAGGCCTGCGACCAGGCACACCGCTGCCTGGGTTGCGGCAACCCGTACTGCGAATGGAAGTGCCCGGTGCACAACTTCATTCCGAACTGGCTCAAACTGGTCTCGGAAGGCAACATCCTGGCGGCCGCCGAGCTGTCGCACCAGACCAACACCCTGCCGGAAGTCTGCGGCCGGGTGTGCCCGCAGGATCGTCTGTGCGAGGGTGCCTGTACCCTCAACGACGGTTTTGGTGCGGTCACCATCGGGTCGGTGGAGAAGTACATCACCGACACCGCCTTCGCCATGGGCTGGCGCCCGGACATGTCCAAGGTCAAGCCGACCGGCAAGCGTGTCGCGGTGATCGGTGCAGGGCCTGCGGGCCTGGGCTGCGCCGACGTGCTGGTGCGCGGCGGGGTAACCCCGGTGGTGTTTGACAGGAACCCGGAAATCGGTGGCCTGCTGACCTTCGGCATCCCCGAGTTCAAGCTGGAAAAGACCGTGCTGAGCAATCGCCGCGAAGTCTTCACCGGCATGGGCATCGAGTTCCGCCTGAACACCGAAGTGGGCAAGGACATCAGCGTCGATCAGCTGCTGGAAGAGTTCGATGCGGTGTTCATGGGCATGGGGACCTATACCTACATGAAGGGCGGCTTTGCCGGTGAAGACCTGCCGGGCGTGCATGACGCGCTGGACTTCCTGGTCGCCAACGTCAACCGCAACCTGGGCTTTGAAAAGTCGCCGGAAGATTTCGTCGACATGAAAGGCAAGAAGGTCGTGGTGCTCGGCGGTGGCGATACTGCGATGGACTGCAACCGCACCTCGATTCGCCAGGGCGCCAAGGCGGTGACCTGTGCTTATCGCCGCGACGAGGCGAACATGCCGGGCTCGCGCAAAGAGGTGAAGAACGCCAAGGAAGAAGGGGTCAAGTTCCTCTACAACCGTCAGCCGATCGCCATCGTGGGTGAAGACAAGGTCGAAGGTGTCAAGGTGGTCGAGACCCGTCTCGGCGAACCGGATGCCCGTGGCCGTCGCAGCCCCGAGCCGATCCCGGGTTCCGAAGAGATCATCGCGGCCGACGCCGTGGTCATCGCCTTCGGTTTCCGTCCAAGCCCGGCGCCGTGGTTCGAGCAGTTCAGCATCCAGACCGACAGCCAGGGGCGCGTTGTCGCCCCCGAGCAAGGCGAGTTCAAGCACCAGACCAGCCACCCGAAGATCTTTGCCGGTGGCGATATGGTGCGTGGTTCGGACCTGGTGGTGACGGCGATCTTCGAAGGCCGTAATGCCGCGGAAGGGATCATGGATTACCTGGGCGTCTGATAAGCGGTCATCATGGGTTCACCCGTGATGACCGGTTGCACGAATCCTTGTGGGAGCGGGCTTGCCCGCGATGAGGTCACCCGGTTCTAAACCGTGTCGCGGCCAATCGCGGGCAAGCCCGCTCCCACATTGGCCGTGCCTTTTGCGTTGCGCTCTGAGAAAATGCCCCCACTTTTTTCCCGGATGCCGACATGACTGCCCTGAAGAACGACCGTTTCCTTCGTGCCCTGCTCAAGCAACCCGTAGACGTCACCCCGGTGTGGATGATGCGCCAGGCGGGCCGTTACCTGCCGGAGTACCGCGCCAGCCGAGCCAAGGCCGGTGATTTCATGAGCCTGTGCATGAACCCGGCGTTCGCCTGCGAAGTCACTCTGCAGCCGCTGGATCGTTATCCACAGCTGGATGCGGCGATCCTGTTCTCGGACATCCTGACCATCCCCGATGCCATGGGCCAGGGCCTGTACTTCGAGACCGGCGAAGGCCCGCGCTTCAAGAAAGTCGTCAGCACCCTGGCCGACATCGAAGCCCTGCCGATCCCTGATCCGCAGAAAGACCTGGGCTATGTGATGGACGCGGTCAGCACCATCCGCCGCGAACTGAACGGCCGTGTGCCGCTGATCGGTTTCTCCGGCAGCCCCTGGACCCTGGCCACCTACATGGTCGAAGGCGGTTCGTCGAAAGACTTCCGCAAGACCAAGGCCATGCTCTACGACAACCCGCAAGCGATGCACCTGCTGCTGGACAAGTTGGCCCAGTCGGTCACCAGCTACCTCAACGGCCAGATCCTCGCCGGTGCGCAAGCGGTGCAGATCTTCGATACCTGGGGCGGCAGCCTGTCGGCGGCGGCTTACCAGGAGTTCTCCCTGGCCTACATGCGCAAGATTGTCAGCGGCCTGATCCGCGAGCACGAAGGCCGCAAAGTCCCGGTCATCCTGTTCACCAAGAACGGTGGCCTGTGGCTGGAAAGCATCGCCGACGCCGGCGCCGATGCCCTGGGCCTGGACTGGACCTGCGATATCGGTGAAGCCCGTCAGCGCGTCGGCAGCAAAGTCGCCCTGCAAGGCAACATGGACCCGACCGTGCTCTACGCCAAGCCAGAAGCCATTCGCGCTGAAGTGGCGCGCATCCTGGCCAGCTATGGCCAGGGTTCAGGCCATGTCTTCAACCTGGGGCACGGCATCACCCCGGAAGTCGACCCGGAGCATGCCGGTGCGTTCATCAGCGCGGTGCATGAGTTCTCGGCGCAATACCACCAGTAAGCGCCCGCAATACCCAAACGCCCGGCTTGTGCCGGGCGTTTTCGTTTGCGTTATCAGGCGTTGGCATTGCCTCGCACCGGCGCCAGCTTGCTCAAGTGCAGCGCTACCAGCAGTGCGACCGCCAGCAGGGCGCCAATGAACAGTCCGATCCCGTTCCAGCCGGCGTAGTGCCAGAACACCCCGCCCAGGGTGCCAGCGACGCTGGAACCGGCGTAGTAGCTGAATAGGTAGAGCGACGACGCCTGGCCCTTGGCCGTGAGCGCGCGGCGGCCGATCCAGCTGCTGGCCACCGAGTGCGCGCCGAAGAAACCGAAGGTGAACACCAGCATGCCGGAAATAACCAGCGCCAGCGGGGTGAGCAGGGTCATGCCGAGCCCGGCGGCCATGACCACGATGGACGCCCAGAACACCTGGCGACGGCCCAGCTTGTCAGCCAGGGCGCCGATTTGCGCCGAGCTGTAGATGCCGGCCAGATAGACGACCGAGAGCAGCCCGACCAGCGCCTGGCTCATATGGTAGGGGTCGGCCAGCAGGCGATAGCCGATGTAGTTGAACAACGTGACGAAGGCGCCCATCAGCACAAAGGCTTCAAGGAACAGCCACGGCAGGCCGGCGTCCTTGAAGTGGGTGGTGAACCCCTCCAGCAGGCTGTGGGGGTTGAGCGAACGGCTGCGGAAGTTGCGCGACTCGGGCAAGACCTTCCAGAACAGCAGCGCAGCGGCCAGCGCCAGCAACCCGATGACCAGCAGCGCGGTATGCCAGCTGACGAAGTCGATCAGCACCCCCGTGATCAACCGCCCGCTCATGCCACCAATGGCGTTGCCACCGATGTACAGCCCCATGGCCAGGCCGATGTGCTGCGGATGGATCTCTTCGCTCAAATAAGTCATGGCCACCGCAGCCACTCCGCTCAACGACAGGCCGATCAGCGCGCGTGTCACCAGAACGCCTTCCCAGCTCGGCATCAAGGCGCTGGCCAGCGTGCTTATCGCCGCGCAAAACAATGCCGCAACCATCAGGGGTTTTCGTCCGATGCGGTCGGAGATGGGCCCGGTGATCAGCAAACCGATCGCCAGCATTGCGGTGGATATCGACAGGATCAGGCTGCTCTGGGCCGCATTGATGGAATATTCCTCCGACAACATCGGCATCATCGGCTGCACGCAATACAGCAGGGCGAAGGTGGCGAAGCCGCCGCAAAACAGTGCCAATACCGTACGCATGAACAACGGCGAGCCCTTCTCGATGAAGGTGTCGCGAGGCGGTTCGGTCGATGCCGTGCCGAGTGAGGCCGTACAGGGGGGAACAGCGGTTTTCACGTAAGGCCTCTACGGCAGAAGTGTGCTCTGGAAAAGAATATAGCTAGCTAACGATTATTTCCATTGGATTCAGTGACTGAAAGGGGCGCTCAGGACCAGCGGCGGAAAATCAGCGAAGTGTTCACCCCGCCGAAAGCGAAGTTGTTGTTCATCACGTACTGATGTTGCATCTGCCGGAACTCACCGCACAGGTAATCCAGTTCGCCGCAGCGCGGGTCGATGTGATCGAGATTGAGGGTGTGGGCATAACGATCCTGATTCATCATCTCGATGCTGAACCAGGATTCCAGCGCGCCACAGGCGCCGAGTGTATGGCCCAGAAAACTCTTCTGCGAGCTGATCGGCATGCGTGGGCCGAACAGGCTGCTGGTGGCCAGGGTCTCGGCGATGTCGCCTTGTTCGGTGGCCGTGCCATGGCCGTTCACATAGCCGATGGCTTCGGGGGGCAGTCCGGCATCTTCGAGCGCCAGTTCCATGGCCCGGCGCATGGTGGCCTGTTCCGGTCGGGTGATGTGCTGGCCGTCGGCATTGCTGCCAAAGCCGACCACCTCGGCATAGATGTGCGCACCTCGGGCCAGGGCGTGTTCGAGTTCTTCGAGCACCATCATGCCGCCACCTTCACCGATCACCAGGCCGTCGCGATCCAGGTCGTAGGGCCGAGGGCTGGTGTGCGGGGCATTGTTTTTCAGGCTGGTGGCGTAGAGCGCGTCAAAGACCATGGCTTCGGTCGGGCAGAGCTCTTCGGCGCCACCGGCGAGCATCAGCGGCAGGCGCCCGAACTTGATCGCTTCATAGGCGTAGCCGATACCCTGGCTGCCGCTGGTGCAGGCGCTGGACGTGGGGATCAGGCGCCCGGTCAGGCCAAAGAAGATACTGATATTGGCCGCCGTCGTGTGCGGCATCATCCGTACATAGGTGTTGGCGTTGAGCCCGTCGGCCAGCGAATTGGTCAGCATATTGCCGAAGGTCTTGAGCTCGTCGGTGCTGCCGGTGGAAGAGCCGCAGGCCACGCCCATGCGGCCGTCACGTATCGACGGGTCGTCCAGCAGGCCGGCATCGCGCAGGGCGTTCTCCGAGGCGGCCACGGCCAGGCGCGAAACCCGGCCCATGCTGCGCAGTTGCTTGCGGGTCCAGTGCGACGGCACCTTGAAGTCATCGATGGGGCCGGCCAGGCGGGTATTGAGTTCAATGAAGCGGTCCCATTCGTCCATCCGGCGGATGCCGCTCCGGTTGGCGCTGAAGTGAGCGGCAATAGTGTTCCAGTCGTTGCCCAGAGAGGTAATACCGGCCATGCCGGTGACGACGACGCGTTTCATTAACACAGGCCTCCATTGACGGCCAGGACCTGGCGGGTGATGTAGGCCGCTTCGGCCGACATCAGGAAGTTCACGGCCCCGGCGACTTCCTCGGCGGTGCCCAGGCGCTGCGCGGGGATCATTTTCATGAGTTCTTCGAGCGGTACGTGCTCGTCGAGCATGGCCGTGTCGATCAGTCCGGGGGCCACGCAGTTAACTGTTATCTTGCGCTTGCCCAGCTCAATCGCCAATGCCTTGGCCGCGCCGATCACGCCGGCTTTTGAGGCGCTGTAGTTGACCTGGCCGCGGTTACCGATCATTCCGGAAACGGAGGTAATGCAGACGATCCGGCCGGGGGCGCGGCGGCGGATCATCGGCATCGTCAGTGGGTGCAGGACGTTGTAAAAACCGTCCAGATTGGTGCGCATCACCAGGTCCCAATCCTCTTCGCTCAGGGCCGGAAAGGCGCCGTCGCGGGTCAGGCCGGCATTGCAGACCACGCCGTAGTAAGCGCCGTGGGTTTCCACGTCTTCACTGAGTATGGCTGCGCAGGCGGCTCGGTCGGCGACGTCGAATTGCAGGACCCGCGCCTGTCGGCCCAGGGCCTGGACTTCGTTGCGCACGGCGTCTGCTTCGGCACGACCGCTGCGACAGTGCAGCACCAGATCGTAGCCGGCCTTGGCCAGGCGCAGGGCGATGGCTCGTCCGATTCCGCGGCTGGAGCCGGTGACCAGAATGGTGTCAGTCATGGGGGGACTCCTGTGCGTTGTCTTCGGCGAGGTAGCGGGCGGGGTGGGGCGGGCTGTAAACATTCAGGCGCGCCTGGACATCAATGCCCGGCCCGGTCAGGTGGCATTCGAAAATGCCCATGCCGTTTTCGTCTTCCAGCGAGCGAGTGGCGTGAATAACCAGCTCCGCGCCCAGCGGGAAGTGCTCCACATTGCTCTCGAATTTGCGCGTACCGAGTAAAAAACCCAGCGCTGCGGGCTTGCCAGACAGCCGGGCCCGGCAACCGGCGAAGGCAGCGATACTCTGGGCCATCATCTCGACGCCGACCCAGGCTGGAAGGCTGCCATCGGCGCGGTTGAACAAACCATCGGGGCGTACCGTCAGGCGCGTGAGAATCTGCTCCTCATCGAACGACTCGACCTGATCGATCAGGATCATGTCGCCGGCATGGGGAATGAGTTCGGCCACAGGCCAGGTGATCATGGGGCGTCTCCGAGAATCAGACAGGCATTGTTGCCGCCGAAGGCGAATGAATTGCTCATCAAGCGCCGCGGCGCATTTGCGGGCAGGCACTCACCGGATTTGACCAGATTCAAGGCCGGTAGATCCACGTCCTGCTGGCCATCCCAGACATGGGGTGGCAGTTGGTTCCGGGTATTTTCCGCCGCCAGCGTCAGCCAGCAGAAAGCGGCTTCCAGCGCCCCGGCGGCGCCGAGGGTGTGGCCGCTCATGGGTTTGGTCGAAGAACAGGGTACGCCCTCGGGGAACAGGGCCTGTACCGCCAGGCTTTCCATCGCATCGTTGTGTTGCGTGGCGGTGCCGTGCAAGTTCAGGTAGTCGATCTGCCGGGGTTGCAGCTGTGCATGCTGCAGCGCTTTGCGCATGGCCACCAGGGCGCCTGCGCCGGTCGGCTCCGGCGCGGAAATATGGTGCGCGTCGCTACTGGCACCATAGCCGAGCAGGGCAATGGTCGGGGCATTCGCGTCACGTTCCCTGCTCATCAGAAAGAGTGCGGCAGCCTCACCGATGTTGATGCCGTCGCGGTTGCGCGAAAAGGGATTGCAGCGCTGGCTGCTGATCGCTTCCAGGGCCAGGAAACCATTGAGCGTCAGCTGGCACAGGCTATCGACGCCACCGCAGATCACGGCATCGCAGATACCCAGGTCAAGCAGCCGCTGTGCGCTCATCAGGGCCCGGGCACTCGACGTGCAGGCGGTGGAAATGACATAGGCCGGCCCGCTCAGCTGCAACCAGTCGGCGAGGAAGTTCGCCGGGGCGCTGAGCTCCTGCTGGTGGTAGTCGTAGCTGCTCGGAAAGTGCTGATCGCGCAGGTAGGCCGCAATGCCGTGGCTGGCTTCATCGATACCCGAGGTGCTGGTGCCCAGCACAATGCCAATGCGCGAGCTGCCGTAACGCTGGATTGCCCGGCGAATCTCATCCTCGATTTGCAGGGCCGCGTCGAACAGCAATCGATTGTTGCGGCTGCCGTGCTGCTGCAAGTGCGCCGGCAGCTGCGGTAACTCGCCGCGCACGGCGGCCACCGGCAAGGCACGGTCGGGCACCCAACCGGCCGCTTCGCGCATGCCGCTGGTATCGGCGGCAAACAAGTGGGTCGAGACTTCGGTCTTGTTGCCACCCAAGGCGCAATTCAGGCCCAGGGCATTGAGGTAAGCCGTCATGGTGCGCTCTCGCGGGGCAGTGGGCTGACCTGATAACGCAGGCCCTGCTCCAGATTCAAGGTAAATGCCTGAGGCTGGCGATAAATCACATGCCAGCGCTCGGCGAGCTGGCGCCGATTGCCCAGCTGGCTTGCTCCGGGATAGTTGCGCTGGAGTTCGCCGGCGGGCGTCAATGCGAACAACACTGCGGCGAACAGCTCGCGAGCCTGCGGGTTCGGTGGCAACAGACCGTCGGCTTGCCACTGCTGTTGCCTGAGCAATTGCCGCGCCTGGGGAATGCCCAACAGGTCGAGCATCGACCATCGCAGGCTGTCGCCTTCACGCTGGATGACCAGTAGCCAATCCTGTTGCTGCCCGGCTTGCCGCTGCTCGACATGCAGTTGCAGCGGCAAGGTCAGTGTCGGCACTTGCTCGGGCAGCGGCGGTTTGCTCACGCACGCGCTGAGCAAGAGCAGGCACCCGAAAAGCCAGAGACGGCTCATTTTGCCGGGCTCGCATGGCCGCGGGCCCAGGGCGCCAGCAGAAAACTGAAGGCCAGGCCCAGGCTGACCGCCAAACCGAAGTTGCTCACCGCCGGGGTTTTGGAAACGGCCAGCAGGCCGAACGACAGCCAGGTGGTTGCAGCAGCCAGCAGCGTGCCGAGCAGGCTGACGGCGGCGCCGCCGATCTGTTCGCGCATCAAGATGGCGTAATCGACGCTGATGGCCGTTACCAGCAACAGGCCGAACAGGCTGAACAAGGTCAGCGGTTGCCCCAGCCAGCCCAGGCTCGCCAGGCTGCACAGCGCCGCCAGCAGCGGCAGGGCAACCAGACGCAATGCGCCGCCAAGGCCGAAAGGCAGGATCAGCAACAGCACGATCAGCGCACAGGACAGCAGTTTGAGTTCGGCGGCGCTGATTTGCGTGTCGGCGAAGACGCCGTTCAGCTCGGCGAGCCGGTCGACCAGCTGCACGCCCTCCAGATCCTGCGCCTGGAGCCGCAGCAGCTCGGTATCGTTCAAACCTTGCAAACTGACCATTGCCGCGACACCGTCGCCGGTATCGCCCAGCCAAAGCATGCGCCAGGGTTCGCCCAGCGGCCCCGCCAAGGCCTGTTCGACGCTTTGGATGGGCAGGGCCTGCAACTGCGCCAACTCTGCCTGCAAGGCACTGACCGGTACGCCCAGTGCCAGCAGTGGCTGCCAGAACTGCGGGAGTTTGCCCAGCGCCGTGCGTAGTTGTTGTTGCTCGGCCGGGCTGTCGACCAACTGGTTGATGGCCAGGTAGCCCTGCAATTCGTCAAGGCTGACCAATTGATCCAGGCGGTGGCTCAAGGCTTCCTGGCGTTCGAGCAGTTGCTGTTGATCGGCGCCGCGAACCAGGAAGAACTGGCTGGTGGGCTGATAGCCAGTAATGCGGGCAATGGTTTGGGCTTCTTCGAGCAGATGGGGCGAGCTGCCGACCCATTGGCGAATGTCATTGCGGGTGTCCAGTTGCCACAGGCCGGCCGCGCAGAACATCAGCGTCAGCCCCAGTAGCCAGGGGCTGGCGACGCGCCGCAGCAACGCCTGGCGCACGCTCAACAAGGTTTCTGCGATACGCAGTGGCCACTGGGCGGGTGCCAGTTGCGTGCCATTGAGCAGGGCGGGCAGCAGGCATACGGCGGTCAGATAAGCGCCGATCAGGCCGGCTGCGGAAAACACGGCGATCTGGGTCAGGGCCGGGAAGGGCGTGAATGCCAGGGCCAGGTAGCCGATGCAACTGGTTATCAGGCTCAGGCTCAGGCCGGGCAAGGTCAGCCGCAGGGCGGGCCAGCTGTGCCACGGGCGCAGGCTCCAGCTTTTCGACAGGTAATGCAGCGGGTAGTCGACGGCGACGCCAATCAGGCTGGAGCCCAGCACCAGGGTCATCACATGGATATGACCGAACAGTGCTACGCAGGCCACGGCGCCGAACAGCATGCCGACCAACACCGGCACGAACGCGAGCAGTACCCGCAGCCGCCGAAACGCCAACAGCAACAGCAGCAGGATGGCGACAGTGGCGCCGCCACCGACCCAGGTGATTTCCCGCGAGGCCTGGCGCTGGCCGCTGGCGGCATACAGCAGGCCGCTGGCGGCCAACAGTTGTGCGTCGGCTGCACCGGCCTGGGCGCGAGCCTGTTCGAGCAGGTCGGCCACCAGCAACGGCAGTTTCATGTCGAAAGCGTTGCCCAGGGTGCGCGCCCGCAAGAGTACCCAGTGCTTGCCCTCGGCCTCGGCAACCAATGCGCCGCTGCCAATGTCCAGTTGCACCGTGCCATGGCGAGGCTGGCTCTCCTGAATGCGCGAAGTCAGGCCGAGCCAGTCGTCCTGGCTGGCGACCAGGCTGAACCCACCGAAGGGGTCGAACAGGGTCTGGACCCGTTGCTCGATAAAGGCTTTGGGCTGTTCGATCAGATGCTTGCGGTCGGTTGCCGAGAGCATCGCCAGGCGGCCTTGCAAGAGCTGCTGGCGCAAGGCCGGCAAGTCGGCCTGCAGGTTCCACTGGACCTTTTCGAACACGCCGCTGGCCTGCCACTGTTCACTCAGCCGTTGTGCCAGGGCAATGGCCTGGTCGCGATCGGCGTGGCCCACCAGTACCAGCATCTCGCGGTTCAGCGGCTCTTGCATGCGTTGCTCGGCCCGTTTTACCAGCGCATCGGGCGTGGCCCCGGGAACCAGCTCCATCAGGTCGGCCGAGAGGGGCGGGCCGGCATGCCATTGCCAGCCGGCCAGGGCCAGGACTGCCAGCAGCAGGGCCAGGAACAGGCGCGGGAGCAGGCGTTTACTGAGCGAAGTCATGGTGCTGTGCATCACTCAAGGTTGTGGCGCTGCGGCTGGCAGGCATACGCAAAACGGTGCTGTCGCCCTGGGCCTCCAACAGTTCGATGCGCTCGACGAATTCACCGCCGAAGATATCGATCCGGTTGAAGACTTGCTTGAGCAGCAGCGAGCGAGGGATCAGGTGCAGTTGCCAGTGCTGGGCATCACCCTGCAGGCTGAGTTCGAAATCACGTTGCAGGCCGCTGCTGTCGCCTTGCAGAACGGCGAAGAACAGCCGGTTCTGCTCGGCGCCGGCGCTTTTGCCGGGCAGCATGTGCCAGCCATCGGCGTCGCGACGGGCGATGCCGCTAGCGTTGATCCGGTAGTCTTGCTGCAAGGGAGACTTGAGCAGCCAGAGCAGCCCGGTGTCTTTGGCCAGGACAAATTGCCCCTTGCTGATCAAGGGCTGGGGCAAGGCGCGCAAGTGCTTCTCCTGGATGAAATCACCCTGGACCACGGCCGGCCTGGCCAATTGTTCGCTCAGGTCATTCAGATCGAATGCGCAAGCCGGCCCACTTGCAGCAAGAATCGTCAGCAGGCTGATACAGCGCAGTAGCCAGTTCATGCCAGGGCCTTCTGCACGGCGTCGAGAAATACCTGCGGCGAGGCCAGTTGCATCTCCCGGCTGGCCAGGTCCACGGCCACCTGCACGGAGCTGGCGCGGGTCATGCGTTCGCCTGTGGCGGCATCGCTGATCAGGTAGCTGATCTTCAGCCGGTTTTCCCACTCCACGAGGCTGGCGCGCACCACCAGGCGCTGGCCGAAGGTGGCGCCGCGCAGGTAGCGCAGTTGCAGGTCGATCACCGGCCACGCATAGCCGCTGGCTTGCATCTGCAGGTAGTTGTGTTCGAGCTTGTCGAGCAGGGCGCAGCGCCCGATCTCCAGGTATTTCACGTAGTGGCCATGCCAGACCACGTTCATGGGGTCGATATCGAAGAACGGCACGACGATCTCGCTCTCGATGTGAAGGACGCCTTTACTGCGCATGCAGCCTCCAATGTTGTTCGGCAATGCGCTGCAGGCACAACCGCAGTTCGGCTTCCAGGGCGCGGTCTTCGATGACCGGGGCAAAGTCTTCGGCCAGCGCGCGATGCATTTGGGCCAGTGCCGGTGGCAGCGGGCGGGCATCTTCGGCGCGGCCGCGCAGCCAGAGACCCTGCTGGGCGGCCAGCAACGTGGCCGCCGCGACCTGTTCGGTCAGTTCCAGTACGCGCAGGGCATCGCGCGCGGCGATGGTGCCCATGCTGACCTTGTCCTGGTTGTGGCATTCGGTGGAGCGCGAGAACACGCTGGCCGGCAGGGTGTTTTTCAGCGCTTCGGCGGTCCAGGCGCTGGCGCCGATCTGCACGGCCTTGAAACCATGATTGAGCATCGCCCGCTCATCGCTGGCGCCGGACAGGTTGCTTGGCAGGCCGTGGTTGTAACGCTCGTCCACCAGCAGGGCCAGTTGCCGATCGAGCAGGTCGGAAACGTTGGCCACCAGGGTCTTGAGGCTGTCCATGGCAAAGGCGATATGCCCGCCATAGAAATGCCCGCCGTGCAGCACACGCTCGGCCTCGGCGTCGATGATCGGGTTGTCGTTGGCGCTGTTGAGTTCAGTCTCGATGAAACTGCGCAACCAGCCCAGGCTGTCGGCCAGCACCCCCAGAACATGGGGCGCGCAGCGCAACGAGTAACGGTCCTGCAGGCGATGAAGGGGCGCGGTTGGTGCATCGATGGCCAGGTCCTGGCGTAGCCAGGCGGCCACCTGCATTTGCCCCGGATGCGGTTTGGTGGCGAACAGGCGCTCGTCGAAGTGTTCGGGGTTGCCTTGCAGGGCGACCACGTTCATGGCCGTTATGCGGGTTGCCAGCTTGAGCAGGTAGTCGGCGCGGGCGAAGGCCAGGCAGGCGAGCCCGGTCATCACTGCCGTGCCGTTCATCAGCGCCAGGGCTTCCTTGGGCCGCAATACCAGCGGCTCCCAGCCCAGTTCGTGGTGTACGTCCAGGGCCGCACGGCGCTCACCGCGGTACATGACCTCGCGCTCGCCGGACAATGTCGCGGCCACATAGGACAGGGGCGTCAGGTCGCCGCTGGCGCCGACCGAGCCTTCTTCCGGGATCAGCGGCAGGATGTCGTGTTCGAGAAAGGCCTGCATGCGCTCCAGCAGCTCGACACGTACGCCCGATACCCCCTGGCAAAGCGACTGCAAGCGTGCAGCGAGCACGGCGCGGGTCGCCTGGGCATCGAGCAACTTGCCCAGCCCGCAGCCATGGAAGGTGTACAGATGTCGGGGCAAGGCCTCGACGTGCTCGAGCGGCACGGCCACTACGCACGAGTCGCCATAACCGGTCGTGACGCCGTAAATAACGCCTTCCCTGTCCAGCAGGGAGTCGAGGAACCGCGGGCCGCGGGCAATCATCTCGCGGAAGTCGGGGTCGCTCTGCAACTGTACGGGAGCCTGGCGGTTGGCCAGGGCCAGCACCTCTTCGATGCGCAGTGGGGACAGGCCGAAAGTTACCGGCTCAAGCGGATGCGTCGTCATCGGTCTTCCAGAAGGGGTAGAAATTGAACCATTGTTGGGGCGCTTGCAGGCAGTACTGGCCCAAACGCTCGGCGTAACGTGCCGCCCATGTGGAGATTATCTGCTCGCGATTGCTGCGGCGCCATTCAATGGCCTCGGCGAACGGCTCGAGGATGACCCGGTAGCGGCCCTGCTGCTTGAGGCACAGAATCAGGTTGATCGGGCATTGAAGCAGGCCGGCCAGCAGCCATGGGCCTTGCGGGAAGGCAGCGCGATGGCCGAGGAAGTCGACCTGTACATTGCGCCCGCCATGCAGCGGTACGCGGTCACCGGCGATGGCTAGCCATTCGCCGTTGTCCAGGCGCTGACTCAACTGCAACATGACGCCCGGGTCCAGCTCACTGACCTGGATCAGGCGCAGGTTGGTGGCGCCGGCTTCACCGAGCAAGCGGTTGAAGAGTTCGGCATGCCTGGTGTGGACCAGCACATTCATGGTCAGGCTGGGTGACCGACAGGGAGACGGTGTCGGCGCTGAACTGGTCGTTCTGGTTGTTGGCCTGGGACTCCTCATCTAACTGACCGCCATGGCCAAATCGGGAGTTGATGCCAACCTGCGGCAGCAAACCGCCTCGACCAATCGCTTCCTCCTGGCGAGAGGCCTGGTAGTCATGGCCGGCGACCTGATAGGTGGCATCGTTTTGCCGGGAGGCATCGTAGAGCTCGGTCAGCGACAACCGGGCATCGCCGGCCCAGAGTTGGCAGCACCAGAAAAAAGAGAACAAGGCTGTACTTGCGCGCACTGTCATTCTTCCTTGAAGGCGCCAACCAAACGCTCGGTAATGGGTTGCATCAGGTAGTTCGCCAGCGTCCGCTCACCGGTCTTGACCAGCACTTCGGCCTGCATCCCCGGCTTGATATCGAGCCCGGCGTCGCGCAGCTCGATGATGTCTTGCGGGCTGACCTGCACTTCGACCGAGAAGTAGGGCGCTCCGGTATGTTCGTCGATCAACTGGTCAGCCGATACCGTCGTCACGTTGCCCGTTATGACGGGGGTCTGGATCCGCTGCAACGAGCCAAAACGGACATCAACCGGCAGGCCTGGTTTAAGCCGGTCGGCCATCATGGGCTCGAAATGGGCCTTGACCACCCAACTGGAGCCTTGCGGGACGATGTCCATCAGCCGTTGCCCCGCCGGTGCGACACCGCCAACGGTGTGCACGGCCAGCCCCATCACCTGGCCGGCGGCCGGGGCGAGAACGGAGCCGTTGCGCACCTCGAAATCGAGCGCCTTGATCTGCTCGGTGAGGCTCGATGTTTGCGCGGAGACCTGGGTCAGTTGCGACTCGGCTTCGCTGCGGAAAGCCTGGGCCTGTTGCAATGCCTTGAGCTTGCTTTCGTTGATCGCCTGCCGAGTGCGGCCGATATCGGAAATCGCCGAGGCCAACTGAGCGCCCAGTTGCGCCGCGTTGCGTTCGGCTTCGAACAGGCGGTTGCGCGGCAGATAGCCCTCCTGCGCCAGCTCGCGCAGCCCCTTGAGCTCCTGCTGCTGATACTGCAGCTGTACCGCGTGGTTGCGCTTGATCTCTTGATAACCGGCCAGTTGCTCGGCCAGCGAGGTCATTTCGTGTTGGTTGATTTGCAGCCGGCTGGCCAGTTCGGCGCGGCGGGTGACGAACAGATAGCCTTGCAGCTCCATCGCGGCGCGAGCCCGTGGGTCGTCGGCCTTGGCCAGTAAATCCGCGAACCAGTCGATACTGTCGCGATCCAGGCGTTCGGCCATCAACCGTGCCTCGACGGCGCGCGCGCTCAGCCATTGCCCCAGGGCAACGTCAAGCTGGGACTGCGCCTGGATGATATTGAGCTGCACCACGACCTGGCCTTGCTGCACCCGGTCGCCCTCGCGCACCAAGATGCGTTCGATCACGCCGCCCGCCAGCGACTGCACGGTCTTGCGCTCGCCGGACACCACCACGGTGCCGCTACCAACCACGCCTCGATCGAGCGGGGCGAAGCCGGCCCACAGGAAAAAACCACCCAGGCCCAGGGCCAACAGCCACAAGCCCAAACGGGCAATGCCCGCGGCATCGGCATCGGGCGCCGGCGTGTCGGCCGACATATCGTTCTGAAGGGTTTGCATTGTTGTCTCAGGCCTGCTGGTTGCTGGGTTCGGCGGTTTTCTGCGCCGGTGTAGGCGGTGGCAACAGGGCTTTAAGTACCTGATCCCGCAGGCCGAACAGTTGCTGCACACCGTCCCTGAGGAACAGGAGTTTGTCGACCACGCCGAGAATGCTCGGCCTGTGGGTCACCAGCACCACGGTAGAGCCAGCTGCCTTCAACTTGCCGACAGCCTGTACCAGAGCGGCCTCGCCCGCTTCGTCCAGGTTGGAGTTGGGTTCATCCAGCACCACCAGCGCCGGCTGGCCATAGAGAGCACGGGCCAGACCGATGCGCTGCTTCTGGCCACCCGACAGCCCCAGCCCACCGACGCCCAGCAAGGTGTCATAGCCTTTGGGGAAGTGCAGAATCATTTCGTGGATGCCGGCCAGCCGTGCGGCCTCGATCACCTTGAGCGAGTCCACCTGGCCAAAGCGAGCGATGTTTTCGGCGATGGTGCCGTCGAACAGCTCGATGTCCTGCGGCAAGTAGCCCAGATGAGGGCCAAGCGCCTCGCGTGACCACTGACTGACCTCGGCATCGTCCAGCCGGACCGAGCCTTGGCTCGCTGGCCAGATGCCGACCATGGCCCGCGCCAGGGAGGACTTGCCTGAAGCGCTTGGGCCGATGACCGCCAACACCTCGCCCTTGGCCAGGGTAATCGTCACCCCGTTCACCGCAGGCCGTTGAGTACCGGGCGGGGTGACCACCAGTTTATCGAGGCGCACCGCGCCGGTCGGTGCCGGCAGGGCCATGCGTGGTTGTGGCTTGGGGAATTCTTCGAGGAGGCGGTTCAGGCGCTGATAGCTGCTCTTGGCGTTGCCCATCTGCTTCCACGAGCCAATGAGCGCCTCCACCGGCGCCATGGCCCGACCCAACAGCACCGACACGGCGATCATCACCCCGGCCGAGATCTGGTTTTCCATCACCAACACGGCGCCCAGCCCCAGGGACAGGGATTGCCAGGTCATGCGCACGAAGCGGGTCATCGCGGAAATCCGCGCGCTGCGGTCGCTGGCCTCGGCCTGCGCGGTGATGATGCGCTGCTGCACATTGAACCAGCGCCGGCGCAGCACGCTCAGCATCCCCATCGCCTGAATGACTTCGGCATTCTGCAGGGTGCTGTTCACATAATTGGCCGAGGCGACGGAAAGGCGGTTGGCTTCGGCCATGCTCTTGCGGGTAGCGAGCTCGTTCCAGACGGCGAGCGCGGCGAGGATAACGGAACCGACGACCGTAAAGACCCCCAGCCAGGGGTGAAAGAGAAAGGTCGCAACCAGATAAATCGGCAGCCACGGGGCATCGAACAGGGCAATCAGCCCGGGGCCGGTGACGAACTGGCGAAGGGTGTTCAGATCACTCAACACCTGCGCCGGGTTGGCGCTGTGTTCCTTCAGGCTGCGCTCGAAGGCCGCGCCGAATACCCGCTCACCGAGCTCGGCGTCGATGCCGGCGCTCATCTTGATCATCACCTGACCGCGGACCCACTCCAGCGCACAGCTCAGCAAATAGAAGCCGAGCAGAATCAGGCTCAACATCAGCAACGTGGTTTCGTTGCGGCTGGTCAGAACGCGGTCGAAGACCTGCATCATGTAAACCGAGGGTACCAGCATCAGCAGGTTGATCACCCCGCTGAATAGCGCGAGCACCCCGAAAAGGCGACGGTAACGCAGCAAAGCTGCATCGATGTCTCGCCCGGCATCAAGAATGAGTCGCATAAAATCCAAGAAATAGAAGGGCAGTGGGGAAAAAAGACAGTTGCGCTATTTTTCGGGGGAGGTCCGCGCCTTTTCGGGCATTGTTTTCGGGCGATTGTGGCATTTTGACTTTGGCTGATGAATCCCGAGCAGCCTCTGGTCACATGCTTTGTATCGGCTTGACTGGCTTGATCTTGAACGGGTTTTCGCGGGCCAACGGGCCCGCTTAGCGGCAAGTGCCAGCTTAATCTGCGGCAGGTGCGTTGGCTGGCGGAGCGGTTTGGTGTGCCGGTCGAGGTGTTCTTCTAGCGCTGCAAGCAAATCGGCCGGGTGCGATCTCGCTCCATGTAGCCGCTGCCGCAGGCTCGGTGCGACGCTAAGGTCCGCAGGACCTTCTAACGATTCGAAATTTTTGCGACCGCTTCGCGGCCGAGCGCAGCCTGCGGCAGCGGCTACGCCCACCGAGTGAGTCCGAGATTATGTTGCCGCCGGATTCATTATGAGGAACAGCTGATTTCCAGACGCTTGCCCCATTCCGGCGGCCGCTCGGCGTAAGCCTCCATGCCTTCCTGCGCTTCGAACGGCCTGGTCAGCACCCTGTGCAACTTGCGCACTTCTTCGTAATCGCCTTTTTCCGCCGCGTCGATGGCCTTTTGCGCCATGTAGTTGCGCAGGATGTAGAGCGGGTTCACGGCGTGCATGCGGGTGGTTCGGGCTTCGTCGTCCTGGGGGCCTTCGCGGTCGATGCGGGCCAGGTAGTCGTTGGCCCAGGCATCGAAGCCGGCCAGGTCGACGAAGTCATCGCGCAGGCGTTTCACTGCCGCGGCGGCCGGTTCATCGCCCAGGTGGCGGAAGAACCGGGTGTAGTCCACGCCGCTGTTTTGCATCAGTTGCAGCAGTTGCTCGACGCGTTGCTTGTCGTTTTCCTCGGCAGTGGTCAGGCCGAGGCGGCGGCGCATCAGGTTCAGGTACTGGGCTTCGTACAGGGGCAGGAACAGGGCCAGGACCTCGCGCAGCGCTTCGACGCTGATGAAGGGCGTCAGCGCCTGGGCCAGGGCAGCGAGGTTCCAGTGGGCGATGGGTACCTGGTTGCTGAACGAGTAGCGGCCCTGGTCGTCGGAATGGTTGCAGACGAAGTTGGCGTCGAAGTCATCGAGGAAGGCGTAGGGGCCGAAGTCGAAGGTGATGCCCAGGACCGACATGTTGTCGGTGTTCATCACCCCATGGCAGAAGCCATAGGCCTGCCACAAGGCGATCAGTTCGGCATTGCGCTCGACGATCTCGCGGTACATGGCCAGGTAGGGTTCGGGCTGCTCGAGGCATTCGGGGAAGTGCATGGCCAGCACGTGATCGGCCAGGATCTTCTGCTGCTCCGGTTGCCTGGTGTAGTAGAAGTACTCGAAGTGGCCGAAGCGTACGTGGCTCTGGGCCAGGCGCAGGAGCATGGCGCCACGTTCCTGTCTTTCGCGCCAGACGGGGGTGTCCGAACCGATCACGCACAGGGCCCGGCTGGTGGGAATGCCCAGGGCCTGCAGCGCTTCGGAGGCCAGGAACTCGCGGATCGAGGAGCGCAGCACGGCGCGGCCATCGCCCATGCGTGAATAGGGGGTTTGCCCGGCGCCCTTGAGGTGCAGGTCCCAGTGTTCGCCGGCGTCGTTGTAGACCTCGCCCAGCAGCAGGCCGCGACCATCGCCCAGGCGCGGGTTGTAGGCGCCGAACTGGTGCCCGGAGTAGACCATCGCCCGGGGTTCGGCTTCGGCCCAGAGTTTGTGGCCGCTGAACAGTTCGGCGAAGACCGGGGACTGGGCTTCGTTCGGGTCCAGGTCGAGCAGCTTCATTGCCGCTTCGCTGGCGATGACCAGGCGCGGGTTGAGGAGGGGCTCTGGCAGCACCGAGGTTGAGAACGCATCGCCCAGGCGGGCGTAGCGGTTGTCGAAGGTCAGGTCATCCAGTTGTTTCAAGGGCCATCTCCGGGCAGGGATGGGGGCATTGTGGCGGTTGGTGGCGGGAAAGGGAAATGGGGGGGCAGCGAGGTTCTATGTTGTGGGGTAGGGCCTCATCGCTGGCAAGCCAGCTCCCACAAGGATTGCACAACACCTGCAGAAGCTGGCACATATCTGTGGGAGCGGGCTTGCCCGCGATCGAGCGCGAAGCGGTCGCAACAATTCAACGACCGGCGCTGTCCTCAATGCCATCGAGCAAGGCATCGACCAGCGCCTTGGCCGATTCCGCCGTATGCAGGAGAGACCAGACGAGGCTGCGGCCCTGTTCGTCGACCTTTTCGCTGAGTTGATACGCCGTTTCGCAGGTGCATTTCAGCAATAGCGAGGCATGCACCAGGGCATCTTCGGCATGGATGCCTTCACGCACGGCAAACAGCGGCGCATGGCCGGCGTCGCAGGAGCCGAAGGCGGTGGTGGCGGTTTGGGAGATTGAGCCGAGGGGTGGATCGGGAACGATTTTTTTCATGGCGACACCTTTAATTTGATGGCGCTGCATACAGTTCGTTTCCACACGAATGGGTGGCAGCTGTGTGCGGGGTGGAAAACCAGGGAAAGGTTGTCAAAACCCGGCAGACCCGAAGGTCTCCCGCGCACAGCTGCCATAAAGACACCAGCGACAACTTTTCCCCCCGGGTTTCCACACCCGATCGCTGAACCTTCAGCGACCGGAACAGCTTAGTGGCAGTGCTTCCCGGGGAACAGAAGCGCAGATCGACAGACCGCGTAGGATACGTCTTAGGACTCCACTCAGTCGAGCTTGTGCACCGGCGGCTCCGCAGTCGGCTTGCCTACGTTCGCCGCCGGCTGGATCGGCAACAGGGTCTTGTCCAGGCTTTCGACCGGCACCATCTTGTATTCCTGGCCCTGCATGTTCTTGAGGTAGATCTCCATCTGCCGGAAGGAGATGTTGATCTTCTGCTTCTTGAACTCGCGATTGATGTACCGGTTGATCTCGTCGAGTACCGGGTTGCGGTCGCCAAGGTCACGCACGTGCATGCGCAGTTCGTGGTCCAGGGTGCTTTCGCCGAAGTTGAGGAAGTAGACGATCGGCTCCGGCTCCTTGAGTACCCGCGGGTTTTCCCTGGCCGCCTTGAGCAGCAGCGAGCGGACCAGGTCCAGGTCCGAGCCGTAGTCCACGCCCAGTTTCAGGGTGACCCGGGTGACCGTATCGGTGAGCGACCAGTTGATCAGTTGCCCGGTGATGAAGGTCTTGTTCGGGACGATGATGTCCTTGCGGTCGAAGTCGGTAATCGTCGTGGCGCGGATGCGGATCTTGCTCACGGTGCCCGACAGGTTGCCGATGGTGATGGTGTCGCCGATACGCACCGGACGTTCGAACAGGATCATGATGCCGGAGATGAAGTTGGCGAAGATCTCCTGCATGCCGAAGCCCAGGCCCACCGACAGCGCGGCGACCAGCCATTGCAGCTTGTCCCAGCTGACCCCGAGGGTCGACAGGGTGGAGACGAAGCCGATACCGGCAATCGCATAGGACAGCAGCGTAGTCGTGGCATACGCGCTGCCCTGGGCCAGGTTGAGGCGCGACAACACCAGTACTTCGAGCAGGCCCGGCAGGTTGCGCGCCAGTGCAACGGTGATGCCGATGATGACCAGTGCCCCGAGCATGTCGCCCATGCTGATAGGTACCATGCTCATGGCCGCACCGGTGCCGCTGGTGTATTCGTACAGGGTGATGTTGTCCAGGTAGGCGAACACGCTGATCAGGTCGGCCCAGACCCAGTACAGTGCACCCATGAAGCAGCCGAGCAGGGCCAGGCGAATCAGGCGCAAGGACTGTTGGTTGACCTGCTCGATGTCCAGCGTCGGCTCTTCGACGACGGCTTCGGGATCGCCGCCTTCCTTGACCGCCAGGCGTTTGCTCAGGGCGCGCTGGTAGGCCAGGCGCCGGGCCGCAACGGCCAGGCCACGGACGAAGCCTGCCTCGATGATGATCCAGAACATCAACAGGTACAGGGTGTCGATCAGGCGGTCGGTGAGCTTGAGGGCGGTGTAGTAGTAGCCGAAGCACACCGCGACGAACAGCGCGATCGGCAGCAAGGTGAACGCCACGCCCACTGTCTTGCGGAACAGCGAGGTATTGCGGTGCGTCGGGCTTCCCATCAACAGCCGGCTCAGGAGCCAGGCCATCAACGCGTAGCAGGTCAGGACCACGCCAATGCCGAGCACGTCATCGGCCAGGGCCGAAGGCTGATGCTCGGCGATGGCGACCACACCGACCAGCGCGAGCACGACGAGGCCCAGGCGGCGGATCCAGCCACGGAGGAATTCGACTTGCGGCTTCTCCCAACGGAAATGCAACTCGGCCACACCGCCCGGCGCAAGGATCCGGTAGGCGGTATAGAACACCAGCCAGGCCTGGGAAATCTGCAGCAGGGCGGCACCGAGATTGGCGTTTTGCCCGCGTGCGTCGATTTGCAGTGCCAGGCCGCACAAGGCCAGCGCCAGGGCGCCGGGCATGGCCAGTAGGATATTGATCAGAATCGCCTGCGGGGTATGCCATTGGCTGTCGCGCTTGAAGTGGCCGACATCCTGATGGACCTTGTTCAAGCGGGCATAGAGCTGACTGCGTCGCCACAGCAGGGCGCCGATCAGCAATAGCAGCGGCAGGAACAGCAGTGGCCGTTGGGTCAGGCCATCGCCCAGCTCTTTCAGGCTCGAGGACCAGGGCAGCGTCGCGATTTGCTGCGATAGGCGGTGGGGGACGGTTTCCATCCATTCCAGGTCCAGCAGTTTGTTGCTGGGGATCCAGAACATCTGCTCATCGAGCGTTGCGCGCAGGTTCTGCGCGGTGCTGAGCAGTTGCTTCTGATTGAGTTGCAGGGTAATCGATTCGTTGAGCAGGGCGCTCAATTCGCGGTTCAGGCGCTCGAGCAGGTCGCTACGGGTGATGGCCAGTTCGAGCAGGGTCTTGCGCAGCTGCGGCGTGACTTGTTCCGGTGGTTGGCTGGCCAGCAGCTTGTCGACGTACTCGCTGGGGTTGCTGATCTGTTCGCGTTGCTGATTGACTTCGAACTGATACAGGCGGATGTCGGCGATCTGGTCGGCCAGGTCTTTGTCGAGCCTGAGGTGTGGCAGCGACTGTTTCTGCTTGTAGAGAATCTTGGACAGCAGCAGGCTGCCCTTGAGCACGCTGATTTGCTCGTCCAGGGCCTGGTCGCTCTGGGTCAGGGTATCGAGCTGCTGCTTGACCTGGAGGTTCTGCTGGGTCAGCTCGTTGAGGCGGTCGGTGCTGCGCAGCAGGTAGTCGGAGAGCTTGACGTTGGCCGCGCTTTCGGTGGCCAGCAGGCTGCTGCCCCCGGCTTTTTGCGCTTCGATCGATTGCTCGGTGACGGTCTGCTGGGACTGGGCCAGGCGCTTCTGGTTGATCAGCGTCTGCAGGTCCTGGATTTCCTGTTCCAGGCGCGCGCTGCGTTCGAGCAGCAGGTCCTTGCGGCTGTTGCCCAGGTCTTGCAGCAGGCCGTTGCCGGCCAGTTCCTGGCGACGCAGGGCGGTCAGGGCATTGAGCGAGGCAAGTTCGGCATTGAGCTGGTTGCGCTGCTCGGGCGACAGCACTTTGCCGGCCTCTTTGCCCGCCTTGAGCAGTGTATTGATCTGCTGGATGCGCGTCTGGTTGTTGCTGATCTCGGCCTGGGCGCGTTCGGGGCGGGTCTGGGCGGTGATGCTCAGGGTCGTGGCTTCGGCCAGGGCCTTTTGCAGTTCAGCCTGCTGAGTGCTGCGCTCGGTCAGCAGTTGTTCGAGCTCCGGCACCTTGAGGCTGGCATAGCGTTGCTCGACGGGGACGACCTTGGTGAGCTTGAGCTTGGCCAGCTCACGCTGGTTTTCGCCGGTCTGGCGGGGCGCTTCGTTGAGCTGCTTCTTTACGGCTGCCAGGCGCTTTTCGCTATCTTCCTTGCTCGCCAGCAAGCCCAGGGTCTGTTCCAGCACCTGCTGCAAGGCCTTTTGATCGGCCTCGGGCAGTTTGCGCTCGGCGATCTTGTCGAGGCTTTGCTGTACCGCAGTGCTTGAAGGAGGAGATTCGGCTGCCTGGACAGTGGTGACAGACAGGCATAACCCCAAAAGGGCCGAGGTCAGAAAAGTACGCGCAATGGACATAGGCAGGGGTCGGAATATCTCGCAAAGAATGGAAGTTTAGAGGAACAGCCCAGGACCAGGGCGACTACCTTCGGGGAATTTGACGCCCACTTTGAGGATCTTGTTCCCTTCCATGACGGCAACGGTCCAGATTGTGCTGTTCCATTCGATCTGGTCGCCGACGATTGGTTCGCCGCCAACCTTCTGTGCAATGAATCGGCTGAGCGGCATTTTCGGATCCAGGCCGTCAAGTTTCAACCCGTACAATGCCGACACGGCCCCCAGTTCTGCGTCTCCCTCGAGGACGAAGTCGCCGAAGAAGCGCAAGTCGAGACCGCGTTGAGGCGCCTGGCTGAACAGTTTCCCCAATGCTGGCAAATTGTGTTCGTGGCCGATCACGCAGAGCAAATCACCGACTTCGAGGGTGGTACTTCCCGACGGATGGAGCAGTTGCTGACCCCGAAACAGGGCCGCGATGCGGGTACCTTCGGGCATTTTCAGCTCGCGAAGGGCTGCACCGATGCACCATTTTTCAGCACCGAGGCGATAAACGAACATCTCCCATTCGCTGGTGACGTGCACCTCGAGCGCTGAGCGGGAAATGGGCGCCGGGTCCGGCGGTACGGTGACCTTCAGCAGCTTGGCCACCCAAGGCAGGCTGGTGCCCTGTACCAGCAGCGAAACCAGCACGATGAAAAATGCCAGGTTGAAGTACAGCTGCGCATGGGGCAGCCCGGCCATCAACGGGAACACGGCCAGAATGATCGGTACCGCGCCGCGCAGGCCGACCCAGGAAATGAAGGCTTTTTCACGCCCATGGAAGGCCTTGAAGGGCAGCAGGCCGGCCAGCACCGACAGTGGCCGGGCGACCAGGATCATCCACAGCGCCAGGCCGAGCGCGGGCACGGCAATGGGCAGCAGGTCATGGGGCGTGACCAGCAGGCCCAGCACCAGGAACATGCCGATCTGGGACAGCCAGGCCATGCCGTCGAGCATGTGCAGGATGCCGTGGCGGCTGCGCACCGGGCGATTGCCGATGACCAGGCCGCATAGGTAGACAGCCAGAAAACCGCTGCCGTGCAGGGCGTTGGTCAGGGCGAACACCGCCAGGCCACCACTGATCACCAGAATCGGATACAGGCCTGCTGCCAGATGGATCCGGTTGACCAGTTGCAGCATCAGCCAGCCGCCGCCCAGGCCCAGAATGCCGCCGATGCCGAACTCGCGGATCAGGTGGGTCAGCAGGCCCCAATGCAGGCCGGTCTGGCCGCTGGCAAGCATGTCGATCAGGGTGACAGTGAGAAACACCGCCATCGGGTCGTTACTGCCCGATTCGATTTCCAGGGTGGCGGTCACCCGTTCGTTCAGGCCCTTGCCGCCGAGCAGGGAGAAGACCGCCGCGGCGTCGGTCGAACCGACGATCGCCCCGATCAACAGCCCCTGGATCATGTTCAGGTCGAACAACCAGGCGGCCATCATGCCGGTCAGGCCGGTGGTGATCAGCACGCCGATAGTTGCCAGCGATAACGCTGGCCAGAGCGCCACGCGGAAACTCGCCACCCTCGTGCGCAGGCCGCCGTCGAGCAGGATCACGGCCAGCGCCAGGTTGCCGACAAGGTAGGCCGTCGGGTAGTTGTCGAAAATGATGCCGGCGCCATCGACCCCGGCGGCCATGCCGACGGCGAGGATGATGACCAGGATCGGGATGCCGAGCCGCGAGGACAGAGAGCTGACCAGGATACTCGCACCTACCAGCAACGCGCCGATCAAGAACAGGCTGTTGATGGTCGTCGCATTCAAAGGCAGTACTCCGGGTGGGCTGGTCAGGCGGGCGCAGGCACGAATATGCAGTCTGCGTGCCAACAGATTCTAACCTGTGCAGATGTCGAACTGTCAAAGCTGTTTTGGGCCAGCGTTGCCGCACAGTAGTAGTTATTTATCACCGTCCGCCATCCGAACTTGCGCAACATCCTTGATCTCACTACCCGGATCAAGGAACGAGGATGAATCAGCCGGACCAGAGCGCCAACCCGCCAGCCGACCCAACAACAACCGTGACGCCCAATCGGGCGCATCAATCCCTGTCCAATACCCAGCTGACGAGCATGCAGTTGCAACGACTCATGGGCGCGGCCCCGACATTCCACGATTCGATTCGTAATGCGTTGTTTGCAATTTTCGGTGCCGACTCAGACCAGATGTCGTTGACCTTCAGGCCGCCGGCGCCGATTCCCGGCTTCACCCGCACGCTGACGCAAGCCGCGGCGCAGCTGCTGCGGCAGCCGCGCGTCGATTTCACGGAGCCTGCAATTGAACCTGGCGTGGTAACGAGGCAGGTATTGGCGCGAATGAACCTGACGCTAGACCAGGCACTGGCAAGGGTTCAGGGCGTCAATCTTGAAAAACAACTTGTCCAGGATGCCACTGCATATTGGAAGGCCTCGAGTGCTGGCGACACGCGTAGCCGATTGCAAATTGCCACGCAGCTTAGGCAAACCGGTTTCTTCGACAAAGCGCAGTTGCTCTACGCAACCGAGCAATTGAGCGCTCTGGGTTTACGCATGGCCAGGGCTGTTGTGGATTACCCCATCGAGATAGTGCGTCGCACCGAAAGCGGCGACATGAGCGGGGTGAGCGTCTGGAAAGTAAACATATCGGCGCCTGATGGCAGCACAGTGCGCATGGCCGACGCGCTCATGATCGGTGCGGATACGGGGAAACAGATTTTGTACATTCCCGGTTTCCAGCAGGAGGTTTTTGAGTATGCCTCCCGTACCGAGCTCATGCAGGCGTTCAATGCCGCCTTTGCCTCCCGGGACAACACCGCACTTTGGCGCCTGCTGGAGTACGCCACGCGCAATCGGCTGCTATCGAGCGGCACGCTGCAGTTGCAACAACCACTCCAGTTCCAGTTTGCCAAAATCGAGGACAATCCGTTCCAGAGAACCCTGTTACGCAGTATTCGCCATGAAATCATGGGTGCATTGAGCATGGCTCGGGGGGCGGCTTATGAGCTGCGTGGCGAAGAGGTCATCGATATTTCCGGTACAGATGCATTGACCGCCGCTGCAAGTATCGACGCCGGACGCATGCAGCGATTCGGATACGGTGTCTGGCGCAAGACTCGCCTGGCCTTGTGCCAGAGACTGGCGGTCGATGCGATCAGGCATACGGGCGATATATCGTTCGCCAGCTTGTCGATCGACGTGCCGCAACGACTGCGCCAGCAGAAGGTCGAGGTTTATGAAAGCGCTATCGCCGCCTTTGTAGGCGCGGCCGACAAGGCCACGCCCGAACTGCGACGTTATCGTGAAGCCTATTCCCTCTGGCAGACTGCTCACGACAAGGGTGAGCAAATTGGCAAGGATCTGCTCAACAGCAACCTTGAGCTTGATCAGGGCTTTTGGACGGGGCGGGATGAAAATCTGTCGAACCGTACCGACGTTCTGGTTCAAGCCCGGGGCGAAGGGTTGCTCCAGGAGGCCTTGCTGCAAAAATTCGAAAGACAACTTACTGATACCCAATACGCACGGATCAAGGATGTGGTACGTGGCGAGGCGGGTTCGGTCGTCACCCGTTTGTGCATCATGGCAGGCCAAAACAGTCTCGAGCTCAGCGGTGCGCTGGTTTTCACCACGGCTGCTGCGTTGAACCAGCCAGAGTCGGTTGAGCCTGCGATGCTTTTCGTGCCTGGCAGTGCGGGCGGCCTGCAGAAGTTCCGAACCCTGGCCGAGCTCAAGGCACGGGTTGCCCGAAGCCTTGAGCACGGTGCGCAGACGGTGTTCGTGCAATTGCTTTCAATGCAGGCGCGTTCACTTTTGCCCCGGGTTCTGGCAACCGAATCGATCGTGACGCCGGTGATTGAGGCCAATGCGATTGCGTACAGCGTTCAGGCCCAGCTTGACAGCTATGCCGAGCAGGCCGGCGCGGCTCAAAGAGGGGAGCGACCTTATACCGATGCCGACACCCTTGAGGCTACCGTGCAGCGCCTGCGTCTGGATACGACGAGTAATTTCAGCGTCCCGCAAAGCCAGGCCAGGGATAGTGCCTTTGCGAAAGTTACCGAGCAACGCAGGAAAGCCTCGGCGCGGGCGAAGTTGCCGCAGTGGCTGCGCAATGCTGCGTCACAGGTGCAATTGGCGTATGCAAGCCAGCTACGAATATACAGCCGCAGCCTGGGGTATTTTGAGCGGCAACTGACGCAACGCCTTCCCGATCTCGCGGCGTTCACTCGCCAGCAGCTGGTTGCGCAACTGAAGGCCGACCTCAATGTAGAAGTCGATCCCGAGCAGGTGCTGATCGACATTCCCGACAAGGTCGCTGTGCATACTTATGGCGATGCATTCGACCCTGCCGAGGAGGTGCCCGGCACCCAGCGAACAGTCTTCACGCTGGCGCGGCTGGCGCAAACCAATCTCAACGCCTCCGATGGGCAGATGTTGCTGCGCATGAAGTATGCCCGCATCACTTATGGGAAGGCGGCTGTCACGGCCGAAGGCATCACCTCGCGTTACTTGATCAAAACCATTCCTGCGCTGGATGTCGCCGGCCAGTACCAGCGGCGAGTCATGGCGGCTTACGCTCCCGGGGAAGAGCTGACCGTGGGTCAGGCTGAATGGATGCTCAAGCCCTGCGAGCAAGCCATGGACCTGGAGGCGATTGCGGCCAGAGAGCAGCATTGGCTCAGCGAGCAAGAGTACTCCCTGTTGATCACCGCCAGCGCCGCGCGCACGGCAGAGGGCTTGCTCTACAACGGCTTTGACATTGGGTTTTACCGTCTTCGATTGAAGGCTGATGCTGATGCCGATGCCGATTCCGATGCCGCTCAAGCGTCGCCGAAAACGTTGATTGGGCCGCTGTGCTTGCAGGACCGAAAATCCGGAAAAACGCTGATTTACCTACCCAACGTACCTCAGGGGCGCGCGTTCCTGGCAGCCAACAGTCTGGAGCAGGCTCGCCAGCTTCTGATCGAAGCGACCCGCCAGCCCGCAATGGCCGCTTATCTGGCAAGCAGTGGCCGGATAAACACTGAATTGCAAGACGACTTGAGCTACATCACCGATGGCCTGAAGAACAACGGCGCTGGATTGTTCGCGTTCGAGCCTGTAGCCCAGGCGGATGCCACATTGAGCACCTTGCTGCTCGAGACATTGCGAGATCGGCTGATCCGCCGGGTACACGGCAGTGCGCGTAGCCAGGCCGACATCGCCAGGGAAAATCGACTGGCCTGGAGGCAGGAGGTTCGCTTTGCCGTCAAAACCGGGCTTTCCCTGGTGCCCGGTGTTGGCGCGCTGGTTTTCTTCGACGACGCCTTGAGCCATGGAGCGCAAGCGGCTGATGCGTATCGCCATGGGCACATCTGGCAAGAGCTGGGTTATACCGCGTTGGTCGCCCTGGATGTCTGTTTTGCCATTCTCTCCGTGATTCCCGCGGTGGGTGCGATAGCCATGGCCATCAAGTCCGAACGAGCGGCCTTGAACACCGCGGTGAAAATTGCGCGGGTTGGCGAGTCGGCCCCAGTCAAGAAAAACTACGTGATTCAGCCGTTTGAAGGTTATGACGTTGATGTCAATCTGCGGGATGCGAAAGCGCAGACGGGAACGAACGAAGGTACTTATAAACTGGCGCAGCAGTTCTATATCGTCCAGGACGATAGGGTCTATGCCGTCTATCGTCGCTCGGGCGAACAAACATTTCGCCTCAAGGCGGTGGGCAGCAAGGGCTATGAGCAACCGATCCGGCTGGGTGCCGATGGGCGCTGGGAGTATCACGGTGATGTGGGGCTCAAAGGCGGGGGACGAACGCCAGAGGCATTGCTTGACGAGATTTTTTCCGAAGGGGCTGGGCGTCAAGTGTTTGCGGCTTATGCGTTTCCCGAGTTAGAGGCAGAACGGCTGAAACTGCGCCTGGCCCGCTATGTCATGGACTGGCTGCAGTGGCCTGCGGATATGGATCGCTACCTGCGATTTGGCAAGCGTCCGGTCATCCTGCCATCAACAACGTCTGACTTTTGGGATAGTTTCATGACGGTAGACCGGTTGAGGCAGGAGCAGTACTCGGAGCAGGCGTTGCAGCGTCAGAACGCGGTTATTGATCTGGTGGCCCATGCACCAGAAGATGCTGTGATTGAAGACGGTATCTACATTGACGATGAGGAACAACACCGGGTATTTGTCGATGCGGATGGGAACTATCAGGCCGAGACAATTCGTTTTTATACGGATGATGATAATGTGTTCAACACGTTTTTGCGTGAAGGCACAACTGCGTATGGCGACCCGATCAAATACATTCAGGAACTTCGTGAAGAGTTGGAAGTAGTTCCCGCCGATGATGAAGTTGCCCTGTACCGAGGCGGCTCCGGTAATCGTGGCACTTCGGGGATCGCGTTTCGCACTGGAACGCTTACGGTGGGGGATGTATTGGTCAACACCGATATTGCCTCATTCAGCGAAAGCCCTTTCATCGCCAGACGTTTTGCCAGCAGCCATGCGGGCAATGAAATTGGCGAGCAAGCGCCAGCAGAGTTCGATGATACCTCGGTGATCTTCAAGCTCAATCGCGAGGATTACTTCAGCGCCACGCCGATTGCCCCCTTCTCGAAAACGCCAAGTGAGGCGGAGTCGGTATTCCTTCCCGGCTGTTACTTCAAAATTACCAGCCTGCAGGAAGTGAGGGGGGCGAACTACCGCTTCATGGAAGTGGGCTTGAGTGAGATCAGCCCACCTGCCAATACTCCCGCGTTCGATCTGCGAACGGGTGAGCTGTTCAACCGCGACCGGTATATCCAGAAACTGGGAGAGGCCGCTCGTGGGCTGGTGGACCAGTTCTTCCCGCTCCCTCAAGGCTGAAAACCTGATCCGTCAGAACCACTCATCGCTCATGCTCGCGCAGGTATCGTCGCGATGCTCCAGTAGCGCCAATTCGTGGTGGCAACCCGGTATTTCCCAGGTCAGGAAGTACCGGGCGGCCTGGAGCTTGCCGCGATAGAAGGGGAGGTCGGCCGGGTTGCCCTGTGCCAGCCCTTCTTCAGCCCGGATGGCTTGCTCCAGCCAGCGCCAGCCGATGACGGTATGGCCGAACACCTTGAGGTACAGTGCCGAGTTGGCCAGTGCGGTGCTGACCTGACCTTTACCCAGGTCAGCCAGCAGCCCGAGCGTGACGCTTTGCAAGCGACCAAGCAGCAGTTCCAGCGGTTGGCGCAAGTCATCGAGCCCGGCATGGGCGCGTGAGCGCTCGCAGGTAGCTGCGATCAGACGAATCAGTTGCTTGAGCCCGGCACCACCATTGTGCGCCAGCTTGCGGCCAAGCAGGTCGAGCGACTGGATGCCGTGCGTGCCTTCGTGGATGGGATTGAGGCGGTTGTCGCGGTAGTACTGCTCCACCGGGTACTCGCGGGTGTAACCGTGGCCACCAAGAATCTGGATAGCCAGTTCGTTGGCCTTGAGGCAGAACTCCGAAGGCCAGGATTTGACGATGGGGGTCAGCAGGTCAAGCAGCTCATGGGCCTGCTTGCGAGCTTCTTCGCTTTCGCCGGTTTCGGTCTCGTCGACCAGGCGGGCGGCATACAGGCCGAGATCGAACGCGCCTTCCACATAGGCTTTCTGGGTCAACAGCATGCGCTTGATATCCGCATGCTGGATAATCGAGACTGGCGCGGTGGTCGGGTCCTTGCTGTCCGGCAGGCGCCCCTGCGGGCGTTCGCGCGCGTATTCCAGCGAGTACAGGTAGCCAGCGTAACCGAGCATCACCGCGCCCATGCCGACGCCGATGCGTGCTTCGTTCATCATCTGGAACATGTAGCTCAGGCCATGATGGGGCTTGCCCACCAGATAGCCCACGCATTCGCCGTTATCTCCAAAATTCAATGCGGTAGACGTGGTGCCGCGCCAACCCATCTTGTGAAACAGCCCGGCCAGCAGCACATCGTTGCGCTTGCCCAGGCTGCCATCCTCGTTGACCAGGAACTTGGGCACGATAAACAGCGAAATGCCTTTAACGCCTGGCGGGGCGTCCGGCAACTTGGCCAGGACCATGTGCACGATGTTTTCCGCCAGCGGGTGGTCGCCACCGGAAATGAAGATCTTGTTGCCACGCAGGCGATAGGTGCCATTGGCGGCAGGCTCGGCGCGGGTGCGGATATCCGAGAGGGATGAGCCGGCATGGGGTTCAGTCAGCGCCATGGTGCCAAAAAAGCGCCCGTCGATCATCGGCTGCAGGAAGCGCTGCTTTTGCTCGGCACTGCCAAAGCTTTCAATCAGGTTGGCGGCGCCCATGGTCAGGAAGGGGTAGGAGGTCGATGCCGCGTTGGCCGACTGGAAATGGGCAAAGCAGGCTTGCGAAAGCAGGGTCGGCAACTGCATGCCACCGTCTTCGAAGCTGCGCGCGGCATTGAGGAAGCCGGCTTCCAGAAAGGCATCGACCGCCGGCTTCACTTCCGGGATCAGAATCGCCTGACCGTCCTCAAAGCGCGGTTCGTTTTCATCGCCCTTGCGGTTGTGCGGGGCGAAGTACTTCTCGGCAATGGTCCGGGCCGTGGCAATGGCTGCATCGAAGGTCTCGCGATTGTGCTCGGCGAAGCGTTCGCGCCGGATCAGGCTTTCGGCGTCGAGGACTTCATAGAGTTCAAAGGCCAGGTTGCGGGAGCTGAGCAAGGTCTCGGACATGGGGGCATACCTTTTTTGGAATGCGCCGAGTCTAGGCTGGAGGGAAAGTCGGTGCCTAGCACCATAGATGGGGGTGATGAGGGGGCAGAATCGAGGGTGTTCAGTGAAATAGTGTTCAACCGCATCGCTGGCAAGCCAGCTCCCACAGGGATCTCATGCACTCCGTGATCTCTGTGGGAGCTGGCTTGCCCGCGATAGCAGCGATGCGGTCCAACTGGAAGACCGCATCATTCCCTGTCTATCAACCGATAGTCATCAAGCTCGCATTACCACCGGCAGCCGCTGTGTTGACGCTCAACGCTCGCTCGATTACCAGACGCTCCAGCGCAATGCTGGATTCGCCTTGCGACAGGCCCTGAACGCCGATGATAGCGCCGGCACGCTTGGCGATCTGCTGGCAGACATCGCGCAGTTGGTCGGAGTCGCCGTGGTGCAGAACGGCGTCGAATACGACTTCGTCCTTGTTCCACTCGGCCACCAACTGGATGCGCGCTTGCACTTCCTTCGGCAGGCGGGTGCGCAGGGTTTTGCCCAGCACGTTATCCGGCCAGACCGCCGAGCTGCCAACGGCCAGTACTGCGGCCAGTTGGGTAAGCAGGTCGGCTTCGACCTCTGCCAGGCACAGGACGTGCTCACGCGGCAGGATGGCGTAGCTGTTGCGCTCACCGGTGGGGCCAGCGAGCAGGCGGGTGATGCCGCTCTGCGACTGCTGGGTGTATTGCGTGCACAGGGCGTGCAGGTCGGCCAGCTTGTTGCTTTCGGCCCAGGCTTGCAGAGCCTGCAGCGGTTTGCTCATGGCGTCGCGCAGGCGAACGTCCGGGGCAGTGTCGCCGTCGGTGCGTTCGAAGGAGCGGACGATGGCATCGGTCGGGCGAGTCGACAGCAGGCGGTACAGGTACAGCGGGCCGCCGGCTTTCGGACCGGTACCCGACAGGCCTTCGCCGCCGAATGGCTGCACGCCGACCACGGCACCGACGATGTTGCGGTTGACGTAGACGTTACCGGCATTGACGTTGTCGATGACCTTGGCAATGGTTTCGTCGATACGGGTGTGCACACCCAGGGTCAGGCCATAGCCCGAAGCGTTGATCTGCTCGATCAGTTGGTCCAGCTCTTTACGCTTGTAGCGCACCACGTGCAGAACCGGGCCGAAGATCTCGCGTTGCAGTTCGTCGAAGCTTTCCAGCTCGATCAGGGTCGGCATGACGAAGGTGCCGCGTTGGCATTCTTCGGTGTTGGCGATGGCCACCTGGTAGACCGAACGGCCTTTCTCGCGCATGCCCTGGATGTGTTTCTCGATGCCCGCCTTGGCTTCAGCGTCGATGACCGGGCCAATGTCCACGGCCAGGCGCTCGGGGTTGCCCAGGCGGCTTTCGGCCATGGCGCCCTTGAGCATTTCAATGACGCGGTCGGCCGAGTCTTCCTGCAGGCACAGTACGCGCAGTGCCGAGCAGCGTTGACCGGCGCTGTCAAAGGCCGAGGACACCACATCGATGACCACTTGTTCGGTCAGTGCCGAGGAGTCGACGATCATCGCGTTCTGGCCACCGGTTTCGGCGATCAGCGGGATCGGACGGCCCTGGGAGTCCAGGCGGCCGGCGATGTTGCGCTGCAGCAGGCGAGCCACTTCGGTGGAGCCGGTGAACATGACGCCCTTGACGCGATCGTCGCCGACCAGTCGAGCACCGACGGTTTCACCGCGGCCCGGCAGCAGTTGCACCACGCCCTCCGGGATGCCGGCTTCGAGCAGCAGGCGTACGGCTTGCGCGGCGACCAGCGGGGTTTGTTCGGCAGGCTTGGCCAATACCGGGTTACCGGCAGCCAGGGCGGCCGCGACCTGGCCGCTGAAGATCGCCAGCGGGAAGTTCCACGGGCTGATGCAGACTACCGGGCCCAGTGGGCGGTGCGCGTCGTTGCTGAAATCGTTGCGAGCCTGCACCGCGTAGTAGCGCAGGAAGTCGACCGCTTCACGCACTTCGGCGATGGCGTTGGCGAAGGTCTTGCCGGCTTCGCGTGCCAGCAGGCCCATCAGCGGCTGGATCTCGGCTTCCATCAGGTCGGCGGCGCGTTCGAGGATCGCGGCGCGTTCGGCCGGCGGCGTGGCCTGCCAGATCGGGGCGGCTTTGATAGCGCACTGGATGGCGTTGTCGACATCTTCGACATTGGCTTCCTGAACGTGGCCTACGACGTCACGCAGATCAGCCGGGTTCAGCACGGGCTGGGCAGCGCCGTTGCTGGTCGGGCAGCCGAGTACCGGCGCGGCGCTCCAGTTGTTGTGAGCACTGCTGAGCAAGGCGCAGGACAGCGAGGCCAGGCGATGTTCGTTGGCCATGTCGATGCCGCTGGAGTTGGCGCGCTCGGAGCCATAGAGGTCGCGCGGCAGCGCAATGCGCGGGTGCGGCAGGCCGAAACCGCCTTCCTGGGTGGCCATGCGCTCGATGCTGCTGACCGGGTCGGCCACCAGTTCCTGGATGGAAATCGACTGATCGGCGATGCGGTTGACGAACGAGGTGTTCGCACCGTTTTCCAGCAGGCGACGCACCAGGTAGGCGAGCAGGGTTTCATGGGTACCGACCGGCGCATAGACGCGGCACGGACGGTTCAGCTTGCCATCGGCAACCTTGCCCACCACTTGCTCATACAGCGGTTCGCCCATGCCGTGCAGGCACTGGAACTCGTACTGGCCGGGGTAGTAGTTCTGCCCGGCGATATGGTAGATGGCCGACAGGGTGTGGGCATTGTGGGTGGCGAACTGCGGGTAGATGACTTCCGGCACCGACAGCAGTTTGCGTGCGCAGGCAATGTAGGAAACGTCGGTGTACACCTTGCGGGTGTAGACCGGGTAGCCTTCCAGGCCGTCGACCTGGGCGCGCTTGATTTCGCTGTCCCAATAGGCGCCTTTTACCAGGCGGATCATCAGGCGGTGGCGGCTGCGGCGGGCCAGGTCGATGACGTAGTCGATCACATACGGGCAGCGCTTCTGGTAAGCCTGGATGACGAAGCCGATGCCGTTCCAGCCGGTCAGTTGTGGCTCGAAGCACAGGCGCTCGAGCAGGTCCAGCGACAGCTCGAGGCGGTCGGCTTCTTCGGCGTCGATGTTCAGGCCGATGTCGTACTGCTTGGCCAGCAGGGTCAGCGACAGCAGGCGCGGGTACAGCTCGTCCATCACGCGCTCGTACTGGGCGCGGCTGTAGCGTGGGTGCAGGGCCGACAGCTTGATCGAGATGCCCGGGCCTTCATAGATGCCACGGCCATGGGAGGCCTTGCCGATCGAGTGAATGGCCTGCTCGTAGGACGCCAGGTATTTTTGCGCGTCATGTTCGGTGAGGGCTGCTTCACCGAGCATGTCGTAGGAGTAGCGGAAGCCCTTGGCTTCGAAGCGGCTGGCGTTGGCCAGGGCTTCGGCGATGGTTTCACCGGTGACGAACTGCTCGCCCATCAGGCGCATGGCCATGTCGACGCCCTTGCGGATCATCGGCTCGCCGCTCTTGCCGATGATGCGGCTGAGCGAAGAGGTCAGGCCGGCTTCGTTGTGGGTCGACACCAGCTTGCCGGTCAGCAGCAGGCCCCAGGTGGCGGCGTTGACGAACAGCGACGGGCTGTTGCCCAGGTGCGGCTGCCAGTTGCCGGTGCTGATCTTGTCGCGGATCAGGGCGTCGCGAGTGCCCTTGTCCGGGATGCGCAGCAGCGCTTCGGCCAGGCACATCAGGGCCACGCCTTCCTGGGACGACAGGGAGAATTCTTGCAGCAGGCCCTGGACGATACCGGCACGGCCGCCAGCGCTCTTCTGGTTGCGCAGCTTTTCGGCAATCGAGGCGGCCAGCTTGTTGGTGGCCTCGGCCATCGCTACCGGCAGGCGTGCCTGCTCGAGCAGCATGGGCACCACTTCCTGCTCGGGGCGGCGATAGGCGGCGGTAATGGCCGAGCGCAGGACCGATTGCGGCAGGATGCTTTCCGCAAATTCGAGGAAGCACTGATGGCTGTGATCAGCGTGCAGCTCGCCGGCTTCTTCAGCTTCTTTGCTGGCCCAACCGTTGATCTCGGTCAGGGTCGCACCACCCTCGAGTTTTTCCAGGTAATTGAAGATTGCCTGTTTGATCAACCAGTGCGGCGTGCGGTCGATGGACTGCGCTGCCGATTTCAGTCGCTCACGGGTCGGGTCGTCGAGTTTGACCCCAAGGGTGGTCGTCGCCATTTCTTATCCTCATTATCGCCACCTGATGTGGCATAAGCTGACGCCAAGATTATCCTTGCAGCAATTTGGGTGCAACCTAGTGCAACCCTATTTTTGTAGGAAAAAAGTGCTGCTCGTCCGGTGCTTTGAAACTAACTCACCGTTTCGGTTGTTTTTGATGGATTCACTTATGAAAACGGTCGTTTTTACTTCCAAAGGGAGCAAAAAAGCGTTTTTACGGAAAAAATCCGACGAGGTGCAACTGGAAAAGAAAAAACGGTTGCACCTTCTTTGCTTTGTTGCATAGGATTCGCCGCCTAGGTGCAACCTCACTTTGAGGTCAAGCAGCATCGGTGCAGGATCGAGCTGGAGATCTTCGCACCAATTTCATGCGCGGACTCTTAAAGAGCCGTCCGAGACAGGCGTTCAGGGAGAGCGGCTGCCGTTGGTTCGGACCACCGCGAACACCATAAAAACAAATGCCAGGGCGCAACTTCATGAGTGCAAGCAATCCAACCCTGATCACTTTCGTGATCTACATCGCGGCAATGGTGCTGATCGGCTTCATGGCCTATCGCTCCACCAACAACCTTTCCGATTACATTCTTGGCGGTCGAAGCCTCGGTAGCGTCGTGACTGCACTGTCTGCTGGCGCTTCGGACATGAGCGGCTGGCTGTTGATGGGCCTGCCGGGTGCCATTTATATGTCGGGCCTTTCGGAAAGCTGGATCGCCATTGGCCTGATCGTCGGCGCATACCTGAACTGGCTGTTCGTCGCCGGTCGCCTGCGCGTCCAGACCGAGCACAACGGTGACGCCCTGACCCTGCCGGATTACTTCTCCAGTCGCTTCGACGACAAGAGCGGCCTGCTGCGGATCATCTCGGCCATCGTTATCCTGGTGTTCTTCACCATCTACTGCGCTTCGGGCATCGTTGCCGGTGCTCGCTTGTTCGAAAGCACCTTCGGCATGTCGTATGAAACCGCACTGTGGGCCGGCGCTGCCGCGACCATCGCCTACACCTTCGTCGGTGGTTTCCTGGCCGTGAGCTGGACCGACACCGTGCAAGCCACGTTGATGATCTTCGCGCTGATCCTGACCCCGATCGTGGTCATGCTGGCCACCGGTGGTCTAGACACCACCTTCCTGGCCATCGAAGCGCAAAATGTCGATAACTTCGACATGCTGAAGAACACTACCCTCATCGGCATCATCTCGCTGATGGGCTGGGGCCTGGGCTATTTCGGCCAGCCGCACATTCTTGCGCGCTTCATGGCGGCTGACTCGGTCAAATCGATCGCCAAGGCTCGTCGCATCTCCATGACCTGGATGATCCTGTGCCTGGCCGGTACCGTGGCTGTCGGCTTCTTCGGCATCGCCTACTTCTCGGCGCATCCGGATGTTGCCGGTCCCGTGACCGAGAACCACGAGCGTGTGTTCATCGAACTGGCCAAGATCCTGTTCAACCCATGGATTGCCGGTGTGCTGCTGTCGGCCATTCTGGCGGCCGTCATGAGTACCCTGAGCTGCCAGCTGCTGGTGTGCTCTAGCGCCCTGACCGAAGACTTCTACAAAACCTTCCTGCGCAAGAGCGCCTCCCAGCTTGAGCTGGTCTGGGTTGGCCGTGCGATGGTGTTGTTGGTCGCCCTGGTTGCGATCCTGATGGCATCCAACCCGGAAAACCGCGTACTGGGTCTGGTCAGCTACGCCTGGGCTGGTTTCGGTGCTGCCTTCGGTCCTGTGGTGCTGATCTCGGTACTGTGGAAAGGCATGACCCGCAACGGCGCCCTGGCCGGTATCCTGGTCGGTGCGATCACCGTTATCGTCTGGAAGCAACTGGAGCTGTTCGGCCTGTATGAAATCATCCCTGGTTTCATCTTCGCGAGCCTGGCGATCCTGCTGGTCTCGAAGATGAGCTCGCCATCGGCCTCGATGGTTGCCCGTTTCGAAGCGGCTGACGCTGCCTTCAAACAAGCTCACTGATACCAGTCGTCAGTTAGTGTCCATGCCGGCCCGGCCTCCTCTGGAGGTCGGGCCGGTGTCGTTTCGGGTGCACCTGACGAGCGCCGCGACACAAGGTAAACTCTGCGTCCTTGCAGGAGTTGCCATGAATTATCGTCACGCCTTCCACGCCGGCAACCACGCCGATGTGTTCAAACACCTTGTCCTGACCCGTCTGATTGCCTTGATGTCACGCAAGGAGCAGCCGTTTGCCTACCTCGATACCCATGCCGGGATTGGTCTGTATGACCTCAAGGGTGATCAGGCCAGCCGTACCGGCGAGTATCTGGAAGGCATCGCGCGGCTATGGGATACGCCGGATCTGCCATTGCTCGCGGCCGATTACATGCAGGTGCTGCATGAGATGAACCCGGATGGCCAATTGCGCTATTACCCTGGTTCGCCTGAGCTGGCGCGACGCCTGACCCGTCCTCAGGATCGGGTACTGCTCAACGAGAAGCATCCCGAAGATGGGCGTCTGCTCAAGGACAACATGAAAGGTGATCGGCGCGTCGCGGTGCATTTGGGCGAAGGCTGGCATGTGCCCCGTGCCTTGCTGCCAGTGCCGGAGAAGCGCGCGGTGATGTTGATCGACCCGCCTTTCGAGCAGCTCGATGAGCTCAAGCGTTGCTCGCAGGCGCTCAAGGAAGCGATCGGGCGCATGCGCCAGACTGCGGCGGCGATCTGGTATCCGATCAAGGATCAGCGCCAGTTGACCCGTTTCTATCAGGAGCTGACCAGTACCGGGGCGCCAAAGCTGCTGCGTGTCGAACTGTTGGTGCATCCGCTGGAAACGCCACAAAGCCTCAACGGCTCGGGGTTGGCGATTGCCAATCCGCCGTGGGGGCTGGAAGAGGAGTTGCGGGAGTTGCTGCCGTGGCTGGCCGAGAAATTGGGGCAGACCAAGGGTGGGTGGCGGATGGATTGGTTGATTGCCGAATAAAATGTGAGGCATGCCGCGGTCCTTGTAGCCGCTGCCGCAGGCTCGGTGCGCCGCTGCGACGCTCGACCGCGTAAGCGGGCGCAGGATTTCACGAACGCCAGAGGTCCTGCGGACCTCAGCGCAGCCTGCGGCAGCGGCTACAGGGGCACATCAAATCGGGCAGACCACTCCGGTCCCCTTGATCCCGCAATACCCTTCAGGGTTCTTCGCCAGGTATTGCTGGTGATAGGCCTCGGCGTAGTAAAACGTCGGGGCTTCTTCGATTTCAGTGGTGATGGTGCCCAGGCCGGCCTTGGTCAGTTCCGCCTGGAACACTTTGGCGCTGGCCTTGGCCGCGTCCAGTTGGTCCGGGTTGGTGGCATAGATTACCGAGCGGTATTGGGTGCCGATATCGTTGCCCTGACGCATGCCCTGGGTCGGGTTGTGCAGTTCCCAGAACATTGCCAGCAGTTCCTGGTAGCTGACTTTTTCCGGCTCGTAGACGACGAGCACGACTTCACTGTGACCGGTCAGGCCGGAGCAGACTTCATCGTAGGTCGGGTTTGGCGTGAAGCCGCCGGCATAACCCACCGACGTGCTGTACACGCCTTCGCGCTGCCAGAAGCGGCGCTCTGCGCCCCAGAAACAACCCAGGCCGAAGATCGCGAATTCCACACTGCCCGGGAATGGGCCCAGCAGCGGATTGCCGTTGACGAAATGCTTGTCGGGCACCGGCATCGGGGTTTCACGCCCAGGCAGTGCCTGTTGCGCGGTAGGTAGCTCGTTTTTGTTCACCTGGGTTTCCGAAAGCAGGACCATGAACCCGTTCCTCTCTTTAGGTAGGGACAACCGCTGAGTTGTCGTTGTTCGATAGACCTACAGTGTGCCCGAGTGTTACGCAGCTGTCAGGCCATCGGTCCGCGCGGATAGCGTTTGAGCTTGTCGATCAGTTCGATGCCGGGGATCGGCCGGTCGAACAGGTAGCCCTGGCCGACGTCGCAACGGTGGCGGCGCAGGAAGGCCAGCTGGGCGGCGGTTTCGATGCCTTCGGCGACCACCTTGAGCTTGAGGTTGTGGGCCATGGCGATCACTGCCGAGGTGATTTCCATGTCGTCCTGGTTATCCGGGATTTCGTGGATGAAGCTGCGATCGATCTTGATGATGTCGATCGGGAACTTCTTCAGGTAGCTCAGCGATGAGTAGCCCGTGCCGAAGTCATCCATGGCCAGGGTCAGGCCCAGGCCCTTGAGCTGGTCGAGTTGCTGGCGGGTGTCTTCAGTGGCTTCGAGCAGCAAGCCTTCGGTCAGTTCCAGCTCCAGCAAGGGGGCGGGCAAGGCTTCTTCCTTGAGGATATTGGCAATCGATGCGACCAGGTCCGGGTCGGAAAACTGCTTGGGCGACAGGTTGATCGCCACTTGCAGGTTGCCCAGGCCCGCAGCGGTCAGTTGCTTGCTCATGCGGCAGGCCTGGCGGGCGATCCATTTGCCGATGGGGATGATCAGGCCGGTTTCCTCGGCAACGCTGATGAACTGATCCGGTCGGATCATGCCCTTTTCCGGATGATTCCAGCGCAGCAGTGCTTCCATCCCCAGCAGCCGGCCGCTGCGCAGGCACAGCTTGGGCTGATAGAAGACTTCCAGTTCGTTCTGGGTCAGGGCACGGCGCAGGTTGTTCTCGACGAACAGCTTGTAGCTGGCCTCGGCGTTCAGGGCTTCAGTGAAGACCTGGACCTGGTGCTTGCCGTTTGCCTTGGCCTTGTGCAAGGCCAGGCCCGCGTTCTTCATCAAGGTTTGCGGGTCGCGGCCGTGCAAGGGGGCGCAGGCAAGGCCGACGGAACCGGTGACGTTGATCAGCTGGTTGTCGACGAACATCGGCTTGTCCAGGGTCTTGAGCACCTGGATGGCGATTTGCTGCCCGCTGTCCAGGTCGGTATCGTCGAGCAACACGGCGAATTCGTTACTGGCAAAACGCGCCAGGCTGCCGGTCGGGCTGAGGCTGTTGCGCAGGCGGCGGGCCAGGCTGATCAACAGTTTGTCGCCGGTCTGGTGGCCGAGGCTGTCGTTGATGCGCTTGAAGTTGTCGATGTCGACCAGCAACAGGCTGATCGGGGTGTCGCTGTCGCGGGCGAAGCGTTCGTCGAGGTTGCGAATGAATGACGGCCGGTTGCCCAGGGTGGTGAGGTTGTCGGTATAGGCCAGGCGCTCGATGCGTTGCTGGGCGAGCTTGGTCTGGGTGATGTCTTCGTAGATGCCGATGTAGTGGGTCAGCTCGCGATTGTCGCCATAGACCTTGGAAATCGAGAGCTGGCCCCAATAGGGTTCCAGGTTCTTGCGCCGGCTCTTGAACTCACCTTGCCAGCTATTGCTCTTGGCCAGGGCCGAAGGTGCGTCGAACAGCAGCTCGCTGAGATTTTCCAGGGCCGGTAACTCGGAGAGGCGCTGGCCGTGGACTTCCTCGGTGCTGTACTGGGTGATGGCGGTGAAGCTGGGGTTGACGTACTCGACCACGCCGTCGCAGTTGACCAGCAAAAAGGCGTTGGCGCTTTGTTCTACCGCACGTTGGAACAGGTGCAATGCGCTGGTGGCCGTACGCCGGTTATGGTTGTTGATGACTTGGGCGAATTGATCGGCCAGTTCACCGGCGAAGGCAATTTCGTCCGACTGCCAGGCGCGGGTGACGCCGGTCTGTTCAAGGCACAATACGCCCACCACCTGGCCATCGATCCGGATACTGGCGTCGAGCATGGCATTGACGTCACGCGGCCGCAGGCTTTGCGCCATTTCGCGGGTTCGCGGGTCGTGCATGGCGTTGTTCGCGTCTATCGCCCGACTGGTGTGCAAGGCATCCAGGTAGTTCGGATAAAGGCCGGCATCGATCGGTTGGGGCAGGTGGTATTCCTGGGTGCTGCGGTAGAACGCCGAGATCGGCTCCAGGCTCTGGTTTTCCAGGTACCAGATGCTCGCGCAGTCGATCTCGTAGATTTCGCAGGCGCTGCGGGTAATCAGTTGTGCGGCTTCCTGCAGGGAATTGCTGGCGCTGTAGCGATGCCTGGCCAGGCGCAGAATCAGGTCCTGCTGGGCGCGAACCCGGTCCAGATGCTGCAATTGCTCCTGCTGGGCTTGTTGATTGAGCTGCAGGGCGATGTGCAGGCGGCTGTTCTGGCTTTCCAGGTCGGCCGACAGGTCCGGGGTTTCGCTGCCGGGAACGTCGATCACCAGCAGGTAGCCGCGCAGCAGCTGGCGATTGTGTTGTTTGTACGCCTCTCCCAGCTCCAGCAGGCTCAAGGAGCCTTGCGTGGTATGCAGGGTGTAGCGGATCAGGTAATAGGGCGTGCTTGCCAGTTGCAGTTGGATGGCATCGTGCAGTGAATAGCGCGCCTGGGGTTCCATGAGGCTGGCAAAGGGCGAGTCGACCAGCGCACAGAGCTCGGCCGCTGGCAGGCCAAAGTGACGCTCGCAATTGGGGTCGAGGAACAACAGCGCCCAGCTGGCTTCATTCAGCCGCTCGAAACGCAGCATGCCGAGCCGCGAGGGCACTGGCAACTGCGTCACTACCTCGGCCGCCATACGGCTGGCGGCATCGGGCTGGCTTTTCATTGAGAGCTCGCTTCAAGAGAACTGATCGCGCCGGGGCAAACACCCTGTTTTTCGGCGCGTGCGGCAAGGTTGCATCATGCGGTGCGGGCTTACAAGTAATACAGTTGTTCGGCCATTTCAATGTGTCGGCAGGGCCGCGTTTTTCTTCAGTGCCAATCGCGAGCCTCCAAAGGGTAAGCCTGAAGGCTTACCCTCGTACGGAGGGGCATCATTTCAATGGGATTTTTACTTCGCTGCTCAGCGGTTTGCCGTTTCGGCCATAGTAGTTGACCTTCACGTGGCTCTTTTCGACGCTGAGCAGGGCGTAGTTGTCTTGATCTATCACAGGGCTTGTGAGGTGGTTGGTGTATCGACCGCCATTGACCTCGGTCACCGGCTTGCTCAGTTCGAAGTAGTTGGCGGTTGCGTTGGGAAGCAGTCGGTGCTTGCTCAAGGGCGACGACACGATGGTATGCACCGAGAAGTCCTTGTCGGTGGAGTGCTTGAGCTCACTGGTCAGAGCGCAATGCACATCACCGGTGATGAAGATGACGTTTTTGATTTTTTTCAAGCGTATATGCTCGAGAATCTGGTTGCGTTGTTGAGGGAATCCCTTCCACGCATCCAGGCCGCCCTTGTCGCTGTCTTTCGAGTCGGGATAGAGCATGACCGGGGTAACGACGAACTTGACGCGGGCGCGGCTGGTTTCTAGCCATTTTAGAAAGCTCGACATCTGTACATCATTGATGGTTTGTTTTTTTGCCAGATCTCTTTCAGTTCTTACATCCAGAACAAACCAGTCCAGATCACCATGGCTGAAGGTATACCAGTAGTTGCCGGGGAAATAGACAGCCTGGCTACCCGATGCTTCAAAAACCGGGCTGTGAGTGCATTGGTAGGTGGTATAGGCGTGTATCGCATTGCGATAAAGTGTGTTGCGCTTTTCCGGTGTCGCCTTGGAGGGCCAGTTGTCCTCGATTTCATGATCGTCCAATATCATGTAGCAAGGAGTGCGAGAGGTGATGGCCTTGAAGTTTTGAGTTGAAAACGCCTGCTTATATTTTTTATTGAATTCCTCGCGTTGTCTGTCTGGGGCGGCAAAATTCCAGTCATCTGCGTAGATCTGGTCGCCAGTCATGATAAAGGCTTCAATGTGTAACTTTCGGGCCTCTACATTGTCCAGCATTCGCCCAAACATCTCGTCACTGAATTTTACATCTGTGAGATTGAGATAACGGCAGGAGCCCACCAGATAATGGCGTGTTTTACTTTGCTCAATACTGCCGGTAGTGAAGCGATAGATGCTTCGCTCAATAGGCCAGGCGGACTCTTGCGGCTTGATGTTTTGCGCCTCCTTGAGTGAGCCGGTGTGGGTAAAGGAGCCAATCTGGTACTCATAGGTTGTAGAGGGTTTCAAGCCACTGAGCACCATGACAGCGGTATTTTCAAATGTGTTGTTGAGCGGGTTGATAATTGCGGGCAGCCATTGTTTGTCGCCCAAGGGGCGAAATCGAATAATGGCGTAGGTCTCTTTGCTGCTGGAGGTTGCGGGTTGAATGAATATGCGCGTTTGATCTGTCGTGGTATGACCGATAATCGGACCTACAATAGGAGGGGAAATGTTCATGGGCTTCGAAATCCTTTCGAAATAAGCAAGTTCAGTTTGTTTGCGTGTGTCCCTGAGGCACGCCAAATAAATACTAATCTCGCAGTACCCATTAGTAGTTAGTATGGGGTCGTTCTGTTAAGTGGGAAGGTGCGTTGTAATGGCGGGTTTTATACAAGACTTGATGTGAGACTTCTTACTAACCGGGTAAGCGTGCCATGGGTAATCGTCAGGCAAAAAAAGCCCCGCCAAATGGCGGGGTTGAGGTACGAGCGTGGCAGCTCGAAAAAAAGGTGTTGCCTGGCTCCCTGCAGGGCAGGGAGCCAGTTGAGGCGTTACAACAGCATCGTGCGGATGTCCGCCAGCAGGTCGCTCAGACGCTTGGTGAAGCGTGCAGCAGCGGCGCCGTTGATCACACGGTGATCGTAGGACAACGACAGCGGCAGCATCAGCTTGGGCTGGAAGGCCTTGCCGTCCCAGACCGGCTGGATGGTTGCCTTGGAGACACCCAGGATCGCCACTTCCGGCGCGTTGACGATCGGCGTGAAGCCGGTGCCGCCAATGTGGCCGAGGCTGGAGATGGTGAAGCAGGCGCCTTGCATGTCGTCGGCCGAGAGCTTTTTGGTCCGGGCTTTTTCAGCCAGGGCCGCGGCTTCGCCAGCCAGTTGCAGCAGGCTCTTCTGGTCGACGTTCTTGATGACCGGCACCAGCAGGCCATCGGGGGTGTCCACGGCAAAGCCGATGTTGACGTATTTCTTGCGGATGATCGCCTTGCCGCTCGGCGCCAGCGAACTGTTGAAGTCCGGCAGTTCCTTGAGCAGGTGGGCGCAGGCCTTGAGCAGCAGCGGCAGGACGGTCAGCTTGACGCCGGCTTTCTCGGCCACGGCCTTTTGGGCTACGCGGAAGGCTTCCAGCTCGGTGATGTCGGCCGAGTCGAACTGGGTCACGTGCGGCACGTTCAGCCAGCTGCGGTGCAGGTTGGCTGCGCCGACCTGCATCAGGCGGGTCATCGCCACTTCTTCGATTTCGCCGAAGCGGCTGAAATCGACCTCGGGGATCGGTGGAATGCCGGCGCCGCCGGTAGCACCGGCTGCCGGTGCTTCCTTGGCCTTCTGCATCATGGTCTTGACGTAAGCCTGGACGTCTTCCTTGAGCACGCGACCGTGCGGGCCGCTTGAGCCCACGGCGCTCAGCTCGACGCCGAATTCACGGGCCAGCTGACGAACTGCGGGGCCGGCGTGAACCTTAGCGCCGTTTGCTGCAGGTGCAGCGGCCGGCGCCGGAGCGGCTTCGGCTTTTGCAGCCGGTGCCGGGGCAGCGGCAGGTGCAGCGGCTTCAGCCTTGGCCGGAGCGGCGGCCTGAGCAGGCGCGGCGGCCGGGGCTGCGCCCACGACCTTGAGCTTCAGGATCAGGTCGCCGGTACCGACTTCGTCGTCCAGCTTCACGCTGACGCTTTCGACCACGCCAGCGGCAGGAGACGGGATCTCCATGCTGGCCTTGTCGGATTCCAGGGTGATCAGCGATTGATCGGCTTCGACGGTGTCGCCAGCCTTGACCAGGACTTCAATGATCTTGGCCTTGCCCGCTGAACCGATGTCCGGAACGTGAATGTCCTGGACAGTCGCCGCAGCCGGTGCAGCAGCAGGAGCTGGCGCCGCGGCAGGCGCGGCTGCCGCTTTCTCTTGGGCAGGGGCAGCCGCTGGCGCCTGGGCCGCCGTTGCCGCAGCGGCACCTTCGACATCCAGTTCCATCAGCTCGTCGCCTTCTTTCAGGCGATCACCCAGCTTTACCTTCAAGCTCTTGATGACCCCGGCCTTCGGGGCCGGGATTTCCATGCTGGCCTTGTCCGACTCCAGCGTCAGCAGGCTTTGGTCGGCTTCGATGCGATCGCCGACCTTGACCAGCAATTCAATGACTTCACCTTCACCGCTGCCGATGTCAGGTACGCGAATGAGCTCGCTCACAGAAATTCTCCTCAGCAGTCCAGTGGGTTGCGTTTCTCGGGGTCGATACCGAACTTGACGATGGCTTCTGCCACCACTTTAGGTTCGATGTCGCCGCGATCGGCCAAGGCTTCCAGGGCAGCCAGCACAACGAAGTGGCGGTCGACTTCGAAGAAGTGACGCAGCTTCTTGCGGCTGTCGCTGCGACCGAAGCCATCGGTACCCAGGACTTTGAATTCTTTGCTCGGAACCCACTGACGAATCTGTTCGGCAAACAGCTTCATGTAGTCGGTAGAGGCGATCACCGGACCCTTGCGGCCGTTCAGGCACTCTTCGACATAGCTCAGCGCAGGCTTTTGCTCCGGGTGCAGGCGGTTGCTGCGTTCCACGGCCAGGCCATTGCGACGCAGCTCGTTAAAGCTGGTAACGCTCCAGACATCGGCGCCGACGTTGTACTGTTCACGCAGGATCTTCGCCGCTTCACGCACTTCACGCAGGATGGTACCCGAACCCATCAGTTGCACGTGGTGTGCAGCTTCGCGGTTGTCTTCCTCGAGCAGGTACATGCCCTTGACGATGCCTTCCTCGACGCCTGCCGGCATGGCTGGCTGGGTGTAGGCTTCGTTCATCACGGTGATGTAGTAGAAGATGTCCTGTTGCTCTTCGGTCATCTTCTTCATGCCGTCCTGGATGATCACCGCCAGCTCATAGCCGTAGGTCGGATCATAGGTGCGGCAGTTCGGGATGGTGCCGGCCAGCATGTGGCTGTGACCGTCTTCGTGCTGCAGGCCTTCGCCGTTGAGCGTGGTACGGCCGGCGGTGCCGCCGATCAGGAAGCCACGGGTGCGGCTGTCGCCAGCGGCCCAGGCCAGGTCGCCGATACGCTGGAAGCCGAACATCGAGTAGAAGATGTAGAACGGCAGCATCGGCTGGTTGTGGTTGGAGTACGAAGTACCGGCGGCAATGAAGGAGCTCATGGCGCCCGCTTCGTTGATGCCTTCCTCGAGGATCTGGCCCTTCTTGTCTTCGCGGTAGAACATCACCTGGTCTTTATCGACTGGCTCGTAGAGCTGGCCGACGGACGAGTAGATGCCCAGCTGGCGGAACATGCCTTCCATACCGAAGGTACGGGCTTCGTCCGGGATGATCGGAACGATGCGCTGGCCGATTTCCTTGTCCTTGACCAGTTGCGCGAGGATCCGCACGAAGGCCATGGTGGTGGAGATTTCGCGGTCGCCCGAACCGTCCAGGATCGCCTTGAGGGTTTCCAGTGGCGGGGTCGGGATGCTGAAGCTCTTGGCGCGACGCTGCGGGACGAAACCGCCCAGTGCGGTACGACGTTCGCTCAGGTAACGGGCTTCGGCGCTGCCTTCTTCGGGCTTGAAGAACGGCAGGTTTTCGATCTCGTCGTCCTTGACCGGAATGTCGAAGCGGTCGCGGAACGACTTCAGGCTATCGACATCGACCTTCTTGGTGTTGTGCGCAGTGTTCTTCGCTTCGCCGGCACCGGTGCCATAACCCTTGATGGTCTTGGCCAGGATGACGGTAGGCTGCTCTTTGTGGTTGACCGCTTCGTGGTAAGCCGCATAGACCTTGTACGGGTCGTGGCCGCCACGGTTGAGCTTCCAGATCTCGTCGTCGGAGAGGTCTTCGACCATCGCCTTGAGTTCCGGGGTGTTGAAGAAGTGCTCACGCACGAAGGCGCCGTCTTTGGCCTTGTAGTTCTGGTACTCGCCGTCGATGACTTCGTCCATGCGGCGTTGCAGGATACCGTCGGTGTCCTTGGCCAGCAGCGGGTCCCAGAAACGGCCCCAGACGACCTTGTTGACGTTCCACTGGGCACCGCGGAACACGCCTTCGAGTTCCTGGATGATCTTGCCGTTGCCGCGAACCGGGCCGTCGAGGCGCTGCAGGTTGCAGTTGATGACGAAGATCAGGTTGTCGAGTTTTTCACGGCCCGCCAGAGAGATCGCGCCCAGGGATTCCGGCTCGTCGCACTCGCCGTCGCCCATGAAGCACCAGATCTTCTGCTTGCCTGCAGGAATGTAGCCACGGCTTTCCAGGTACTTCATGAAGCGTGCCTGGTAGATCGCCTGGATCGGGCCAAGGCCCATCGATACGGTCGGGAACTGCCAGAAATCAGGCATCAGCCATGGGTGCGGGTAGGACGACAGGCCTTTGCCATCGACTTCCTGGCGGAAGTTGTTCATCTGGTCTTCGGTGATCCGGCCTTCCATGAACGCACGGGCGTAGACGCCTGGCGATGCGTGGCCCTGGAAGTAGATCAGGTCGCCGCCGTGCTCGTCGGTAGGGGCCTGGAAGAAGTAGTTGAAGCCGATGTCATACAAGGTGGCGCTGGAGGCGAAGCTGGAGATGTGGCCGCCCAGATCCGAGTCTTTCAGGTTGGTACGCATTACCATGGCCAGCGCGTTCCAGCGTACCAGCGAGCGAATGCGGCGTTCCATGAACAGGTCGCCAGGCATGCGTGCTTCGTGGGTGACGGGAATCGTGTTGCGGTATGGCGTGGTGATGGCATAGGGCAGTTGGGAGCCACTGCGGGTGGCCAACTCGCCCATACGGGTCATCAGATAGTGAGCGCGGTCTTCGCCTTCTTTGTCGAGAACCGACTCCAGGGCGTCCAGCCATTCCTGGGTTTCGACGGGATCGAGGTCTTGCATGGCTTGCTCCAGGGCGGAAAGGCTTCCAGAATCGGTTGCCTGAGTTTGCGACTGGCCTTGTGGGCAGACGACATGAAATTCTTGGATTACCGGAGGTTGTACCGGCGTTGTGTAGTTTTACTACAAATCGACAGTCATTTCATGCTTTCGAAGTAGGTATGCAGTAGTAAAACTACAGAAAAACGGCATCTGGCCCTCTGTTTGGTTGTGAGAAAAATCGATACTGTTGGTTAAAGCAGTGTCTGGAAAAGGTGAAATGCGATGATTTGTGCCAGAAATTTTGAATCTTCAGCTATTTCTAACTTTTGTATGACAGTCCAGCCTCGCGCGATTTTTCTCGCGACCTCCATCATATCCCGTTGCACGCCGATCAAGGATAGACCATGAGCATGCCTGCGCTGGCCGATCTGCCAGCCATCCTCCAGCCTTTAGTCAGCCGTAACGAGCAGTCGTTGCGGGCCGCCGTCGCCACCGTGCCCGGTGCTCACCTGGATGACTGGACGGCCCGGCGCTGGGCCGATTTCGCGCGGGTGTGCGCGGCCAGTGAATATGTGCTTGAGCAGGCGGTGCGCGATCCGGCCATGTTTCTGGCATTGGTCGCCAGTGGTGAGCTGGACCGGGGCTTCAAGCCGGGCGAACTCTGCGCGCAGATTGCCGCCGCCGCCCAGGCTGCCGAAACCGACGACCAGCTTGGCCGTCAATTGCGCCGTCAGCGTGCCCGGAATCAGGTACGCATCATTTGGCGCGACGTCACCCGCCAGGCGGATCTGGTGCAGACCTGTCGCGATCTGTCGGACATGGCCGATGCTTCGATCGACCAGGCTTATCAATGGCTGTACCTGCGCCATTGCCAGCAGTTCGGCACGCCCATGGGCCGGCGCAGTGGCCAGCCACAACAGATGGTCATCCTCGGGATGGGCAAGCTCGGCGCGGTGGAGTTGAATCTGTCTTCGGACATCGACCTGATCTTCGCCTACCCCGAAGGTGGCGAGACGGAAGGGGTCAAACGCCCGCTGGACAACCAGGAGTTCTTCATTCGCCTGGGCCAGCGCTTGATCAAGGCGCTGGATCCGATCACGGTCGACGGCTTTGTCTTCCGGGTCGACATGCGCTTGCGACCGTATGGCTCGTCCGGCGCCCTGGTGCTCAGCTTCAACGCGCTGGAGCAATACTATCAGGATCAGGGGCGCGACTGGGAGCGCTACGCGATGATCAAGGCGCGGGTGGTCGCCGGGGATCAAGTGGCCGGCGCGCAGTTGCTGGATATGCTGCGGCCTTTCGTTTATCGCCGTTACCTGGATTTCTCGGCCATCGAAGCGCTGCGGACCATGAAGCAGCTGATTCAGCAGGAAGTCCGGCGCAAGGGCATGTCGGACAACATCAAGCTGGGGGCGGGCGGTATTCGCGAAGTGGAGTTTATCGCCCAGGCGTTCCAGTTGATCCATGGCGGCCGCGACCTGAGCCTGCAACAAAGACCGCTGTTGAAGGTCCTCGCCACGCTGGAAGGGCAGGGTTATCTGCCGCCGGCGGTGGTAAGCGAACTGCGCGAGGGTTATGAGTTCCTGCGTTACACCGAACACGCGATCCAGGCGATTGCCGACCGCCAGACCCAGATGCTGCCCGATGGCGAGCAGGATCGCGCGCGTATTGCCCTTATGCTCGGGTTTACCGATTGGGCGGCGTTCCATGCGCAATTGATGTATTGGCGAGGGCGCGTCGATTGGCATTTCCGCCAGGTGATTGCCGATCCGGATGAAGAGGAAGGCGATGAGGGCGAAGTGGTGGTCGGCGGCGAATGGCTGCCGCTCTGGGAAGAGGAGCAGGATGATGAGGCCGCGTGCCGTCAGTTGCAGGAAGCCGGCTTTGTCGATGCGCCCAAGGCCTTGAAACAACTCGCCGGGCTGCGTGGCAGCCCTCAACTGCGTGCCATGCAACGGCTCGGTCGCGAGCGTCTGGATGCGTTCATTCCAAGGCTGTTGGCGCAGGCGGTGGAGCATGCCCATCCCGACCTGGTGCTGGAGCGGGTGCTGCCGCTGGTTGAAGCGGTGGCCCGGCGTTCGGCGTATCTGGTGCTGCTCACCGAGAACCCGGGCGCCTTGCGCCGATTGCTGACGCTGTGTGCCGCCAGCCCCTGGATCGCCGAACAGATCACCCGATTCCCGTTGCTGCTCGATGAGCTGCTCAATGAAGGACGGTTGTTCAGCCCGCCGCAGGCCCCTGAGCTGACCGCCGAGTTGCGCGAGCGCCTGACCCGGATTCCCGAGGATGATCTCGAGCAACAGATGGAAGCCTTGCGGCACTTCAAGCTCGCCCACAGTTTACGCGTGGCGGCTTCTGAAATTGCCGGCAGCCTGCCGCTGATGAAGGTCAGCGATTACCTGACCTGGCTGGCCGAAGCGATCCTGGAGCAAGTTCTGGCCCTGGCCTGGCGCCAGACCGTGGCCAAGTACGGCCAGCCGCAACGTATCGACGGCAGCCTGTGCGATCCGGGTTTCATCATTGTCGGCTATGGGAAGGTCGGGGGAATCGAACTGGGGCACGGCTCCGATCTTGACCTGGTGTTTGTCCACGACGGCGATCCGCAGGCTGAAACCGATGGGTCCAAGCCTATCGATGGCGCGCAATTCTTCACCCGCCTTGGGCAGCGGATCATCCATCTGCTGACCACCCAGACCAACTCCGGCCAGCTTTATGAAGTCGACATGCGCCTGCGCCCATCCGGGGCGGCGGGGTTGCTGGTCAGTTCGTTGGGTGCGTTCGAGCGCTATCAGGTCAATGAGGCCTGGACCTGGGAGCATCAGGCGCTGGTGCGGGCACGGGTGCTGGTCGGTTGCAAGGAGGTGGGCGCCGCGTTCGAGAGGGTCCGTGCCAGGATACTGGGGCGCGAGCGCGATCTGCCGAAGTTGCAGGCCGAAGTCAGCGAGATGCGCGCCAAGATGCGCGACAACCTTGGCACCAAGGCCACTGCCGCAGGCTTGGCCGCCAATGCCTTCGAGGCCACGGCGCCCTTTGATATCAAGCAGGATGCCGGTGGTATCGTTGATATTGAATTTATGGTGCAATACGCGGCCCTGGCCTGGTCTCATGAGCATCAGGCGTTAACGCTTTACACCGACAACATCCGTATTCTCGAGGGTCTGGAGCAGGCCGGGTTGATTCCTGCCGCCGATGCCAACCTGTTGCGTGAGGTCTACAAGGCCTATCGCTCCGCTGCCCATCGCCAGGCGTTGCAGAAGGAAGCCGGGGTGATTGGCGGTGATCAGTTCGTCGCCGAACGGCGCGAAGTACTGCGGATATGGGCTCAGCTAGGGTTGAGCCAGGGCTGAGTCAGGATCGAACAACGAGCTGTCGAAGGCTCGTTCAAACTGTCTGGCGGTTGCTCCATGCTGCCAGCTCTGGATTCATTGAGGAACGCAATGATGTCGATGGCCGATCGTGATGGCGTAATCTGGTATGACGGCAAGCTGGTGCCGTGGCGTGACGCCACCACCCATGTCCTGACCCACACCCTGCATTACGGCATGGGCGTGTTCGAAGGCGTGCGCGCCTACGACACCCCGCAAGGCACGGCGATCTTTCGCTTGCAGGCGCACACCGATCGTCTGTTCGATTCGGCCCACATCATGGGCATGAAGATTCCGTTCAGCAAAGATGAAATCAACGAAGCGACCCGTGTCGCCGTGCGCGAGAACAACCTCGACAGCGCCTACATCCGCCCGATGGCGTTCTACGGGTCCGAAGCCATGGGCCTGCGCGCCACCGGCTTGAAGGTCCACGTGATCATCGCGCCCTGGAGATGGGGCGCCTATATGGGCGATGAGGCCCTCAAGACCGGCATCAAGGTCCGTACCAGTTCCTTTACCCGGCACCACGTGAACATCTCCATGACCCGGGCCAAGGCCAACGGTCATTACATCAATTCCATGCTGGCCCTGCAGGAAGCGCTGTCGGGCGGTGCGGACGAAGCGCTGCTGCTGGACCCGGAAGGCTTTGTCGCCGAAGGCTCCGGCGAAAACGTGTTCCTGGTCAAGGACGGGGTGCTGTATACCCCGGACGTGACGGCCTGCCTGAACGGCATCACCCGCAGCACCGTGCTGACGCTGGCTGAGGAGATGGGGATCAAGTTCGTCGAGAAGCGCATTACCCGAGACGAAGTCTATATTGCCGATGAAGCCTTCTTCACCGGCACTGCCGCAGAAGTGACACCGATCCGTGAAGTCGACGGTCGCCAGATCGGTATTGGCCACCGTGGTCCTGTGACCGAGAAGCTGCAAAAGGCCTACTTTGATCTGGTCAGCGGTAAAACCACTGCACACAGCGAGTGGCGTACACTGGTCAAATAACGCCTGATTAAAAAAAGACGGGGAGGCCAGGCTGTTCTCATACAGGCTGAAGCCTCCCTGATCGTTTCTGGATAGAACATGAGAATTCTGATCATTGGCCCCAGCTGGGTCGGCGATATGGTGATGGCACAGACGTTGTTCCAGTGCCTGAAACAGCGTCACCCTGACAGTGTGATCGATGTATTGGCACCCGAGTGGAGCCGACCGATCCTGGAACGCATGCCTGAAGTGCGCCAGGCCTTGAGCTTTCCGCTCGGCCATGGCGTGCTGGAACTGGCGACCCGGCGCAGGATTGGCAAGTCCCTCAAAGGCCAATACGACCAGGCGATCCTGCTGCCGAACTCGCTCAAGTCGGCATTGGTACCATTCTTTGCCGGCATTCCCAAGCGGACCGGTTGGCGTGGCGAGTTCCGCTATGGTCTGCTCAATGACGTACATATGCTGGACAAGGAACGCTATCCGCTGATGATCGAGCGTTTCATGGCCCTGGCTTATGAGGCGGGTGCCGACCTGCCCAGGCCTTACCCGCGGCCGAGCCTGCGCATCGATGCAACCAGTCGGGATGCGGCCCTGGCCAAGTTCGGCTTGAGCCTGGACCGGCCGGTGCTGGCGCTGTGCCCGGGCGCCGAATTCGGCGAGTCCAAGCGCTGGCCGTCCGAGCATTACGCCAAGGTTGCCGAGATCAAGATTCGTGAAGGCTGGCAGGTCTGGCTGTTCGGCTCGAAGAACGACCATGCCGTGGGCGAATCGATTCGCGAGCGTCTGATTCCGGGCTTGCGCGAAGAGTCGGTCAACCTCAGTGGCGATACTTCTCTGGCCGAGGCCATTGACCTGATGTCCTGTGCCGACGCAGTGGTTTCCAACGATTCTGGCCTGATGCATGTGGCCGCGGCATTGAATCGCCCGCTGGTGGCTGTCTACGGCTCAACCTCGCCCGGCTTCACGCCGCCGCTGGCCGAACACGTCGAGATCGTGCGCCTGGGGCTCGATTGCAGCCCTTGCTTCGATCGGACCTGCCGCTACGGGCACTATAACTGCCTGCGTCAGCTCGAGCCTCAGGCGGTGGCAGCAGCCTTGCAGCGCCTGGACGGTCCGGCGCTGGTCGATATCACGGCAGAGGTCCAGTAAGTTGCGGGTATTGCTGATCAAGACCTCCTCCCTGGGCGATGTCATCCATACGCTGCCGGCCCTGACCGATGCTGCGCGGGCGATTCCGGGTATCCGTTTCGATTGGGTCGTGGAAGAGGGCTTTGCCGAGATCCCGGCCTGGCATCCGGCGGTAGACAAGGTCATACCCGTGGCGATCCGCCGCTGGCGCAAGAACCTCTGGCAGACCGTCAAGAATGGCGAGTGGCGGCGATTCAAGCAGCGCCTGCGCGAAACGAAATACGATCTGGTGATCGATGCCCAGGGGCTGCTCAAAAGTGCATGGCTGACCCGCTATGTAAAGGCGCCGGTCGCCGGCCTGGACCGCGAGTCGGCGCGCGAGCCGCTGGCCAGTCGTTTCTATCAACGGCGCCTGGCCGTGGCGCGCGGTCAGCATGCTGTCGAGCGCCTTCGCCAACTCTTTGCCCTGGCACTGGGTTATGACCTGCCTTCGGGCATCGGTGACTATGGCTTGAACCGCGCGCGCCTGTTGGAAAAACCGGCGTCAATTCCCTATGTATTGTTCTTGCACGGCACGACCTGGGACACCAAGCATTGGCCCGAGGCCTATTGGCGCGAGCTGGCCGAGCGATTGGGCCAGGCGGGCATTGAAGTGCGCCTGCCCTGGGGCAACCCGGCAGAGCGCGCCCGCGCCGAACGTATTGCCACCGGCTTGAAGAATGCCGTGGTACTGCCCAAATTGAATCTGGCAGGCGTCGCCCGTGTGCTGGCCGGTGCCAAGGCCTGTGTAGCGGTGGACACCGGGCTCGGTCACCTGGCCGCGGCACTGGATGTGCCGACCCTGTCGTTGTTCGGGCCGACCAACCCGGGCCTGACCGGGGCCTACGGCAAGGGGCAGGTGCACCTGGGCAGCGATTTTCCGTGCGCGCCGTGCCTGCAGAAGAAATGTGCCTATCAACCGACGGCTGAGGACCAGCGTCGGTTCGATCTCAAGCGCGAGTGGCCATTGTGTTTCACTCGTTTGAACCCCGAGCGCGTGGCCAGCCGACTGGCGGCCATGTTGCTTGCCGAGGATCTTCGTTGATGCAATTGGCTTTTGTGCTTTACAAGTATTTCCCGTTCGGTGGCCTGCAGCGCGACTTCATGCGCATTGCGCTGGAGTGCCAGCAGCGCGGCCATCAAATCCGGGTCTATACCCTGATCTGGGAGGGTGATGTGCCGCCCGGCTTCGAAGTGCTGGTGGCACCGGTTTCGGCCTTGTTCAATCATCGCCGCAATGAAAAGCTCAGCGCCTGGATGGAGGCCGACCTGGCCAAGCGTCCGGTAGACCGCCTGATCGGTTTCAACAAAATGCCTGGCCTGGACGTCTACTACGCCGCTGACGGCTGTTTCGAAGACAAGGCCCAGACCTTGCGCAACGCGCTGTACCGGCGCTGGGGCCGTTACCGGCACTTTGCCGAGTACGAGCGGGCGGTATTTGCGCGTGACGCGAAAACTGAAATCCTGATGATTTCCGAAGTGCAGCAGCCGTTGTTCATCAAGCACTACGACACCCCGGTGGAGCGCTTTCATCTGTTGCCGCCGGGCATTGCCCAGGATCGTCGGGCGCCGGCCAATGCGGCGCAGATTCGTGAAGAATTCCGTCGAGAGTTCGGGCTCAAGGACGATGAACTGTTGCTGGTGCAAATCGGCTCCGGCTTCAAGACCAAGGGCGTGGACCGTAGCCTGAAGGCTGTGGCCGCACTGCCATCGGCCCTGCGCAAGCGTACCCGGCTGTTCGTCATTGGCCAGGATGACCCCAAGGTTTTCCAGTTGCAGAGTGCTGCGCTGGGCCTGGGCGAACAGGTACAGTTCCTCAAGGGGCGCAGCGATATTCCGCGTTTTCTGCTGGGGGCGGACCTGCTGATCCATCCGGCCTACAACGAAAACACCGGAACGGTGTTGCTCGAGGCGTTGGTTGCCGGCCTGCCGGTACTGGTTTCCGCAGTCTGTGGTTATGCCCATTACATCGCCGAGGCCGACAGCGGCAAAGTGCTGGACGAGCCGTTCGAGCAGGGCCAGCTCAATCAATACCTCAAGCAAATGCTCGAAGACGATGTGGCGCGAGCCCAGTGGGCGCGCAACGGTCTTGCATTTGCCGATACTGCCGATCTTTACAGCATGCCGCAGCACGCGGCTGACGTGATTCTGGCGCAGGGGCGCGAATGAAACTGATACTGGCAGAACCCTTCAAGCGGCTCTGGGCCGGACGCGATGCCTTCACCGAGGTCGAGGGCTTGCAAGGGCAGGTTTACCGCGAGCTGGAAGGCCGTCGGACCTTGCGCACCGAAGTCGAGGGGCGGGGTTATTTCGTCAAGATCCACCGGGGTATCGGTTGGGGCGAGGTGGCCAAGAACCTGTTGACGGCAAAGTTGCCGGTGCTGGGCGCAGGCCAGGAGTGGCGGGCCATCGAGCGCCTGCATGAAGTCGGTGTGCCGACCATGACCGCCGTGGCCTATGGTGAGCGTGGCAGCAATCCGGCCGCCCAGCACTCGTTCATCGTCACCGAAGAGCTGGCGCCGACCATCAGCCTGGAAGATTTCAGCATTAACTGGCGCAAGGAGCCTGCGCAGCCGCGTCTCAAGCATGCATTGATCGCCGAAGTGGCGCGCATGACCGGCATGATGCACCGCGCCGGGGTCAATCATCGCGACTGCTACATCTGCCACTTCCTGTTGCATACCGACAAGCCGGTGACCGCCGAAGACTTCAAGCTTTCGCTCATCGACCTGCACCGGGCCCAGACCCGTTCGCAGATCACCCGGCGCTGGCGCAACAAGGACCTGGCGGCCCTGTATTTCTCGGCGCTGGATATCGGCTTGACTCAACGCGACAAACTGCGTTTTCTGCGCGGCTACTTCCAGCAGCCGCTACGCCAGATTCTGCGCGACGAGGCCGCGCTGCTCGCCTGGCTCCAGGCCAAGGCCAACAAGCTCTATGAGCGTAAACAACGTTATGGAGATGCGCTCTGATGGCGGGTTGGACTCTGGAACCGCCCTATGCACACCTGGCGGCAGACTTTGGAACTCTCGATGCCGTCTTTGCCCTGCAGGGTGAGCGGCTGACCCACGACCCGCTGTCGGAGGTCATCCGCGTCGAACGGGAGGGTGTCAATTATTACGTCAAGCGCTACACCGGTGCGGGTAAGGGGTTGCGCCGTTATCTGGGGCGGCCGCGGGTCAAGTCCGAATGGCAGAACCTCAAGCGCTTCGCCAAGTGGGGAATCCCCACTGCCGAGGTGGTGGCCTGGGGCCTGGAGCGGCGCGGAGCCGCTTATGCGCGCGGCGCGATGATCACCCGCGAACTGCCTTGCACCGAAGACCTTTCGGCGCTGGCGTTGCGCAAGGACCCGCTGCTGGCCAATGCCGCCTGGGTGGACCGGATCAGTCGGCAACTGGCCCATCACACGCGCGCGATGCATGACCATCATTTCACCCATAACGACCTGAAGTGGCGCAACCTGCTGGTCGATGACCAGGACACGCTGTACTTCATCGATTGCCCCAATGGCGCGTTCTGGCGGGGGTTCCTGCTGCGTTACCGGATCACCAAGGACCTGGCGTGCCTGGACAAGGTCGCCAAATATCATCTGTCGGCAACCCAGCGGCTGCGCTTCTATCTGCAGTACCGCAAGCGTGCGCGGCTCAATGCGTCGGACAAGCGACGCATCCGGCACATCGTGACGTTTTTCGAGGGGCGTGAATGAGGGATTTCATTGCAGAGGCCGATCAGGCACTGCTGGAGCGCCATGGATTGAATGCATTCGAGCAGCTCTGGGAGCTGGAACTCGATGCAGTGGACGAACCCAATACCGGGCGTGGCGGCTGGAGCAGCGTCTATCGCCTCGAACTCGAGGGCAAGGGGTATTACCTCAAGCGTCAGAGCGATTACCTGACGCGAACCTTGTATCGGCCCTTTGGCGAGCCGACCTTCGCTCGGGAGTTTCGCAACATCAGCCGCTACCAGAGGCTGGCCATCCCGGCCCTGCAGGCGGTGTTCTTCGGCGAGCGCCGGATCAATGGCGAGCGCTGCGCGATCCTGATGACGCGCGCCCTGGACGGCTGGTCCGACCTGGATGCGCTGTTGTCTGACTGGCCGACGTTCAAGCCTGCCCAGCGCGAGGCGATCCTCAAGGCCTGCGGCAACCTTGCGCGGGTGCTGCATGGAGCCGGCCAGGTACATGGCTGTTTCTATCCCAAGCATATCTTCCTGCGCGCCCGCGCCGACGGTTACCAGGCGCAGTTGATCGATCTGGAAAAGACCCGGCCGCTGCTGTTCGGCCTGCGCGATCGCGTCAAGGACCTCGAGCCGTTGTTGCGCAGGGCGTCAGTCTGGAGCGGTGCCGATATCCGGTTGTTTTTGTCGACCTATCTGGACCAGACTCAAGACAGCTCGTTGGTCGATACCTGGATGCAGCGTCTGACGCTGCGCCGCCGTCATAAAGAGGCACGCTGATGCGTTTGTCCGAATTGAAAAACACCGGACGCAGTCCGGCATTGCCCCTGAGCCTGGAATTGGCCGATGCCGCAGGCCCCGCTCAATTGCAGCTGCTGAGCCTGTTGCGGGTATTGCCGGGGCAGCGGTATGTCGGGGCCGCCGTCTGGCGTGGGCGTGCGGTGTTGGCCAAGCTGCTGGTCGGGCCCAAGGCTGCGCGGCACTTCCAGCGCGAGTTGGCCGGCGTGCGTTTGCTTGCCGGGCAGGGCCTGACCACCCCGGTGTTGTTGGCCGATGGCCTGCAGGAAGGCGAGGGCGGCTGGTTGCTGTTCGACTTCCTCGAAGGCGCCCAGAGCCTGGGCGATGCCTGGGGCGAGGTCGAGCATTTGCCGGCCTTGGCCGATGAGCAACAGGTGATTCTGGGCGAGGCCCTGGCGGCCGTGGGCGCGATGCACGCCAAAGGCTTGTGGCAGGAAGACTTGCACCTGGACAATCTGCTGCGTCATCAAGGGCAGTTGTACCTGATCGATGGTGCCGGGGTGTGTGCCGAGGAAGCCGGCAAACCGTTGTCGCGCCAGCGTGTGCTGCAGAACCTGGGGGTATTTTTCGCCCAGCTGCCCAAGCACTTCCAGCCCTATTACGAAGAGTTGCTGGTGCATTATCTATTGGCCAACGGCGAGCATGCCTTGCCGCTCGAAGCCCTGCAAAAGCAGGTTGAAAAGGTGCGTAACTGGCGCCTCAAGGACATCCTCGACAAGGTCGGTCGTGACTGCACGCTGTTCAGCGTCAGCCGTGGCGCTTTTGCCTTGCGTGCCATACGCCGCGAAGAAGAGCCGGCCATGTTGCCGGTGCTGGCCGAAGCCGACGCGCTGCTCGACAAGGGGCATTTGTACAAGACCGGCGGTGCGGCCAGTGTCGGCCGGGTCCAGGCTGGCGGCAGAACATTGGTGGTCAAGCGCTACAACATCAAGAATGTCCTGCATTGGCTCAAGCGCTTCTGGCGTCCGAGCCGCGCCTGGCATTCGTGGGTCGAGGGCAACCGCCTGGCGTTCCTCGGCATTGCCACGCCCAAGCCGCTGGCCCTGCTTGAGCGGCGTTTTCTCTGGTTGCGCCGGCAGGCCTATCTGGTGACTGAATACTTGCCCGGCCCGGACATGCTCGAGCGTTTCGCGCCCTACGTGGCAACGGGAGAAGTGCCGGAGAATGAACTGGTGGCGCTGGACCAGCTGTTTGCCGACTTGATCGGCCAGCGCATCAGCCATGGCGACCTCAAGGGGCATAACCTGTTCTGGCATGAGCAGCAATGGGCCCTGATCGACCTGGATGCCATGTGCCAGCACCACACCTTGCACAGCTTTGCCCCGGCGTATGCCCGGGACCGGGCGCGGCTGCTGCGCAACTGGCCGGCCGAGAGCGCCCTGCACCAGATGCTGGATCGGCGCTTGCCCAGGCTGGACTGAGCTCCGGTTTATGTAGCCGCTGCCGCAGGCTGCGCTCGCGCGCGTTAGCGGGCGCAAGATCTCGAGACCGCCGGGGAGCCCCTGCGGGACTCCAGCGCAGCCTGGCGGCAGCGGCTACAGGCTGTGGCGCGGGCGCATTCCATTCGCCTTTACGCTATAATCCCGCCCTTTAGCTGCTGCTCGCCCATTTGGCGGGGGCGCATTTTTCAAGATTAAAGAGGCTAGACCTTTGGCATTGACGATTCTTGGCCTGTCCGGCGCCCTTAGCCATGATCCTTCCGCGGCCCTGTACATCGACGGCAAGCTGATCGCCGCCGCTGAAGAAGAGCGCTTCGTGCGCGACAAACATGCAAAGAACCGCATGCCCTATGAGTCGGCGAAGTTCTGCCTCGAGCAGGCCGGTATCAAGCCTTCGGATGTCGATGTGGTCGCGATTCCGTTCGCCCCCATCAGCCTGTTCGACAAGGCGCGCTGGCACTACGCCAAGCGTTACTGGTACGCCCCGGATCGCGCCCTCGATGCATTGCTGATGGGCAACCGCCGCTACAAGCGCTATCGCAAGCACATCGTGTTCTGCCTGCAGCAGCTGGGCTTCGATCCGAAGAAAATCAAGATCGAGCCGGTCGAGCACCACCTCGCTCACGCTTCCAGTGCCTATCACTGCTCAGGGTTCAAGGAAAAGACCGCGATCCTCGGCATCGACGGCAAGGGCGAATACGCCACCACTTTCTTTGGCTACGGCGAAAACGGCAAGATCCACAAGATCAAGGAGTTCTTCGATCCGGACTCCCTGGGTGGCCTGTACGGCGCGATCACCGAGTTCCTCGGTTTCGAGATGCTCGACGGTGAGTTCAAGGTCATGGGCATGGCCCCTTACGGCGACGCCAGCAAGTACGACTTCTCGCGCCTGGCCAGTTTCGAGAACGGTGAGCTGGTGATCAACACCGAGTACGCCAACGTCATCGGCCTGCGTCGCCATAAAGAGAAAGGCAAAGGCTTCTATTTCTCGCCGAAACTGATCGAGTGGCTGGGGCCAAAGCGCGAAGGCGACATCGCCGACGAGCCGTACATTCACTATGCGGCGAGCATGCAGGCGTTGTTCGAGAAACTCGCACTGCAAATGATCGACCATTACCTGGGCGACATTCTCAAGGAAACCGGCAAGCTGGCATTCGCCGGCGGCTGCGCCCTGAACGTCAAGCTCAACCAGAAGATCATCGCCCGCCCCGACATGAAGGAGCTGTTCGTGCAACCGGCATCGGGCGATGCCGGTACTGCAGTCGGCGCGGCAGCCTATGTGTCTCACGCCCGTGGCGTACCGGTGGAGAAGATGGAACACGTCTATCTCGGCCCGGCCTACTCCAACGAGGACGTGATCGCGGCCTGTGCCCGCCACGCCAGCAAGCCGGTATGGCGCAAGATCGACAACATGCCCCAGCGCATTGCCAAAATCATGGTCGACGGCAACCCGGTGGCCTGGTTCCAGGGGCGCATGGAGTTCGGCCCGCGTGCCCTCGGTGGTCGCTCGATCATTGGTTGCCCAAGTGTGCCGGGCGTGGCCAACCGCATCAACGAACAGATCAAGTTCCGCGAGCGCTGGAGGCCTTTCTGCCCGTCGATGCTCGATACCGTCGGCCCGCAGATGATCAAGGTCGACCACCCGGCACCCTTCATGACCTTCACCTTCGAGGTGGCCGAAGAGTGGAAGACCCGTGTGCCGGAAGTCGTGCACGAAGACGGTACGTCGCGGGCCCAGGTACTCAAACGCGAATACAACCCGCGTTACTACGACATGATGAAGGCGCTCGAAGACCTGACCGGCAACGGTGTGTCCTTGAATACCTCGTTGAACCGTCGTGGCGAGCCGATGATCTGCTCGCCGACCGATGCGTTGAACATGTTCTTCGGCTCTGACCTGCAATACCTGATCATGGAAGACATCCTGGTGGTCAAGGATGGCGCGGATGCCTATGACTCGCTCGGCTGAACGTCACGTCCTGCAGTTCTGTCACGGCTATGACGGGCCGTTCCTGGACTGCGCCCGGCAATATGCCAGCCTGTTTGCCGGCAGCGGCTATCGCGTGACCACGGTGTTTCTCACCGGGGTCGCCGATCCTGAAGTCGCCGCTGGCTGCGCGTCTGATGAAGTCCTGTTTCTCGAATACAGCTCCAGTGCCGTGCGCGGCCTGAAGCTGGGCGCCATCCGGGATCTGCGCAAGATTGCCGCGTCGCGCAATTTCAGCTTCTGTATCGCGCATCGCTTCAAGCCGATTTACATCGCCTTGCTCGGCACCGATTTGCCGGTCATCGGCGTGCATCATGCCTTCGGCGATTATCAGCGGCGCACACGCAAACTCTTTGCCCACCTGTTTCGCAAGCGCCTGAGCCTGCTCGGCGTGTCCGATGCGGTGCGCGACGATATGCGCAAGTGCCTGCCCAATTGGCCGACCGGACGCATCCGCACCCTCTACAACCGTATTGATACCGAGTCCCTGCAGGCCTCGCAACTGCCGGCCAGCCAGGCACGAGAGGCACTAGGCCTGGCCAGTGACGCCTGGATCGTCGGCAATGTCGGGCGCCTGCATCCGGACAAGGATCAGGCCACCCTGTTGCGCGGTTTCGCCCAGGCGTTGCCGAGCCTGCCCAAGCCGGCTCAGTTGGTGATCATGGGCAAGGGCCGCCTGGAGCAGGACCTCAAGGAACTGGCCAATGAGCTGGGCATAAGCGCCTATGTCACCTTTGCCGGCCAGGTCCCGGATGCCCGGCGTTACTTCCGCGCTTTCGACGCCTTTGCCTTGAGCTCGGACCATGAGCCTTTCGGCATGGTCCTGCTCGAAGCCATGGCCGCCGGCGTACCCTTGCTGGCCACGGCGTGTGGCGGTGCCAAGGAAGTGGTCGAGGGTGTCGGCATCCTGTTCCCGCTTGGCGATGCCGCGCATCTGGCGCAGGGGCTTGTACATTTGGCGTCGCTCGATGCCGAGCAGCGCCAGGCGTGCGCTGAGCTGATGCAACAGCGCTTGCATGAGCGTTTTTCCGATCACGCCGTGCGTGAGGCATTCTGGCGACTGCCGCAAGTCACCGATCTGATTGCGGAGGCTTGATGCTGAACCGAATTCAAGGCTGGCGCGAGCGCGGCTGGACGGCGGTGGATGCCGCAACTTATGCACAAGCCTGGCAGCGTTTCGGCGGTAGCGTCGCGACCCATCCGTTGGTCGTCGAGCAACTGGCCGATCTGGCGCAGATCCCGGTGCGGTATCTGGCCTGGGAACAGGGCGGCGACATCAAGGCAGCGATTCCGACCTGGGGCCGGCACCTGGCCTTGTCCAAGGAAGTGCTCAAGCGCAAGGGCAAGAAAGGCCTGTTCGATCTGGGCAATGCCGAGCTGATCCTGCCTGCCGCCGCAGAGGCGAGGGCGCCACTGCGCCATGCGGGCCGTTACCTTTCTGCGCTTAACGAGGGCCGCTTCAGTGAGCTCAAGCCCCAGCCTGAAAGCCTGGCCATGGCGCGTGAGCCCGAAGAGCTGTCGAAGAAGTTTCGCTACAACCAGCGTCGCGAACTGCGCCTGCTTGAAGAGGCTGGCGGCGTGGTGCATCCGGTCAGCGATTTCAGCAGTGCCGAACTCGCCAGGATGTACTGCGATCTGTTTCTGCGGCGCTGGGAATTCCCTGCCACCGGGGCCGCGCGCATGACTGAAGTGATCGAGCGCTTGCGTTCGCTGTTGATCGGCTCGGTGGTGTTTCTGGGCGACGCGCCTATCGCTATTCAGTTGGTGTATCGGGTCGAGGCGCCCGAATGGATCAGCGTCGAGTACATCAATGGTGGCGTCGACCCGCAGACGCGTGCGTTCAGCCCGGGCAGCGTGTTGAGCTTTCTCAATACCCAAAGTGCCTGGGAAGATGCGCGTGCCCGGCAGAAACCGCTGCGGTTTTCCTTTGGGCGAGCGGACCGCGATTACAAGGATCGTTGGTGCAACCCCGTGCCGGTATTTCAGGTTTGAGCCGCAAGCAGGAGCTTCTCAAGCGTCATCGGCGCAACAAGCGCCTGGGCCTGTTGCTGGGCCTGGTGTTGCTGATTGCCATCGGGGTACTGGTCAAATGGTGGCTGCCGCTGTTGTTGGCGCTGTTGGCATGGGTCGCTCACGAAGCCTGGTTTGCCGATCACCTGTTCTACTCGCCGGCCGAGGATTATCAGTACCGCTTTGCGCAAGACAGCGAGCAGGCAAAGGTGCGTCTGGACGGGGAGCTGCTGCAGCTTGAGCAGCCATTGAGCCTGAGCGGGGATGAAACTCTGGTGCTGCGCATGCGGCTCAGAAGCACCTGGTTGGGGCGATTCCTCGATCCTGCGGTCGAGCTAACGGGGGACGACCAGCAGGACCGGCAGACGTTCGAGCGTGGCGTGAACGGCCAGCGTTACCTGAACCTGACAGGCCTTGGCACCTCGTTTAGCCAGGGTCGCCTGCGACTGCGTGGACGGTTCTGTCGTCTGCTTGGGCAGCCCGAGTTGTGGGTGTTCCGTCATCCGGACTATCGCCAGCAACGGGTCATGGTCATTGCGCCTCACGCCGACGATGCCGAACTGGCAGCCTTCGGCCTCTACAGCCAGGCACAAGACACCTGGGTCGTGACCCTGACCGCCGGTGAGATCGAGGCAGAGCACTATCAAAAAATGGGCATGGCAACTGCCGAGGCCGCGCGCTTGAAAGGACGCTTGCGGGCCTGGGACAGCATTGCCGTACCGCGCTGGGCCGGAGTACCCGAGGCGCAATGCGTACAACTCGGTTATTTCTGTTTGCAACTGCCGGCGATGCAGGCGGCACCGGATCAGTCGGTTGCCTCCCGGGAAGCAGACCTGAACGACACACGACTGTTTCGGCAGTTCAACGCGTTGACATTGCCGGGCGACAGTGATGGTGCACCGACCTGGAACAATCTGTTGGCAGACCTGCGGGCACTTCTGCTCCAGGCCAGGCCGCAAGTTATCGTACTGCCGCATCCTTCGCTGGACCCGCACCCTGACCATATCTGCGCGCAGCAGGCTGTGCTTGAGGCGCTGGACGGGTTGCAATGGCAACCTGATACCCTGCTGGGGTACGCCAATCATCTTCACGACAATGATCGTTGGCCGATGGGCGACTCGGGCGCTGGCGTGAATTTACCCCCATTGCTGGACGCCACGCAGTTCTGGGTTCCTTACAGTTTGTCGCTTGATCTTGCTCGGCAGCGCGACAAAGCGATGGCGCTGGGTATGATGCATGACTTGCAGCCTCGCCCACCTTTCAAGCGGCTAGTGCGACGGGGGGTGCAGCGCCTGTTGGCAGGGCGTCGGGATTCCGTTTATGGCGAGAATGAGTTCTTTCGCAAGGCGGTACGCCGGCACGAATTGTTCTGGGCCGTGAAACATAAATAAGGATGTGAGGCGCTTGTTTTGCCTCTCGAAATCTCTGACAGTGAGCTTCAAGTGATCAATCTAAACCCGCGGATTCTTTTCATTATTCCGTACTTCGGACGCTGGCCGTTCTGGATGCCGTTCTTCCTTGCGAGCTGTCGGTGCAATCCGGATATCGACTGGTTGCTGTTCAGTGACTGTGGTACGCCGGAGGATCTGCCAGACAATGTTCGGATAGAGGCGATCAGCTTTACCGAGTATTGCCAGATGGTTTCAAAGCGCCTGGAAATCGACTTTGTGCCGACCGAGGCGTACAAACTGTGCGATATCAAGCCTGCGCTGGGGTATATCCATGCTGACAGGCTCAAAGGTTACGATTTCTGGGCGTTCGGCGATATTGATTTGATTTATGGCGATTTGCGCGCGTATTTCACGGCGGAGCGCCTGGCCAACCATGATCTGTTTTCAACCCATGAGCGGCGGGTCGCGGGACATTTGTGCCTGATGCGCAATACGGCGTGCAAGCGCGAATTGTTCAAGGAAATCAAGGGCTGGCGCACGCGTTTTACCGATAATGAACATCATGCGCTGGATGAAGGTGCGTTCAGTCGCCTGTTCCTCTGGCGCAAGAACTTTCCGAAACCCTTGTTCGAGCTGGTCGGGAAGTTTAATCCCTTGCGGCGCCGCAGCGAATTCACCGAGGCATTCAGTACGCCCGGTGGTGTGATCAAGTGGCACGATGGCAGTGATGATTTTCCCAGGCAATGGTATTGGCGCGATGGCTGCCTGAGCAATGATCGCGATGGTAACCGGACCTTTCCGTATTTTCATTTCGTCTGCTGGAAGCGCAATGAGTGGTCCCGTCTGCCGGAACCGGACCAGGCGCACATCAAGCAATTGGCGCAAAAACCAGCGTGGGTCATCGACGAGACCGGTTTTCATCAGGGAGAGTTATGAGACAGCGTTCCAGGGTTTTGCAATTACAACCGGACTACAACGTCAAGAAGCACGATTTTGCTGATCTGGCAGAACAGATCGTCAAGGCCCTGCCGGTTGAACGCTATGAGGTGACCGCAGCATTTCTCAGAGGGCGGCCTCAGCCAGGTGATGCGGTAAGTCGTGCTGATCACTCAGTGTATTTCGACTTTTCGGACAAGGCACTCAAGGGCATGCGCGTGCGTGCCATGTGGCGCCTGTATCAGTTCTGCCGAAAAGAAAAGTTCGACGTGGTGATCTGCAATCGCTTCAAGCCGGTAAATATGATGTTGCAGCTCAATCGGTGGTTGAAGGTTCCACTTTGTATTGGAATCTCCCACGGGTTTGGCGAGTACGACCGCTATTACCGCCGGCGTCAGACCCAGCGCCTGATCGATCGTGCCTGGCGTATTGTCGGTGTGTCGCCTGCGGTCAAGCAATACTTGATCGAGTGCAGCTGTGGATTTACCGATCAGAACACCTATGCCATTACCAATGCCATCGATATCGAGCAGGCAGAAGGGTTGCAGCATTCGCGCGAACGCTCGCGAGAGCTGTTGGGGCTATCCCCCTCGGCTCGCTTGATCGGTGCATTGGGGCGACTGGTACCGGTTAAAGGGCACATCCATCTGTTGCAGGCTTTTGCTGCCCTCAAGGACAAATACCCTCAGGTGGAACTGGCGATCATTGGTGCGGGGCGCGAACAAGGGCGTCTGGAAAGCGAAATCGAGCGGTTGGGGCTGGCTGGACGGGCACATTTGCTCGGATTTCGTGAGAACGCGCTGCAATACGTGCGCGCATTCGATATCTGGACCATGCCATCGTTGGCCGAAGGCCTTGGGTTGGCGCTGCTTGAAGGCATGAGCGGCCATCTGCCGGTGATTGCTTCCAATGTGCCGGCGATGCTGCCATTAATTGAAGGGGCTGGCGGGCTGGCGGTGGAACCGGCCAATGTTACGGCGCTGACGACGGCCCTCGATAGCTATCTGGGGCTGAGCGATGATGCGCTACGCGCCAAGGGCGAACAGGCCTACCGCTATTTGCAGACACATCACGACATCGACGTTTTCCGACAGGAATACCTGGACTTGATCGACTCGGGTCTGAGCCTGGTACGGAAGGAGCAAGCATGAAAGACGATCAGCCACTGGTGACGGTGATTATCGCCTCGTACAACCACGGCCCCTATATCGAAGAAAGCATACTCAGTGTGCTTGGACAGACCTATCCGAATATTGAGCTGCTGGTTGTGGATGACGGCTCCAAGGATGACAGTGTCGAGCGAATTGCACGCTTGCAGGCCATCCATGGCTTCGATTTCAGGGTGCAGCAGAATCAGGGGCTGACCAATACCCTCAATGGCGCCATTGCCCGGGCCAAGGGCACGCTGATCGCGCCATTCGGTTCCGATGACATCATGCTGCCCGAGCGTATTGCTACCCAGGTAGCCTATATGGCCGACAAGCCGGAAGTCGGCATCTGTGCAGGTAATATCGAGCTCATTGATGCTCAAGGGCAGTTGTACCCCGAGAAGCGGCAGCGCAGGGACGTGCCATTCCGCCGTCTGGACTTCGATGACATGTTTCTTGAGCGCAAGCCCTACCCGCCAGCGCCGACGTTGCTGATCCGGCGCGAGGCACTGGAAAAGGTTGGCGGCTTTGACCCCAGCATCCGTCTTGAAGACTTACTGATCGAGCTGAAAATCACCCGGGCCGGATACTTCATTGACGGGCTTGGCGTATTGATGGCGCGCTACCGCAAGCATGCGACCAATTCGTACAAGAACCATCGTTTCATGATCGACAATATTCTGCGCTCCTACGCATTGTTCAGCGATCACCCGCAGTACGAGGAAGTGAAGTACAAGTTTCTCAACTCGATGTTTTTGAAAACATCGAACCGTGACCACGCGCTGGCGCGCGAACTGTTGACGCAGATACCGCTCAAGGCCTGGAGTCGCAAGACGTTGCGCGGGTTGACTCGGTTGTACTTTTTTCCGCTGGAACGCGATTGAGTGGAGTCAGCTAATGGTTGAGTGCGTATTAGTGATTCACGGCGCAGTTTCTTGTGCTGTTACGCACTCGGTATCCCGGTTGCGGCGCAGCCATTGAACCACTTTTTTGCCTGCCACAATTCCCGGTTTCTCGATGAACAGGAAGGTTATGCTGCTCAGTACAATCAGCAAGCAACTGCTCAGGGCGATAAGAGCGAGGAAAGGAATCGAGTTGTCCCGAGCGTAGGGGAGTTGTGGCAGTAGCTGATAGATCACCAGCCAGAGCACGAATCCATGAAGCAGGTACGTGCTGTAGCTGATTTCTCCGAGCCAGCGAATGCTGCGCCACTTCAGCGCGCCGAACAGGTCATTGCCGGAAGCGACGATGACAAAGAAGAGCGTGAGCAGCAGCAGTGGCAGGGTTGCAAAGCTTTTACGAAACGCGGTCATGACGATCAGCAGTGCGATCAGGGCGACGACGCTGGCAGTCCGAGTTTTTCCCCAGGCCAGTAATTTTGGCTGGCGAATCCAGTAGGTCGCCGCGATACCGCCCAGGAAGCTGGCCAGATAATGCTTTTTCAGCGAGTGCTCCCAGCCGATGACCTGGTACAGCGTGTAGATGCCTATCAGACACAGCGCCACTTGCACGCGACCGCCTCGGTAGATGAACAGCATGCCCAGCAGGGGCAGCGCCGTATAGAAGAACACTTCATAAGCCAAGGTCCAGGTAACGTTGGAGATCAACATTCCGGTCTGTGGATATTGATTGATATCCGGCCGATCGAAGCTTAGCCATAGGGCGATCTGCTTCGTGATGTCGAGCGGCGACTCCTTGAACTCCCAGCCTTGCAGGTAAAAGACGCACAGCACGACTATCGTCAACAGCGGCAGGTAGAGCGGATAGAGCCGGAATACCCGAGAGACTGCAAAGGCGAGCCAATCGTGCTGGCGACCTTGTTTGAGCAGCCTGCTCCAGAAAAGAAAACCGGTAATCATGAAAAATAGAGCGACGCTGGCCAGGCCGATCTGGGCAAAGAAATTATTGGGCGGTATGCCAATTTGGTTGGTCTGCAGATAGATCCAGGCAATGACGGAGTGATGGATAAATACGCCAAATGCCAGATAACCCCTCAAACCGTCAACGCTGGCGTAACGGCCCCCAATGGGTTCCAGGCTGTTGGCAATTCTAGGCACCAGACGCAGCAGCAGTGCTGCAGTAGCAATAGCCAAGGCGTAGGCTGCAAAAGTCAGGAATGGTGCAAGCGGCGACATTGTTGATCAGCCTGCGGTGTGTTTGAGTAAATGCGCGTGCTTGTGCATGTGCTTTACAGCCTTGTCAGACGCAAGGGCCGCATAGCCCTTGAGCAACTGCGCCAGATTTTCTTCGAAAAGCCAGCCGCGGTCCTGGGTATAGCGTTGCATGTGACGCAGGTTGCGCCGCCGAAGTGCCAGGCTCAATGAGGAGGGCAGGATGCGCATGTCGGCCACATCAATGAGACCGAGCTCACCGTTGTCCAGCAGCAGCACGTTGCCCAGATGCAAGGAGCGGAAATAGATGCCCTGTTCGTGCAGGTGGGCCAGATACCGGCCGAATTTCTGTGCCAGCACCTGACGCTCGGCGCTGTCTTGAGTCGCCTCAAACACTTGGCGCAAGGTTCGACCAGGCAGGGGCTGGTAGCGCACGGCGGTGCTGCCATCGCTCAAGCGATAAAGATCAAGTATCGGAGGCGCACTGAAACCGAGCGAGGATAACAGTTGGCTATTGCTGGCAAAGCGTTCGGAGTAGGGGTGAAAACTACCGGATGTATACCAGCGCCGGCCTCGAAACAACTTCAGGAAACTGCCATCCCCAAGACGCAGGACTTTTGGGCCCAGACCATCTTCTTCAATCACATCAGCGCCGGTCATGAGCGTGCCAGCCGCTGGCGGACTCAGGGGCTGTATGCGCATGCCCAATAGGTGATGCGTGCGCCGACTGATATTGAGGGCGGCAATCAGCGCCAGCGGAATCCACAACAGGAACCAGTGCTCCTTCGGGCGTGACAGAATTCCTCCCCCCTCGGTCAGCCCGGCGCCGATGCCAAACACCAGAAGGGAGGAGGCGAGGATGAAGAGCGGCTGAGTCCTATGGCGCCAGCAGCTCAAAAGCCCCCAGGCTTGCATGGCCAGCCAGGGTAGAAACCCGATAATACCGACGTAGTACAGAACACCCAATGCAAAACTGTGTGGCTCACTCAGGGAGTAACCGGTCCCCGGATCTATGCTCAGGTGGGAACCGTACCCATGGCCCAACAGCAGTTTTTCATTGATGAGTTGAAGCGTGATCGTCCAGATCTCGAAGCGGAAGGAGTCGCCTCGGCTGGAAATCATTTCAGGGAAAGCCGTCACTACCACCGCGGTGATCAGTGCGATGGCCGATATCATGAGTGCCGAGCGGTGATTCCAGCAGATAAGACTCAGCCAGATCGCCGCCAGCGTGATCGCTACCAGCGGTGTTCGTGAGCCTGTCGCCAACACCGCGGCGAACATGATTGCGAATGCTGGCGCACTGACAGCAAGCACCCGCAGGTTTTTGCTGGTCATACAAATGAATAGCCAGAAAGTAGAAAAGAAGCCGAATAAATGAGAGCTCAGTAGCGGATTGTCGAAAGCGCCGGTTCCGACCATGCGCAATCCATCCGTGTAGCTTCGGCTGAACGCATACAGGCTCAATAGTGAGGCCAGCAAGGCGATCAGCGCGGCAGATAGAAAAATGGGTTTCAGACTCTCATTGCGATAGCGCAATAGGAGACAAGTTCCCGCGAACAACATGAATGTATGCAGCGGTCGTTTCACAAGGCCCGAGACGCGGTCTTCGGAGGGACCCCAGGCCAGACTGAGGAGGGCAATAGCAGCAAAGGCCACATAGGCCAGGATCAGTGGCTCGCGCCAGAGATGTTTCAGTTCGCGAGGGCGCAGGCATATGGCAAGCAGCGCTGGAATACTGAAAAGCCCATAAAACAGCTTCTGGTGAATGCTGCGATCAGGAAGAAAGAACAACGAGCTCAACAAAAGCAGAAAGCCCAGTGGCAATACCCACAGACAGATAAAGTCGAATGTCCGGTTAGCGCTGCTATTCAAACTGCTGAGATGCATGTTGAGTGTTATTTCCGATAAGAGGTCGGCAATACCAGCGTATCTGCCTGTTAAATTTCGCCTGAATGTGGTAGGCGTCTCGCTGTTCGAATGATCCAGACAGCGCTCAGGAGAAGCTGTGATAAAGTCAGCTTCCCTTTTTGAGTACTTCGCGTGATATGACCGACTCCAGTCTCTGCGGCAGCCCCTCAAGCATGAAGATCTATTTCCGCCTTCTTGGCTATGTGCGGCCGTATGTCGGTCTGTTCCTGCTGAGCATCGTCGGATTTCTGATTTTTGCCTCGACCCAGCCGATGCTCGGCTACATTCTCAAGTATTTCGTGGACGGCCTGTCGAATCCGGAAGCCGCCCTGTTTCCCACCGTTCCTTACCTCCGGGATCTGCAGCTACTGCAGGCTGTCCCTCTGCTGATCATCCTGATTGCGGCATGGCAGGGTCTGGGATCCTATCTGGGGAACTACTTTCTGGCAAAGGTCTCGTTGGGCCTGGTCCACGATTTGCGCGTCCAGCTGTTCAACAATCTGCTGACGCTGCCGAATCGATACTTCGATCAGCATAACTCCGGGCACCTGATTTCTCGTATCACTTTCAACGTGACCATGGTCACGGGGGCGGCGACAGATGCGATCAAAGTCGTAATCCGCGAGGGCATGACGGTTATCTTTCTGTTCGTTTCGCTGCTGTTCATGAACTGGCGGCTGACCCTGGTGATGGTCGCCATTCTGCCGCTGATTGCGTTCATGGTGAGCCGCGCCAGCAAGAAGTTCCGCAAGCAGAGCAAGAAGATCCAGGTGGCCATGGGTGATGTCACTCATGTGGCATCCGAGACCATCCAGGGCTATCGCGTGGTTCGTAGCTTCGGTGGCGAGACCTACGAGCGCCAGCGCTTCCTCGATGCCAGCCAGAGCAATACCGACAAGCAGTTGCGCATGACCCGTACCGGCGCCATCTACACCCCCATGCTGCAGTTGGTGATCTATACCGCCATGGCTGTATTGATGTTTCTGGTGCTCTTCCTGCGTGGCGATGCATCGGCCGGTGACATGGTGGCCTATATTACGCTCGCGGGACTGCTTCCCAAGCCCATCCGTCAGCTCTCCGAAGTGAGTTCGACGATTCAGAAGGGCGTTGCGGGTGCAGAAAGTATTTTCGAGCAGCTGGATGTCGCCCCCGAAGTCGATCATGGCACTGTCGAGCGGGAATCGGTCAGTGGTCGACTGGATGTGCGTCATCTGAGCTTCACCTATCCGGGTACCGATCGGCTGGTCCTGGATGACATCAGTTTTTCGGTCGAGCCGGGACAAATGGTCGCCCTGGTTGGGCGCTCGGGGAGCGGCAAGTCGACGCTGGCCAGCTTGATTCCGCGCTTTTACCATCACACCATGGGTGAAATCCTGCTCGATGGTGTCGAGATCGAGCAGTTCCGCCTGCTGAACCTGCGTCGTCACATTGCCCAGGTGACCCAACACGTAACGCTGTTCAGTGATTCGGTCGCCAATAACATTGCCTATGGTGACCTGGCTGGAGCCCCTCGCGCCGATATCGAGGCCGCCGCTCAGGCCGCCTACGCGAAAGACTTTGTCGACCAGTTGCCGCAAGGCTTTGACACACAGGTTGGGGAAAACGGCGTTCTGCTCTCCGGTGGGCAGCGCCAGCGCCTGGCAATCGCCCGTGCATTGCTCAAGAATGCACCGTTGTTGATTCTCGATGAGGCCACCTCAGCTCTTGATACCGAATCAGAGCGGCATATTCAGGCGGCCCTGGACCACGTCATGAAAGGACGTACCACACTGGTGATCGCCCACCGACTCTCGACCATCGAGAAGGCCGACCTGATCCTGGTCATGGATCAGGGACGGATCGTCGAACGTGGAACCCACGCCCAGTTGCTGGCTCAAAATGGCTACTACGCCAGGTTGCATGCCATGGGGCTGGACGAGCCTGCCAAGGCTGACATCACTTGAAATACGGCGTCATGGCGATGAATTCGCACTGACGCCGGATGACTGCTTTAATCCAGACGCCTGCGACGATAGTCATGGCAAGCCTGCAAAAAAGACAGCGCTTGCCCTGTGTTAATATCGCGCCCCTTTTAATTTTTGTATGTGGGTTGCTCCATGAAGTTGTCCATGCCGCGATTCGATCAAGCCCCAGTGTTGGTGGTCGGCGATGTCATGCTCGACCGCTATTGGCATGGCGGTACCTCACGAATCTCGCCTGAAGCCCCGGTGCCGGTGGTCAAGGTCGAGCACATCGAGGACCGTCCGGGCGGTGCGGCTAACGTTGCCTTGAACATTGCCGCGCTGGGGGCGCCAGCTGCGCTGGTGGGTGTCACCGGCCAGGACGAGGCTGCCGACAGTTTGGTCAATAGCCTGCACGCCGCCGGCGTGCGCGCCATTTTCCAGCGTATTGCGCACCAGCCGACCATCGTCAAATTGCGAGTGATGAGTCGTCACCAGCAATTGCTGCGTATCGATTTTGAAGAGCCTTTCGCCACCGACCCCTTGTCGCTGGGAGTAGAGGTCGACAATCTGCTTGATGGCGTCAAGGTCCTGGTGTTGTCCGACTATGGCAAAGGTGCCTTGAAAAACCACCAAAGCCTGATCCAGGCTGCACGTAGCAGAGGCATCCCGGTGTTGGCCGACCCAAAGGGCAAGGACTTCTCGATTTATCGCGGCGCCAGCCTGATTACGCCGAACCTGAGCGAATTCGAAACCATCGTCGGCCGCTGTACCGATGAAGCCGAGCTGGTCGCCAAGGGCGCGCAGCTAATGGCTGAACTGGAGCTGGGCGCCTTGCTGGTGACCCGCGGCGAGCACGGCATGACCTTGCTGCGTCCTGATCATCCGGCGCTGCACCTGCCGGCCCGGGCGCGCGAAGTGTTCGACGTGACCGGTGCGGGCGACACGGTGATATCCACCCTGGCGGCGGCGATCGCGGCGGGCGAGGAGCTACCCAATGCCGTCGGTTTGGCCAACCTGGCCGCCGGCATCGTGGTCGGCAAGCTTGGTACCGCGGCCATCAGCGCACCGGAGCTGCGTCGTGCCATTCAGCGCGAAGAGGGTTCCGAGCGTGGCGTGCTGAGCCTGGATCAGCTGTTGCTGGCGATCGACGATGCGCGTGCGCACAAAGAGAAGATTGTCTTCACCAATGGCTGTTTCGATATTCTTCATGCCGGTCACGTGACCTACCTGGAACAGGCTCGTGCCCAGGGCAATCGCCTGATCGTTGCCGTCAATGACGATGCGTCGGTCAGCCGTTTGAAAGGTCCGGGGCGGCCGATCAACAGCGTCGATCGGCGCATGGCGGTATTGGCCGGTCTCGGTGCGGTGGACTGGGTTATCAGCTTCCCTGAAGACACTCCTTCCAATCTCCTTAGCCAGGTCAAGCCTGATGTATTGGTCAAGGGCGGCGACTATGGCGTCGAGCAGGTGGTGGGCGCCGATATCGTCAAGGCCTATGGCGGCGTGGTGAAGGTGCTTGGGCTTGTGGAAAACAGCTCGACCACTGCAATCGTCGAGAAAATTCGTCAGAACTGAGCCAGCGGGCCGTCGCTCAGGCGACGGCTTGCTCATTTGTCCAGGCCGTCACGCGCGATCTCCAGTAATTGCCGGGCCCTGCCGGTCAGGCGTTGCAACCCCGTCCGGGAGCCCTCGGGCTGGCTCAGGCCCTGTTGTCTGAGCCAATCCTTCCAGCGAATTCGCTCGTCCTTGACCAGCCAGCCTTCCTGCCGGGCGAAGCTCTCGGCCAGATAAAGACCGCGGGTGCTGGCCGGCTGCAGCTGATCCTTTTTCAAGGTGTACAGCTCAGGGCAGGGGTGCCCCTCTTCAAGAGGCATCAGGTACAGGTCCGGGCTGTTGCGATTCAGGCGTGCGACCAATTGGTCCTTTTCCAGGCGTTCGTCTACATGGAACAGGCTCAGGGACTTGGCCTCCCTGGGAACTTGCAGGCGCAAATCATAGATCAGCTGCAAGGACGCCGTGGGTAGATGAACATAGGCGCGGGGCCGTTCGATCAAATGCATGCTGCCGCAGCGCACAGGCCTTGCAGCGCCGGAAAGCGGTGTCAGGCTGAAGGGCATGGCATCACGGTAGTGCAGGGCGCCGGCATAGGGCGCTGGCAGCCAGGTTTCGTTGAAACGCCCGCCAAGCCAGCCTTCGGGCGTCTCCAGCAGGCATTCTTCGGCGACTTCCTGAATGGCCGTATGCAGCGGCAGATTCAGTTCATGGGCCGGAACATACCCCGAGATCAACTTGAGCACGACATCGCCCCGGTCCTGGCGGCGCTGGCGCACCAACACCCAGTAGTCACGGTTCTGCCAGTTGAGTGTCAGGCGCACTGAAACGCCCAGGTTGGCCAGCTCTACGGAGAAGCGCTCGCTGTCGCCAACCTGCACCTGCTTGCGCCGCTGCAGGGTCTGGGCGAAATTCAGCGGCATCCCGACGCTGTGATAGCTCAGGCTTTCGGGTGTCGCTTCGACGTGTAACGGCAGGGTTTTGAAGTTGCTGGGGTTTTTTCTTATCAGGGTACGCGGCATGTCGGCTCCTTCTTGGGGGCGGCCGCGAGGGCGGCTCTAGCTCTTGCGTATTACTGCAGCGGCAGTAGCCACGTTATGGGCAAGGTGCAGGGGATTTATCGTCCCGACAATGGCACTGGTTACCCCCGGATGGCCAAACAGCAACTCAAAACTGGCTCGCACCGGATCCACCCCGGGGCTCAGGCAGGCATGTCCGCTGGCCAGGGCTTTCTTGACCAGGATGCCTTTGCCATGGGCGACGGCGTAGTCGATTACGGGTTTTTCGTTCTGTTCGTTGAGATTGTAGGTGACCATGGCGCAATCGCCTTGTTCGAGTGCCTTGAGACCGCCGTCGACGGTTTTTCCGGAAAAGCCGTAGCCGCGAATCTTGCCTTCACGCTTGAGTTCGGCGAGGGTCGCATAGACGCCCGAATCGTTCAGTATGCTCAGGTCGTTGCCGTCGGAATGAACCAGGACCAGGTCAATGAAGTCGGTTTCCAGGCGTTTCAGGCTGCGTTCCACTGATAATCGCGTGTGTTCTGCGCTGAAGTCGAAATGCGAGAGACCGTTCTCGAACTCCTCGCCGACCTTGCTGACAATGACCCAGTCCTGGCGCTGCCCGCGCAGCAGCGGGCCGAGACGTTCTTCGCTGCGGCCGTAGGCCGGGGCGGTATCGATCAGATTGATACCCAGTTCCCGTGCCTGGTCGAGCAGCAGTCGTGCCTGCTGGTCATCGGGAATGGTGAAGCCATTGGGGTATTTGACGCCCTGGTCGCGGCCCAGTTTGACCGTGCCCAGGCCCAGCGGTGAAACGCGCAGGCCGGTGCTGCCCAGAGGGCGGTGCAGATCGTGCAGGCTTGGCAGGGTCATGGCAGCAGTTGCTCCCAGACGGGCTGGGCCACGGGCGGCCGGGGCAGTTGCGGCAGGGCAGGCTGGTTGCCGGGCTTGATCCCGTCGCGCTCCAGGGCGGCCAGCACCCGATCGGCAAAGTCCGGGGCGAGGGCCAGTTTGGTCGGCCAGCCGACCATCAATCGCTGCTGCTCAGCCAGGAAGGCATTGTCGGGGCGAACCAGCCCGGACTGGGCGGGTTCGGCGCGATCCACGCGCAGGGTCGCCCAACGCACGTGGCTGAGATCGATCCAGGGCAGCAGATTGGCGATTTCTTTCTTGGCCGCAGCGATCTGCGCCTCTGGCTCGCGCGCGACACCCTCGGCCTCGGCCAGATCACCGCCCAGATACCAGACCCACTGACCGTCGGCGGCCGGATGAGTGGTAACGGTCACGCGCGGCTTCGGCCCGCCGCCCAGACAGTGAGCATAGAGCGGTTTGAGGCTCGGCCCCTTGGCCAGCACCATGTGCAGGGGGCGACGTTGCATGGCCGGCTCGCTCAGGCCGAGCGCCTCGAGCAGCTCGGCATTACCAGCGCCCGCACTGAGCACGACACGCTGGGCGCGAATCTCACGGCCGTCCACGCGCAACCCGACCAGCGTGCCGTTTTCTTCCAGTGGCTCGATCCGTTGCCCTGCAAGCAGGCTATCGCCCGCCAGTTCGCCCAGGCGCTCGATCAGGCTTGGCACATCGATCACCAGTTCGGCCAGGCGGTAGACCTTGCCCTTGAACGCCCGGTCTTGCAATGCCGGTGGCAGCTGCTCGCCCTTGACCTGGTCGACGCGGCCGCGCACGGCTTTGCTGGCGAAAAAGCTGGTCAGGTTGCCGGCCAGCGTGCCCGGCGACCACAGGTAATGGGCTTCGGAAAGCAGGCGAACCCCGGAAAGGTCCAGCTCGCCGCTACCCGCCAGGGCTTCGCGCCAGCGGCGGGGCATATCGGCGATCGCTTCGGAGGCGCCGGTGAGGGTGCCATGCAGCGCATACTTGGCGCCGCCGTGAATGATCCCCTGGGACTTGAGACTTTGCCCGCCGCCGAGGCCGGCACTTTCCACCAGGACCGTCGAATAGCCCAGCCGCCGCAGGCGGGCATTGAGCCAGAGGCCGGCAACCCCTGCGCCGACAATCAGAACGTCGGTGGAAATAACGGATGGCATGAATCGACCTCGCAGGCTTGGACAGGAGCGCAGTATACAGCCTGATGCGCTCCTTACCCGTGCTCAGGTCAATGGCCGGAGGTTTTCGAGAACAGCTGGATCACCACCACACCGAGGACGATCAGGGCCATGCCGGCCATTGCTGGCATATCGAGCTTCTGCCCGTAGATGAACAACGCGGCCACGCTGACCATGACAATGCCCATGCCGGCCCAGACCGCATAAGCCACCCCTACCGGAATGCTGCGCACCACCAGTGTCAGCATCCAGAATGCCAGGGCGTAGCCCGCGATCACCAGAATCAGCGGCAGCGGCGTGCTGATACCTTTTACGGCTTTCATGGAAACGGTGGCGATCACTTCCGCGCAGATGGCAATGGCCAGGTAGTAGTAGGCAGTCATGGCGTATCTCCTTTGATGTGCCTGGCATTCTAGAGGTTGCTCAGATGGGGTAAAGTCATTACCTATCTGATATGGAGATAGGTTGGCATGAGCGAGCAGTGGAATCTGGAGCAGATCCGTTTATTCGTCGACGTGGCAGAGCAGCGCTCGTTTTCCGCCGTGGCGCGTAAACAGCACAAGGCCCAGTCGGCGATCAGCAACGCGATTGCTTTGCTGGAGGCTGACCTGGGGGTAACCCTGTTCGAGCGCAGCAGTGGGCGCCAGCCTCGCCTGACCGAGGCGGGCAGCGTCCTGCTTGAAGAAGCCAGGGAGCTGATGCGCCAATGCGAGCGTCTGGAGGGCCGCGCCCTGGCGCTGATGCGTGGCCAGGAAGCGCAGCTGCGGGTCGCCCAGGACGAAGCCATGCCGTATCAACCGGTGCTCGATAGCCTGGATGAACTGGCCGAGCGCTACCCGCTGGTCGAGGTCCAGCTTTCCAGCGGTGCGCAGGGTGATGTGGCGCGCAAGTTGGTCGAGCGCCGGGCTGACCTGGGCCTGCTGTTTCACCACGAGCAGATGCCGTCGGCGCTGGAGCGCCAGGCCCTGGGCAGCGTCGAGATGGTCACCGTGTGCGCGGTCAACCACCCCTTGGCATCGCAAGCCTATGTCAGTCGCCAGCAATTGGCGCGCCACCGCCAGCTGTTGATCGCTCCGCAGCAGAGCGGCTACCCCGGAGGGGAGCCGATCAGCCCGCAGATCTGGCGCGCCGACAGCTTCTACGTCATGGCCGAGTTGTTGATGCGAGGCCTGGGCTGGGCCTGGCTGCCTCGGCATGTGGTGCAATACCCGGCCTACCAGAGTCAGATGGTGGAGCTTGCCAGCGAATGGACGCCACCGGCCCTGGTGGTGGAACTGGTGTGTCGCCGCGACGAGCCCTTGGGGCCTGCCGCGCTCTGGCTGGCCGAGCGCTTTGCACTGCACTTGCGAGCCATTGGCTAGTACACTTCGGCGCCATGAACAGACCTCTCTATACCTTTTTGTTTCATCTCGGCCTGCCCTTGGTGGCATTGCGCCTTTACCTGCGCTCGCGCAAGGCGCCCGCTTATGCCCGACGTATCGGCGAACGCTTCGCCCTTGGCCTGCCTGTACTGCAGACGGGTGGCATCTGGGTGCATGCCGTATCGGTCGGTGAAAGCATTGCCGCCGCGCCGATGATCAAGGCCTTGCTCGTGCGTTATCCCGACTTGCCGATTACCGTCACCTGCATGACACCGACCGGTTCCGAGCGAATCAAGGCGATGTTTGCTGGAGAAAGCCGCATCCAGCACTGCTATTTGCCTTATGACTTGCCGTGGGCGGCTTCGCGCTTTCTTGATCGGACCAAGCCCAGGCTGGCGGTGATCATGGAAACCGAACTGTGGCCCAATCACATTCACCAATGTGCCCTGCGCGGCATACCGGTGGCCTTGGCCAATGCGCGCCTGTCCGAACGCTCGGCACGCGGTTATGCGCGGTTTGCCGGCCTGACCCGGCCGATGCTCGAGGAAATGAGCTTCATCGCCGTACAGACCGAAGCCGAGGCCGAGCGTTTTCGCAGTCTCGGTGCGCGTCCCGAGTGCGTTGAGGTGACTGGCTCGATCAAGTTCGACCTGACCATCGACCCACAGCTGCTGCAGCGTGCCGTTGACCTGCGCGAGCAATGGCAGGCCAGTGGTCGTCCGGTGTGGATCGCCGCCAGCACGCACGAGGGCGAAGATGAAGTGGTGTTGGCGGCACATCGGCAGTTGCTGGCCAGCCATCCGGATGCCTTGCTGATCCTGGTGCCGCGCCATCCCGAGCGTTTCAATGGTGTGTTCGACCTTTGCCAGCAACAAGGTTTCACCACCGTGCGCCGCTCCAGCGGCCAGGCGGTGGGTGCGCAGGATCAGGTTTTGCTCGGCGATACCATGGGCGAGTTGCTGTTTCTCTATGCACTGGCCGACAGCGCCTTCGTCGGTGGCAGCCTGGTCGCCAACGGCGGGCATAACCTGCTGGAGCCGGCAGCTTTGTCGAAGCCGGTTTTGAGCGGGCCGCACCTGTTTAATTTTCTGGAAATTGCCGCACTGTTGCGTGAGGCGGGGGCACTGCAGGAAGTCGAGGATGCGGCCAGCCTGGCCGTGGCGGTGCAGCGACTCATTGAACTGCCACGCGATGCCCAGAGGATGGGGGCGGCGGGGTTGGCGGTGATGCGCGCCAATCAAGGCGCCTTGCGACGCCTGCTGGATGGGTTGGGGCAGTTGATCGATCGGGCTTAATTGTTGGGCCGGGCGTTCAACTGCTCTTGCGCTGCCTTGGCCAAGTCCGGCGGCAGGAAGTCCTTGTCCGGGTTGTAATCCGGTTTCAGGTAGCGGGTCAGGGCCTCCAGGTCCGAAGGGCTCAAGGTCCCGGCCGCCTGCTTGAGGCGCAGGTTATCGAGGATGTAGTCGTAGCGGGTGTTGTTGTAGTCGCGTACCGAGTTATAGAGCTGACGCTGGGCATCGAGAACGTCGACGATATTGCGGGTACCGACCTGATAGCCGATCTCGGTGGCTTCCACGGCGCTCTGGTTGGAAATGATCGACTGCTTGCGGGCCTGCACTTGTTCCACATCGGTATTCACGGCGCGGTGCAGGTCGCGGGTGTTCTCCACCACCTGGCGACGCAGGCTTTCACGTTGCTGCTCGGTCTGGTTCAGGCGCTGGTAGGCCTCGCGAACCTGTGAGCTGGTCAAGCCGCCGCTATAGATCGGGATGTTCAGTTGCAGGCCGATGCTGGTTTGCTCGACATCGCCGCCGTAGCGCACGCCCGCGGTCGGGTTGCTGAACCCCAGGTTATCGTTGTCGCCTTTCTGGTACTGCGCCACCGCATCGACGGTCGGTGCATGGCCGGCCTTGCGCTGGCGCAGGGTTTCTTCGGCTGCGCTGACGGCGTAGTTGGTGGCCAGCAGGTTCAGGTTTTGCTGGGTGGCGGTGTCGACCCAGGTTTTGGCGTCGTTCGGCGTCGGGGCCAGCACCGGCAGGGTATGGACGACGCCCTGAATCGAGTTGTATTGGCGGTTGGTCAGGGTAATCAAGGCCTCGAAGGCATCGTCGACCCGGCGCTGGGCAACGATCCGGTTAGCTCGGGCGGTGTCGTAGCTGGCCTGGGATTGCAGTACGTCGGTCTTGTCGGACAAGCCCACGTCGAAGCGTTCGTTGGACTGGTCCAGTTGTCGCTTGAAGGCGGCTTCTTCGGCCTTGGTCGCAGCCAGGTTGTCCTGGGCACGAAGCACGGCAAAGTAGTTTTCGGATGTCTGCAATATCAGGTTCTGCTCGGTTGCCGAGAGCTGCAGGGCGGCTTGCTCATTGACGGCTTCAGCCGCTTGCAATTGGAACCAGCGATCGGCACGGAACACCGGCTGGGCCAGGGTCGCTTGCCAGGACGTGCCGCTGCGGTTCGTGGTCACCGAAGGCTCGTCGAGTTTGGTCCGGGTGTTTTGCAGGTCGCCACCGCCTGAAAGGTTGGGCAGCAGCCCGGCGCGGGCCTGGGGCACGACTTCTTTTTGGGCGGCATAGTCGTAACGGGCCGCGGCCAGGTCGGCGTTGTTGTTCACGGCCTCCTGGTAGACGCTGACCAGATCGGTTTTGGTCGCTAAGGGCGCTTCTGCTGCCCAGGCCAATCCGTTGGAAGCACAAGACACGGCAAGGGCCAGTGAAAGTTTGCGCAGCATAAGGCAATCCTTGGAGTGTGGAAAATTCTGGCCAGGCCTGCCATGACCGAGCGCACGCGTCTGCGCCAGCCTTGCGAGTGTAGTGGGCACGGCATCTGGCAACAATCCGCTATTTGCGCCATTTATCGAACGTTATGTCAGAGGGTTGGCGTTCTGGGTGAGTCTTGTCTAGACTGGGCGAGTTCTTGTCGGGGTGCCTTGCGTTGAGGCTGAGATCGGATAATTCCGGATCCCGTTGAACCTGATCAGGTTAGCGCCTGCGTAGGGAACAAGATTTCTCGTCTTCCCGGCGAGTCCTCTTGTGCTTGGTCCGGGATTGTCGTTGCAGTCATTACCTTGGCTCGACCGGCATTGCCGAGATCAGCACGGCACCAGTCCTGGTGCGTCCGCGCCTTTCAGGTTCGCTCCGACATTCCGCCGCCTGTGTGCTGTCTGGAGAGCCTGTGATGAGTAAACAACAAAAAAATATTGCCAATCTGAGTGAATCGGCCCAAGTCGATCAGCAGTCTGTGCAGCCCTTTACCCGTTCGCAAAAAATCTACGTCCAGGGCTCGCGCCCCGATATCCGCGTGCCCATGCGCGAAATCAGCCTCGACGTCACGCCGACCGATTTCGGTGGTGAAGTCAACGCGCCGGTGCTGGTCTACGATACTTCTGGTCCCTACACCGACCCTGATGTGCAGATCGATGTGCGCAAGGGCCTGGCCGATGTGCGTTCGGCCTGGATCGATGATCGCGGTGACACCGAACGCCTGGCCGGCCTGAGCTCGAATTTCGGCCAGCAGCGCCTGAACGACCCGGAACTGACCGCCTTGCGCTTCGCCCACGTCAACAGCCCGCGCCGGGCCAAGGCCGGTGCCAACGTCAGCCAGATGCACTATGCCCGCCAGGGCATCATCACCGCCGAGATGGAATACGTTGCCATCCGCGAGAACATGAAGCTGCAAGAGGCGCGTGCCGCAGGCCTGTTGAAGCAGCAGCATGCCGGCCACAGCTTTGGTGCCAGCATTCCGAAAGAAATCACCGCCGAGTTCGTCCGTGAGGAAATCGCCCGCGGTCGCGCGATCATTCCAGCCAACATCAACCACGTCGAGCTGGAGCCGATGATCATCGGCCGCAACTTCCTGGTGAAGATCAACGGCAACATCGGCAACAGTGCACTGGGCTCTTCGATCGAAGAAGAAGTGGCCAAGCTGACCTGGGGCATTCGCTGGGGTTCGGACACGGTCATGGACCTGTCTACCGGCAAGCACATCCACGAAACCCGTGAGTGGATCATCCGCAACTCGCCGGTGCCGATCGGCACCGTGCCGATTTACCAGGCGCTGGAGAAGGTCAATGGCGTCGCCGAAGACCTGACCTGGGAGCTGTTCCGCGACACCCTGATCGAGCAGGCCGAGCAAGGCGTGGACTACTTCACCATTCACGCCGGCGTGTTGCTGCGCTATGTGCCGATGACCGCCAAGCGCGTGACCGGGATCGTCAGCCGCGGTGGTTCGATCATGGCCAAGTGGTGCCTGGCGCACCACAAGGAAAACTTCCTGTACACGCACTTCGACGAGATCTGCGAAATCATGAAGGCCTACGACGTCAGCTTCTCGCTGGGTGATGGCCTGCGTCCGGGTTCGATCGCCGACGCCAACGACGAAGCGCAGTTCGGCGAGCTGGAAACCCTCGGCGAGCTGACCAAGATCGCCTGGAAGCACGACGTGCAGTGCATGATCGAAGGCCCCGGCCATGTGCCGATGCAGTTGATCAAGGAGAACATGGACAAGCAGCTGGAGTGCTGCGACGAGGCGCCGTTCTACACCCTCGGCCCGCTGACTACCGACATTGCACCGGGTTACGACCACATTACCTCGGGTATCGGTGCAGCGATGATCGGCTGGTTCGGTTGCGCCATGCTGTGCTACGTGACGCCCAAGGAACACCTGGGCCTGCCGAACAAGGATGACGTCAAGACCGGTATCATCACCTACAAGATCGCCGCCCATGCCGCCGACTTGGCCAAGGGTCACCCCGGCGCGCAGATTCGCGACAATGCCTTGAGCAAGGCGCGCTTCGAGTTCCGTTGGGAAGACCAGTTCAACCTCGGCCTGGACCCGGACACCGCGCGGTCCTACCACGATGAAACCCTGCCGAAGGACTCGGCCAAGGTCGCGCACTTCTGCTCCATGTGCGGGCCGAAGTTCTGCTCGATGAAAATCACCCAGGAAGTGCGTGAGTACGCGGCCAACCAGCGCATTGAAGCGGTGGATGTCGAGGTTGCGGATGGCATGCGCGAGCAGGCCGAGCGGTTCCGCCAGGAAGGTAGCCAGTTGTACAAGAAGGTTTGATGTTTTGAGCTGATACCTGGGTTGTCTGTACGGACGCCATCGCGGGCAAGCCCGCTCCCACAGGGTTTGCGTATACCTCTGTGGGAGCGGGCTTGCCCGCGATGGCGTCCGTACAGGCGATAAAAAATCCCATTCCCTGTGAGACAACACCCGTGAGCACACCCGCCAGCACATACTCCCCCGGCATTGCCGTACCTCTGACCCAGCGCGTCTTCGGCGCACGCGACCTGTTTTCCCTGTGGTTCTCCCTGGGCATTGGCCTGATGGTGCTGCAGACCGGTGCCTTGCTTGCGCCGGGCCTGGGTTTGTCGGGTTCGTTGCTGGCCATTTTTTTAGGTACGGCGGTAGGCGTTCTGCTGCTGGCCTCGGTCGGCGTCATCGGCAGCGATACCGGCCTGTCCTCCATGGCTGCGCTCAAGCTCAGCCTGGGCAAGCATGGTGCGGCCTTGCCGGCTGTCCTGAACCTGTTGCAACTGATCGGCTGGGGCTCGTTCGAAATCATCGTGATGCGCGATGCCGCCAGCCTGCTGGGCACGCGCGCGTTCAGCGAGGGTAGCCTGTGGTCCAATCCATTGCTCTGGACGCTGTTCTTCGGCGCCCTGGCGACCTTGTTGGCCGTCAGTGGCCCCTTGACCTTCGTGCGCCAGATCCTGCGCAAATGGGGTATCTGGCTGTTACTGGCAGCCTGCCTGTGGCTGACCTGGAATCTGTTCACCAAGGCCGACCTGGCTGCGCTGTGGGCGCAAGCGGGCGACGGTTCGATGTCGTTGGCCGTCGGCTTCGACATTGCTATCGCCATGCCGTTGTCCTGGCTTCCGTTGATTGCCGACTATTCGCGCTTCGGCCGCCGCGCCAAAAATGTCTTCGGTGGCACTGCCGTGGGTTTTTTCATTGGTAATTTCTGGCTGATGAGCCTGGGCGTAGCCTACACCCTGGCCTTTGCACCAAGTGGTGAGGTCAATGCCCTGCTGCTGGCACTGGCTGGCGCGGGTCTGGGTATTCCATTGTTGTTGATTCTGCTCGACGAATCGGAAAACGCTTTTGCCGACATTCACTCGGCGGCGGTTTCCAGCAGCCTGTTGTCGCACTTGAAGGTCGAGCACCTGGCCCTGGCCATTGGTGCCGTCTGCACGCTGATTGCCTGCCTGGCGCCGTTGGCGCAATACCAGAACTTCCTGCTGCTGATCGGTTCGGTATTTGCACCGCTGTTCGGCGTTGTACTGGTCGATCACTTCATCCTGCGTCGGCGCAGTGCCGACGGCGTGGTCCGGGCCTTGCACGGAACGGCCTTGCTGGCCTGGCTGGGCGGCGTCAGCACCTATCACCTGCTGGCGAACTTCTATCCGGATGTCGGTGCAACCCTGCCGGCGCTGATCCTGGCAGGGCTGCTGCAGTACTTTCTGGGGCGGGCTTTCAGCCGCGGCCAGGAAAGAGTTCCGGCTTGAGAATGCCGTTCAGGCGCGGGTAAGGGATCTTCAGTTCAGTGTGGCCCATGGAGTAGGGCGCGATGGTATACACGTTGTACTTGAGAACGACCGCGCCGTAGGTCAGAGCGATGTTCGGGGTTTTCTGGAAGGGCCAGGTTTTCACGAACTCCGCGTCCTGGTCCATCTTGGTGCTGGCCAGCCAGGCCTTGTGGGCCAGTTCCGCAGCCTGCCAGAAGGCGCCTTCCTGGCCAGGAACCAGCATGTCCTCAAGGGTCAGCACCTTGTGCTGCTGGCGCGAGTAGTTGATGAAGCCGCGCCCCGGGTTGCCGTGGGCGCCGCCGGTATCCAGATAGCTGGACAGCTCGATAATCACCAGACCGTCATGCTGCTCACGTACCTTGGCCTGCAGGTAGCTGCTGTGACGGCTGTCGGCGGTACGCATGAACTGATCTTCATAGGCCTTGAGTGAAGTCGGCAGCGGAGCGTCCGGCGAGCTGCCGGTCATCTGCAGCAGGCGGCGCTCGACGATCCCATCCAGTGTCGGCTCATCGGGAAAATGCAGGGTGTCGATGTTCACCAGCGGGCAGTCTGCCGTGGTGCAGCCGGGCTTGGTGTGTTCCCAGGCATCGCGCTTGACCTCCAGCGGTGCGCGCATATTGGGCTGGAACAGGCTTTGGCAGGCGCCCAGTGTCAGCGTGAGGCAAGCCACACAGGCAAGTTTCAGTAACGACATGGTGATCCTTGACGGTAGACGAAAGTTATCGTGCTTCGACTGTCGGCAACGCCTTCAGTTCGTCACTAAGCTGAATACTATCGATTCGAGCAGTGGCCGCCTATCGTGGTGGCCGGCCGATTTATTCAAAGGGGGCTGCGCGCCAGCCATGTGCGCGTTAGGATGGCCCGAAGCTGTAAGGTCGGGTAACGAGGATTTCCATGACAGACACTGTTAACGCTGTTCCTACAGCCGTCGATATCACCCGGCGCGAAAATTGTTTCCAGGGCTTTTACCAGCTCGATCGGGTTCATCTGCGCCATGAGCTGTTTGCTGGCGGCATGGGCAAGGAAATCAGTCGTGAACTGTTCGTGCGCCATGATGCGGTTTGTGTCCTGCCTTATGACCCGCAGCGCGATGAAGTGGTGCTGATCGAGCAGTTTCGGGTGGGGGCCTTGGGCAAGGCCGACAATCCCTGGCTGGTCGAGCTGGTCGCTGGTCTGATCGACAAGGATGAACAACCGGAAGAGGTTGCACACCGCGAGGCGCAGGAGGAAGCTGGACTTGTGTTCAGTGCATTGTGGCCGATGACCAAATATTTTCCGTCACCGGGCGGCAGCGACGAATATGTGCATCTGTATCTGGGGCGTTGCGACAGTGCTGGGGCGGGCGGTTTGCACGGTCTGGAGGAAGAGGGCGAAGACATTCGCGTGAAGGTCTGGGCATTCGAGGATGCCTTGCAGGCCGTACGCGATGGGCAAATCATCAATGCGGCGAGCATCATTGCCTTGCAATGGCTGGCGTTGAACCGCGATGAAGTCAGGGGGCTATGGTCGTGAACCTTTTGCGCGATCGCTACCGGGTCGATCTGGTCGGGTTGCAGGCTGCCTGCGAGGCCAACTATGCGCGTCTGATGCGCCTGTTGCCGGACATGCGCAACCAGCAGCGCTCGCGGCAGATCGCCATGACTCAGGGTGACCAGATGCTTGGCGTGCTGGCGCTTGAAGTGGTGCAGGCCTGTCCTTATACCACCACCCTGCGCATTCGCCAGGAGCACAGCCTGCCCTGGTTGCCGGTCCCGCAGCTGGAGGTCCAGGTGTATCACGATGCACGCATGGCTGAAGTGATCAGCGCCGAGCATGCCAGGCGTTTTCGGAGTATCTACCCTTACCCGAATGCCGCCATGCATCAACCGGATGAGAAAGCCCAGCTCAACCTGTTTCTGGGTGAGTGGCTGAGCCATTGCCTGGCCTGTGGGCACGAATACGCACACGTGCGCTGACGGCAGGTTTGCCGCGTTGAGCCATCCCTACCATAATCGTGCTGAATCCGTTAAAGGAGACGGCCTTGCCGAGCCAAACCGTTGACGCACCGGTGCTGCTGGTGCAATTGTCCGACAGCCATTTGTTCGCCGAAACGGACGCATCGCTGCTGGGCATGAATACCCATGACAGCCTGCAACGGGTCATCGAACGGGTTCTGCAAGAGCAGCCCGGAATAGATCTGCTGCTGGCCACGGGCGATCTGTCGCAGGACGGGACACTGGAGTCTTATCAAGAGTTTCGCCGAATGACGGCGCAAATCGCCGCGCCGGCGCGCTGGCTTTGCGGCAACCATGATGAGCGCCCGCAAATGGCGCAAGCAGTCGCAGGCAGCGACTTGCTGGACCCGGTCGTGGATATCGGCAACTGGCGCATTACCCTGCTCGATTCAGCCGTGCCGGGTTCGGTGCCGGGATACCTGGCCGATGATCAGTTGCAATTGCTTGCCCAATCGTTGAGTGAAGCGCCAGAGCGGCATCACCTGATTTGCGTCCATCATCAGCCGGTCTCGATTGATTGTGCCTGGATGGATCCGATCGGTTTGCGCAATCCCCATGCGCTGTTCGAAGTGCTGGACCGCTTTCCCCAGGTCAGGGCCCTGCTCTGGGGGCATATCCATCAAGAGCTGGACCGCGAGCGGCATGGCGTTCGCCTGCTCGCTTCGCCATCGACCTGTATCCAGTTCGCGCCACACAGCGCAGACTTCCGGCTCGATGACAAGGCGCCGGGCTACCGCTGGCTGCGCCTGCATGACGATGGCCGCCTGGAGACCGGGGTTTCGCGTCTTGTCGACTTCGTCTTCACGCCGGACTATGACTGCACCGGCTACTGAGCGACCACGTCCCTTTTATCGTTGCCAAACGTCTGAAGGTGACTTAACGGGCGCCTGGCAGGCTAAACTGCGCGTCTTTGCGTGCGCGTCAGGGCGCTGGGCTCATTAAATGGCATTTGGGGGCGGCATGTCGGGTTCGATTCTCTATATTCACGGTTTCAACAGTGCGCCTGCTTCGAGAAAGGCCTGCCAGCTGAGCGCCGTGATGCAGCGCCTGGGCCTGGCCGACGCGCTTCGAATACCGGCGTTGCACCACCATCCGCGCCAGGCGATGGCACAGCTTGAGGCGGCTATTGCCGAACTCGGCCGTCCGCTGCTGGTCGGCAGCTCGCTCGGCGGCTACTATGCGACTCACCTGGCCGAGCGCCATGGCCTCAAAGCCCTGCTGATCAATCCGGCGGTCAACCCGCATCATTTGTTCGACGGTTACCTTGGCAGCCAGCAGAATCTCTATACCGGAGAAACCTGGGAACTGACCCACGATCATGTCCAGGCCCTGGCTGAGCTCGAGGTGCCGGCGCCGCAAGACCCGCAGCGGTTTCAGGTGTGGTTGCAGACCGCCGATGAAACCCTGGACTATCGTCGCGCCGAGCGGTTCTATCGCGCCTGCGCCTTGCGCATCCAGGCCGGCGGCGATCATGGGTTCATGGGGTTTGCCGAGCGGCTGCCAGCCTTGTTGAGTTTTGCCGGCATCCCTGCGCAGCTGTACCAGGACATCGATTTTTCCGTACTTTGATTTTTCCGTGCTTTGATTTTTTCTATTTTCACGAACGACTGACGACGAGAACCCATGGCCACTCCCAGCGCTAGCTCTTATAACGCCGACGCCATCGAAGTCCTCTCGGGCCTCGACCCGGTGCGCAAACGGCCGGGCATGTACACCGACACCAGCCGGCCGAACCACCTCGCCCAGGAAGTCATCGACAACAGCGTCGATGAAGCATTGGCCGGGCATGCCAAGTCGGTGCAAGTGATTCTGCATGCTGATCATTCCCTGGAAGTATCCGACGATGGCCGGGGCATGCCGGTCGATATTCACCCGGAAGAAGGGGTGTCCGGTGTCGAACTGATCCTGACCAAGCTGCATGCCGGCGGCAAGTTCTCGAACAAGAACTACCAGTTCTCCGGCGGCCTGCATGGGGTCGGTATTTCGGTGGTCAACGCGCTTTCGACCCAGGTGCGGGTCCGCGTCAAGCGCGACGGCAACGAATACCAGATGACCTTCGCCGATGGCTACAAGGCCTCGGAGCTGGAAGTGATCGGTTCGGTCGGCAAGCGCAACACCGGTACCAGCGTGTATTTCGCGCCGGACCCGAAGTATTTCGACTCGCCGAAGTTCTCGATCAGCCGCCTCAAGCATGTACTCAAGGCCAAGGCCGTATTGTGTCCGGGGCTGCTGGTCAGTTTCGAAGACAAGTCCACCGGCGAGCGTGTCGAGTGGCACTACGAAGATGGCTTGCGTTCCTACCTGGTGGATGCTGTCAGCGAGTTCGCGCGCCTGCCCGATGAGCCGTTCTGCGGCAGCCTGGCGGGTAACAAGGAGGCGGCCGACTGGGCGCTGCTGTGGCTGCCCGAAGGTGGCGACAGTGTTCAGGAAAGTTACGTCAACCTGATCCCTACGGCTCAGGGAGGCACCCACGTCAACGGCCTACGCCAGGGTCTGCTCGATGCCATGCGCGAGTTCTGCGAGTTCCGCAATCTGCTGCCGCGCGGGGTCAAGCTGGCGCCGGAGGATGTCTGGGAGCGCATTGCCTTCGTCCTGTCGATGAAAATGCAGGAGCCGCAGTTCTCCGGCCAGACCAAGGAGCGACTGTCATCGCGTGAAGCCGCAGCCTTTGTCTCTGGCGTGGTCAAGGATGCCTTCAGCCTCTGGCTCAACGCGCACCCCGAACTGGGCATGCAGCTGGCGGAGCTGGCCATCAGTAACGCCGGGCGTCGCCTCAAGGCCAGCAAGAAGGTCGAGCGCAAGCGCATTACCCAAGGGCCTGCATTGCCGGGCAAGCTGGCCGATTGTGCCGGGCAGGACCCGATGCGCGCCGAACTGTTCCTGGTCGAGGGTGACTCGGCCGGTGGCTCCGCCAAGCAGGCGCGCGACAAGGAATTCCAGGCCATTCTGCCGTTGCGCGGGAAAATCCTTAATACCTGGGAAGTCGATGGCAGCGAAGTACTGGCCAGCCAGGAGGTGCACAACATCGCCGTAGCGGTCGGTATCGACCCTGGCTCAACCGATTTGAGCCAATTGCGCTACGGCAAGATCTGCATCCTCGCCGACGCCGACTCGGACGGCCTGCACATTGCCACGTTGCTCTGCGCATTGTTCGTCCAGCACTTCCGGCCGTTGGTCGATGCCGGTCACGTCTATGTGGCCATGCCGCCGCTGTACCGGATCGACCTGGGCAAAGAGATTTACTATGCCCTGGACGAAGCCGAACGCGATGGCATTCTTGATCGCCTGGTGGCCGAGAAGAAACGCGGCAAGCCGCAGGTCACCCGATTCAAGGGCCTGGGCGAAATGAACCCGCCGCAATTGCGCGAAACCACCATGGACCCGAACACCCGGCGCCTGGTCCAGCTCACCCTGGATGATTTCGCTCAGACCTCGGAAATCATGGACATGCTGCTGGCGAAGAAACGCGCTGGCGATCGCAAGAACTGGCTCGAGTCCAAAGGCAACCTGGCCGAGGTTCTGACCTGATGCGGCATGCGTTGGCAGCCTTGCTGCTGATCGCGTTGCCGGTAGTGGCCGAACCCTGGCCTGAGTTGAAGCTGGTTTCCGAGCATCCCGTCGACGGCGTGCTCGGCGGCAATCTCTCGGGGCTGGCCTGGTGCGGCGACGCCTTGTGGACAGTCTCGGATCGTGACGATGGCCTGCTCTATCGTCTCGACACCTCCCGGAACGTCTGGCAAGCGCTCGGTGTCCATATCGAGGTGCCGCCGGTGCCTGACAGCGGGTTACCCTGGGGGCTGCGTTCGCGTACCAAGGCGGTTTCCTATATCCGTGGTGGCGACCTGGATTTCGAAGGCGTGAGCTGCGATGCCGCAGGCAATCGCTACCTGGTCAGCGAGGCCCATGCGGCGGTGTTGCAAGTGCCGGTCGCCGGCGCCCCCAACTGGCTGAACATATCGCCGACCCTGGTCCGTCAGGCCCGGGGGAGTGGCATGCTGCTGCATTTCAATGCGTTGTTCGAAGGGCTTGCCGTGAATCCAGCGGGCGATCGGATCTGGCTGGCGGCCGAGCGCGAGCGTCGTGGGTTGCTGCTTATCCAGCGTCGGCAAACCACCTGGGACTGCAACGGTGGCTGCGTGCTTTCGAGTGAAGCGGGGCTGGAGCAACAACCGGCACAGATGCCCGACGCGAGATCGGCGCCCCGAGACTTTGCCGGCCTGTCCTTTTTCAACAACAAGCTTTTTACCCTTGAGCGCAATGCCTTTCGGATTTGCCGGCGCGATCCCGAGACCGCCAGGGTCGAGGGCTGCTGGTCATTCGCCGCCGACGGGCTGGCCGATGGGCGTCGTTACCCGCAGCCGTTCGGATTGGCCGAGGCGCTGGTTATCGATGAGCAAGGGGCCTGGATCGGGCTCGATAACAACGATCGCGCGCGCGAAGATGGCGAGCGTCGGCCTGTTGTCTGGCGTTTTGCGGCACCCAAGGGTGGCTGGAGCGCCAGATTGTGAACGTGCAACCACCTGGGAAGCGCGCTGGCCGCATTTTGCTGGTACTGGCCTGGGGCGCCGGGTTGTTCCTGGCCACGCGCTTTTTCGGGCAGTGGGAACAGCGCCAGGAGAATCCGAACACCCAGCTCAGCTCGCAACATGGAGATGGCTATGTCGAGGTCCAGCTGCTAGGCAATGGGCAGGGGCACTTTGTCGCAGACGGACGGATCAACGGCCAGGCGGTACAGTTTCTGCTCGATACCGGGGCAACCGATGTGGCAATTGCGCAGGCTTTGGCCAGGCGCTTGAGCCTGGAGCAAGGCGAGGTGGTCATCCTGAGTACGGCCAATGGCCGTAGCCAGGGCTACCGCACGCGGCTGGACAGCCTGCAGCTGGGCGATATCGTCTTGCGTGACGTCCGCGCCCTGGTTGCGCCCGGGCTGGGTGGCGAGCAGGTATTGTTGGGCATGAGCGCATTGAAACAACTTGAATTTACCCAGCGTGGTGGCACCTTGCTACTGCGCCAGACCACGAAATGATGAGGCCCGCATGAGCGACTCCCTTGATCTCAGCCTCGATGGCGTAGAACGCCGGTCTCTGGCTGACTTCACCGAACAGGCCTACCTCAACTACTCCATGTACGTGATCATGGACCGTGCCCTGCCGCATATCGGCGACGGCCTGAAACCGGTACAGCGGCGTATCGTCTACGCCATGAGCGAGTTGGGGCTGGATGCCGATTCCAAGCACAAGAAATCCGCGCGTACCGTGGGCGACGTGCTCGGCAAGTTCCACCCGCACGGTGATTCGGCTTGCTATGAAGCCATGGTGCTGATGGCGCAGCCGTTCAGCTACCGCTATACGTTGGTCGACGGGCAGGGCAACTGGGGTGCGCCGGATGATCCGAAGTCGTTCGCGGCGATGCGTTACACCGAAGCGCGCCTGTCGCGTTATTCGGAAGTTCTGCTCAGCGAACTGGGCCAGGGCACAGCCGACTGGGTACCGAATTTCGATGGCACGCTGGACGAACCGTCGGTTTTGCCGGCGCGTTTGCCGAATATCCTGCTCAACGGCACCACCGGTATTGCCGTGGGCATGGCCACCGATGTGCCGCCGCATAACCTGCGTGAGGTCGCCAGCGCCTGCGTGCGCCTGCTCGATGAGCCCAAGGCCACCGTCGAACAGCTCTGCGAGCATATCCAGGGCCCGGACTACCCGACCGAAGCCGAAATCATCACTCCGCGCGCCGAGTTGCTGAAAATCTACGAGACCGGTCGCGGCTCCGTGCGCATGCGTGCGGTGTATCGCATCGAGGATGGCGATATTGTCGTCACGGCCTTGCCGCATCAGGTTTCCGGCGCCAAGGTGATGGAGCAGATCGCGGCCCAGATGCAAGCCAAGAAGCTGCCGATGGTCGCCGACCTGCGCGATGAGTCGGACCATGAGAACCCGTGCCGGATCGTGATCATTGCCCGTTCCAACCGGGTCGATCTGGACGAGTTGATGCAGCATCTTTTCGCCACCACCGAGCTGGAGTCCAGCTACCGGGTCAACGTCAACATCATTGGCCTCGACGGTCGCCCGCAGCTCAAGAACCTGCGTGCGTTGCTGGTCGAATGGCTGGAGTTCCGCATCAACACGGTGCGTCGCCGGCTGCAGTTCCGCCTGGACAAGGTCGAGCGTCGCCTGCACCTGTTGGACGGTTTGCTGGTGGCTTTCCTCAACCTGGATGAAGTGATTCACATCATCCGCACCGAGGATCAACCCAAGGCGGTATTGATCGAGCGTTTTGCGCTCACCGAAATTCAGGCCGATTACATCCTCGACACCCGTCTGCGTCAGTTGGCGCGGCTCGAAGAGATGAAAATCCGCAACGAACAGGACGAGTTGGCCAAGGAGCAGGCGCGCCTGATCGCCTTGCTCGGCAGCGAAGCCAAGCTGCGCAAGCTGGTACGCGCCGAGTTGATCAAGGACGCCGAAACTTATGGCGACGATCGTCGCTCGCCGATCATCGAGCGTGCCGAAGCCAAGGCGTTGTCCGAAAACGAGCTGATGCCGACCGAGCCGGTTACCGTGGTGCTTTCCGAGAAAGGCTGGGTGCGTTGCGCCAAGGGGCATGACATCGATGCCACGGGTTTGTCCTACAAGGCGGGAGATGGTTTCAAGACCGCTGCTGCAGGGCGTTCCAACCAGTTTGCCGTGTTCATCGACTCGACGGGCCGCAGCTATTCGGTTGCAGCCCATACCCTGCCGTCTGCCCGTGGCCAGGGCGAGCCGTTGACCGGTCGCCTGACGCCACCCCCGGGCGCCAGTTTCGAGTGCGTCTTGCTGCCCGAAGATGATGCGCTCTATGTCATCGCCTCCGACGCGGGCTACGGCTTCGTGGTCAAGGGCGAAGACCTGCAGGCCAAGAACAAGGCGGGCAAAGCATTGCTGAGCCTGCCCAATGGCGCCAAAGTGATCAGCCCGCGCCCGGTAGCCGATCGCGAGCTGAATTGGCTGGCGGCGGTCACGACCGAAGGTCGCCTGTTGATTTTCAAGGTCGCCGACCTGCCACAGCTGGGTAAAGGAAAAGGCAACAAAATCATTGGCATCCCGGGCGACCGCGTGACCAGTCGTGAGGAATACGTCACTGATTTGGCGGTCATTCCAGACGGCGCAACCCTTGTATTGCAGGCCGGCAAGCGTACTCTGTCGTTGAAGGCCGACGACCTCGAACACTACAAAGGCGAACGTGGCCGTCGCGGTAACAAGCTGCCCCGTGGTTTCCAGAGGGTGGATGCACTATTGGTCGAAAACGCTGGATAATTGGTTCTAGAGCGGCCGATCGGTGTTTTTCAGCGCCGATCGGAACTTAAAGACTGGAGTCAAAGCGCATATTCGCGGATGATATGCCCCCTGCGGTGCCAGCGTGGCTGAGTACCCGGACGAATTCATTGAGTATCACTGCGGCTTGCCTTGTGGCTGCCGCCTGGATGGGATGATGACAGTTTCACGCCTTCCTTTTGTTGTTTTGCTGACGGGCCTGCTCGGTCTGGCAGGTTGCAGCGTGCACGAGCCGGCAGCGCTGTACCAGCTCGACAGCGGCAAGCCTGAGCAACCCACCCAGAGTACCGGCATGGCCGTGTTGCTGGGGCCGGTTTCGGTTGCCGATTATCTGCAGCGCGAAACCCTGTTGCAGCGCCAACCCGATGGCAGCCTGACCGCAGCGACCGATGGGCGCTGGGCTGGCAGTCTGTCGGCGGACATCGATCAACTGTTGCTGCGCCAACTGGCCTGGCGCCTGGATAGCCAGCGCGTGGTACTGGCCCCGGCGACCACCGGTTTCACCCCGGACGTGCAAGTCCTGCTGTCGATCACTCGCCTGGACTCGGGCACAAACCAGCCGGCCATCCTCGACGCCCAGTGGCGCCTGATCGACCGGCGTGGTCAGGTACGTGACAACCGTATCGTTCACCTTGAAGAACCGCATCAGGGCAGCGCTGCAGCCCAGGTTCAGGCTCAGGGCGTGTTGTTGCAGCGCCTGGCCGAGCAACTGACCGTCGCGGTGAAACCGCTGGCCAATCAGCCACCGATTGTCGAAGAGCCGCGCAAGGCAGCGCCGACACATGTGCGCAAGGAAGAGCCGGAGAAGCCCAAGATTCCACTGGCTTCGCCGATCCGAACGGATATGGAAGTGTTCCGCTTCTAAACAAAAAAGCCCGCATCTCGATGCGGGCTTTTTCATTCTGGCTCGATGACCTTCTGTCAGCTCTTGACCCGCGTCTCGTGCATCCGCGCCAGTTGGCGCTCCAGCAGCGACGGGTAGGGCTCCAGCAGCCGCTCGACACAGCAGGCACCCTCGGGGCTGGCGATGGGGCGGATGCGAGCACGCTGGCGGATGAGGCTGTCATCGCTGATCCTGCGCTCGACCAGCAACAGGTTGCGGCTGTGCTGCGACAGGGCCAGGGCATCCTGGGCGCTTTCGGTCAGCAGCAGGTCGATCTGGCTCAAGCCGAACAGGTCGTCGCCCAAGATCAGGCCCAGCTGCAATTGCAGGGTGATACCGCTGTCGGCGACTTCAATCTGCAAGGCATGGCCCAGGGCCCGGAGCAACTCACCACAGCAAATGGCGTTGGTCAGGTAATCGTCACCGCTGTCTTCGCTATGGAACAGCATTAGCGTGCTGCCATCGTTAAGGGTGTGCAGTTCGCTCTGGTACAGGGAGGCTGCCTGGTCGAGGCAGTCGCGGTAGCGTTGCAGCAGTTCGGTCAAGCGTGCGCGCGGCAGGCGTCGCAGCTGCTCCTGGGCGCCCAGTTGTACCGCCAATACGGCGCTGGCCTGGGGCTGGCGGGCCGTCGATGCCGATACGGGGCGCACGGCCGGCTTGCTGTCGGCTTCTTCGCGCAGGTCGGCGAACGGATCATCGCCATCCTCGTCCTGGTCTTCCTCGGCCTTGATGCGCCGTGGTGCGGCTTTCAACGGGGCGACAGGCGTTTCATCGAAGCGCGGGTCGCGCAGATTACGGACCTGGAATGCCGGTTCGTCGTCTTCTTCGTTCTCTTCTTCGGGTTCCGGCACTGGCTCGGGTTCCGGGATCTCCGGCGCCAGTTGAGCGTGCAACTGTCGCGCGAGATCGCCGACCTCGTCCTGGCGCTGGATCGCGGGCGTATAGGCATCGGGATCGCGCAGCCAGACCCGCAGTTGCATCAGCGGCGTCGAGATGTAGCGCCCCAGGCGCAGGCTCAGGGCCAGTGCCAGTGCCAGCAGAATGGCGCTGAGGATGCCCATGCTTTGCAGGCTGATGGTCATTGGCTGCAGGAACTGGGTCATGTCCAGGCTGATGCGCAAGTGCCCGGCGGTGACATCCTGAAAGGTGATCTTGGTCTGATAGAGGCCTTCGACCTCGCCCAGCAGGCCATTTTTCGGGCGCTGACCGGCTTCGGCAAGAATGCGGTTGTCGACGCTGTAGATCGCCGCATGGGCCACCAACGGGTTCTTGACCAGATTATTGAGCAGCACATTGAGACTGAGGATGTCGTTGGACACCAGCAGTTCGGTCGCCGAGGTGGCGGTCTGTGTGGTCAGGCTCTGGCCCAGTGCGTCGGCTTGCTCGTGCATGGCCTGCTTGAATTGCAGGCCCATGACGCAGGCATAGATCACCAGCGCCAGGGCGACGAGGAACACGTTATGGCTGGCGATTCGCAAAGCAAGCGGTACACGGCGATGGCGCAATGCCCGAAAGATCAGCAGAAAGAAGTTGTCGTTTTTAACAGGCGTGGGCCGGTTCACAGAGCACGGCTCTTTTGTCGGTGAAGTTGCTGCGCAGTATAGCGAGCGACCCTGACCCGGCAAAGCGTTGGCTGTGCCCGATGGTCACTGAATGTGGGTAGAATGCGGTTTTTTTCCACGAGTGGGGTGCGCCTTGCGCGAAATCGTCCTGATTAACATCACAGGTGAAGATCGTCCGGGTCTCACCGCAGCCATTACCGGCGTTCTGGCCCAGGGTGGTGTGAACATTCTCGATATTGGTCAGGCGGTAATCCACGACACCCTGTCGTTTGGCATCCTGGTTGAAATCCCGAGTACCGAACAGGCGTCGTCCGTCCTTAAGGACATCCTGTTTACCGCCTATAAGCTGGACCAGCAGGTTCGCTTCACGCCGGTATCGGAAGCCGACTACCAGCAATGGGTCGATGGCCAGGGCAAGGCACGGCATATCGTCACGTTGCTGACACGCAAGGTGACGGCCGAGCAGTTGCGGCGGGTCAGCTCGATTACCGCCAAATACGACCTGAACATCGACCATATCGACCGCCTGTCCGGGCGCATCGCGCTGGATACGCCGGTCGACCAGGGCAAGGGCTGCATCGAGTTTTCCGTGCGCGGTGAGCCGGCTGACCCGCAAGCGCTGCGGGCCGAGTTTCTCAGCGTGGCACAGGAACTGAACGTCGATATCGCCTTCCAGCAGGATTCGCTGTATCGCCGCAACCGTCGCCTGGCCGTGTTCGACATGGACTCGACCCTGATCGAGGCCGAGGTCATCGATGAGCTGGCCAAGGCCGCCGGGGTTGGCGAGCAGGTTTCCGAGATCACCGAGCGGGCAATGCGTGGCGAAATCGATTTTCGCGCAAGCTTCAAGGAGCGCCTGGCCTTGCTCAAGGGCCTGGACGTGAACGTGCTGGACGATATCGGTGCATCGCTGCGCCTGACCGAGGGTGCCGAGACACTCTTCGCCGAGCTCAAGCGCCTGGGCTACAAGACCGCCATCCTGTCCGGCGGCTTTACCTACTTTGCCAAGCAGCTGCAGGCCAAGCTGGGCATCGACTATGTGTTCGCCAACGAACTGGAAGTGGTTGACGGCAAAGTGACAGGCGTTGCGGTCGAGCCGATCGTCGATGCCCAGCGCAAGGCCGACCTGCTGGCAGAGCTGGCACGCAAGGAAGGGTTGCGCCTGGAGCAGACCATTGCCGTCGGCGACGGCGCCAACGACCTGCCGATGCTGGCGATCGCCGGCCTGGGCGTTGCGTTCCGGGCCAAGCCGCTGGTCAAGCAGTCCGCCAAGCAGGCCATTTCGACCCTGGGCCTGGATGGGATTCTGTATCTGCTCGGCTTCCGCGACCGCGACAGCCAGGCTTGATGCCGGCACGAAGGGCAGGTGCGGCGCACCTGTCCCTTTTCAGGTAAAGGTTGCGGCGGCTGCAGACTCTATCGGGTTGACCCGCCGCCAGCCGTTGCCATCGGCGACTACCGCGCTGCGGGCCCATTGCGCCATGTCGGCGCGAGGGCAGACACCGGTATTGCCACGACCGGCACCGGCAATCACCTTGTAAATCACCAGATCGTTCTTGTTGCGCCGGGCCGGCGCTTCATCGATGACCTGGCGCACGCTCCAGCTCTCACCGCTCTGGGCGTTGCTGTAGCAGGCGCCATGGAGAATATCGTCAGTGCCGATGCGCTGGGACTTGGCGTGCTCTTGAGCCAGCTGGATGATCTCCAGCAGGTCGTCGAAGCGAATGTCGATGAAGGAGTCGACCTGACGCAGCGCGTGGTAAAAGTCCTCGGGGGCTACGGCAGCAGGGGCCTGCTCGCTTGCAGCGGACTTGTTGAGCGGCTGGGGCTGATGGGCGAGCGCTGCCGGGTAACGGCGCCAGGCAAAGGGTGCATTGAACAGCACCGCCACGCCCAGGATGATTGCGCAATTGAGCAGGACCGGCTCCAGCACGAAGCTGAAACCCAGGTCATGCACGGCCTGGCCGCCAATCACCGCGCTCAAGGCGGTTGCCCCGCCCGGTGGGTGGATGCAGCGTGCGTAATGCATGGCCAGGATCGCCAGGGCGACCGCCAGGGCGGGCGTGAACATCTGCTCAGGCCAGAGCCACTGGCAACCGACACCGACCATCGCACTCAAGCCGTGGCCGCCGATCACCGCCCAAGGCTGCGAGAGCACCCCGTGGGGCGCGGCGAACAGCAACACGGCGCTGGCGCCCATGGAAGCCACGACCCACATGGCCGCCGCATTGGGCAACAGCCAGTGGGTCACTGCATAAATCAGGCTGAGACCGACGAACGCGCCCAGGCACGAGAGCAGTTTTTCAGTGTGGCTGGTGGCATTGGCCCGCCAGCCCAACAGGTCGAGCAAATTGCGCCAGAACGTTGCCAAATCAGGCCTCGACAGGCAGGCCCATGCCTTGCCCCATGCGCACCGGGGAACCTGCGCCCAGCTCTTGCGCCCATTTGATCTGGTCCGGGCCGAACAGGACAACGGCTGTCGAGCCCAACTTGAATCGGCCCAGCTCGGCGCCTTTTTCCAGATGAATCGGTGCGCGCGCCGCTTCGTCGTAACGCACGGTTTTCAGTTCGCGCTTGGGCGGCGTGACCAGCCCTGCCCAGACGGTTTCGACCGAGGCCACGATCATCGCGCCGACCAGTACCACGGCCATCGGGCCGCGCTCGGTGTCGAACACGCAGACGACACGTTCGTTGCGGGCGAACAGTTCCGGTACGTTTTCAGCGGTGGTCTGGTTGACCGAGAACAGCCGGCCAGGCACGTAGACCATTTCGCGCAGGGTGCCGGCCAGCGGCATGTGCACGCGGTGGTAGTCCTTGGGCGACAGATAAACGGTAGCAAAGTCGCCACCCATGAACGGCGCGGCAGTGGCTGCATCGCCGCCGAGCAGTTCCAGTACGCTGAAACTGTGGCCCTTGGCCTGGAAGATCCGCCCGTGTTCGATGGGGCCGAGCTGGCTGACGGCACCATCGGCCGGGCTCAGGATCGTGCCGGGCGTGTCGTCCAGCGGGCGTGCGTCGGCTTTCAGGGCGCGGGTGAAGAAGGCGTTGAAGTGCTCGTAGGCGGTCAAGTCTTCGACCAGGGCTTCGGACATGTTCACCTGATAGCGTTTGGCAAACCAGGCGGTGAAGGTGTTCTTGAACCAGCGCACGCGGCACTCGGCAATGCAGCCGGCAAGACGCGAAAGCAGATTATGCGGCAGCAGGTATTGGCTGAAAATGAACAAGCGGGATTTCATCAGTTTTCCTTAAACTTCTTTAGGCGTGTCCGGGAGGTTGCCCCACTCGCTCCAGGATCCGGCATAGCCCTTGACACGCGGGTAACCGAGCGCCTTGGCCACCAGGTAGGTAAAGCCAGAGCGGTGGTGGGTCTGGCAATGGGTGATCAGTTCTTTGTCTTTGGTGATACCCAGGTTTTCGAGGACTTGGGCTATGTCCTTGCGAATGCGCAAGTCGCGGTTCAAATCCATGCCGGCGGTCCATTCGAAATTGACCGCGCCGGGGATATGACCACCCTCGGCTGCAAGGACTTTCTTGCCGGAATATTCCAGCGGGCCGCGTGCATCCCATATTGCCAGGTCCAGGGCGCCCAGACGGCTTTGAAGGTACTCGCGGGTGGCGGTTGGCTCGTCGTGCAGAGTCAGCGCAACCGGGCCGCCGACGGCGGGCGGGACTTCGGTCGACAAGGGCAGGCCTTCGCGTTGCCAGGAAAGCAGCCCACCATCGATATAGTGGTAACGGCTATGCCCGATGACGTCGAGCAGCCAGATGAAGCGCCCGGCCCAACCACCGCCTTCATCGTCATAGACCACGTAGACAGCGTCAGGGTTGTGGCCCAGTTCACCGAACAGCGCTTCAAGCGCGGCTTGTGAAGGGAGCAGGCCCGGTGCAGGCAGTTGGCCCAGTTGCGTGCGCTTGGGGTCGACAAAGCGCGCACCGGGGATATGGCCGGCGGTATACCGGGCAGTACTGGTAAGGTCGACGAGGATCAATTCTGGAGCTTTCAGGCGAGCGTGCAGGTCACCGGGTTCGATCACCAGTGGCAAGCCAGAGAATTTAGGCATGTAAGGTCTCCAGATCAAAAGAGAGGGCCGGATTGTAGCGCAAGCATCAGTTAGTGCGGTTGCTAAAGCTGGTCAGTGCACGCTCGATGCACTGCGCTGTCTTGCCGAAGGCCTGCACGCTGATTTCCGAGAGCGGACCACCGCCCTGATCGGCCACCAGGAGCATGACGACACGGCCATTGCTGGCCAGCGAGCGCATGAGCAGATGCTCACCCTTGAACAACCCACGCAGGCTGGCCGGTAGTAGCGCCGAAAACTTCGCGTTATTGGCAGGTGTCAGACGAATCTGCGCAGGTTGAGCCAGTAGTCGCTGCAGCACGTTGCTCTGGCTGATCAGCAAATTGAGGCTGGCCGCTTCGGCGGGCAGCCCGTTGCTCTGGTGGACCCGCAGGGTAGTCAGCGTCTTGTCGGCCATCAACATCAATACGCGCTGCATGCCACATGCCACCAGTGCATCACGGGCATGGGTCGTCAGGTGCATGGCATTGGTGAAGCGACTCGGTTCTACCAGCAACGCCGAGCAGTACTTGCGCCACGCTTCCAGCGACTGCGCCGATGGCGGCGGGGCCGGCAGCAGGCCGCGGTGGACACGCCGGGCCGTCCAGGGCCAGATCAGCGCTTCGGCCGGGTGCCAGAGGCCGGGTGCCGCATGGGCGTGGGCGCTTTGCACTGCCTGCTGGTGGATCTGTTGTTGGAGGTCGGCCAAGGGCATCTGCAGGTAGAGGCTGGTCAAGTACTGCCAGCGGCTGTTGTGCGGGCTGTCCCAGGCCTGCTGCGCCGAAAGCGCGAGGCCGTTGGCCAGCAGCACGGTATTGGCGGGCTGGTTCAGCCAGCGGCTCAGTACCGGGTTGTCATCCAGGTGTCGTTGTTGGCGCAAGGGGTGTTCGTTGTCACGTGCGATGTGCAGTGCCTGCACCAATAAGCGACGGTCTTCGAGCAGCAGGCGATAACCCTGAATGATCCAGGCGGGCAATCGCCAGATTTCGGCCAGGGCCTGGCACAGTACGAGCAGGCGGACGCCAAACAGCTCTTCTTCGACCACGCGCGCCGACTCACCCTTGTGGATGACTCGCAGCTCCCATTCTTCCAGCAGTTGGGGGTGGGTAACCGCCAGTGGCCAGAGCGGGGAGAGGAACAACAGGCTGCCCCAGTGGACTTCCTGCCAGAGCCGGGCCAGGCGACTGGCGAACAGGCCATTGGCCTGCTGCGCGGCATGCTGGCTGATCAACTGCAGTTGGCCAAGGGTGCCGGGAATCTCTTCGGGTTCGACGGCAGGCAGGCGTTCGAGCAATGCCTCGGTGCGTTTGAGCCCCAGGCGATTGATCGCGATTTCCAGGCTCTCGGCAGGCTCGGCCATGCTGTTTTGGGTGTGCTGATTCGCTTCGCGCATCACGCTGAGCACCAGTGCCGGGCTGCCCTGCATCAGTTCGGCAATCTCGCGCAGCGAGCGGCGACTGTCAGCCATCGCGGCACGAACCTGCCCATGGCTGGCGAGCGGCACGGGCAATCGAACACCGTCGAGGAGCTTGAGCCAGGTATCCAGGCTTTTTGGATTTTTAGTTGGCACGATAGTTTCGATAAATGCTCTGAAAGGGGCCCAACTGATTTTTTGCCTTGACTGGCTATAGTCTGGCGCAGAACGGCCGATAAGTAGAAGAAGAGTTTTACAAACTTGCGCCCCGACCCTGACCACGACTTTGTAAGTGCTTCTAACCCATGGCTAAAATTATCGGCATCATCGTCGTATTCGCGAGTGTGCTCGGCGGATATGTTCTTTCTCACGGCAAGGTTGCCGCCCTGATCCAGCCTTTCGAGGTCTTGATTATCGGCGGTGCGGCCCTGGGCGCGTTCTTGCAGGCCAACCCCGGCCGCATGACCATGCACGTCATAAAGAAATCCCTGAGCATGTTCAGCTCGCGCTTTTCCCACACCTTCTATATCGAAGTGCTGGGGCTGGTCTACGAGATCCTCAACAAGAGCCGACGCGAAGGCATGATGGCGATCGAGGGCGATATTGAAGATGCCGCGGCAAGTCCGATTTTCGCCAAATACCCTGCGGTGCTCAAAGATGAACGCATGACGGCGTTTATTTGTGACTACTTGCGCATCATGTCCTCGGGCAACATGGCTCCCCATGAGCTGGAAGGCCTGTTCGACATGGAGCTGGTGAGTTTGAAGGAAGAGCTCGACCATCCCTCCCACGCCGTAAACGGCATCGCTGACGGGATGCCGGGTTTCGGTATTGTCGCGGCTGTACTGGGGATCGTGGTGACCATGGCCTCTCTCGGTGAGGGCGATCAGAAATCCATTGGCTTGCACGTCGGTGCGGCACTGGTCGGTACCTTCTTCGGTATTCTTGCGGCCTACGGCTTCTTCGGGCCGTTGTCGACTGCCTTGCGCCATGATGCCAAGGAAGAGTTGAACGTGTATGAAGCCATCAAGGCGGCGCTGGTGGCCTCGGCATCGGGCATGCCGCCATCGCTGGCCGTGGAGTTCGGTCGCAAGGTGCTGTACCCGGCGCACCGCCCCAGTTTCATCGAGCTGGAACAAGCGGTTCGCGGTCGCTGAGTCATGGAGAATAATCAGCCGATTATCATCAAGCGCGTCAAGCGCTACGAAGGCGGCCATCATGGCGGAGCCTGGAAAATCGCCTTTGCCGACTTTGCCACGGCAATGATGGCGTTCTTCCTGGTCCTGTGGCTGCTTTCCACGGCAACCCCTGAACAGAAAATCGCCATCGCCGGTTACTTCAAGGACCCGATCGGTTTCTCGGAGAGCGGTACGCCGTTCATAATCGACATGGGCGGTTCGCCCAAGCTGGCACCGGATAAGACAATCAACCCGGAGATCGAGGCTGAGCCCCAGCCGGAAACCACACCCCAGATCAACCGGGAACAAGTCCAGAGCATGGCCGAGCAGGTCGAGCGCGAGCGCCTGGAGTTACTGCTGCAGGAGCTGCAGAACAAGGTCGAAGAAAATCCGCAGTTGCAGAAGTTCAAGGACCAGATCCTGTTCGAAATCACCCAGGATGGCTTGCGCATTCAGATCATGGATGCCGAGAACCGGCCTATGTTCGATTTGGGCAGCGCCCGTCTGCAGCCGTATTTCGAAGACATCCTGCTGGCCATGGCCGACACCATCAAGGCGGTGCCGAACAAGATCAGCGTCAGCGGACACACCGACGCCAAGCCGTTCGCCGGTACCGGCGATTTCGGAAACTGGGAACTGTCGGCCAATCGCGCCAACGCGGCGCGCCGCGCTCTGGTTGCTGGTGGCTATCCCGATAGCCAGGTCGCACGGGTGGTGGGCTATGCCTCCTCGTCCCTGTTCGACCGCAAGAACCCGCTGAATCCTGTCAACAGGCGCATTGATATCATCGTGTTGACGAAAAAGGCCCAGCGCGAAATCGAAGGCGAACAAAACGCCCCCGATGCAGCCAAGCCCGATGCCGCCGCGATCGATCCAGCGGCGGCACCGGTTGACCCGAGCGAGCCGATGCAGCCGCGTGAGTTACGACAAAAGCTGAACATCTTCGAGGATGGCGTCCTGAAGATGGATGAGCCCGGCAAGCAGTAAGCGCCGTCCACTCCGAGCAATCGGGGCGGGCGATCAGCCGTGTCCCTTCATCGCAAGTTCACGGTAGTAGGTGCCCAGTGCCGTCAGTCGGCAGCCGGTGTGGTTGATGGCGGCGTCATACAGGTGTTCGGCGTCGACCGGCTCGACCAGGCTGTGGCGATTGCAATGCTGCAATTGAGCGAAGATTTCGCCATGCTCGGGGACGAAGCAAGCGAATTGCGTGGGCTCGAAGCTGGGGTCAAGTTCGAACACCGTTTCCGGCTCGGGAAACCACTCGGGCAATTTGCGCAGGGTTTCTTCAGGCACCAGCGGCGCCACCTCTCGAAGTGAAATGAAGCGCGAAACGTTGGTCTTGAATACGGGCCGCTGCTCCTGGGTGCCCAGCGCGTTATCGACGAATGCATAAAGGTTGCCGGGTGTGATCGCGCCTTGCACGTTGGCCGCGGCACCGTTCAGCGCTTGCAGCAGCAGGCTGGTGAACAGCGTGTGGCGGGCCCGCTCCCGGGCATGGTGGGGGCTCTTGCAGGCGATCAGCAGGGTGACCCCTTCGCCAATGATGCTGGTGCCGGCCTTCAACGTCCGGCTTTCGCCCGCAGTATCGGCATGGCAGCAGTCCAGGATAATGACCTTGTTCCTGGTTGCGGTGGCCTTGGAGGCCCAGGTCAGAATATCGCTCAAACGGATGCCGTCGGCGAAGTTGCGCGCATCCTGGGGCAGGATCATCCCCTCATCGATGCTGGTATCGAATTGGCCGTTGCCGGCAAAATAGAACAGCGCGGTATCGCATTCCCCGGAAAACAACGATTTGATCTGCCCCTCCAGGGTGTGATGGGAGACGTCGGTTTCGACCGAGGTCAGTATGCGGCTGTTGAAGTTCGGTCTGCCGCAGGCATGCCGGCTCAACACCGATGCCATGGCAATGGCGTCGGTGTGACAGCCGGCCAGGGGCGGAACATGGCGATAGTGGTTGATACCGACAAAAAGGGCTTTACGCATGTTTGATCCCTTCATTCACAGAGTGCGAATTGACGCCGCCATTAACAGGAAAGGGACGGCATGAAGAGATGACCTTTGTTCAAATCGAGATGTGCGGCAAGGTACTGCCACAAAAGGAGAAATGTCCTTCCTTCGTTGGTTAAAAAATCCTACAGAAGGGGCATCGTAAGTAAGAATCGGCGCCCGTCCCTTGTGGGAAAAGCGCCTGATACTTAGTAGCTGTCTTGGGGCAGGCTGGCGATGATCGAGCGATAGCTGTTCATGCGCTGTTGCTGTACGCGGCCCTCTTCAAGGGCCTTGAGCAGGGCGCAACCCGGTTCGCGGTCGTGCTTGCAGTCACGAAAGCGACACCTGCCGAGCAGATTGTTGAACTCGATGAAACCGGCTTCGACATCGGCGCGGCTGACGTGGCCAAGGCCGAATTCGCGGATACCCGGGGAGTCGATCAGCTCGCCGCCACCAGGGAAATGGAACAGTCGAGCGGTAGTGGTGGTATGCGTGCCTTGCCCGGACCATTCGGACAATGGCCCGACGCGCGTTTCTACGTCCGGCAGCAGGCTGTTGACCAGCGACGATTTGCCGACGCCGGACTGGCCGACGAACACGCTGATGTGCCCGTTCAGGCGTGCCTGCAATTGTTGCATGCCATCGCCATGATGGGCCGAGACTTCCAGTATCGGATAGCCCAGCTGCCGGTAGACGGCGAGCAGTGCATTGAGTGCCGGGGCATTCTGCTCGTCGATCAGGTCGGCCTTGTTCAGCAGCAGCAGCGGGTGAATGCCGGCATGCTCGGCGGCAACCAGGTAGCGGTCGATCAGATTTGCATGTGGCTCGGGCATGGGGGCGAAGACGATGACGATCAGGTCGACGTTGGCGGCGACCGGCTTGAGCTGGCCACGGTTGTCGGGCCGGCACAGTTCGGTGTCGCGCGGCAGTTGCGCGACGATCACACCGATGCCCTGGTTGCCGGCGCGCCAGACCACCCGGTCGCCGGTGACCAATGCGGGCAGGTTGGCGCGCAGGTGGCAACGGAACACCTGGCCGGCTTGTTCGCCTTGTTGCGCCTCGACCTCCACTTGCACACCGAAGTGCGCGATCACCAGGCCTGTTTGTTCAGGCCCGAGGTCGCCGCCTTCGAGCACTTCCAGGGCATGGGATTCGCGTTTGGCAGCGCGGGCAGCACGCTCGCCCTGGATTTTTTCGATGCGCCAGTTCTGGCGACGGTTGAGCTGGCGTTTGGCCATGAATGTTCCGTGTCGATAAAGCAGGGGGTATGGATAAAACGGCAACGAGTTTAGCACGGCCCACTAGGCTAAACTGCGCAGCTACGTCGAGGAGCAGAACCATGCAAAACCCAAACAACCTGATTTGGATCGATCTGGAAATGACAGGTCTGGATCCTGACCATGACGTCATCATCGAAATGGCGACCATCGTCACCGACAGCGACCTCAATACCCTCGCCGAAGGCCCGGTCATCGCCATTCACCAGAGTGACGAGATCCTGGCCGGCATGGACGAGTGGAACACCCGTCAGCACGGCGGTTCCGGCCTGACCCAGCGCGTTCGTGAAAGCCGCATCAGCATGGCCGAGGCCGAGGCCCAGACGATTGCCTTCCTGGAGCAATGGGTGCCCAAGGGCAAGTCGCCGATCTGTGGCAACAGCATCTGCCAGGATCGCCGCTTCCTTTATCGGCACATGCGCGAGCTGGAAAACTACTTCCACTACCGCAACCTCGATGTCTCGACGCTCAAGGAGCTGGCTGCACGCTGGGCACCGAATGTTCAGGACAGTTTCAAGAAGGGCAGTACCCACCTGGCGCTGGACGATATCCGTGAGTCCATTGCCGAGCTTCGCCACTATCGCGAGCACTTCATCAAGTTCTGACTGCGCCCTCTTTTGGTGCTTGAGCCAACTGGGTAGACTGCGCGCCCTTTTGCACGGACCGCTGCCATGTTGTTGATGCTCTACCTGATTGCAATCACCGCCGAAGCGATGACCGGTGCCCTGTCGGCCGGTCGCCGTGGCATGGACTGGTTTGGCGTGGTGTTGATTGCATGCGTCACCGCATTGGGCGGCGGTTCGGTGCGTGACGTGTTACTCGGGCATTACCCGCTGACGTGGGTCAAGCACCCGGAATACCTGGTGCTGACCAGTATCGCGGCGCTGGTGACGATTTTTATCGCACCGCTGATGCAGCACCTGCGCTCGCTGTTCCTGGTGCTCGATGCCGTTGGCCTGGTGGCATTCACCCTGATCGGCTGCATGATGGCCCTGGAACTGGGGCACGACATGCTGGTGGCGTCCATCAGCGGCATGATCACCGGGGTGTTTGGCGGGATTCTTCGCGACATTCTCTGCAACGATATTCCGCTGGTCTTCCGTCGTGAGCTGTATGCCAGCGTGTCATTCGCGGCAGCCTGGTGTTATCTGCTTTGCCTGCATCTTGAAGTGCCTGGCGAGCAGGCAATTCTGCTCACGTTGTTTGGCGGCTTCCTGCTGCGACTGCTGGCCATCCGTTTTCACTGGGAAATGCCCAAGTTCGTTTATAACGACGAGCATTGAGGATCCAGGTTGCCCGCCTATCGGCTACATAGGTTCGGCTCACCTCGGTCGGCGTAGCCGCTGCCGTAGGCTGCGCTCGCGCGCGCAGCGGGCGCAAGATCTTGAGATCGCCGGGGGAGCCCCTGCGGGACTCCAGCGCAGCCTGGCGGCAGCGGCTACAGGATTCGGCTACGTTCCGCGTGCTGCTTCAGTGCCCATTGGACATGCTCGCGGACCAGCTCCGAAGGGTGGTCGCGACGCGCACGCAAGGCCTCGAGCACCGGAATGGTCGACGGCGCATTCCCAAGCCCCACCGCCAGGTTCCGCAGCCAGCGCTCATAGCCGGCGCGGCGCAAGGGCGAACCTTCGGTACTGCTGAGAAACTTTTCCTCATCCCACATGAACAGCTCGGCCAGCTCGGCATTGTCCAGATTGTGCCGCGGCTTGAAGTCGGTTTCGCCGGAAGGTCGGGCGAAGCGGTTCCACGGGCAAACGATCTGGCAATCATCGCAACCGAACACCCGGTTGCCGATCAGCGGGCGCAGCTCTTCGGGAATGGCGGTTTTCAGCTCGATGGTCAGGTAGGAAATGCAGCGACGCGCATCCAGCACATAAGGGCCGACGAAAGCCGCCGTGGGGCAGATGTCCAGGCAGGCGCTGCAGCGTCCGCAATGCTCGGTGCCATGCGGCGGGTCGACCGGCAGCGGCAGGTCGACGAACAGCTCGGCAAGGAAAAAATAACTCCCTGCCTTGCGATTGAGCACCAGGGTGTTCTTGCCGATCCAGCCCAGGCCCGCCTGTTCGGCAATCGCCTTTTCCAGTACGGGCGCGCTGTCGACAAAGGCGCGATAGCCAAAGGGGCCGATCACTTGCTGGATACGCTCGGCCAGCTGTTGCACGCGCTTGCGGATCAGCTTGTGATAATCGCGGCCCAGGGCGTAGCGCGAAACATAGGCTTTTTCAGGTTGGGCCAGGCGTTGCGCCATGTGCGTGTCGCCCGGCAGGTAGTCCATGCGCAGCGACACCACGCGCAAAGTGCCGGGCACCAGCTCCTCGGGATGGGAGCGCTTGCTGCCGTGGGCACCCATGTATTCCATTTCGCCGTGGTAACCGGCTTCGAGCCAGCGTTGCAGGTGTTTTTCGTGCTCGCCCAGCTCCAGGCCGGCAATGCCGACTTGCTGGAAGCCCAGTTCGCGGCCCCAGTCTTTGATCGACTGGGCCAGGGCGGGGAGATCGACGATAGAAGCAGACATGCGAAGAAGGAAACCGGGGCTGAGGTGCGTATAATTCTGCCAGACATCGCCATGGATAGCCCCAGCATGCTACCGACATCCACTGAATTACCCGACGTACTGTATAGCGCCGCGCAGGTCCGCGACCTCGATGCGCGGCTGATCGCCGCCGGTACGCCAGGTTTCGAGCTGATGCAGCGTGCGGCCCATGCCACCTGGCGCGCCTTGCGCCGTCGCTGGCCGCAAGGCCAGGTGCTGACGGTGCTGACCGGTCGCGGCAACAATGCAGGTGATGGCTATTTAGTGGCGGCACTTGCCGAGCGTGCCGGCTGGCAGGTGGAAGTGCTGACCGTGGCCGATCCCGCTACGCTCACCGGTGACGCCGCCCTGGCCTGCGCCGAGGCGCAGGGTTGCGGCGTCTCGATCTGGCCCTGGGCTGCCGGGACAGTCCTGGAGGGCATCATTGTCGATGCCTTGCTCGGAACCGGGCTGGTCGGGGCGGTCCGTACGCCCTATACCGAAGCGATCGAAGCGATCAACGCCAGCGGTCTGCCGGTCGTGGCCGTCGATATTCCCTCGGGGCTTTGCGCCGATACCGGGCAGGTATTGGGGGGTGCGGTGCGGGCCCAGCTGACAGTCAGCTTTATCGGCCTGAAGATCGGCTTGTTCACCGGCCAGGCGCCGGACCGGGTCGGGGAGCTGGTTTTCGATGACCTGCAGGCTGACCCTGCGATCGTCGCGCAGGTCGCAGGCGTTGCCCGGCGCTTGAGCGCCACTGCCTTGCCGCGCCTTGCCGCGCGTGCACCGGCTTCGCACAAGGGGCAGTTCGGCCGGGTGCTGGTCATCGGTGGTGAGCGCGGGATGGGCGGCGCGGCACTGTTGAGCGCCGAAAGCGCCTTGCGCAGTGGTGCCGGCATGGTATCGCTGGCCACGCGCAGCGAGCACGTCGCTGCGGCTTTGGCGCGCATGCCGGAGGTCATGACGGTGGGTATTCATTCGGCCAACCAATTGATGGACCTGGTCGAGCAGGCCTCGGTGCTGGTCGTCGGGCCCGGCCTGGGTCAGGCGGCCTGGGGCCGCAGCCTGCTCTCGGTGGCGGCCAATGCCGGGCGGCCACAGGTCTGGGATGCCGATGCGCTGAATCTTCTGGCCAGTGGCGCCGCAGTGCTGCCGGCCGGCAGTGTGATCACGCCGCACCCGGGCGAGGCCGCAAGGCTCCTTGGGATCACCACCCAACAGGTGCAGGCCGATCGGGCCGCTGCCGCGCACGCACTTGCGCAAAAATATGCTGCGGTCTGTGTTTTGAAGGGGGCCGGCAGCTTGGTCGCCGACCCCACCGGCAGCCTGGTCCTGTGCGATCGCGGCCACCCGGCCATGGCCGCCGCGGGGCTTGGCGATGTGCTGGCAGGTTTGATCGCGGCATTGCTGGCCCAGGGGTTGCCGCTATTGGAGGCCGCGTGCCTGGGTGTGTGGTTGCATGCCAGTGCCGGGCAAGTTGAAGGGCAAAGAGGCCGTGGGCTGGCGGCCAGCGATTTGATTCCAGCCATTCGTCAGTTGCTTGAGGAGCAAACACCGTGTCTGAAGTAACCCTGTACCTGGCCGATGAAGCGGCCATGATCAGCTTCGGTGGGCGACTGGCCCAGATCACTCAGGGAGTAGGGGTGATCTTTCTCGAAGGGGACCTGGGGGCAGGCAAGACCACGCTGTCACGCGGTCTGATCCGGGGGTTGGGGCATGTCGGGGCGGTCAAGAGTCCGACCTTTACCCTGGTCGAACCTTACGAGATTGATAGCTTTCGGGCCTATCACTTTGATCTGTATCGTCTTGTCGACCCCGAGGAACTGGAATATCTGGGTGTGCGCGATTACTTCGAAGGCGATGCATTGTGCCTGGTTGAGTGGCCCCAACGTGGTGCGGGCTTTTTGCCAAAGCCCGACCTGACCATTACCATAAGCCCCCATGCAGGTGGTCGTTCGTTGAGCTTGGCCCCGCAAGGCCCGCGTGGCGAATCCTGGTGTGCCGCTCTGGCGTTGGAATTCAAATAAATTATGGGGATAGGTATGCGCGTTCGCGCACTGGTTGCTGTCGTAGGATTGCTGCTTACGGCAGTGGCCGTTGATGCTTTGGCCGTTACGCAAGTCAAGAGCGTGCGTTTGTGGCGAGCACCGGATAACACACGCCTGGTGTTCGACCTTTCGGGCCCGGTGCAGCACAGTGTTTTCACCCTCACATCCCCGGATCGTCTGGTGATCGACATCAATGGCGCGACCCTGGCGGCGCCCTTGCAGGTCTCGACCTCCAATACCCCGATCACCAGCGTGCGCTCCGCCCAGCGCACGCCTACCGATTTGCGGGTGGTGGTCGACCTGAACAAGTCGGTCACGCCCAAGAGCTTTATCCTGGCGCCGAACCAGCAGTATGGCAACCGTCTGGTGGTCGATCTCTATGACCAGGAGGCCGATGCGTCGCCACCACCACCGACCCCGACTGTGGCGACCGCGCCTGCAGTTCCAGTGACCCCGGCGCAACCGGCGATCAAGCTCACCCCAGTGCCTAACGGCAAGCGTGACATCGTGATTGCCATCGACGCCGGCCACGGCGGCGAAGACCCGGGTGCGTCAGGCTCGCGCGGCCAGCATGAAAAAGACGTCGTCCTGGCCATCGCCAAGGAATTGCAGCGCCAGATCAACACAGAGAAGGGCTTCCGGGCCGAGTTGACTCGTACCGGCGACTACTTCATCCCGTTGCGCAAACGTACCGAAATCGCCCGCAAGAAAGGCGCCGACCTGTTTATCTCGATCCATGCCGACGCGGCACCGTCCACGGCGGCCTTCGGCGCCTCGGTGTTCGCCCTGTCCGATCGTGGCGCAACGTCGGAGACGGCGCGCTGGTTGGCCGACAGTGAAAACCGCTCCGACTTGATCGGCGGCGCGGGCAACGTCAGCCTGGACGACAAGGACCGCATGCTCGCGGGCGTCCTGCTGGACTTGTCGATGACAGCTTCGCTGACGTCGAGCCTGAACGTCGGGCAGAAGGTCCTGACCAACATTGGCCGGGTCACGCCGCTGCACAAGCGGCGCGTGGAACAGGCCGGGTTCATGGTGCTGAAATCGCCGGATATCCCGTCGATCCTGGTGGAAACCGGCTTTATCTCCAATGCCAACGAGGCCTCCAAGCTGGCTACTGCCAGTCACCAACAGTCCCTGGCGCGTTCGATTCACAGCGGCGTGCGCCAGTTCTTCCAGCAAAACCCGCCACCGGGCACCTACATTGCCTGGCTGCGCGACAACGGCAAGATCGCTCAGGGCCCGCGCGACCACGTAGTGCGTTCCGGCGAGACCCTGGCAATGATCGCGGTGCGCTACCAGGTGGGTATCGCGACCCTGCGCAGCGCCAATGACTTGAAGACCGATGAGCTGAAGGTCGGCCAGGCCCTGGTTGTCCCCAGCACTGCGCTGGCGGCACAACCATGAGTGGCTCTGCACGCATTGAGCTGCTCAGCCCGCGGCTGGCCAACCAGATTGCCGCCGGTGAAGTGGTCGAGCGCCCGGCTTCGGTGATCAAGGAGCTGCTGGAGAACAGCCTGGACTCCGGCGCCCGGCGCATCGACGTTGAAGTCGAGCAGGGCGGTGTCAAGCTGCTGCGCGTACGCGACGACGGCGGTGGCATCCCGGCAGACGATCTGCCGCTGGCACTGGCCCGTCACGCGACCAGCAAGATCCGCGACCTGGAAGATCTCGAGCGGGTCATGAGCCTGGGCTTTCGCGGTGAGGCGCTGGCCTCCATCAGCTCCGTGGCCCGCCTGACCCTGACTTCGCGTACGCCTGAGGCCGACCAGGCCTGGCAGGTCGAGACCGAAGGCCGCGACATGGCTCCGCGAGTACAGCCTGCGGCGCACCCGGTCGGTACCTCGGTAGAGGTCCGCGACCTGTTTTTCAATACCCCGGCCCGGCGCAAGTTCCTCAAGACCGAGAAAACCGAATTCGACCACCTCCAGGAAGTGATCCGGCGGCTGGCGCTGGCCCGTTTCGATGTGGGTTTTCATCTGCGCCACAACGGCAAAAGCGTCCTCAGCCTGCATGAAGCCCACGACGATACCGCCCGTGCGCGGCGCGTGGCGTCGATCTGTGGGCCGGGATTCCTTGAGCAGGCGTTGCCGATCGAAGTGGAGCGCAATGGTCTGCACCTCTGGGGCTGGGTTGGCTTGCCGACGTTCTCGCGTAGCCAGGCCGACCTTCAATATTTCTTCGTCAATGGTCGTGCGGTGCGCGACAAGCTGGTAGCTCACGCGGTACGCCAAGCGTATCGCGATGTGCTGTTCAACGGCCGGCACCCGACTTTTGTGCTGTTTCTCGAAGTCGACCCCACCGGCGTCGACGTCAACGTACACCCGACCAAGCATGAAGTGCGTTTCCGTGACGGGCGCATGGTGCATGATTTCCTCTACGGCACCCTGCACCGTGCCCTGGCCGACGTGCGGCCGGAAGATCAGTTGCCGGCCGCAGCGGCGACGCCCGAGGTGGTGCGCCCAACCGGCTTGCAGGCCGGCGAGTTCGGCCCCCAGGGCGAAATGCGCCTGGCTGCCCACCTGCTCGAACAGCCCCAGGCCGAGCCTGCGGCGCGGGCGGCGGGCGGCGGTGCCGGGGCGGGCTATCAATACCAGTACTCGCCACGTCCGGCGCAGCCCTTGCCGGCGGCTGAAACTCAAAGCGTATACCGGGAGTTCTTCGCACCATTGCCGAGTGCCGCTCCCAGCGCCTTGCCGGACAGCCAGGGCGATATTCCACCGCTGGGCTACGCCCTGGCCCAGCTCAAGGGGATCTACATTCTTGCGGAGAACGCCCAGGGGCTGGTACTGGTGGACATGCACGCCGCTCACGAGCGGATCATGTACGAGCGGCTGAAGGTCGCCATGGCCAGTGAAGGCCTGAGCGGCCAGCCGCTGCTGGTGCCGGAGTCGATTGCGGTCAGCCAGCGCGAGGCCGATTGCGCCGAAGAACATGCCGTGTGGTTCCAGCGCCTGGGCTTCGAACTGCAGCGCCTGGGCCCTGAAAGCCTGGCAATTCGGCAGATCCCGGCATTGCTCAAGCAGGCCGAAGCCAACCGGCTGGTGCATGATGTGCTGGCAGACTTGATGGAATATGGGACCAGCGATCGCATTCAGGCACATTTGAATGAGCTGCTCGGGACCATGGCCTGTCACGGCGCGATCCGTGCCAATCGGCGCCTGGCCGTGCCGGAAATGAACGGCCTGCTGCGCGACATGGAAAATACCGAGCGCAGTGGCCAATGCAACCATGGCCGCCCGACCTGGACCCAGATGGGGTTGGACGACCTGGACAAACTCTTCTTGCGCGGTCGTTGATCATGAGTGCTCTTCCCCCGGCGATATTCCTGATGGGGCCGACGGCCGCCGGCAAGACCGACCTGGCCATAGAATTGACCAAGGTCCTGCCCTGCGAGTTGATCAGCGTCGATTCGGCCCTGGTCTATCGCGGCATGGACATCGGTACCGCCAAGCCTTCAAAGGAAGTATTGGCCGCGCACCCGCATCGTCTGATAGATATTCTCGACCCGGCCCAGAGCTATTCTGCCGCCGAATTTCGTGCCGACGCCCTGGCGGCCATGGCTGAAATCACTGCGCGGGGGAATATTCCCTTGCTGGTGGGTGGCACGATGTTGTATTTCAAGGCGTTGCTCGAAGGCTTGGCCGATATGCCCCCGGCCGACCCGCAAGTGCGCGCCGAGCTTGAAGCCGAAGCCGTGCGCCACGGCTGGCAGGCCCTGCACGAACAATTGGCAGCAGTCGATCCGGTTTCTGCCGCGCGTATACACCCCAATGATCCTCAGCGCCTGATTCGCGCGCTGGAGGTTTATCGGGTCAGCGGTTTGAGCATGACCTCACATCGTGAGCGACAATCTGCGCAAAGTACCGTCGCAGCCGCGTCCGGACAGGCTCAATTGCCCTATACTGTTGCAAACATCGCGATTGCTCCGGCGGATCGTCGGGTGTTACATGATCGAATTGCTCTGCGATTTGAACAAATGTTGGAACAGGGCTTCGTTGACGAGGTCCGATTGCTGCGTGCCAGAAGTGACTTGCATGCGGGGTTGCCGTCTATACGTGCAGTAGGGTATCGCCAGGTCTGGGATTACCTTGATGGCAAGATGACGTCATTTGAAATGCAGGAACGCGGCATCATTGCCACTCGCCAGTTGGCGAAGCGGCAATTCACCTGGTTGCGTAGTTGGGCTGATCTGCACTGGTTGGATAGCCTGGCTTGCGACAATCTGCCGCGCACCTTGAAATACCTCGGATCGGTCTCCATATTGAGCTGAGTCCTTGCAATCGCCGTCTATCCTTGGGGGTGGGGCGGCCTGAGCCATCAGATTTTCTACATTTATTTTTTTATTGATCCTTACAGGAGTGCGGCATATGTCAAAAGGGCATTCGCTACAAGACCCTTACTTGAATACTTTGCGGAAAGAGAAAGTTGGGGTATCGATCTATCTGGTCAACGGCATCAAGCTGCAAGGCACGATCGAATCTTTCGACCAGTTCGTGATCCTGCTGAAAAACACCGTCAGCCAGATGGTTTATAAACACGCCATCTCCACCGTTGTCCCAGTGCGTCCGATCCGTCTGCCTAGCGCAACCGAATCCGAGCAGGGCGACGCTGAACCAGGTAACGCCTGATAGGAGTCTGCTTTGTTCTTTGAGCGCCACGGTGGTGGTGAACGAGCCATTCTCGTTCACTTGGATGGTCAGGACCCTGAGGCGCGCGAAGACCCGCAGGAGTTTCAGGAGCTGGCTGAGTCGGCCGGCGCCGATACAGTCGCGTTCGTGAACATATCGCGGCAGCAGCCTACCGCCAAATACCTGATTGGCAGCGGCAAGGTCGAGGAGTTGCGCGATCTGGTCAAAGCCGAACAGGTAGATCTGGTGATTTTCAACTACACCCTAACACCCAGCCAGGAGCGTAACCTCGAGCGTGCGTTCGAGTGTCGCGTGATCGACCGTACCGGCTTGATCCTGGATATCTTCGCGCAACGCGCGCGCACCCATGAAGGCAAGCTGCAGGTCGAACTGGCCCAGCTCGAGTATATGAGTACGCGCCTGGTTCGCGGCTGGACCCACCTTGAGCGGCAGAAGGGCGGTATCGGTCTGCGTGGCCCGGGTGAAACCCAGCTCGAAACCGACCGGCGTCTGTTGCGGGTGCGCCTGCGGCAGATCAAGGCCCGTCTGGAGAAGGTGCGCAGCCAGCGCGAGAATGCCAGGCGTGGGCGCAAGCGCGCCGATATACCTTCGGTTTCACTCGTGGGCTATACCAACGCCGGCAAGTCGACCCTGTTCAATAACCTGACTCAGTCCGATGTTTTCGCGGCCAACCAGCTCTTCGCCACCCTCGACCCGACCCTGCGCCGGCTCGAGCTCGACGACGTGGGGCCCATCGTGCTGGCCGATACGGTAGGATTCATCCGGCACCTGCCGCACAAATTGGTGGAGGCGTTTCGGGCGACCCTCGAAGAGTCGAGCAACTCGGACCTGCTGCTGCATGTAATCGACGCCCACGAACCCGAGCGCATGGCTCAGATCGAGCAAGTCATGGCGGTGCTTGGCGAAATCGGGGCGCAGGACTTGCCGATACTTGAGGTCTATAACAAACTCGACCTGCTTGAAGGTGTCGAGCCACAGATTCAGCGCGATGCCGATGGCAAGCCGCAACGGGTCTGGGTCTCGGCGCAGGACGGGCGGGGGCTGGACTTGCTGTCTCAGGCGGTGGCCGAGCTTCTCGGGGATGATCTGTTCGTAGGCACCTTGCGCTTGCCGCAACGATTTGCTCGACTGCGTGCGCAGTTCTTCGCATTGGGGGCTGTTCAGAGCGAAGAGCACGACGACGACGGCGACTGCCTGTTGGCGGTGCGCTTGCCACGCGTGGAGTTGAATCGCCTGGTGAGCCGTGAAGGGATGAAGCCGCTGGAATTCATCGAGCAACACACTTTGCAATAAAAGCCTGACAAAGCGGTTGTGCTGCTGTGACAGGCATTCTGTAGCATTGGTCGGCGCGCCGTTGGTGCGTCTTTGCTTTATCAGATGGAGAGCGCTATGGCTTGGAATGAGCCGGGTGGCAACTCGAATAATCAGGACCCTTGGGGTGGACGCCGTGGCGGCGACAAGAAAGGGCCACCGGATCTCGACGAGGCCTTCCGCAAGCTGCAGGAAAGCCTGAATGGGTTGTTCGGTAGCGGGAAGAAACGCAGTGGTAATGCAAGCCCCGGCAAGGGCGGCGGGCTTGGCTTGCTCGGAATCGGGCTGGCTGTGCTGGCGGCTATCTGGCTGTACAGCGCCGTGTACGTCGTGGACGAGCAGGAGCAGGCCGTCGTGCTGCGCTTCGGCAAATACTACGAAACGGTAGGGGCAGGTCTGAACATCTATTTCCCGCCGATCGATCGCAAGTACATGGAAAACGTCACGCGTGAGCGTGCCTACACCAAGCAGGGCCAGATGCTGACCGAAGACGAGAACATCGTCGAAGTGCCGCTGACCGTCCAATACAAGATCACCAACCTGCAGGACTTCGTGCTGAACGTCGACCAGCCGGAAGTCAGCCTGCAGCACGCGACCGACAGTGCATTGCGCCATGTGGTGGGTTCCACCGCCATGGACCAGGTACTGACCGAGGGTCGTGAACTCATGGCCAGCGAAATCAAGGAGCGGCTGCAACGCTTCCTCGATACCTATCGCACCGGTATCACCGTAACCCAGGTGAACGTACAGAGCGCAGCAGCACCGCGTGAAGTCCAGGAAGCCTTCGATGACGTGATCCGTGCTCGTGAAGACGAACAGCGTGCGCGTAACCAGGCCGAAACCTATGCCAACGGCGTCGTGCCTGAAGCCCGTGGTCAGGCCCAGCGGATTCTCGAAGACGCCAACGGTTATCGTGACGAAGTGATCTCGCGGGCCAAGGGTGAAGCCGACCGCTTTACCAAGCTGGTCGCCGAGTACCGCAAGGCACCGGAAGTCACTCGCCAGCGCCTGTACCTGGACACCATGCAGGAAGTCTACAGCAACACCAGCAAGGTGCTGGTGGCGGGCAAGGAAGGGCAGAACAACCTGCTTTACCTGCCGCTGGACAAGATGGTCGAGGGAGTTCGCAGCGGTGCACCGGTAACCTCGGCAACCGTGCCTGCCAGCGATGCGGGGGCTCGCGCAGCCGCAGACGTGCAACAGCAGCAGCGTGAGTTGCGTTCAAGGGAGAGTCGCTGATGAGCAATAAATCGCTGATCGCCCTGATCGTTGGCGTGGTGCTGGCGGTCGTGGCATGGAACAGCTTCTACATCGTCTCTCAGACCGAACGTGCGGTACTGCTGCAATTCGGTCGTGTGGTCCAGACCGATGTCCAGCCAGGCTTGCATGTGAAAGTGCCCTATGTGAACAAGGTGCGTAAGTTCGACGCGCGTCTGATGACCCTGGATGCACCGACCCAGCGCTTCCTGACCCTGGAAAAGAAAGCCGTTATGGTCGACGCCTTTGCCAAATGGCGGGTGAAGGATGCCGAGCGTTTCTACACCGCGACGTCCGGCCTCAAGCAGATTGCCGACGAGCGTCTGTCGCGTCGCCTGGAGTCGGGCCTGCGTGACCAGTTCGGTAAACGCACCCTGCACGAAGTGGTATCGGGCGAGCGTGACGCATTGATGGCTGACATCACGGCATCGCTCAACCGTATGGCCAACAACGAGCTGGGTATCGAAGTCGTCGATGTCCGGGTCAAGTCCATCGACCTGCCCAAGGAAGTCAACCGCAGTGTGTTCGAGCGGATGAGTACCGAGCGTGAGCGTGAAGCGCGCGAGCACCGGGCCAAGGGTAACGAGCTGGCCGAAGGTATCCGTGCCGATGCCGACCGTCAGCGTCGCGTTCTGCTGGCCGAGGCTTATCGGGTATCCGAAGAAACACGCGGTGATGGCGATGCTCAGGCGGCGGCCATCTATGCCAAAGCCTATGGTCAGGACCAGGAGTTCTATGCGTTCTACCGCAGCCTGCGCGCCTACCGTGAAAGCTTTGCCAACAAGAGTGATGTGTTGGTGCTGGACCCAAGCAGCGAATTTTTCCGCTTCATGGATAAATTCAAGCCTTGAGGATGCATTCCGCCGGGCGGTTAAACCGCCTGGCGGGGTGATCCTTGCAGAAAACGAGTGTATGATGCGGCAGCCGGGAAATTCCCGGCTTTTTTGCGTCTGCAAGATCGATTGGCCAATTTGTGGCCATGCATGTGTAGAGATCTCATCAGGATTGCGAGGATATTGGCCTTCCAGGCACGGTGGTCCGACAGTGACCGCCAATGACTGGCTGCCAGTATCTGCTTTACTCAAGGCTCGCCCGAAGGCTGGCCGCCCGGATCATAGGGGAATGGCGTAATGGCAACGGTAGACCGCTGGCTGCTGCCAGATGGCATCGAAGAAGTATTGCCGCCGGAAGCGGCGCGCATCGAAGTAGCACGTCGTCAGGTGTTGGACCTGTTCCAGAGCTGGGGCTACGAGTTCGTCGTCACCCCGCATATCGAATACCTGGAGTCGCTGCTGACCGGTGCCGGCCAGGACCTGGATCTGCGCACCTTCAAGGTGATCGATCCGCAGTCGGGTCGGCAAATGGGGTTCCGCGCCGACATCACGCCGCAAGTGGCCCGTATCGACGCGCATACCCTGCGCCGTGAAGGCCCGAGCCGGTTGTGCTATGCCGGTAGCGTGCTGCATGCGCAGCCGCGGGCGCTGTCGTCCTCGCGCAGCCCGATCCAGCTGGGTGCCGAGCTGTACGGCGATGCCAGCCCGGTCAGCGACGTCGAGGTCATCAGCCTGATGTTGGCGATGTTGCAACTGGCCGAAGTGCCGGATGTGCACATGGACCTGGGGCATGTCGGCATCTATCGCGGCCTGGCCCGTGCTGCCGGCCTGTCCGGCGAGGTCGAGCAACAGCTGTTCGATGCCCTGCAGCGCAAGGCAATCGATGAAGTCATCGAGCTGACCACGGGTCTGCCGGATGACCTGGCGCGCATGCTGCGGGCATTGGTTGAGTTGTGCGGTGGCCGTGAAGTGCTGGAAGTCGCGCGCGTGACCCTGGCCAATGCACCGGCACCGGTCCTGGCTGCCCTGGACGACCTGGTGGCCATCGCCGAACGGCTGGCCACGCGGTTCCCGGAGCTGCCGCTGTATTTCGACCTGGGTGAGTTGCGCGGTTATCACTACCACACTGGCGTGGTCTTTGCGGTATTCGTGCCGGGTGTCGGCCAGTCGATCGCCCAGGGCGGTCGCTATGACGACATCGGTGCCGATTTCGGTCGTGCGCGACCGGCCACGGGCTTCTCCACGGATTTGAAGACCCTGGTCACACTGGGGCGTGCCGAGGTCGTATTGCCGTCTGGCGGGATCTGGATGCCCGACAGTACGGATGCGGCACTCTGGCAGTTGGTCTGCCAGTTGCGCAGTGAAGGTCAGCGTGTGGTTCAGGCTCTGCCTGGGCAGCCGATGACCGCCGCCCATGAGGCGGACTGCGACCGGCAATTGATTCAGCAGAACGGGCTTTGGCAGGTACTGCCGCTGGCTTCCTGAGTTTTCCCGCCGGCTTGCGGCCGGCGCCAAGTTTGCGCGAATGAGGACAAGTGTTATGGGTAAGAATGTCGTAGTCCTGGGCACCCAATGGGGTGATGAGGGCAAAGGCAAGATCGTTGATCTGCTGACCGAACATGCTGCCGCCGTAGTGCGCTACCAAGGTGGCCACAACGCTGGCCACACCCTGGTGATCGACGGCGAAAAAACCGTTTTGCACCTGATTCCATCGGGCGTGCTGCGCGAAGGCGTGCAGTGCTTGATCGGCAATGGCGTGGTGGTTGCACCTGACGCCCTGCTGCGGGAAATCATCAAGCTGGAAGAGAAAGGCGTACCGGTGCGCGAGCGCCTGCGTATCAGCCCGTCCTGCCCGCTGATCCTGTCCTATCACGTTGCGCTGGACCAGGCCCGTGAAAAGGCCCGTGGCGAGCACAAGATCGGCACCACTGGCCGTGGTATCGGCCCGGCTTACGAAGACAAGGTTGCACGTCGTGGCCTGCGCATCGGTGACCTGTTCCACCGTGAGCGTTTCGCCGCCAAGCTGGGCGAGCTGCTCGACTACCACAACTTCGTGCTGGTCAATTACTACAAAGAGCCGGCCATCGACTTCCAGAAGACACTCGACGAGTGCATGGAATACGCCGAGCTGCTCAAGCCGATGATGCTCGACGTCACCGCCGAACTGCATAACCTGCGTCGCGATGGTAAAGACATCATGTTCGAAGGTGCCCAGGGCTCGCTGCTGGACATCGACCACGGTACCTACCCGTACGTCACCAGCTCCAACACCACCGCTGGCGGCATCGCTACCGGTTCGGGTTTTGGCCCGATGTACCTGGATTACATCCTCGGCATCACCAAGGCTTACACCACCCGTGTTGGCTCGGGTCCATTCCCGACCGAACTGTTCGATGACGTCGGTGCCTTCCTGGCCAAGCGTGGTCACGAATTCGGTGCTACCACCGGCCGTGCCCGTCGTTGCGGCTGGTTCGATGCCGTGATCCTGCGTCGCGCCATCGAAATCAACAGCATCTCGGGCCTGTGCCTGACCAAGTTGGACGTGCTCGACGGTCTGGAAACCATCCGCATCTGCGTTGGCTACAAGAACCAGGACGGCGCAGTCATCGACGCACCGACCGACGCCGACAGCTACATCGGCCTGGAGCCTGTGTACGAAGAAATGCCGGGCTGGACCGAGTCGACCCTGGGCGCCAAGACCCTGGAAGAGCTGCCGGTCGCTGCACGCAATTACATCAAGCGCGTGGAAGAGTTGGTCGGCGCGCCGATCGACATCATCTCCACCGGCCCGGATCGCAACGAAACCATCGTGCTGCGTCATCCGTTCGCCTGATAAGTAATTGATGTTCAAGCAAAGGGCTCCTTCGGGGGCCCTTTGTCGTTTCTGCCTGCTGAACGGCACGACCTTTGCTGTAAATCTCGCTCCCGGTGAGCCATCAATTTAATGGCGCCTGAAGTAGAGGATTCTCCAGTGTCGGCCGTTCTCTCGCTGTTACGAAGCCGCTTGTTGCGGCCAGTGTTTGTTGCTCTTGGTATCGCTCTGTTGGTGCAAGTGCTGGTGGCGGTCGCACTTACGCGCAGCACGGTGACTGCGCTGGAGGCCGATCTGGGCCAGCGGCTGGGCGTCGATAGCCAGAAGTTGTCCGCTGAACTCGAGCAGGCGGGGCGTGAAGTGACGTCGAGCCTCGACAACCTTTCGAGCAGTACGCGGCAGCGTTTGACCAGCGGTCTTTCGACCCGGCTCGAGGCCGAGCAGGGGCAACTGCGCGCTACCCTTGAAAAAAACCTGAAAGATTCCGCCAATGATATGGCGCAGTTGCTTGCCTCGGTGGCGCCGCGCGCCATGTGGGACAACGACGTGCCGACCCTGTCGGAATTCGCCCGGCGGGCTCAGCGCAATCCCAATGTCCTGTTCGTGGTCTATGACGACGCCCAGGGCCAGCACCTGACCCGCTATTTGAATCGGGAAAACCCGATCAACCAGGCCCTTTTGGCCAAGGGTAGCGGCGAGCGCGCACTGGACAAGGTGCTCAACGCCGCCAGGAACGATGCCTCGGTGTATTACGTCGAGGCCTCGATCAATCCCAATGGCGTCGAAATCGGCAAGGTCTTGATGGGCGTCTCGACAGCTTCCGTAGAACAAGAGCTCAAAGCGCTCGACCAGCGCTTCACCGCCTTGATTGCCAGCGGCGACCAACTGGTGGCCGACAGCCTGGGCGCTGCGGCGGCCGATAGCTCCAAGGCATTGCAGGCAAGGCTGGGGACGGCCCAGTCCAGCGCATCGGCAATGCAGGCCAATACCACCCATACCGTCCAGGAAGCGGCGGCGACCCTTCGTTGGCGCATCGGCCTCGGCCTGGCGCTGGTGGGCGCGGGTGTCCTGCTGGTGCTGGCGGTAGTGCTCGGCCGGCGTGTCGTCAACAGGCTGCACCTGCTGATTGCGGCGCTGAACGATCTGGCGGCCGGCGAAGGCGACCTGACCAAGCGCGTCGCGCTCAACAGCAAAGACGAAATCGGCGAGATGGCCGCTGCGGTCAACCGCTTCGTCGACAAGCTGCAGCCGATCGTTCGTGAGGCCGGCGATGTGGCGCAGCGTACCGGTGTCGAGATCGGCGCAATGGCGCAACGTAACGCTGGCGCCGATGCGGCAGCCGAAATGCAGCGCGATGAAGTTGCTGCCAGCCTGCGGGCGCTTTCGACCATGGCCGATGAGGCGCAGGCGGAAAGCCAGGCCATGCAGGCTGCCCTCAAGCAGGTAGTGGATATCCGTCAGGCAACCGACGAAAACTCCCGGACCTCGGCCCAGGTCGGCAACCTGATCGAAGCCCTGGCAGGGCAGGTACAAACCGGCTCCAAAGTCATCGAGCGGCTGGCCGAGCAAAGTGAGCAGATCGAAGTCGTGCTGACGGTGATTCATGGGATCGCCGAACAGACCAACCTGCTGGCGCTCAACGCCGCCATCGAAGCGGCGCGCGCCGGGGAAACCGGCCGTGGCTTTGCCGTGGTGGCCGACGAGGTGCGTGCGTTGGCGAGCAAGACCCAGAGCTCCACGGGTGATATCCAGGCGCATATCGGCGCACTGCAGCAGGGTGCTCGCGAGGCGGTGGCAGCGATCAGCCAGGCCGGTCGCCAGGCCAATGAAGGCTTGCTGGTGCTGCGCGACAGCGCTCGGTTGCAGCACACAGTACAGTCATCGGTCGAACAGGTGCATGCAGCCATTGGCCTGGCTACCCGCGCAGCCGAGCACCAGGCGCGGGGCGCCCAGGCAGTCAGGGGGCGGGTCGAGACGATTCATGCCCAGGCCGAGCGAGCGGCCCAGGCGGTGCTGGAAACCACCGCCAGCAGCAAGGTGCTCGATGGCCTGGCGGCCCAGCTCAAGGCCAGCCTGGGCCAGTTCCGCGCCTGATCAGGCGCGGTTCAGATACATCCGCGTGGTCAGCAGGTAAACCGGCAGGCCGGAGATCAGGATCAGCAGCGCCGCATAAGGCGCTGCTGCCGCGAACTCGACGTTGGCGGTATGCGCCCAGACTTCTGTTGCCAGCGTGGTCATGCCGGTTGGGCTGAGCAGCAGTGTCGCGGTCAGCTCCTTTATCGCGTCGAGAAAGACCAGGGCGAATGCCGCCGCCATTGCCGGGAAAATGATCGGCAGGGTCACCCGGCAAAAGGCACTGAAGGATGATGCGCCGAGGGTGCGTGCAGCTTCTTCCAGCTGTGGTGCGGCCTTATGCAATGCCGTGCGTACCGGCGCCTGGGCCAGCGGCAGGAACAGCAGCGCGTAAGCCAGCAATAGCAAGGCAGACGTCTGGTACAACGCAGGCACATAGTGCAGCGCGAAGTAAACCAACGTCAGCGCGATCACCAGCCCTGGCAAGGCATGCAGCAGATACGGCAGGCGCTCGGCCCAGATCGCCAGGCGGCCTTTGTAACGCACCACCAGCAGGCCAACCGGTAGCGCCAGGGCCAGGCTCAAGGCTGCGCCGCCAAGCGCGAGCGACAGCGAAGAGAGCAACGCCTTGCTGATCTCGGCAACCGGAAAGGCTGCCGATGAGCCCACGCACAGCCAGTAGACCAGCATTCCCAGGGGAACTCCGCTGCCGATGAGCGCGAGCGCCAGGCAATACAATTGCCCCGGCCATTTCCAGGCCCCGAGTCGTATCGGTGGTGCGCGCCGTTCCACGCCCTGGCCGATGCGAATGTGCCGTGCGGTCCCGCGTACTTTCAATTCCAGCCCCAGCAGCAACAGGCACATGAACAGCAGCACCGCCGAGAGCATGGCCGCGTTGGCGTTACTGAACTCCAGTTCGAACTGCTGATAGATCGCCGTGGTGAAGGTCTGCAGGCCGAGAATCGACAGCGCGCCGAACTCCACCAGCATGTGCAGCGCAATCAACAAGCTGCCGCCCAGTATCGAAGGCCAGAGCAAGGGCAGGGTGACCTTGAAGAATATGCCCCAGCGGTTCTGCCCCAGGGTGCGAGCCGACTCCTCCAGGGAAATATCGAGGTTGCGCAAGGTCGCGGCCACCGGCAGAAACACCAACGGGTACTTGGACAGCGTCATGACCAGGATCGCACCGCCGAGGCCTTCGAACTGCGGGCTCAATGAAACCCAGCTGAACCCGCTGACAAAGGCCGGCACCGCGAAAGGCAGGCACAACACCACGCCCCAGGCCTTGCGCCCTGGCAAGTCGCTGCGTTCCAGCAGCCAGGCCAGCGACAGGCCGATGAGCGCACAGGCCACCGTGACCGCGGCCATCAGCAGCAGCGTGTTACTCATCAAGCCCAGCACGTAAGGGCGCCAGAGCAGTTTCAGTGCCTCATGCCACCCCGCTTGCCAGGCCTTGAGCCCGACATACAGCAGCGGCAGCAAGCTGAGGCCGACCAGCAGCAATACCGGTAATACCACCCAGATCGAAGGCCGTTTGCGGCGCGGCACAAAGCCACCCGCAAGGTTGGAGGTGCAAGCCTGAGCGGTCATCAGATCAAGCCAACTTCACGTTCCAGCTCCAGTGCTTCTTCGGCGTTGCCGATGTCTGCCGGGGTGATCTTCGGTGGGCGCAGCTCATTGAAAGGCTTGAGGCCCTGGTCGGACTCCATGCCCTGGTGCAGGGGATATTCGGCGGTGGTCTGAGTGATCACGCGTTGGCCTTCTTCGCTGGCCATGTAAGCCAACAACTGCTGCGCTTCCTTGGGATGCTTGCTGGATTTCAGCGCAGCGGCGCTGGAAATGGTAACCAGGCCACCGACGTCACCATCGGCCAGGTAGTAAAGGCGCGAGTCGAGCTGGCCTTTCTCTTTCTTCAAGGCATACCAGTAGTAGTTGTTCACCAGCACTGTAGCGACTTCACCGTTTTCCACAGCCTTGAGCGCCACCATATTGTTTGTGTACGTCTTGCCGAATGCCCGCAAATTCGTCAGCCACTCTTCGGCGGCATCGCGGCCATTGAGCTTGATAATGGCCACGGCCTGCTCCTGAAACGCGCTACTGGTCGGCACGAAACCGACCTTGCCTTGCCACTCGGGCTGGGCGAAATCCATTACCGACTTGGGCAGGTCTTTCTCGTCGATCAGCTTAGGGTTGTAAGCGACGACGCGGGTGCGCGCAGTCACGCCCATCCAGGAGCCGTTGGCGGCGACATAATCCTTGGGCAGTACCTGCAGGGTGGCATCGTCGATCTTGGCCAGCAGCCCCAGTTCGCCGAGATTGTTCAGTGGCGGCGACTCTTCGGTATAGATCACGTCAGCCGGGGAGCGGTCACCTTCCTCGATCACCTGGCTGGCCAGCTGATTGCTGCTGCCCTTGCGCACATTGACGTAAATGCCGGTCTTGGCTTCAAAGGCCTTGGCGATGGCGACGCCGATTTCCTTGTGTTGGCCGTTGTAGAGGGTGATGGATACCGGGTCGGCGGCCTGAACGACCGGAGCTGCCAGTACCACGCCTAGAACTGAAATGGCCAGGCCGCGAAACAGGCTGCTCGAAAGCAGGTTTTTTCGGATCAACATTCGCAATTTTCCTTACAGACGCACGACAAATCTGGAAACAATAATAAACGATATTGTTTCTCAAGTGCGCTTGCGAGGGAAAATTAATGAGCAGGCTATCGTTTCTAATCCCGAAGGAAGGCCACAGCGATGGCTGATCTGTCAGGCGAAAACACTTCGCTGTTTCGTACCGAAGTGATTTCTTTCAGTCGGCAACAAGGCATGGGCCACGTACTGATCCACCAGCCCTGGGGCTACCGAGTGGCTACTGCGTTGGCAGGTGTTTTAATTCTGCTGATATTGGCATTTGGCTATTTTGGAACCTACACACGTAAGGCCACCGTCAACGGCTTGCTGGTGCCCGAGAACGGCATGCTGCGCCTGACTGCGAGCAGTACGGGATTGCTCACTGACGTAAAGGTTGTCGAAGGGCAGCAGGTTAAAGCTGGGGAGGTGCTTTTCATCATTTCCGGTGAGCGCCTATCTATTGCAGGTGGAACCCAGAAGCTCATATCCGAACAGCTCAACCAACGCTTGCTACTGATGGAACGTAATCGTGCTCTTGCAGATGACCGGCTCGCTGGGCAGGTGCGCATGGCCGACAGCCGTCTGGCGGTTATTTCCGAGGAGTTGCGCCAGTTCCAGGAAGAAATTCGCCTTCTGAAGCGCCGTACAGCATTGGCGCAAGCCCACCTGGAGCGCCAGCAGGAACTGGTGAGGGCAGGATTCATTTCCATCGCCCAACTCCAGCAGGCCGAAGCGGAGCAGCTTACGATCAAGGGGCAGCAACAGAGTATTCAACGTGCTCGAAACAGCCTTAATCGCGAGCGTACAGAGTTGTTGGCGCAACGACAGGACATGCTGCTACGACATCAATCAGAGATATCCGAAGTCGATAGAGGCATTGCGCTCGTCAGGCAGGAGCAGGTTGAAAGCGACGTCCGTAGCGAGCAAGTTGTCGTGTCACCCTTTGACGGCCTTGTTACTGGCGTGAGCGTGCAGCGCGGTCAGCATGTCGCCGCCGGTACGTTGATTGCTAGCTTGATTCCGCACGGAGCGATCTTGTCCGCTCATATCTATTTCGACTCTCGTCGGGTGGGTTTTATCGAAGCTGGTCAGCCTGTGCTGTTGCGCTATGCGGCGTACCCGTACCAAAAATTTGGTATGGGGCGTGGGGGAGGTAGTCGGTCTTACGAAAAGTCCTTATGCGGCTTCAGAACTGCCTCTCCATGTTGTCAGCGCCATCGGGGTTACCGGGGCCTCAACTGAGCTCTATTATCGAGTCACGGTCGCACTTGAAGATCAGGATGTGTTGGTCTATGGCCGGAGGCAACCCTTGCAGTCCGGTATGTTAATTGAGGCTGATGTTGAACAAGACACGCGGCGTCTTTATGAGTGGGTGTTGGAGCCGATTTATTCGGTGGTCGGGAAGCGTTGAGATGCGTGGGTAGATTGCAGCATGGCGGAGATATCTGTCGGGTAATAAGCAACTCTGCTGCGAGCTTCTTGTCTTTCGCTTTTGTATAAGGATTTTCCTTGTGTGGTCTTCTGTTTGTAGGGTGCATGATAGTTGCGGTTTTGTTGTGGCGGTGGCCTAAATTGAATTTTTAAGGGGGGTATATGAATGTGAAGTTAGAGAGGATTTTTAGTAATAAGCTGCTTGTAGTGTCTGGTTGGGGGACGGGTCTTGCTTTCCTTTTTGTAATTTTTAGTCAGCGAACAGGGTTGTCCGTCGAAAGTTTTAGGTTCTTGGATGAGGTGCTCGCATTTTCCGTTGGGGTGTTTTTTTTGTTAGCGGCACATTCTGTTTCGACTGCAATGAAAGAGTTGGAAGAAGAAGGTTTTAGGAAGTATCCAATCGTAAAATTTAAGACGCTTTTTGGTGGGGTGGGTTCATTGGTGTTGATGCTGGGTGGCTGGTTTTTTTCTGACTATATTCAAAATGATAATAAGGCTATGAAGACAGCAACAGCATTTGGAGTATTGTTGTTCGGCTCGGGGTTTATTGTTGTGTATGCTGCTGTGAATACTATTTTTCAAGGAGATCGTAATGAGAGAGCTTGATGTTAGAGAGCTTTGTGTTGTAGGTGGTTGAACGAGCCCCATGAAAGACAGGACACTGTTTCCCCCTTACGATAAGGGATAGGCAAACGGTTATGTTTATGACTAACAGCAACGATAAGAGTGGGGAGCTTTTGGGCCAGGAGCGGCGGCGCCGCTGGAGCCCAGAGCAAAAACTGGCCATGGTTCGCGAGAGTCTTGAGCCAGGGCAAAGCGTTTCGGTGGTGGCTCGGCGTAACGGCATCAATGCCAACCAGCTGTTCCTCTGGCGCAAGCTGTACCAGGACGGCAGCTTGTCGGCGGTCAGTGCTGGCGAAGCCGTGGTGCCTGCCTCGGAGCTGAGCGATGCGCTCAAGCAGATCCGTGAACTGCAACGGATGCTGGGCAAGAAAACGATGGAAGCAGAAATCCTCAAAGAGGCCGTGGAGATCGCCCGCTCGCGAAAATGGATTGCGCACTCACCCTTGTTGCCGGGGGACGACCAGTGAAGCTGGTCAGCGAATGTCTCGGTGTGGCGCGCTCGCAATTAACGGTTCGAATCAAGCAATCAGCCTTGCCCAAGGTACGGCGAAACAGGCCCGTGGACGACGCTGAACTGGTGGTTGAAATCCAGCAACAGGTCAGCGAGCTGCCCAGCTATGGCTACCGTCGTGTCTGGGGATTACTGCGTCGCGTACGTGAAACCCAGTTGCTGCCCGCGATCAACGCGAAGCGGGTTTACCGGGTCATGCGTGATCACAATCTGCTGCTTGAGCGTCGACTCAAACAGCCCGGCGTGCCACGTCGACACGAAGGCCGTATTGCCGTGAAAACCAGTGATACGCGTTGGTGCTCGGACGGCTTTGAGTTTCGTTGCGAGGACGGCGCCAAACTGAGCGTGACCTTCGCCCTGGACTGCTGTGATCGCGAAGCCATCGGCTGGGTCGCCAGTCCAACGGGATACAGCGGTGATGATATCCGTGACTTGATGCTGGAGAGCGTGGAAAAGCGCTTTGGCGACCAACTGCCCGCCACGCCGGTGCAATGGCTAAGCGATAACGGTTCGGCCTATACCGCCGAACAGACGCGCCTGTTTGCTCGGCAGATCGGTTTGCAACCGGTGACCACGCCAGTACGCAGCCCGCAGAGCAACGGCATGGCTGAGAGCTTCGTGAAGACGATCAAGCGTGATTACGTGGCGCACATGCCCAAGCCGGATCGAGAAACGGCGCTACGCAACCTGGCCATTGCCTTCGAGCATTACAACGAGGAGCATCCGCACAGCGCCCTGAAATATCGCTCGCCGAGGGAGTTCAGGCGCTTGGCCGCAGCATCAATTTAACGGGGAGTTGGTGTCCGGTTTTTTAGGGGCAAGTCCAGTGGTGGTGACGGTAGCGCGGGACAAGCTGCAGCCGCAGGAGTGGGAGGAGCCCTAGGAGCTTCTGCGGGTAAGGCTGCAGGAGGAGTTGCGGGTGCTTTTGTGGGAGGAATGATCGGGTCGCTTGGAGGCCCACTTGGAACAGCTGTCGGAGCAGGCGCAGGCAGAGCCGCAGGTCAGTATCTTGGTGGAGCAATAGGGGCTGGGTTAGGAGGGTACGGTGCGTCAGAGGCTTATGACAAAGCTGGTACCGATTATTCAGGTTGTGATTATCACTGAATTGATTTTATAAAGATTAAGTTTGGCTTGGGGAGGGGGTTATGGAGTGTCATGCTGTTTGGGGTTGTCAATGAGTATTTCCTTTGGTATTTCTTCGTCTGATTTTTTTTCACAATACCAAGAGAAAAAGCCGCTGCTGTTAAAGAAAGCTCTTTCCGTGGCGTGTTTTTCTTGGCGAGATGTGAATGAGATTGTTGCGCGGAGTGACGTAGTTTCCCACGACTTCAAGCTTTCGTTGGGTGGGGTTCTTCCCAAGCATAAATACACTGAAAGCTATTTGGATGTAGGTACTCTCCGGCATAGACTCCTCAAGCCTGTAGTCTACGACTACCTGAAAAATGGGGCTACGTTGATCGCCAACAAAATAAAAAACGAGCCATTGGTCGATCGATATGCACGGCAGATTGCCGAGTTTACCGGTAGGCAAGTCATCAGCAGTGCTTATGTGGCTTTCGGTAGTAAAGACTCATTCCGTTGCCACTGGGATACCCGCGACGTATTCGCAATTCAATTGATCGGGCGAAAGCGATGGATTGTTTACGAGCCCTCGCTGGCATTTCCGCTGTATACGCAGCAGAGTAAAGACTATGAGCAACAGTATCCCTGTCCTGCAACGCCGTATATGGACTTCATACTGGAGGCAGGAGATATTTTCTATTTGCCCCTGGGTTGGTGGCATAACCCGTTGCCGCTAGGGGAGGCGACGTTTCATTTGGCTGTGGGGACGTTTCCTGCTCATGCAATGGAATATTTGAGTTGGGTATTCAGGCAAATGCCGGAGTTCGTGGAGGCGCGACAAACCTTTGGTGGTTGGGAGGAAGATCGGAAAAAAATAATCGCGGTAGCGAAGTGTCTCAATGGCTATATTACGGATCCGGGAAACTACCATCGCTTCATGGACGAATTTGTTGGTTCGACTCGCGTCGATTCCGCACTAGCGATGGAAGTATTGGGTAATCCGAATTGCAGTTCTGTTCCTGATCATGCAGGCATCCGTTTGTGTGCCAGCAAACCGCTCGCCGTTTCTGATAGGTACATCATTGCTAATGGCACAAAGTTGAATCTAGATAATCAGGGGGTGCAGTTGATTCGGTGTATTGCGAAACATCCTCGTATAAGCCTTGCAACCTTGATTACAAAGTTTCCCGAGACGGACTCCGTCAAGCTGCGACAACTAGTTACCGAACTGTGCCGCCAGGATGTTCTAGAACTGACTCACTACTGACCGCTCAGCGCAGTTTCAGGAATAATCGATTTCATGAGAGTAACGCTACAAGCTGAAAGCTCGGAGTGTGGTTTGGCTTGTTTGGTCATGGTGGCAGGCTTCCATGGTCTACACCACGATTTGATGAGTCTGCGCAGGCGGTTCTCGATTTCAATCAAGGGCAGCAATATGTCTCAGTTGATGCGATACGCACAAAGCCTGGAGTTTTCCTGTCGACCACTGCGCCTTGAATTGGAGGAAATGCCGAAGCTCCACATGCCATGCATTCTGCATTGGGACATGAACCACTTCGTTGTGTTGGAGCGGGTGCGCGGTCAATGGTTGTACATCCTCGATCCAGCAGTAGGTCGTCGGAAGCTGACGCTGAATGAGGTTTCTGGACATTTCACTGGTGTAGCGCTCGAGTTGAGCCCCAATATCGCATTCCGACCGGCACAGCAGAAAAAAGCGCGATTACGATTAAGTGAGCTGACCGGGCGGATGACAGGCTTCAAGCGGGCATTGGGCAATATTTTCGTGCTGGCCCTTGCGCTTGAGCTTGTTGCCTTGTTGGTGCCCCAGGTTACCCAGTGGATAGTCGATGTTGCGTTGGTCTCGGCTGACTACGATCTGCTTTTGTTGGCGGTGCTGGGTGGGTGCCTGTTGATGGCAATCGACTTCATCTTGCGCATGGCGCAGGGCTGGATGGCACTGCGCTTGAATCAGCAATTAATGCTGCAGTGGTCGAGGAACCTGTTCAATCATCTGTTGCGTCTGCCTTGGCCCTTTTTTGAGAAGCGTCAGCTCGGAGATATCACAGCGCGCTTTCAGTCGCTGGGCGCCATTCGCAATGTGTTGACCAATGGCGCGATCACTGCGGTACTTGATGGACTGGTAGTGATGATTACCCTGGGCATGATGCTGCTCTACAGCGCTACTTTGGCCGGGATCGTACTCGTTGCTTTGACGTTGTATGCCATGCTGCGGGTGGTCTTTTACAAACCCTTACGCAGTGCTTCGGAGGAACGGATTGTCTTGGCTGCCAGAGAGAATTCTTACTTTCTGGAGACGATCCGCGCCGTTCTTCCGCTCAAGCTTTTCAACGTCACTTCATTGCGTCTGGCGACATGGCAAAACCTGGTTGTGGATGTGCAGAACCGGGATGTGACGACTCAGAAAATGCTGTTGGCCTTCGCCAGCCTCAACACCTTGATCTTCGGTCTGGAGGGGATTTTTTTACTCTATGCCGGTGGGAAGACTGTTTTGGAAGGTGCGATGTCGCTTGGCATGTTGCTGGCTTTCATTGCCTATAAAAGCCAGTTCACTGGCCGTGCGAGCAAGCTGATCGATCTTGGTGTTGAGATCCGCATGCTTTCACTGCATGCCGAGCGCCTGGCTGATATTGCCCTGGAGCAGGTTGAGCCGCAAAGCCTTGTGGAAACCGACTTGAGTCGTCTCGAACCGCGAATCGAATTCAGGGGTGTGTCGTACCGTTATGCCGAGGGTGAACCCTGGGTTCTGCGCAACCTGTCGTTTGTCATCGAGGCGGGAGACTCCGTTGCTATCGTGGGGCGATCAGGATGTGGGAAAACGACCCTGTTCAAGCTCATGCTTGGCATGCTCGGTCCAACTGAGGGGGAGATTCTCGTCGGCGGCGTACCCCTTAGGCAATTAGGGCTGCAGGCGTTACGCAGTCTGGTTGGGGCAGTCATGCAGGAGGATCAACTGCTGGCAGGCTCTTTGTCAGAAAACATTGCATGCTTCGATCCAGAGGCGAACCAGGATCGTGTAGAGGAAGCAGCGCGGCAGGCCAATATTCACAAGGCCATTGTTCGCATGCCCATGGGCTATCAGACGCTGGTGGCTGAAATGGGCAGTGGTCTTTCGGGTGGGGAGAAACAACGTGTGCTATTGGCGCGGGCGTTATACCGCCAGCCGAAAATTCTGGCTCTGGACGAAGCCACCAGTCACCTTGATATCCATAGCGAGCAGCATGTTGTGGAAGCTTTGCATCAGATGGCAGTCACTCGTATCGCCATTGCCCATCGTCGAGAAACGGTCGCACTGGCAAAACGACTGATTTGTCTGGAGAAGGGCGCGGTTGTTGAAGATGTTCGCCTGGATCAACCGCTATGAAGTGGTTCAAGTCGTCTTGTGCGGCCTTGGCCATCATAGGTCTGCTGGAGTCTGCGCAAGCAGATAACCTTTTGAAGCATTACCGTGATGCGCTGGAGCACGATGCTCAATTTTTAGCTGCTCGGGCGCTAAGCCAGGCAGGGGACGAGGAGTCGATACTGGGGCTCGCAGGGCTGCTGCCGAATCTTTCTCTGGATGCTCAAAGCAATTGGAGTCAAGCCCAGTACGAGACATTTGGCGGTAGTCTTGAGCATCGACGGCAGAGTCGCAGCTATGGGGTCCAGCTCAGGCAGCCCGTTTTTCGCTGGCAGAGCTGGGTCCATTATCAACAGGGGAAACAACAAAAGGCGTTTGCACGGTTGCAGCTTGGCATTGCTGCTCAGGCGCTGATATTGCGTGTGGCGAAGGCCTATTTCGATGTCCTGATCACAAAAGAGGTGTTGGATGTGCTGAGTCGGCTGCGTGAAGTTGATGCCGAGCAGTTGGCCGGAGCGAAAAAGCATTTCGAGTTAGGCAACGTCAGTATTACTGATGTTCACGAGGCGCAGGCCAGTCTCGATCTTGTTTCTGCGCGAATTATCGTAGCCCGAAGCAAGGCTGGCCTGGCCCGCCATGAATTGAGCCGAATCACGGGGTCACCAGTTGGTGAGCTGCGCGGATTGACCGGCGGGGTGGGCATGGTCCTGCCGCAGCCTGCAGATGCCAATGACTGGGTAACGTCTGCAGAACGCAACAGCCTTGAGGTGCAGGCACAGGAAGTGCTGTTGGATATAGCGAGAAATGAAGTTCGAAGTCGCAAGGCCGAGCATCTGCCTTCTCTTGATCTTGTTGCCAGTAAAAGCATGCAGCAAAACCCCAGTGTAGGTACCGAGCGAGGCACCACTGCCACCATCGGTTTGCGCATGAGCATGCCGCTCTACGCAGGCGGTGGGACAAGCGCTGCTGTGCGCAAAGCCAAGGCGCTGGCAGCCAAGGCCGAATACGAGCTTGAGGATGCGAAGGGGGCTGCGGCATTGCTTGCGCGTGAGGCTTGGGCGGGGGTTATCGATGGAGTTGGGCAGGTGAGGGCATTGGAGGCTGCGAAAATATCCGCTGAGTCGGCGCTTGCCGCCAACCGGCTCGGCTACAAGATTGGTGTGCGGATAGGAAGGGATGTACTGGAAATGCAAAGCCAATACAGCGATACGCTTCAGCGCCTGTCCAGTGCCCGGTATGACACGCTGTTGGCCAAGTTACGTCTGAAGGCAGCGGTTGGTGCGCTAAGCGAAGAGGACCTTGTCGAGGTCAACCTCCTCTTGGATGAGCAAGCTTAGGAAAACCACCACCCAGAAACGCAAAAACCCGCTTTCGCGGGTTTCTGAGAGCTCCATAACCTGTAGCAGGCTGTGGATCTTGAATTGGTGCCCAGAAGAAGACTCGAACTTCCACGACCGTAAGGTCACCAGCACCTGAAGCTGGCGTGTCTACCAATTTCACCATCTGGGCAAAACGTTGAAGCATGAATCTAAGCTGCGTACCGCCAGCCTGTCTAACTCAAAAACCACCTCGTGGTTTTTGTTAAATCCCAGAGCCTGTTGTAAGCTCTAGAACTTTGAATTGGTGCCCAGAAGAAGACTCGAACTTCCACGACCGTAAGGTCACCAGCACCTGAAGCTGGCGTGTCTACCAATTTCACCATCTGGGCAAATCGTCGAGGCTACATGATGCTTCACATCGTGCCGCTTCTCAACTACAACAGCGTCGCCGTCGTTGTGGGGCGCACTATACGGAGGGGCCTTTGCTCTGTAAAGCCCCCTTCCGGAAAAAAACTGAAAAAATCCAAGTCGTTGATCCCTAGGCCTAATTCCGGCCGCCAGGGCAGGGTTTGCAGGGCCTGTTGGAGCCGGAAATTTCCCGTTTCAATACGCGTATGCCAAACTAACGCGCATATAGACAAGGTGAACTCTCTCTAATGGCCGATTGGCAGTCCCTCGATCCCGAGGCCGCTCGTGAAGCGGAAAAATACGAAAACCCTATTCCTAGCCGCGAACTGATCCTGGCGCATCTCGCCGATCGGGGTTCGCCCGCTAGCCGCGAGCAGTTGGTAGAAGAGTTCGGTCTGACCACGGAAGACCAGCTCGAAGCCCTGCGCCGCCGCCTGCGCGCCATGGAGCGCGACGGCCAATTGATTTATACGCGCCGTGGCACTTACGCCCCGGTCGACAAGCTCGACTTGATCCTGGGCCGCATCAGCGGCCACCGCGACGGTTTCGGTTTCCTGATCCCGGACGACGGCAGCGATGACCTGTTCCTGAGCCCCGGGCAGATGCGCCTGGTGTTCGATGGCGACCGCGCCCTGGCCCGGGTTTCCGGCCTGGATCGCCGTGGCCGTCGCGAAGGGATGATTGTCGAGGTCATTTCCCGCGCTCATGAAAGCATCGTTGGCCGTTACTTCGAAGAAGGCGGCATCGGCTTCGTGACCCCCGACAACCCCAAGGTCCAGCAGGAAGTGCTGATCACGCCGGGGCGCAATGCCGGGGCCAAGGTGGGTCAGTTCGTCGAAGTGAAGATCACGCATTGGCCGACCCCGCGCTTCCAGTCGCAAGGCGACATTGTCGAAGTCGTTGGCAACTACATGGCGCCGGGCATGGAAATCGACGTCGCGCTGCGTACCTACGATATTCCTCATGTATGGCCCGAGGCCGTGCTCAAGGAAGCGGCCAAACTCAAGCCGCAAGTGGAAGAGAAGGACAAGGAAAAGCGCATCGATCTGCGCCACCTGCCTTTCGTCACTATCGACGGCGAAGATGCTCGCGACTTTGACGACGCGGTTTACTGCGAAGCCAAGGGCGGCAAGCTGCGCCTGTTCTCCGGCGGCTGGAAGCTGTACGTCGCCATCGCTGACGTGTCCAGCTATGTGAAGCTCGGCTCGGCGCTGGATGATGAAGCCCAGGTGCGTGGCAACTCGGTGTATTTCCCCGAGCGCGTGGTGCCGATGTTGCCCGAGCAGTTGTCCAATGGCCTGTGCTCGCTGAACCCGAAAGTCGATCGCTTGGCCATGGTCTGTGAAATGACCATCTCCAAGACCGGTCAGATGGTCGATTACCAGTTCTATGAAGCGGTGATTCACTCGCAGGCGCGCCTGACCTACAACAAGGTCAGCACCATGCTCGAGCATTCGCGCACCGCCGAAGCGAAAAAGCTGCGTGGCGAATATGGCGACGTGGTCCCGCACCTCAAGCAACTCTATGCGCTGTACAAGGTGTTGATCGCTGCCCGTCATACTCGTGGCGCGATCGATTTCGAAACGATGGAAACCCGGATCATCTTCGGGGCCGAGCGCAAGATCGCCGAAATCACCCCGACCATTCGCAACGATGCGCACAAGCTGATCGAAGAGTGCATGCTGGCGGCCAACGTGGCTACCGCTGAGTTCCTCAAGAAGCATGAGATCCCGGCGTTGTATCGGGTCCACGATGGTCCGCCGCCGGAGCGTCTGGAGAAATTGCGGGCTTTCCTGGGTGAATTGGGCCTGTCCCTGCACAGGGGCAAGGAAGGGCCGTCGCCGAAGGACTACCAGGCGCTGCTCGAGTCGATCAAGGATCGTCCGGACTTCCACCTGATCCAGACCGTGATGCTGCGTTCGTTGAGCCAGGCGGTGTACAGCTCGGACAACCACGGCCACTTCGGCCTGAACTACGAAGCCTATACCCACTTCACTTCGCCGATCCGCCGTTATCCGGACCTGCTCACGCACCGGGCGATCCGCAGCGTCATCCATTCCAAACAGGACACCCCGCACGTCAAGCGTGCCGGCGCGATGACGATTCCGAAGGCGCGGATCTACCCGTACGACGAGAACAGCCTGGAGCAGTTGGGCGAGCAGTGCTCGATGAGCGAACGCCGCGCCGACGAAGCGACCCGCGACGTGGTGAACTGGCTCAAGTGCGAGTTCATGAAGGATCGCGTCGGCGAAAGCTTCCCGGGCGTGATCACGGCGGTGACCGGTTTCGGCCTGTTCGTCGAGCTGACCGACATCTATGTCGAAGGCCTGGTGCATGTCACCGCCTTGCCGGGTGACTACTACCACTTCGACCCTGTGCATCACCGCCTGTCCGGCGAGCGCACCGGGCGTACCTTCCGCCTGGGCGATACGGTGGAAGTGCGGGTCATGCGCGTCGACCTCGACGAGCGCAAGATCGATTTCGAGATGGCGGAGAAAACCCTCAGCGCGCCGATCGGTCGCAAGCACCGTAAAGCTGAACCAGCGGCAGAAAAAGCACCCGCGTCCACCAAGCCTGGACGTCGTACCAAGGAAGCGGCACCGGTCGAAGCCTATCGCTCGTCCGATGCCGCGGCGAAAAACGCCGAAGTACGCAAAAGCCGTGAAATGAAGAAGGCGCTGCTGGCCGAAGCCAAGGGCAGCCACGCCGCTGGCGGCAAGACCAGCAAGGCGCCGGCGGGCAAGCCAGCCAAGCCGACCAAACATCGTAAAGGCCCGCCAAAGCCGGGCGCGGCGCGTAAACCTAAGGCCAAGTCATGAGTCAGTTGGAAAAGATCTACGGCGTACACGCCGTAGAAGCCCTGTTGCGTCATCACCCCAAGCGGGTCAAGCAGATCTGGTTGTCGGAAGGTCGCAGCGATCCGCGCGTGCAAGTCATCGTCGAGCTGGCCGGCCAGAACCGTGTTTCCGTTGGTCAGGCCGAGCGTCGCGAGATGGATGCCTGGGTCGAGGGCGTGCACCAGGGCGTGGTTGCCGAAGTCAGCCCGAGCCAGGTCTGGGGCGAGGCGATGCTCGAAGAGCTGCTGGACCGCACTGAAGGCGCGCCGTTGATTCTGGTGCTCGATGGCGTCACCGACCCGCATAACCTCGGCGCTTGCCTGCGCACTGCCGATGCTGCCGGTGCGCTGGCAGTGGTGGTGCCCAAGGACAAGTCGGCAACCCTGACCCCGGCCGTGCGTAAAGTGGCCTGCGGGGCTGCCGAAGTGATCCCGCTGGTGGCGGTGACCAACCTTGCGCGCACGCTGGAAAAGCTCCAGCAGCGCGGGCTGTGGGTTGTCGGTACGGCAGGTGAAGCCGAGCAGGAACTGTATGAGCAAGACATGACCGGGCCGACCATCCTCATCATGGGCGCCGAAGGCAAGGGCATGCGTCGCCTGACGCGTGAGCATTGCGACTATCTGGTGCGCCTGCCGATGGCCGGGAGTGTCAGTAGCCTGAACGTGTCCGTCGCAACGGGTGTTTGCCTGTTCGAGGCGGTGCGCCAGCGTAATGCCAAGGCGGCGAAGAAGGCCTGATATCGGTGTGTCAGTTACATTGCATCGCGGGCAAGCCCGCTCCTACATGGATTGCATTCTCCCTGTAGGAGCGGGCTTGCCCGCGATGAGGCCCTCAAGGCTGTTCAAATAATCACCAATTACCTTGCGAGTCTGGTGGCGCTTCTCTACAATTGCGCCCCTTGCCATGATGGCGGGCACCGATGTGCCTATCACTGGGCAAGACACACAAGTGTCATTCACTCCTTGTCTGACCGCTTTTGGCGGCAGGCTACAACCCGTAAGGAGCATTCATGCGTCATTACGAAATCATCTTTCTGGTCCACCCTGACCAGAGCGAGCAAGTCGGCGGCATGGTTGAGCGTTACACCAAGCTGATCGAAGAAGACGGCGGCAAAATCCACCGTCTGGAAGACTGGGGCCGTCGTCAACTGGCCTACGCAATCAACAATGTTCACAAGGCTCACTACGTGATGCTGAACGTTGAGTGCACTGGCAAGGCCCTGGCCGAGCTGGAAGACAACTTCCGTTACAACGATGCCGTGATCCGTAACCTGGTCATCCGTCGCGACGAAGCCGTTACCGGCCAGTCCGAGATGCTCAAGGCTGAAGAAAACCGCAGTGAGCGCCGTGAGCGTCGCGACCGTCCTGAGCACTCTGACAGCGCCGATGGCGATGACAGCGATACCAGCGACGCCAGCGATAACGCTGACGAGTAATCCACGGACCTTTTGAGGAGCCTATTACATGGCACGTTTCTTCCGTCGTCGTAAATTCTGCCGCTTCACCGCTGAAGACGTGAAGGAGATCGATTACAAAGATCTCAACACCCTGAAAGCTTACGTATCCGAAACCGGCAAAATCGTTCCAAGCCGTATCACCGGTACCAAAGCTCGTTATCAGCGTCAGCTGGCTACCGCTATCAAGCGCGCCCGCTTCCTGGCCCTGCTGGCCTACACCGACAGCCACGGCCGCTGAGACCGGGTCGTCGACAAGTAGCAAAGGATAGAATGCATGCGCGCCTTGGCTGATTTCATCATGCGCGGTCGCGTGCAGGCCACTCTGGTAGTGGTTGGATGTGCGGCGATGCCGCTGTTGTTCTGGTTGAGTGCTGCTGCAGGGTGCCTTGTGTTCCTGCGGCGCGGTATGAGTGACGCCATTGGCGTCCTCGCCTGGGCTTTGCTGCCAGCGTTGGTCTGGTGGTTTTTCGGCGAGCCGCGCACCTTGATGGTGTTGCTGGGTACGCTGGGGTTGGCGGCGTTATTACGCTCCGGCCAGTCCTGGAACCGCGTGCTGCTGGTCAGCGTAGCGCTGGGCCTGGTGTATGGCTTGGTACTGGGTGCGGTGTTCCGCGAACCCATCGAAGCGATGTCGCAGGAGCTGCAGAAGCTGCTGCCACAGATGCTCGACGGGCTCTACCAACAAATGTCGGTAGAGGAGCGAGCGCGCCTGGGAGCCCTGATTGCACCGGTGCTCAACGGCCTGATAGCCGCGTTGTTGCAAATCGTCAGTTTGCTGGCCCTGATGCTGGGGCGCTACTGGCAGGCGTTGTTGTATAACCCTGGTGGTTTTGGTCGCGAGTTTCGCAGTATCAGAACCCCGCTGGGGTCAGCGATGTTGTTGCTGGCGTGCATGCTGGTGGGGCCCAACTTCGGGCCGCAGCTGGCCATGTTGACGCCGTTGTGCAGCGTACCGCTGGCATTCGCCGGGCTGGCCTTGATACATGGGCTGGTGGCTGAAAAGCGGCTGGCCAGGTTCTGGCTGGTGGGGTTGTACGTGACACTGCTGTTGTTTATGCAGCTGATCTATCCGTTGCTCGTGGTGTTGGCCATTGTCGACAGCCTGATTGATTTTCGCGGCCGGATGGCGCCAAAAAACGGCGCTGGCAATGGTTCTGCGAACGGTGAAGGTTAAAAGTTAGAGGATTTTCACATGCAACTGATCCTTCTGGAAAAAGTCGCCAACCTGGGCAACCTGGGCGACAAAGTAAACGTTAAGGCCGGTTACGGTCGTAACTACCTGCTGCCGTACGGTAAAGCTACCGCTGCGACCGCTGCCAACCTGGCTGCGTTCGAAGAGCGTCGTGCGGAGCTGGAAAAAATCGCAGCAGACAAAAAAGCTTCTGCCGAAACTCGCGCTGCCCAACTGGCTGAGCTGGAAGTGACTATCACTGCCACCGCTGGTGACGAAGGCAAGCTGTTCGGTTCGATCGGCACCCACGACATCGCTGACGCACTGACCGCCTCCGGCGTTGAAGTGGCCAAGTCTGAAGTTCGTCTGCCGAACGGCACCATCCGTAACGTTGGCGAATTCGACGTAGCCGTGCACCTGCACGCTGAAGTCGAAGCAACCGTACGCGTTGTTGTGGTGGCTGCTTAAGCAGTACTGAATCGTCTGGCACCTTGAGTGCCTGACGGTTTAACATCGGGCACGATCCTGTTTACAGGTCGTGCCCTTTGTCTTTCTGCTGTTCCTGTTTTTTTAGACCCTAATTTCAAGTGGCCATGAACGATATTTCCGCTCCCGAGCAATACGATCTGCAAACCGCTGCCCTCAAGGTGCCACCGCATTCCATCGAGGCCGAACAGGCTGTGCTCGGTGGCTTGATGCTGGACAACAACGCCTGGGAGCGTGTGCTCGATCAAGTTTCCGACGGCGATTTCTACCGGCATGACCACCGCCTGATTTTCCGTGCGATCGTTAAACTGGCCGATCAAAACACCCCGTTCGACGTGGTGACGCTGCACGAGCAACTGGACAAGGAAGGGCAAAGCTCCCAGATCGGCGGCCTCGGCTATCTGGGTGAGCTGGCCAAGAACACCCCGTCGGTTGCCAACATCAAGGCCTATGCACAGATCGTTCGCGAGCGGGCGACCCTTCGGCAACTGATCAGCATCAGCAGCGAGATCGCCGACAGCGCCTTCAACCCACAGGGGCGCAACGCTGCCGAGATCCTCGACGAAGCCGAACGGCAGATCTTCCAGATCGCCGAGGCCCGGCCGAAAACCGGCGGCCCGGTGAGCGTGAACGACCTGCTGACCAAGGCCATCGACCGCATCGATACCCTGTTCAATACAGACAACGCCATTACCGGCCTGTCTACCGGTTATACCGACCTGGATGAGAAGACCAGCGGCCTGCAGCCTGCCGACCTGATCATCGTCGCTGGTCGACCGTCGATGGGTAAAACCACCTTCGCCATGAACCTGGTGGAAAACGCGGTACTGCGCAGCGAGAAGGCCGTGTTGGTCTACTCCCTCGAGATGCCAGGCGATTCGCTGATCATGCGTATGCTGTCCTCGCTCGGACGGATTGACCAGACCAAGGTCCGTTCCGGTCGCCTGGACGACGATGATTGGCCGCGCCTGACCTCGGCGGTCAACCTGCTCAACGACCGCAAACTGTTCATCGACGATACTGCCGGCATCAGCCCGTCGGAGATGCGCGCGCGTACCCGGCGCCTGGTCCGTGAGCACGGCGAGATCGGCTTGATCATGATCGACTACCTGCAATTGATGCAGATCCCCGGCTCCAGCGGCGACAACCGGACCAACGAGATTTCCGAGATCTCGCGTTCCCTCAAGGCCCTGGCCAAGGAATTCAACTGCCCGGTAGTGGCCCTGTCGCAGCTCAACCGTTCCCTGGAACAGCGCCCGAACAAGCGCCCGGTGAACTCCGACTTGCGTGAATCGGGTGCGATCGAGCAGGATGCCGACGTAATCATGTTCGTTTACCGCGACGAGGTTTATCACCCGGAAACCGAGCACAAGGGCATTGCCGAGATCATCATCGGCAAGCAGCGGAACGGCCCGATCGGTTTCATTCGCCTGGCCTTTATCGGCAAATACACCCGATTCGAGAACCTGGCGCCGGGCAGCTACAACTTCGACGACGATGAGTAAGCCGGCTGGCCGTCCAGGACGGCCAGCATCTGGTTGGCTCAGGTTTGCGACACCAGCGCAAACAACTTCCGGGCTGATCGGCTATCGAACGCGGCTCGCCAGATCGGCGAGTGCGCGCGGCCCTGCTGTTCATCGCGTGCCTGAGTCGTACGGCCCAGCCCACTCTGCTTGAGCGTTTTCAGGTGCCCACCCTTGAGCGAAAACTGCTCGCTCGGCGTGTCGCGTGCGGGGTAGTGGAAGTGCGCATGCCAAAGATCCCGCCTTTCACCTTGTGCATCCTTGATCAGGTAAATGTCGAGAAAATGCCTGGCCGTGCCTTTGCCGTGTTCACCTCTGTCCAATAGCTTCACGACGCTGACTTGCTTCATCTTGATCAGATAGAGCAAGCGGCTGATATCGAGCTTTTCGGGGGCCTTGTACATCTCGATCAGGGTCTGTTCCCCTGTCTTTTTCAGGCGCACGCTGGCGTCCTTGAGTTGTTCGATCAGTGATCGGGATTCCGTAGAGGCTTGATCTATGGTCGCCGCCTCGATTTCCCGGGCCGTGTTATCGAGTTGTTCGGCCTTGGTCTCCAGGTATTCCACGATGTTGGTCGGGTTAAGTTTCGCCTGGGCGTCGCGCGTGGCTTTCGCTTGGTCGCGAGTGACCTCGCCCAGCTGAGCTTGCGCACTTTCCATCAGCGTGGGCAGCGTGGGGGGAGAGCGGGGCGGGGCTGGAGGCGGCTTGGTCCCTTTCCACCCGCCACCCTGTGGCTTTTCATAGGTCTGGATGGCCGTTCCCGTGCCGTCGATCGAACCAATGATGTCGACGAACGTCTCGCCATTGTCGGTGACTCGCTCTTGCCCGAGCTTGATCGAGTCGATTCCCCTCTGTTTGACCTTGATCAGTTTCCTGCGCGTAGCAGGCGCATGGCTGGGGCCAGGTTGGGCCGGGAGAAAGCCCAGGTCGATGTCGTCGAGTTCTTTGGCGAGTGAGGCGTTGTCGGTTGATTGCTGATACAACGCTTCAAGGCGAACCTGGCAATCCTGCTCGATGGCCACAAGGCCTTTGACGGTATCTTCCAGATGCTTGCCTTCGCGCGGGCTGGAGAATTCGCCCCGCATCTGCTCAAACGCGGTCCGGACCGACTCCAGCTGCCTTTGCAGGTGATCAAGCACCGTCATTTGATGGTGCGTGGGCACCCAGACGAGGTCATCATAGGCGACCGAGGTTTCGTGGAATTGAATCATCTGGAGGACGGCTTCGGGCTTGAAGGCCACAGGATTGCTTGAATCCATCGGGTCGCCAATCGACAGCAGCTCCATTCGGAACAACACTGCTGCCACCTCCAGGTTCCACGGTTTGGCCGGATAGGTTTTGTACAGTGTCGCTATCTCGCCTTCGGCTTCAGCGCCTGGGTACCGGGTGCGCAGTTCTTCAATGTAAGCCTCGCGCTTTTTCAGGAACGGCCGTTTTTCCTCCATGTGTTTCAGTATTCGATTGCGCTGTCCACGGTAATGGGCATGTTCACCGTGATACGGGTCGGTAACGAAAACGCCAACCTCCTCGGTAAACGCCAGGTCCAGGCCCAGGATGATCTTCTCCAGGCACTGGAGCCTGTTAACGTGTGCCGCGATGATTCCAGCTCTGTTGCGTTGTGGGTCACCGGCCTGGAGTAACTCGATTTTGCGGGTAATCAGCCGAATGAGCTTGTAATAGGTTGCGGCCAGCGCGCTGCGGGCCTCGGTTTTTGTCTCGTGGTCCGGATGGTCAAGTTTCGGATGGAGTGATTGCATCACTTCAACAAGCCCGTGCATTTCATGGCTGACGTCGTTCAGTTGTTGTTGCGTCTCCTGATCTTTTCTCCGTCGCGCTTGATCGGTCTGATTCTTTTTCTCCAGATTTTCTCGCTTCATCGCTTCCAGTCGACCTCCCTTGCTCGGCATGCCGCCAGCGCCGGGTAACGTGGCCGCTACCCACCGGCCTTCGCGGTCAGTGATGGCTTCGTTCAGGCCGATACCGGCAACGAAGATGTTCTGTTCGTTGGCGGCGATCGGGTCTTGCGGCTTCACGATCCGCCAGATGGCTTGCTGAGGGCTGGAAGCATCGCGGTCGTGCATGACCCGATAACTTTCATTGTCGATAACGACGAATCTCCGTCCGTCCAGGGCGTAAATACCGTGAGCGTCGGCCGTAACGTTGCTCAGGTCTGTCTGGAGGCGGAACGGTTGCAGGCGTGCACTCGATAACGGCAACCCGCTGGGCTCGGCGAGTAGCTGCGGCAGATCGCTGCGATAGTGCAGCGCCTGCTCGATGATGTGCTCACCCAACCGCGAAGAATCGTCGATGCGGTAGCCCATGGCTTCTCGTTGTGGTGCATCGAGGCTGTGCCAGGTCGCGTTGATCAGGCTGTCCCTGGCCTCCAGTGGCGGCATGGCCTGACCGTTCGAGATGTATGTGGTGCCGACTCTGTCCAGTGAGATGAACGTGTCGGCGCACTCCAGCCCATAGCTGTGTGAGCGCGAACCGACCCGAATTCTCATTCCGAGTGAATCGGGCCATCCGGCCTGCAGTGTCAGCAGGTTGCAGCACAGTGCCTCGCTGTCATTTCCCCATTCGCGGCCGGTTGAATCGGCCAGGGCGCACAGTGCTCGAAGTGCTCGGCTCTGCTCGCAGGTCTGGAGCACGGCGGCAATCAACTGGGGTTCCAATACACTCTGCGCAGTGATCCCGTTGAGTTCGGGGTGCTGGCGCAGCAGCTCGGTAGCGGCAGCCGGGGACAACTCAGCAAAGCGTTGCAATACTACGGCCAGGGGGCCGTCAGGATCAGGTGTCTGTGTCGCAGAAGTGTCCCTGTCATGGGATGGATACCATTGCAATACATCGGTGATTTGCCAGGGTGGCGGGACCTTGCCTTGCCAAATGGCTTCGAGTTGCTGGCGCTCCACACCACTCAAGGCCAGCAGGCGGGCGCAGACGGTTGTATCCAGTGTGGGCAGGTCGGGCTGCAGCATCTTTTGCAGCAGTTGCGCATCCGTCAGGGGGCTGACATCGACAGGGCGCTGCGCAGTCGTACCCGACAGCTGCAGCGCTGTGGAACCATCGGCCTGAATCACGCAGCGCGGCCGTCCCAGCGCGTTGATCAGCGCGCGCGTGCGCCGCGCCGATAAGTGGGCACCTACACTTTGCAGGCGACCACTGATGACCAGCTCGGTAATGTCGCCGACGGCCTGGACGAAATCTGCTGACCGCCCGTTGAGCAAGGCATGGCTGGCGGTAACGGCCTGATAGCCCAACGAGCCGAAGGTGGCGGCCAGCATGGTTCGATTCAGCCCGGTCACGCCTCCAGGAACGGATAGGGTCAACAGCTCCATCACCTCGCTGAACACAAACAGCAGCCCTTGTTTGACGGCCTCGAAATCTGCATTGCCATTGGTAGTTGCCAGCAAAGAGAGGTCGCCGGCAATGGTCAATTCCTGCTCAAGTGCCAGCGCCTGCAATAAGGATTGGTTGCCGGATTCGGCCAAGTCGCGGCTCACCTCGATCAGTTGGGCGGGGGGCGTTTGCTCGCCAAAGGCATCGTAGAGGAGCTTCGCCAGCCAGTTGAGTTGGTTGCGGTCAACGTTTTCGGTCTTGAGGAACGCCAGCAGTTGCTGCTGGTGTGCCAATGGCATCCAGCGTGTCAGCCAGGCCATGTCGCGGGTTTGAACAGCCTCGCGTAGCTGATCGCGAAATGAGTCGACGGCCTCGGTATGCGAGAGATGCCGGCGCCAGGCACCGCCCGGTCGGTCGGGAAAATAGCTGAATACCCAGGCCGAGCGCTGAATGACGAAGAACGGCAACGGCAGTGAATCACTCTCGGTGCTGCGAGACTGGCGCGACAGTTTCTGGCGCAGCGCCTGCAGGTGCTCGCTAAAGAGCTTGACCGGCGTAATGGCTTCACTGGTGCGCACTAGCGCGTCGGCAAATGAGCGGCCCAACTTGAGGCTGTGTAGTTTCCATTGCAGAGCACCAGGAAGGTTGACGGCGCGTTCGAGCATTGCCAGTTGTTGTTGGTCGATTCCCGTCTCGGATGTGGTGCGATAGGCCTCAAGCAGGGCAAATTCAAGCAGAGCCTGCTGATACGCGGTGACCTCCGAGCTCAGTAATCGTGGCAGCTCGGTTTGCAGTTTCGTTTGCAAGCGTGTGCCTGGATCCAGCTCGCGCACGACGGCCACAAAGTCCTCGACGGCCAGAACCTCGGCGGTATTTCTTCGCCCGTCCGGGTCCGAGTTGATATAGCTGGCGCGGGTGAAATCCAGCCCCGAGCCGGTGCCATGGGCGATGTTGAAGGCAAAGTTTTGCACAGCTGCATCCCATAACGTCTGCGACCGAATGCTTTCGATTTGCTCGCCACTCGCTGCGCGTTTACTCCTGCGCTGTTGAGTCAGCGTCCGCGTATGCAGGTAGGTGAGACGAGGGTCTATGGTCTTGTTCGCTTTATTGCGCAGTGCGTTGGTCAGGTCCTGCAGGAGCTGACTTTCAAAGTTGCGTCGGAACTGCGCAAGCGTATCGCTCAATATCTTTTGACGTCTTGGGCCTTCACGCGCGAGTGCGAGGTAGCGTTGCTGTTGGGCGGGCTCCAGGTCGGCCAACAGCTCGGTCAATTGTTGCTTGATAAAGCCCAGCGCCTGATAGTCCGACCAGGTATCGCTGGAAATCAGCATTTCTTGAGGCGTGTCAGGTTGCGTCGGGCTGGTTGAAACGGAGGTATTCATGGTGTGCGCTCTTATTGGTGCGATCCCTGCCGGGCAAGGGATCTTCAATGGAGCGGTCATCAAAGCCCGATGCATAAACGACGTTGCGGTATATATGGATAGCGTCCAACGGGTTGGAAGCTACATGGCACGATCGCGGCGCCCGATTGAACTGGAGGACATACTGCTTCAACACGCACGCACACTCGACTACTTGGCCAACGATCTCGAAGCGGCAATCGGCCTGGCAACAGCAGAGCACGCCAGCGAAGAGACACAGGTGACCGAGCTACGTGCTGCGGCGCAAGCGTTGACGCAGAGAGGAAAGAGGCAAAAAACAATCGGGAAGTCATTGATATCTATCGCGCAGACATCAATCGCAAGCTAGCGCCCCGGTTGTTCCCCATGGAGGACTGACAACCGTCGAGCAGGGCGGCGGCTCTGGGCAATCGCGGGCGCACCGGTCAAAACCGACCACTGCCGTCGGATTTGGTCAAAATTTGTGCTATATTCCGCGCCCGCGATTTTCCATTACGCCAACACCGGTCATCGACATGCAAGCAGCCAAGCCGTTATTTGACTATCCCAAGTACTGGGCCGAATGTTTTGGGCCAGCGCCATTCCTGCCGATGAGCAGGGAGGAGATGGATCAGCTCGGCTGGGATTCGTGCGACATCATCATCGTGACCGGTGATGCCTATGTTGACCATCCGTCGTTCGGCATGGCGATCATTGGCCGCCTGCTCGAAGCCCAGGGCTTTCGCGTCGGCATCATCGCACAGCCGAACTGGCAGTCCAAAGACGACTTCATGAAGCTCGGCGAGCCGAACCTGTTCTTCGGCGTCGCGGCCGGCAACATGGACTCGATGATCAACCGCTATACCGCCGACAAGAAAATTCGCTCCGACGACGCCTACACGCCGGGCGGCCTGGCCGGCAAGCGTCCGGACCGCGCCAGCCTGGTCTACAGCCAACGCTGCAAGGAAGCCTACAAGCACGTGCCGATCGTGCTCGGCGGCATCGAGGCGTCCTTGCGCCGTATCGCCCATTACGATTACTGGCAGGATCGCGTCCGTAACTCGATCCTGATCGACGCGTGTGCCGACATCCTGCTTTACGGCAACGCCGAGCGCGCGATCGTCGAGGTTGCCCAGCGTCTGTCCTACGGTCACAAGATCGAAGACATCACCGACGTGCGCGGCACCGCGTTCATTCGTCGGGATACGCCCAAGGACTGGTACGAAGTCGACTCCACGCGCATCGACCGTCCGGGCAAGGTCGACAAGATCATCAACCCGTACGTGAACACCCAGGACACCCAGGCCTGCGCCATCGAGCAGGAAAAGGGCGCGACTTATTCAGGTACGGGGGAAGATCCGAACGAAGCCAAGGTCGTGCAGATACTGGCGAGCCCTCGCATGACGCGCGACAAGACCGTGATCCGCCTGCCGTCCATGGAGAAGGTGCGTAACGATCCGGTGCTGTATGCCCACGCCAACCGCGTTCTGCACCTGGAAACCAACCCGGGCAACGCCCGTGCGCTGGTGCAGAAGCATGGTGAAGTGGACGTCTGGTTCAACCCGCCACCCATTCCGATGACCACTGAAGAAATGGACTACGTGTTCGGTATGCCCTATGCGCGCATTCCGCACCCGGCCTACGGCAAGGAGAAGATCCCGGCCTACGACATGATCCGTTTCTCGGTGAACATCATGCGCGGCTGCTTCGGTGGCTGCACCTTCTGCTCGATCACCGAGCACGAAGGCCGGATCATCCAGAACCGCTCGCATGACTCGATCATCCGCGAGATCGAAGAAATTCGTGACAAGGTCCCAGGCTTTACCGGCGTTATTTCCGACCTGGGTGGCCCGACCGCGAACATGTACCGCATCGCCTGCAAAAGCCCGGAGATCGAATCCGCGTGCCGCAAGCCTTCGTGCGTGTTCCCCGGTATCTGCCCGAACCTGAACACCGACCACTCGTCGCTGATCCAGCTGTATCGCAGCGCCCGTGCCCTGCCGGGTGTGAAGAAGATCCTGATCGCGTCCGGCCTGCGTTATGACCTCGCGGTCGAATCGCCGGAATACGTCAAGGAGCTGGTGACCCACCACGTCGGTGGCTACCTGAAGATCGCCCCGGAACACACCGAGGAAGGTCCGCTCAACCAGATGATGAAGCCGGGCATTGGCAGCTATGACAAGTTCAAGCGGATGTTCGAGAAATACTCCAAGGAAGCCGGGAAAGAGCAATACCTGATTCCGTACTTCATCGCCGCCCACCCGGGCACCACCGACGAAGACATGATGAACCTGGCCCTGTGGCTCAAGGGCAACGGCTTCCGCGCCGATCAGGTGCAGGCGTTCTACCCGTCGCCGATGGCCACCGCCACCGCCATGTACCATTCGGGCAAGAACCCGCTGCGCAAGGTCACCTACAAGAGCGACGCGGTCACCATCGTCAAGAGCGAGGCCCAGCGCCGCCTGCACAAGGCTTTCCTGCGCTACCACGACCCGAAGGGCTGGCCGATGCTGCGCGAGGCCCTGGAGCGTATGGGCCGCGCTGACCTGATCGGGCCAGGCAAGCACCAGTTGATCCCGCTGCATCAGCCGGCGACCGACAGCTACCAGAGCGCACGCCGCAAGAACTCGACGCCGGCGGGCAGCCACAAGGTGGCCAAGGAACAGAAGATCCTCACCCAGCACACCGGCCTGCCTCCGCGCGCCAGCGACGGCGGCAACCCGTGGGACAAGCGCGAGCAGGCCAAGGCCGCCGCGTTTGCCCGCAACCAGGAAGCGGCCAAGGCACGCAAGGAAGCGGCCAAGGGCGGTGGCAAGAAAAAGCCGCGTCAGCCTGTGCTACCTCGGTGACTTCTGGGGGCCCTCAAAGACCTCGAGGGCCCCTGCCGGAAGCTTTCCATTCAGACTGTCAATCAGTCGCGTGCAGGAATAGCAGGTCGGGTATTTGCTGAACAGCAGCATGGATTTCACCTTGCTGTAGTCGAGCTTGTCCTGCTCCATCCTGGCGATGATGAGTCGTTCGGTGTCGAGTTCTCTCAGGTTGGTGGTGCCGTCGATAACTTTCGTGTTGAACAATGAGGGGGTCGCCGGAATGGAAACCAGGGTTTCGGGTGGTTCATTAAGCCCGGCCTTCGGTTGAGCATCGATATAGCGCTCACCGGTCGGGGAGATTGCATTGTCCCTTTCCACCACCCAGCCTGATGCAGGCGTTTCCTTGTCGATGTGGACTGCCAGAGGGAGCATATAGTCATTTTGTTTGCGTTTGCCGGAGATGCTGAAATAAGTCCGCGACGGATCGCCATTTTTGAATTCGATTTTCAGAAAGGCGTAGTTTTTCTGCCCCGCAAGTGCACTTATCTGATGGCGGCTTAGTACCGAGTCGGCGCTGTATTTCACTGATTGCGTCAGATCATTCAATGTGCCGGCGATCGCGCCTCTGGTGTGCGCTTCGGTCTTATTGGAAATACCTCCCCATTGTCTCAGGCGTGAACGCAGTCCCAGGTAAAAGCGAAACTGAGTGTACTTGCAGAACAGCGCCGCCTCGACCAGGTCCGTCCCCATCTCAAAAGGATTGTCAGGCGCAGGACCGAGCTCCGGAAGTCTGCCTGAGGCAATCTCTTCAGTTATCTGTTGTCGGTGGGTTGCCAACACTGCCGGATTGGTTTTCTGCATTTGATAATGCGCGTCGTAGGCGCCGTTATGAATCAGGACGAGGTAGTCGTCTTCCGTGAGCTTTTCCAAATCATCGGCTGTTTCAATGTGCCGCACCTGCATGCGCCTGAGTTCCACAGCAGCAGAGCCTTGGGTAAATGCAGCTCGGTAGTAAGTGTTGTTGTCTGCGCGCGTGACCAGCACCAGTGCATTGTCAGTCCTTTGCTTGGCGATAATGGCACTGATTGTCCGGATGTCGGCGATACCGTCTACGATCCCGCCCGAAATACGGATCTGTTTGAATACATCATTGCCCCCAAGCAGCGTAGCCTGGAGCGTGTCCTTGTAACTCAGTGGTGTTGCGGAGGGACTCAGGTCTTTCAACCGATTGCCATCTATTCGCATGACCCTGCTGTTATGCACCAATTTTCTCGTGCCGGTCGCCGCTTCAATACTTCTATTCAAAAACCAGGGGACGATGGCCGCGCCTTGAGTATTCGTTGTTGATACATCTACGTAATCCCTGTTGCGGGCTGCGAGTCTGCACACCTGGAGATCTTGCCCGCGTTTTACGCGGCATGCGGCTACCTGCAAGGGGGGTAGGTTTAGCCTGTTGACTTCCCGCCCGGGCGTTCTGCGCCAGACATTGCGTGTGGTTGCGAGCGTGGTTTTTTTGTACAAGGTCGAGCCGACCTTAAGATAGATCTCATCCCCCCAGTAGATCACTGTCTTCTCCAGATTCGGGAAAGAATCATTGAATTTCCAGTTGGCCTCATCAATCACCAATGGAATATCCGGAGGACGTTGCCTGCTGAGTTTTCCTTGAGTTGTGATTTCCATCAGCGAAGCGCCAAAGGGACGTTTGCTGAGGCCATCCACCCGATAGAACACGCTTTCATGTTTAAAGGCCACAACGCGGTGGTCTGCATTCAGCTTGCGATGGTAATAACCTTGGGCGCGTGACATATCCTTCGCATAAACACTGCACAGCGAACCGGAACTTGAATTGAGTCTGCCGCGCCATTCAACGCGCAAACGGGAAAGGTGTGTATTGAGCTTTGAGCGTAGAGGGCGACTCAGTTTAAGAGCGCCGAAAAAAGTAGTTTTTGTTAGTTGGTAGGGCGCGAGCAGGACGTTGAATTCTGAAAGCAAATCCGTGACCAGTTTTTGACCGATTGACCGGAAGGTGGGTTGGGTTGATCGAAAACCTGCGTTCCAGGTTGATTGAAGGGATTTTCCTATTCTGGATAGAGCTTTCCCGAAAGGAAAAGAAAACGAAAGAATATCAAGAGAGAGGCCTAGAACTCCACCGTATATTTTCTGTTGATCGCCTTCGCGGTGGCCCTGGATAATGTCCTCGATTGGGCTCCAAAGTGGAATGAAAAACTTTAGTACCGCGGCTTCTGCTGAGTCGTTATCAAATTTTGTAACGCCGGCTGTGGGTGTGGAGTTGACGTTTATTTCCAAGCAAAAGGTGCTCAACGATCAACTCTGCAATTGTGGTCGCCAGTGTTGAAAACCGTTCAGGAGCGATTTCTATCATGGGCACAAAGAACAGATATGACTGGGCATTGTTTTCAGGGGCGGACGCTGAGTTGTAGGCGTTCCAGTCAAGGGGAAGAAGTTTGGTTAAGTCACGCAACTCAGAAACATCTGCCGCTGCAATCACTTCGTTAATGTCCAGGCGTCTTCGAACAAGATTTTGATAGGGGAAGACCTCGTAGTACCTCAACTGATCGTCTTTTTTCGAGGCAATGATGAAGCCGGCGCGAGCAGTTCCACCTTGGAATTTTTTTAAACAGCAGAGCGTTGTCTGGCCAGAAAACAAGAACATGCGTTCTTCCAGGGGCAATGAGTCGATCAGCTCCCTTACGAGCGTGGTGGCGCTTTGTTGAGTGGTTTTCAACCACGCAGCATATTCATTTTCGAACGTCGCGTTGATATCAACCTTGCCACGGTAACTTAATCTGCGGCGCGATCCTGGGATAACCCATTTCTGAGGTTCCTTTGAGAGCGTGCCTGAGGCCAACAGATCTTGAAGGGTAGCGGTTTGACGACCGCCCGTGATTGGCCCGATGGCTCCCCCGCCAGGCGAATATTTTTCGGTTGTCAGGTCCCGCTCAAGTACCTCTGTCACTGGAATGCCAAGACGCTCAAGTTCCGCTTTCGCCATGTCAAGTCGCATAGGGGCTGCGTGGCTTAGCCCGAACATCGCCTCTTGAATACGCTGCTCATAAGCCATGAATTGCTTTTGGATGTCTTCGGCTTGAGCCTTGGTCGGTTGTTCACCGTCGTACAGCGAGTGTTCTTTGGCCCATCGCAATAAAGGCTCTGCCGAATAGAGCAGCATGAGCGTGTCATCATTTGCATCCCTTCCCACTTCTGCTTGCCGTAGCGTCAGGAGTTGTTGGTAGGACAGCGTCCTGGCAAGCCCCGGTTTGATCGCTTCGGCGATGTTCAACGCTTGCGAGAATTGAAACCAGGTCAGATTGCGCAGGTAACGCAGCGTGCCGGGAAGGTGAGGAATCCGGTACTCGAGCGGTAGTTGATCGCGCATGGACAATATTGCCAAAGCTGCAATGGCCGGGGATGACAACTCTTCGAAGTCAAGCAAGAGCGCTTCCAGATCATGCAGTGTTTGCTGTTGTGTTTTACCTGAATACCACGGCAGACGTACCCAGCTCTCAAGGAGTTTCCCTGTAGGGTCCATGTCGAGGGCGACGGCCTGTTCCAACAGCTTGAAAACTGCAATAGGGGAGGTATTCTGGCCGGGAATCGCACCGTACCAATCGAGTGCTTCCAACAGACGTTGACCCAGGGCTTGAGCTCTTGGGGCTTCAAGCAGCGCTACCAAATGCTCGAATGGGCGTTGGCGAATGGCCTGGGTCTCGGTATCCGTGAATGGCTTGCCTTTCAGATCTTCCAGCAGGCAAAGCGACGATCCTTTGAATTCAGCGACTGTTTCGATAATCAAATCTCTGTCTATTTCGTCCAGATCAATTTCGACCGTGCAGCGGTCAGCGATCCAGTAGTTCAACTCCTGTTCGTTTAACTGCAAAAGAGTTTCTTTCGAGGAAGCCGGCGTGGATAAAGCGTGTATCCCGTAGTATTTCAACATGCAGGTGGCGGTGAGGGTTCCCTGGGTTCGGAGTTGTCCTCCGAAATTTGTTGCCATCCGGACAAATGCACTCAATTTTTCTTTGAGGCTTTTCGGTGCAGCTGATACAGGGGGCAGGCGATGATATGTCCCGTCCCGGCCATTGATACCCAGCGTGCCGTCCTCGTTGACGATCAGGTCGGCCGGGTTTCCGATGCCAGTATTCGCCACGCAAAAGTGTTTGAAATCATCACTGTCGCGCAGGTTTTGCACGTCAGTAGTGACTGCTGCGAATTCATATGCCAGCAATGTGCCGGCTGTGGGCAGGAGGTAGTGATGATCAAGGCTCAGATTTGGATCCGCTTTTACCTCTTCAAGGGTTTCACGCAGCCGGACGAGATCCAGCTCTACGGCTGCAGCGATAGCGGAAAACGTTAAGGTGTCATCGTAATCAGATGTGATGTAGTCGGCACTGGACATCGGTTGTCTCTCCTTGTGCTACTTTCGCTTCTGCAAGCGGGAATGAAGTACAAGGAAAACGCGTAGAGTGCCCACGCAGGCAGTGAATATGTATTGTGCGTGAATTTTTGATGCCGCATCTCGGTGCAGCCTGCCTGTTTCAGGCGCCAGGCGCACGATTTCGGTGCCAAATCTGTTCGATCAATGCTCGCAACGACCAGCGCTGCGTGACTGGCACAAGTATTGCCCGCTTGTATTACCGTTCAGGCTCGCAGGAGGCACGCCGTGTCAATTCATGTCGCATTGCACCATGTCACGCACTATCGCTACGACCGAGCGGTCGAGCTCGGCCCTCAGATCGTGCGCCTGCGCCCCGCTGCGCACAGCCGCACGCGGATACTGTCCTATGCGCTGAAGGTTCAGCCCGAGCAGCACTTCATCAATTGGCAGCAGGACCCTCAGGGCAACTACCTGGCGCGCCTGGTCTTTCCGGAAAAGACCGATGTGTTGCGCATCGAAGTCGACCTGGTCGCCGAAATGGCGGTCTTCAATCCATTCGATTTCTTCCTCGAGCCCTACGCTGAGAAGATCCCGTTCAGTTATGCCCGGGACGAGAAGCATGAGCTGGCGCCTTATCTCGAACAGTTGCCGCTCACGCCAAAGTTCGCCGCCTACCTGGCCGGCATCGACCGCACGCCGACCGCCAGTGTCGATTTCCTGGTCGCCCTGAACCAGCGCTTGAGCGAAGACATTGGTTACCTGATTCGCCTGGAGCCGGGCGTGCAGACGCCGGAGCAGACGCTGGAGAACGCCTCGGGCTCGTGCCGCGATTCGGCCTGGTTGCTTGTGCAGTTGCTGCGTCACCTGGGCCTGGCCGCGCGGTTTGTCTCGGGTTATCTGATTCAGCTGACCGCCGACGTCAAGGCGCTCGACGGCCCGTCCGGCACCGAGGTGGATTTCACCGACCTGCATGCCTGGTGTGAAGTCTATTTGCCGGGCGCTGGCTGGATCGGCCTGGATGCGACCTCAGGTTTGTTTGCTGGAGAAGGGCATATTCCGCTGGCCTGCAGCCCGGACCCGTCTTCGGCGGCACCGATCAGCGGGCTGGTCGAGCCGTGTGAATGCGAGTTCGTCCATGAGATGTCGGTCGAGCGCCTGTGGGAAGCGCCCCGCGTTACCAAGCCGTACAGCGAAGAGCAATGGCAGGCGATTCTCGCCCTCGGCCGACAGATCGATACGGACCTGCTCAAGGACGACGTTCGCTTGACCATGGGCGGTGAACCGACCTTCGTCTCCATCGACGACCCCGATGGCGCCGAATGGAACACGGCAGCCCTGGGCCCAACCAAACGGCGCCTGTCGGCCGAGCTGTTCCAGCGCATGCGCCAGCATTATGCGCCACAAGGCCTGGTGCACTTTGGCCAGGGCAAGTGGTACCCCGGCGAGCAGTTGCCGCGCTGGTCGTTGAACTGTTTCTGGCGCCGCGATGGGCAACCGATCTGGAAGAACCCTGCGCTGATTGCCGAAGAAAGCGAGGACTACGGCGCGACCGATGTGCTGGGCGGGCGTTTCCTGGCCAGTGTGGCCGAGCGGCTCAAGCTGCCGACCCAATACGTGTTCCCGGCCTATGAAGACAATTTTTATTATCTCTGGCGCGAGGGCAGCCTGCCGCTCAACGTCACCGCCGAAGACTCGCGGCTTGGCGACGAGATGGAGCGCAAGCGCCTGCGCAAGGTGTTCGCCCAAGGGCTGGACAAGGTCATCGGCCAGGTCCTGCCGCTGGCGCGAACCGCGGCCGGTGACCGCTGGCAAAGCGGTCGCTGGTATTTGCGCGACAGCCATTGTCGTCTGGTGCCGGGCGATTCGCCGCTCGGTTACCGTTTGCCATTGGGGTCGCAGCCTTGGGTGAGCGCTGCAGAATATCCTTACGTGCACCCGACCGATGCGAACCAGGATCTGCCGCCGCTGCCGGCGCGAGCTGCGTTGCCGGACGCGTTGGCAACCGAGGCAAAAGACAACGAACCCGAGCGCATGCCCAAGGTCGACGAGTCCGCCGAATGGCTGACCCGCACGGCCTTGTGTGCCGAGGCCCGGGACGGGCGCCTGTATCTGTTCATGCCGCCGCTGGAGCGTCTGGAAGACTACCTGGAACTGGTCAGCATCATCGAAGCGACTGCGCAGGAGCTCAATTGCCCGGTGCTGCTGGAAGGTTACGAGCCACCCGGCGACCCGCGCCTGAGCAACTTCAAGGTCACCCCCGATCCAGGTGTGATCGAAGTCAACGTACAGCCTTCGGCCAGTTGGGACGAGTTGGTCGAGCGTACCGAGTTTCTTTATGAGCAGGCGCGGCAGACCCGCCTGAGCACCGAGAAATTCATGATCGACGGTCGCCATACCGGTACCGGCGGCGGCAACCACTTCGTCCTCGGCGGGGCGACGCCGGCCGATTCGCCGTTCCTGCGCAGGCCCGACCTGCTGCGCAGCCTGATCAGCTACTGGCACAACCATCCTTCGCTTTCGTATCTGTTTTCCGGCTTGTTCATCGGCCCGACTTCGCAGGCGCCGCGCGTCGACGAGGCGCGCAACGATGCACTGTATGAACTGGAAATCGCCTTTGCGCAGATGCCCGAACCTGGCCAGGAGTGTCCGCCGTGGCTGGTCGACCGGTTGCTGCGCAATCTGTTGATCGACGTCACCGGCAATACCCACCGCGCCGAGTTCTGCATCGACAAGCTCTACTCGCCCGACAGTGCCACCGGGCGGCTGGGGTTGCTGGAGCTGCGCGCTTTCGAGATGCCACCCCATGCACGCATGAGCCTGGTTCAGCAGTTGCTGCTGCGGGCGCTGGTTGCGCGTTTCTGGCGCGAGCCTTATGCACCGGCCAAACTGGCGAGGTGGGGTACTGAACTGCATGACCGCTTCCTGTTGCCGCATTTCATCGAACAGGACTTCGCCGACGTTATCGTCGACCTCAACGCCGCCGGTTATCCATTGCGCGCCGAATGGTTTTCCGCGCACCTGGAGTTCCGCTTTCCCAAGGTCGGCGACTATGCCGTCAACGGTATCGCGCTGGAGTTGCGCCAGGCGCTGGAGCCCTGGCACGTTCTGGGTGAAGAGGGCAGTGGGGGCGGCGCGGTACGCTATGTCGACTCTTCGCTGGAGCGGATCCAGGTCAAGCTCAACGGGCTTGCACCGCAGCGCTACCTGCTGACCTGCAATGGCGTACCCGTGCCCTTGCAGCCCACCGGCAGAGTCGGTGAATACGTGGCCGGCGTTCGTTATCGCGCCTGGCAGCCGGCCAATTGCCTGCAGCCAACCATCGCGGTGCACGCGCCGCTGGTATTCGATGTGCTCGATACCTGGATGAAACGTTCCCTGGGGGGCTGCCAGTACCACGTCGCGCATCCGGGGGGGCGCAACTACGAAACCTTGCCGGTCAACGCCAATGAGGCGGAAAGCCGGCGCATGGCGCGGTTCTTCCGGTTGGGCCACAGTCCCGGGCCATTGCCGGTGCCGACCGTTCAGATAAACGACGAATTTCCGATGACCCTGGACCTGCGGCGTTTTTGATCGGGAGTGATGGCACGGCGTGCGCGTGTATCCCCGTGTCATCTGTCTGCGCTAATCTGATTTCCACTTGTTGCCATCGAGCATCTCCATGCCTGACCTGCTTGACCGCTACCCGCTGACGGCGGGGACTTATCATGAAATGCTCGATGCCGGTGGCGCCGTTCGGCCCCACTGGAAACCCCTGTTCAATCAACTGCAGCGCAGCAGCCCGGCGCAACTGGCCCAGCGCCAGGCCCTGCTTACCCGGCAGATCCAGGAAAACGGCGTGACGTACAACGTCTATGCCGACTCCAAGGGTGCCGACAGGCCGTGGGAACTGGACCTGTTGCCGCATCTGATAGCGGCGCAGGAGTGGCAGCAGATAGCTGCCGGCATTGCCCAGCGCGCGCGGTTGCTCAATGCGGTGCTGGCCGATATCTATGGGCCGCAGCAATTGATTGCCGATGGGCTGCTTCCCGCCGAGCTGGTCTATGGGCACAACAACTTTCTCTGGCCCTGCCAGGGTATCGAGCCACCGGACGGGACCTACCTGCATGTCTATGCCGTAGACCTGGCGCGCACCCCCGATGGCCGCTGGTGGGTCACTGCCGACCGTACCCAGGCGCCGTCCGGGGCCGGCTACGCACTGGAGAACCGCACTATCGTTTCGCGGGCACTGCCGGATTTGTACCGCGACCTGCAGGTTCGGCACCTGTCCGGTTTCTTTCGTACCTTGCAGGAAACATTGTCCCGGCAGGCAGCCAGCGAAAACGAAGTGCCGCTGATTGTCATGCTGACCCCCGGGCGCTTCAACGAAAGCTACTTCGAACACCTTTACCTGGCCCGCCAGCTCGGTTATCCGCTGGTGGAGGGCAGTGACCTCACGGTGCGCGATGCAACGGTCTACCTGAAAACCCTGAGTGGCTTGCGCCGGGTGCACGCCATCATGCGGCGCCTGGACGACGACTTCTGCGACCCGCTGGAGCTGCGCACCGATTCGGCGCTGGGTGTGCCCGGCCTGTTGCAGGCGGTACGCCAAGGCCGCGTGCTGGTGGCCAACGCCCTGGGTAGCGGCGTGCTCGAATCGCCGGGGTTGCTCGGTTTCCTGCCGACCATCAACCAGCGGCTGTTTGGCGAAGAACTCATTCTGCCGTCCATCGCCACCTGGTGGTGCGGCGAGCCGCCGGTACTGGCCCAGGCCCTGGAGAAGCTGCCGGAGTTGTTGATCAAGCCGGCATTCCCGTCACAAAGCTTCATGCCCGTGTTTGGTCGGGACCTGGACACCCGGCAGCGCCAGGCATTGGCCGAGCGGATGCAGGCGCGGCCGTATGCCTATGTCGCCCAGGAACTGGCGCAGTTGTCCCAGGCGCCGGTATGGCAGCCCGAGGATGGGCAATTGCAGGCCCGGGCGATCGGTATGCGCGTTTTCGCCGTGGCCAGTGCCGACGGCTACCGGGTCCTGCCTGGCGGGCTGACCCGGGTGGCGGCCCAGGCCGATGCCGAAGTGGTGTCGATGCAGCGCGGTGGGGCCAGCAAGGACACCTGGGTGCTGGGTGAGCGCGCCCAGGCCGGCGAGCAATGGCGTGCCCAGCGCAGCATCGGGGTGCATGACCTGATTCGCCGGGATCCGTACCTGCCGTCGCGGGTGGTCGAGAATCTGTTCTGGTTTGGCCGCTACTGCGAGCGCTGCGATGCCAGCGCCCGGCTGCTGCGCATCATTCTCGCCCGCTATGTCGATGGTGACGACCCGCTGGCCCTGCAGGCGGCGGTAGAGCTGGGCGAAAGCCTGTTGTTGCTGCCGGAGGAGGGCGAGCTGCGCGAGCGTTTGCTGGCAGCCTTGCTCGATGAAGAATGGGCCTTCAGCCTGCGCTCCAATTTGCAGCGCTTGCAGTGGGCGGCTTCGCAGGTACGCGGAAAACTGTCCCAGGAAAACTGGCAGGCGCTGGTAGAGCTGCAGCGCGAAGCCATGAGCCTTGAGACCGATGATCCCGACTTCGGTGAGCTGCTGGATTTCCTCAATCGCCTGGTCATGTCGCTGGCGGCACTGTCAGGTTTTGCCCTGGATGACATGACGCGCGATGAAGGCTGGCGCTTCTTGATGATTGGCCGGCGCATCGAGCGCTTGCAGTCGCTGAGCGGCAGCCTTTCGGCCTTTTTGCGCGGCGTGGCGGTGTTCGATCAAGCGGGCCTTGAATGGCTGCTGGAGCTGGGTAACAGCAGCATCACCTACCGTTCGCGCTACCTGGCTGTGCCGCAATTGATTCCAGTGCTCGATTTGCTGCTGCTCGACGAGCAAAACCCCCATGCGGTGCTGTTCCAGCTCAAGCTGGTGACCCGCTCGCTCAATCGGCTCAACGATGACTTCGGCACCCCCCGCGAGCCGGGCCTGGCGATGCTGGTCCAGCGCCTGCAACACTTCGATCTGGGCACGCTGGAAAACCCCTTGTTCGGTACCACAAGCGTGCGGGCGGTGCTCGATGGCCTGGCCAATATGTTGCAAACCATCGCCGAAGCCAGCGGTCAGATCTCCGACCGATTGGCATTGCGGCATTTTGCCCACGTCGATGATGTCAGCCAGCAAACGGTGTCTGTCTAAAAATGAGCGCGCACTACCAGATCCTTCACGATACCCACTATCGCTACGACAGCCCGGTGTCCCTGGCGCAGCAGTTGGCACACCTGTGGCCGCGCGACTGTACCTGGCAATTGTGCAGCGAACAAACCCTGCAGATCAGCCCCGAGCCGACCAGCCGCCGCGACGAGCTGGATGTGTTTGGCAACCCGCTGACGCGCCTGGCCTTCGAGCGTCCCCACGATGAACTGCGGGTGTGTGCGCGATTGTCAGTTGAGGTGTTGCCCAGGGCCGAGGTGGATTTCTCCCGCTCGCCGGCCTGGGAGATGGCCCGCAACGCCTTGATCTACAGCGGCAGCCCGTTGCCCACGGATGTGTTGCAAGCCTGTCGCTACCGTTTCGAATCGCCCTATGTGCGCTTGAAGAAAAGTTTCGTGACCTTCTCCGAAAGTTGCTTCGCGCCGGATCGTCCCTTGCTGCTTGGCGTGCAGGCATTGATGGAGAAAATCTTCGATGAATTCACCTTCGATGCCGAAGCGACCCAGGTCGCCACGCCGCTGGTGGAGGTGCTGGAGCGACGCCGTGGTGTCTGCCAGGACTTCGCCCACCTGATGCTGGCCTGCCTGCGCTCACGCGGCTTGGCGGCGCGCTATGTAAGTGGCTATCTGCTGACCCAGCCGCCGCCCGGGCAACCACGCTTGATCGGTGCCGATGCCTCGCATGCGTGGGTCTCGGTGTATTGCCCGGTATCGGGGTGGGTGGATTTTGATCCAACCAACAATGTTCAGCCCGCGCTGGAGCACATCACCCTGGCCTGGGGCCGGGATTTTTCCGATGTGTCGCCGCTGCGCGGGGTGATTCTCGGCGGGGGCAGCCATGATCCGGAAGTCAGCGTCACGGTCATGCCCCGGGGCGAAGGGCTGATTTAACCTGGCGTCCGTTCGACGGTCAATCCGGGCGAGACATTTCGTATTGGGTGCCGCTGGCGCCACAGGCGTAAGCGGCAAGCAGGCTGCGAAACAGGCTATTGAGGTGCATGATCAGGCTCCAGTCCAAGTGTTGTCTGATGGTAGAGCCTCAGTGCATGATTGGCTGGTTGATTATCTTGATGGGCGCAATAGAGCAAACCCGCTGTCTGGCAGAGTTGATTCAAGTCATAGGAACTTGCGCCGGGATCAGGCAGTCTGCATTGAATAATAACCTGCCATGGAGATTCACCATGTTTGCCAAACTTGTTGCGGTATCCCTGCTGACGCTGGCCAGCGGTCAATTACTGGCTGCCGAATGCAAGGTCGATGTCGACTCCACAGACCAGATGACCTTCAACACCAAGGCCATCCAGATCAGCAAAAGCTGCAAGACCTTCACCGTTAACCTGAGCCATTCCGGCAAGCTGCCGAAGAATGTCATGGGCCATAACTGGGTCTTGAGCAAGGACGCCGACGCGCAACCGATCGCAACGGATGGCCTGAGTGCCGGTATCGACAAGAACCACCTCAAAGAGGGTGATGCACGCGTTATCGCTTACACCAAAATCATTGGCGGCGGCGAGAAGGATTCGGTGACTTTCGATGTTTCCAAGCTGGCTGCCGGTGAGCAGTACGCGTTCTTCTGCTCGTTCCCGGGGCACATCTCGATGATGAAAGGGACAGTCACTTTGGTTGACTGATCTGAAGGTTCTTCGGACCTTCATCGCTGGCAAGCCAGCTCCCACAAGTACGGCGGTGCCTCATGTGGGAGCGGGCTTGCCCGCGATCGACCGCACAGCGGTCGCAAAAAAACCTCAAGGCGCGAAAGGCATCTCGCGCTTGTGATGGGTCTTCTGGTAAGTCCTGCAAATAATATCGAACGCTTCCTGGCGCACCGGCTCGCCATGCAGGAAAGCATCAATTTCCGCATAGGTAACACCATGGGACGCTTCGTCCGGCTTGCCCGGTGCAAGGTCCTCGAGGTCCGCCGTCGGCACTTTTTCTACCAATGACTCCGGCGCTCCAAAGTGGCGGGCAATGGCGCGTACCTGATTCTTCACCAGGCCGCTCAAGGGCGCCAGGTCGCAGGCGCCGTCGCCGAACTTGGTAAAGAAACCCATGACCGCTTCGGCGGCATGATCGGTACCTATCACCAACCCCTGGCGTGCACCAGCGATGGTGTATTGCGCGATCATGCGCATCCGCGCCTTGGTATTGCCCAGCACGAAATCCACGGTTGCCGCCGGTTGGCCTTCAAACGTCTGGACTTCGGCTGCCAGTGCCTTGACCGCCGGGCCGATATTCACGGTATGACGTTCGTCCGGCGCGATGAAGTCGACGCAGGCCTGGGCTTCATGCTCGTCGTGCTGAGTCTGGTAGGGCAGGCGCACGGCGATAAAGCGGTACTGCTCGTCCCCGGTGCGGCTGCGCAATTGCTCCACGGCACGTTGCGCCAGCAAGCCGGCGGTCAATGAGTCCACGCCACCACTTATGCCCAGGACCAGGGTCTTGAGCCCCGAGTTCTGGAGGCATTGCTGGATGAACGCAATGCGTCGCGCCACCTCATCTTGCAGTGCGGTCTGGTCGGCGAATGGCGGCTGGACCTTGAGCTGTTGCGCTATTTCTTGCTGTACGGCTTGCATGGGTTATTCCTGGGATTCGGGGACTTTGAAAACATGGCGCAGGTAGGCGACGAAATTCGGGTCTTGGCGGCTTCGTCGGAGATCTTGGCAACGGGCGTACCGTTGCAGTCGGTCATTTTGCCAGCCTTTTATCCGTCGCGTGGGTTCCGGGGCCGAGTAAATCGGTAGCAGGCTCTTTGCCCCGGCACTTTCGCATTAAACGGCTAGCCTGTAGTTGTGCGCGTTGTAGCAATCGCGCACCGACATTGTGCAGTTCGGTTACGCATGCTGTTACATCAGGGTTGCACGTAAACAAATTCGAGGGTTGCAATGATGGCGTCCGCGGGTTGCTCATTTTTTATTTTTCGGTGCTACCAGTCTCGTTCCAGACGGTTGCACGTCCTGTAAAAAAGGGGCCAAAAAACTCTAATAACAAACTCATAGAGAGTTTTTCCAGAATAGAAAACCGATGGCACGCGCCTTGCTCGGATCAAGTGCTGAAGTTGTAGTGCCAACCAAAAAAAATTCAGGAGCACCACTCATGTCGCAGACGTTTTACAGGAAAGGTTTTCTGGCGCTGGCCGTAGCTACGGCGATGGGCGTTACTTCGTTTGTTCAGGCCGACGTCAAGATCGGTGTGGCAGGGCCTATGACGGGTCCAAGTGCATCTTTTGGCGAGCAGTACATGAAGGGGGCACAAGCAGCGGCTGATGCGATCAACGCGGCAGGTGGCATCAACGGCGAGAAGCTGGTGCTGGTCAAGGGCGACGATGCATGCGAGCCGAAACAGGCCGTTGCCGTGGCCAACCGTCTGGCCGATCAGGACAAGGTGATCGGCGTGGTCGGTCACTTCTGCTCGTCCTCGACCATCCCGGCTTCCGAGGTTTATGACGAAGCCGGCATCATTACCATTACACCTGGCTCCACCAACCCGAAAGTCACCGAACGCGGTTTGAACGCCATGTTCCGTATGTGCGGGCGTGACGACCAGCAAGGTATCGTGGCCGGCGACTACATCGTCGACGTGCTCAAAGGCAAGAAAGTCGCTGTCCTTCACGACAAGGACACTTATGGCCAAGGCCTGGCTGACGCCACCAAGGCGCAGTTGGAGAAGCGTGGCTTGAAGCCAGTGCTGTATGAGGGCCTGACCCGGGGCGAGAAAGACTTCAGCGCCGTGGTGACCAAGATCCGTGGCACCGGTGCCGATATTGTCTACTTCGGCGGTTTGCACCCTGAAGCAGGTCCGCTGGTGCGTCAGTTGCGCGAGCAGGGCCTGAAGGATGTAGTCTTCATGTCCGATGACGGCATCGTGACCGATGAAATGGTGACCACCGCCGGTGGCGCGCAGTACGTCGATGGTGTCTACATGACCTTTGGTGCTGACCCACGCCTGCTACCGGACAGCAAGGCGGTGGTGGATGCCTTCCGCAAGGCAGGCACCGAGCCTGAAGGCTACACCCTCTACGCTTACGCCTCCGTCCAGACCCTGGCGGCCGGTTTCAACGGCGCCAAGTCCAACAAGGGCGAAGACGCCGCCAAATGGCTCAAGGCCAATTCGGTGAAAACCGTTATGGGCGAGAAGGCCTGGGACAGCAAGGGCGACCTGAAAGTCTCCGACTATGTGGTCTACCAGTGGGACAAGGACGGCAAATACCACCAGCTGGAAAAACAAAAGTGACATGAGTGTTCACTTGGCTGGCGCCCTTGGGCGCCGGCCAGGCGAGCTTTGTGATCTGTGCCGTACCTGTCTTTTCTCGTAGATGTGCACAACCCTGCGCTGCGATAGCCACAAGCTCAACGTAGTCAGCGCTTGTGCAATCTCAAGTATGTGAGATTGCGTTATGGATGGTATTTTCCTGCAGCAAATGATCAATGGGCTGACCCTCGGGGCTGTCTATGGTCTGATCGCCATCGGCTACACAATGGTCTACGGCATCATCGGCATGATTAACTTCGCCCACGGCGAGGTTTATATGATCTCTGCTTACCTCGCAGCGATCAGTCTGGCTCTGCTGGCCTACTTCGGTCTTGAATCCTTCCCTTTACTGATTCTCGGCACGCTGATCTTCACCATTGTGGTGACGGCCGTTTATGGCTGGACCATCGAGCGCATAGCCTATAAGCCGCTGCGCAACTCCACACGGCTGGCGCCGCTGATCAGCGCCATCGGCATTTCCCTGATCCTGCAGAACTATGCACAGATCAGCCAGGGCGCACGGCAGCAGGGTGTTCCAACACTGCTCGAAGGTGCCTTGCGGATGGAAGTGGGCAATGGCTTCGTCCAGATCACCTACACCAAGATCTTCATTCTGGTGGCGGCGTTTGTCGGGATGGCCTTGCTGACCTACATCATCAAGTTTACCAAGCTGGGGCGCATGTGCCGGGCAACGCAGCAAGACCGCAAGATGGCCTCGATCCTGGGGATCAACACCGATCGGGTGATTTCCTACGTGTTTATCATAGGCGCGGCCATGGCAGCGCTGGCGGGCGTGTTGATCACCATGAACTATGGCACGTTCGACTTCTACGCCGGCTTCGTCATCGGTATCAAGGCCTTCACCGCTGCGGTACTGGGGGGCATCGGTTCGCTACCGGGTGCCATGCTCGGCGGGATCATCCTCGGCATTGCCGAATCGCAGTTCTCGGGGCTGGTCAACTCTGACTACAAAGACGTGTTCAGTTTCTCGCTGCTGGTGCTGATCCTGATCTTCCGTCCTCAAGGCCTGCTGGGTCGCCCTCTCGTGGCGAAGGTGTAAGTATGTCTGCTGCCAATTACAACACTATCGATATCAAGAAAAGCGTCGTCGATGCCATTCTTGCCGGTTTGATCTCGCTGATTGTATTCGGTCCGATCGTCGGCGTGGTGCTCGAAGGCTATAGCTTCAACATGGAGCCGGTACGGGTCGCCTGGCTGGTCGGCATCGTCATGGTAGGGCGTTTTGTACTGAGCCTGTTCCTGCAGACCCCCAAGGGCCTGAGCATCCTCGAAGGGTTCGAGAGTACCGGCTCTGGCGTGCATGTGCTGGCGCCGGATTACAAATCGCGGCTGCTCTGGATCGTCCCGCTGGTGATCGCAATCGCGATTATCTTCCCGTTCTTCGCCAACAAATACGTACTGACCGTGGTGATCCTCGGGCTGATCTATGTACTGCTGGGGCTGGGGTTGAACATCGTGGTCGGCCTGGCAGGCTTGCTCGACCTGGGTTATGTCGCGTTCTACGCCATTGGCGCCTACGGCATGGCGCTGGGCTATCACTACCTGGGGCTGGGGTTCTGGACCGTGTTGCCGCTGGCAGCGGTCGCTGCGGGGCTGGCGGGGGGGTTATTGGGCTTTCCCGTGTTACGAATGCATGGGGATTATCTGGCGATCGTGACCCTGGGCTTCGGAGAAATCATCCGGTTGATATTGAACAACTGGCTTTCGTTCACCGGCGGCCCCAATGGCATGCCAGTGCCGTCGCCAACGTTCATGGGCCTGGAGTTCGGGCGCAGGGCGAAGGAGGGCGGGGTGCCGTTTCACGAGTTCTTCGGTCTGGACTACAACCCGAACGTGAAATTCCTGTTCATCTATATCGTGCTGTTTCTGGTTGTCCTGGCGGTGCTTTACATCAAGCACCGGCTGACCCGCATGCCAGTCGGTCGGGCCTGGGAAGCCCTGCGCGAAGACGAGATCGCCTGCCGCTCCATGGGTTTGAACCATGTACTGGTCAAGCTTTCGGCGTTCACCATCGGTGCTTCCACCGCAGGGCTGGCCGGCGTGTTCTTCGCCAGCTACCAGGGCTTCGTCAACCCGTCCTCGTTCACCTTCTTCGAGTCAGCCTTGATTCTGGCCATCGTGGTGCTCGGTGGCATGGGCTCGACGATTGGCGTGGTCATCGCGGCTTTCGTGCTGACCGTGGCCCCGGAACTGCTGCGCGAATTCTCGGAGTACCGCGTGCTGCTGTTCGGCGTACTGATGGTGTTGATGATGATCTGGCGGCCACGAGGCTTGATCCGTATCAGCCGTACCGGTGTGAGCCCGCGTAAAGGAGTGGCGCCATGAGCGACGAAATCGTTCTCTCGGTAAAGAACCTGATGATGCACTTTGGCGGGATCAAGGCCCTCAGTGACGTCAGCCTCGAGGTCAAGCGCAATTCGATCTTTGCCCTGATCGGGCCGAACGGCGCCGGCAAGACCACGGTGTTCAACTGCCTGACCGGTTTCTACAAAGCCACGGGCGGGCATATCGAGCTCAACATACGCGGTACCAGCACCAACGTGATCAAGACGCTTGGCGAGCCCTTGCGCGCTACCGACTTCATCTCGCCCAGACAGTTTTGCAGTCGCCTGTTCTACAAGATGTTTGGCGGTACCCATCTGATCAACCGGGCCGGGTTGGCGCGCACCTTCCAGAACATTCGCCTGTTCAGGGAGATGTCGGTCATCGAGAACCTGCTGGTGGCCCAGCACATGTGGGTCAATCGCAATCTGGTCTCGGGCATTCTCAATACCAGGAGTTACCGCAAGGCCGAAAGCGATGCGCTGGACCATGCCTTCTATTGGCTGGAAGTGGTGGATCTGGTGGATTGCGCCAACCGGCTGGCCGGTGAGCTTTCCTACGGCCAGCAACGCCGCCTGGAGATCGCCCGGGCCATGTGCACCCGGCCCAAGATCATCTGCCTTGACGAACCGGCAGCGGGCCTCAACCCGCAGGAAACCGCAGCGCTGAGCGCGATGATCCGCCACTTGCGCGACGACCATGACATTACCGTGGTCTTGATCGAACACGACATGGGCATGGTGATGAGTATTTCCGATCATATCGTGGTGCTGGACCACGGCAACGTGATCGCCGAGGGCGGGCCGGAGCAGATCCGTCACGACCCGAAAGTGATCGCCGCCTACCTGGGTGCTGATGAAGAGGAGTTGGTATGAGCGCACCGATCCTCGAACTGAAAGAGATCGACGTGTTTTACGGGCCGATCCAGGCCTTGAAGAAAGTCTCGCTGCACATCAATGAAGGCGAGACGGTCAGCCTCATCGGCTCCAACGGGGCGGGCAAGTCCACCCTGCTGATGTCGATTTTCGGCCAGCCACGGGCCAGTCATGGCCAGATCGTCTATCGCGGTACGGACATTACCCACAAGTCCTCCCACTACATCGCTTCCAACGGCATCGCTCAATCGCCGGAGGGGCGTCGGGTATTCCCCGACATGACGGTGGAAGAGAACCTGATGATGGGGACCATTCCGATCGGCGACCAATATGCCAAGGAAGACATGCAGCGCATGTTCGAACTGTTTCCACGGCTCAAGGAGCGGCGCAATCAGCGGGCCATGACCATGTCCGGCGGCGAGCAGCAGATGCTGGCCATCGCCCGGGCGCTGATGAGCCGGCCCAAGCTGTTGCTGCTCGACGAACCGAGCCTTGGCCTGGCGCCGATCGTGGTCAAGCAGATCTTCAGTACCCTGCGCGAGCTGGCGGCTACCGGCATGACCATCTTCCTGGTCGAGCAGAACGCCAACCACGCCTTGAAACTGTCGGACCGGGGCTATGTGATGGTTAACGGGCAGATTCGCCTGACAGGTACCGGTAAAGAACTGCTGGTCAACGAGGAGGTGCGTAACGCTTATCTGGGCGGTCACTGACCGTTGTTCGCATTATGAAAACGCCCCGGTGGATAAAACCGGGGCGTTTTTTTTCATTCACAGCTTTGTGGACAACCGATTTGGCAAGCTCCGGAACCGCGACATAAAGCCGCTTCAACGGGTTGTTTTGTCATGGTTTTGACTTGTCCACGGTTGCTGTGGAGGCGGCTGTGGGTAACATGGGAGCATGTGGCTGCAGGCCTTGTATTTCGTGGCTTTCAGAGGTGTGATTAGATTTTGATCAGTGCTCTTTTGCAGATTGGTGATTGTATTTGTCAACCCTTTTATCCACTGGGGGACCGCTCTGAAACAGCACTCTGCAACCTGTGGATAACTCTGTGGGCAAGCGTTGGAAAGACGGGTGCAGGCGGCGTCGTTACTGGCCTGCCGCCATCGTCTCGGGTGCCACCCGGTTGCACCGATCGGCACCCGGCCCATGGGCAAGGCCTGCGGTCAAGAAAAAAACTTTCGATCCGGCTGCAGGCCTTGTGGATAGCGGCCCAGGCGCATACGTACTTGCCCCCAAAGTCTGTGGAAGGGATTGTGGATAAGGTGCGTAGAAGGTTGCGCGGCCCTTGTGAATCAAGGTGTTGAGGCTGGTGGTTGTTTTTTGTACAGCGCCAATGGCTGCTTGCTGGCGCCCCGCAGGCCGGGCATGCTTGGGCAATACCTGTAAGCCAGGCTTGCCTGTGCGCAAGTCAACCAAGGAGAACATGATGACTTCCACCGTATTCATCACCGGGGCGACTTCCGGCTTCGGCGAAGCCTGCGCCCGCCGTTTTGCACAGGCCGGCTGGTCGCTGGTGCTGACAGGACGTCGCGAAGAGCGTTTGAATGCCTTGTGTGCCGAGTTGTCGAAAGAGACCCTGGTTCACGGCCTGGTGCTGGACGTGCGGGATCGCAAGGCCATGGAGCAAGCAATCGCCGGCCTGCCCCCCGAGTTCGACAAGCTCACGGGCCTGATCAACAACGCCGGCCTGGCGCTCGGCGCCGACCCCGCGCCCAAGTGCGACCTGGACGACTGGGACACCATGGTCGACACCAATATCAAGGGCCTGATGTACAGCACCCGCTTGTTGCTGCCTCGGCTTATCGCCCATGGACGCGGTGCCAGCATCCTCAACGTAGGGTCCGTGGCAGGCGACTATCCCTACCCTGGCAGCCATGTGTATGGCGGCACCAAGGCGTTCGTCAAACAGTTCTCGTTGAGCCTGCGCTGTGACTTGCAAGGCACCGGCGTGCGGGTGACCAACATAGAGCCAGGGCTGTGCGAGAGCGAGTTCTCACTGGTGCGCTTTGGCGGTGACCAGGCCCGCTACGATGCGACCTATGCCGGCGCCGAACCCTTGCAGCCGCAGGATATTGCCGAGACGATCTTCTGGGTGCTGAACCAGCCGCCACACGTCAACATCAATAGCCTGGAGTTGATGCCTGTCAGCCAAGCCTGGAGTGGGTTCTCCATCCACCGGAAGTGATGGCGGCCGCTACGCACCAGCTCTGGCGCGTAGCGGCCGTAAAAACGACTAAAGCGCGGCTTCGAGGCCTATGTAACAAGTCGCCAGATGATAAGGCGTGGTCGACGGCATGTCGCTGCGGCTGACCGCGCCCTTGGCATCCAGACACTCATACCAGCCGCCACCGTGCAGGAAGTGCTGCTGCAGGGTACGCAGTTGTTGCAGCACCTGGCCCTGGCTATCGGCGCGCAACGTCAAGGCACGCAGGTATTCGGCCTGGGCCCAGATTCGCTGAGTGGCATTGCGGACGGTGCCATCGCTGTCGAGCATGGCCAATACCCGGTGATTGTCGACGCCGCATTGCTCGGCATAGGTGAAAGCCCGGCTCAGTGACTGGTGCAGTGCGCTGCCCTTGAGCAAGTCGGACGATTCGAGCAAATAGAACCATTCGAATTGATGACCTGGCTCGAACCAGTTATCCACAGCCCCTCGAGGTTTCTCCAGCATCACCCCATGCTCGGGGTCGATGAAGCGAGCCTGCATGGCGCTGGCCAACGCTTGCAGGGCTGCTTCGACCCGGGCGTCTTCGCGCACGGCCAACGTCGCCAGAAAAGCTTCGGCCAGGTGCATCAGCGGGTTCTGCAGCGGTCCACTGTCCAGGCTCGACCAATCCTGCGCCAGGCTGGCTTCGTAGAGCCCGTCGTTGCTGGAGAAACGCTCGGCTACCACGCTGAGCGCGGCATTGTGCACCGATTCGGCCAGCGGCTCGCGAACCTTCGCCCAGTAATGTGCGCAGGCGAAGATGATGAACGCGTGGGTGTAGAGATCCTTGCGCCGGTCCAGCGGTTTGCCCTGGGCATCGATGCTGTAGAACCAGCCGCCATGCTCGGCATCGTGAAAGTGCCGTTGCAACGAGCGGAACAGGGCCGCGGCATGTTCCCGAGCGCCGGGTTGTTCGAACCGGCTGGAAAACAGATACAGCTGGCGGGCGCAGGCCATGGCCCGATAGCGCTGGGGCGGCAGCGGGCAATGCCCGGGGTCGAGGGCCTCGAAGGGCAACGCCAGTTCCGCGTTCCAGCCCGGGCCTTGCCAGAGTGGCACGATCGTCTGCGAGAAGTGCTGCTGTACGGCCGTGAACACGGCGGTCAATTCAGGCTGGTTGGCGGAGCTGGAAACGTCGGGCATTGGCAAGTGTCGTCACGGCTGGGGCGTTTGTGCGACATGGTAGCAGGGATCGGGTTTAGTGAATGCGAGTGCTGCGCACTCGATCGCGGGCAAGCCCGCTCCCACAATCTATGGTCACCCCCGTTTCTGCAATACTGTACATGGATGCGGGCACGTTCGCGCAGGGTTTTCACGTCCGACAGTTGTACATTGCTCATCACAATCTCCTGGCTGTTACGGTTGGCCTTCATGAACCCATATAGCTTTGAACCCCGAACGGGGACAGGAGTTCGCCAGCCGCCGCAAGCTTGTACGCGGGCCCGCCGACCACTAGTGTTCAGGGACTTGCATGAATCAGGGACGGCAGGACATGGCGCAAGCACTCTCGACGCGGTATCCGCTGGTGATGGTCCCAGGGATGCTCGGTTTTGTCCGGTTGCTGCTCTACCCCTACTGGTTTGGCATTCCCGCGGCGTTGCGGCGCGGCGGCGCCCAGGTGTTCGTGGTGCAGGTTTCGCCGGTCAACTCCAACGAGGTCCGGGGCGAGCAACTGCTGCGGATCATCGAGCGGATTCGTCGGGAAACCGGGGCCGACAAGGTCAATCTGATCGGCCATAGCCAGGGTGCTCTGACGGCCCGCTATGCAGCGGCAAAGTACCCTCAATGGATCGCCTCGGTGACGTCGGTGGCCGGACCCAACCGGGGCTCGGAGCTGGCCGATTACTATGTACGTCGTTACCCGGCCGATTCAGCCTGTGGTCGCCTCCTGGCCCTGGCCCTGCGGGTGTTGGCAGGTGGGATCTGGCTGTTGGAAACCGGCCAGCGCGGTCCGCTGCTGCCCATCGATGTGGAGGCTTCGCACCGTTCTCTGACCAGCGAAGGCGCGGCTCTGTTCAACCGCCAGTATCCGCAAGGCGTTCCCACCACCTGGGGCGGGCGCGGGGCCGAGGAGGTCAATGGCGTGCGCTATTACTCCTGGTCCGGCATCGTCCAGGACAAGCGCAGCGATAGCGGCGGCAATCGCTTCGATGGCAGTCATTTTTTCTGCCGTCTGAACGTCCGCGGCTTTTTCCGCGAAAGAGAGTGCGACGGCATGGTCGGGCGACTCAGCTCGCACCTGGGCCAGGTGATTGGTGATGACTACCCGCTCGACCATTTGGATATCGTCAACCAATCCCTGGGCCTGGTCGGCAAGGGTGCCGACCCGGTGCGGTTGTTCACCGAGCATGCGGCACGCCTGAAAGCCGCGGGGTTATGAGGCTCGAAGGCGCCCAGGCGCTCAAGGGCGATGCCCGCAAGGCGTTCATGAGCGATTGCCTGAAGAAAAAATGAGACCTTTGTAACAAAGTCGTTCACCCCGACGGCCAGTCGCCAAAGCCCTCTGGTCGTACCCTCGGAACGCTGGCAGACTGCGGGTCCTTTCACGCCGTTCGTCTCTGAGGCTGTATGCCCCTCTTTACTGCGCGCCAAGTGATGTTGGCCAGTTGGATCATCGTTTTCGCCGGGCTATTGCTGGTGCTGCCGCTCAAGTTGTTGCCGAGCCTGCTGGCCGGTTTGCTGGTGTACGAGTTGGTGAACATGTTGACCCCCAAGCTCCAGCACCTGATCGCCGGGCGGCGTGCGCGCTGGCTGGCCGTGGCATTGTTGGGCACGCTGGTGGTCAGTACATTGACGCTGCTATTTGCCAGTGCCATCAGCTTTCTGCTGCATGAAGCCGAGAACCCTGGCGCATCGCTGGACAAGTTCATGCTGCTGGTTGATCAGGCGCGTGCGCAACTGCCGCCCTTCATCGATGCATATCTACCGGCCAGTGCGGCCGAGTTCCGGGTGGCCATCGGTGACTGGTTGAGCGCGCACCTCGGTGAGTTGCAACTGGTGGGCAAGGGCGCGGCGCACATGTTCGTCACCCTGCTTATCGGCATGATTCTGGGGGCGATCATCGCCTTGCAACAGATTCCCGACCCGACCCTGCGCAAACCCCTGGCGGCGGCCTTGTTCGAGCGCCTGTCGCTGCTGGTCCGGGCCTTTCGCAATATCGTCTTCGCGCAGATCAAGATTTCCCTGCTCAACACCTTTTTCACCGGGGTCTTCCTGGCAGTGGTGCTGCCGTTGTTCGGCATCAAGTTGCCGTTGACCAAGACGCTGATCATGCTGACCTTCCTGCTGGGGCTGTTGCCGGTGATTGGTAACCTGATTTCCAACACCCTGATCACCATCGTCGGCCTGTCCCTGTCGATCTGGGTGGCGATGGCGGCGTTGGGTTACCTGATCGTTATCCACAAGGTCGAGTATTTTCTCAACGCACGGATCGTCGGCGGGCAGATCAGCGCCAAGTCCTGGGAGTTGCTGCTGGCGATGCTGGCGTTCGAGGCGGCGTTCGGCCTGCCGGGGGTGGTGGCGGGGCCGATTTATTATGCGTACCTCAAGAGTGAGTTGCGCCAGGCGGGGATGGTGTAGGGCAGGGCCGGCCTCATCGCTGGCAAGCCAGCTCCCACAAGGTTCACACAACACCTGTGGGAGCGGGCTTGCCCGCGATGAGGCCCTGACAGGCAATACAACTCTCTAGCCGTACCGCTTGCGCGCCTCGATCGCCAACCCGCTACCGATGCTGCCAAAGATATTCCCTTCCACATGCCGCGCATTGGGCAGCATGGCCGACACGCTCTGGCGCAGTGCCGGAATACCGCTGGAACCACCGGTAAAGAACACCGTATCGACCTGCTCCACGCCCACCCCGGCATCGCTGAGCAGTTGGCTGACGCTACCACGCACACGCTCGAGCTGGTTGTCGATCGAGGCTTCGAACAACGCCCGCGTAAGCTCCACGTTCAGCCCCGGCTCAATCCGGTCCAGCGGCACCAGGCGGCTGTCGGCGTGGGTCAGCTGGATCTTGGTTTCTTCCACTTCCATGGCCAGCCAGTGCCCGGCGCGCTGATCGATCAGCTTGAACAGACGGTCGATGCCGTCGGTATCCTCAATGTCGTAGCGCATGCTGCCCAATGCCAACTTGGACTTTTGCGAATACACCGAGTTGATGGTGTGCCAGGTGGCCAGGTTCATGTGGTGGCTGGTAGGCATGAACGCCTGGCTCTTCATCCGGCTGCCGTAACCGAACAAGGGCATCACGCCTTGCAGGCTCAACTGCTTGTCGAAGTCGGTACCACCGATGTGCACGCCGCCGGTGGCGAGGATGTCATCGTGACGGTTATCCACGGCACGGCGCTCGGGGGCCAGGCGCACCAGCGAGAAGTCGGAGGTACCCCCGCCGATGTCGACGATCAGCACCAGTTCTTCGCGTTCGATGGTCGACTCGTAGTCGAAGGCTGCGGCAATGGGTTCGTACTGGAAGGAGACTTCCTTGAAACCGATCTTTTTCGCAACTTCGGCCAGGGTATCTTCGGCTTCCTGGTCGGCAACCTGGTCGTCATCGACAAAATGCACCGGACGACCCAGCACCACTTCATCGAAGGCGCGGCCGGCATTGTTCTCGGCGCGCTTCTTCAGCTCGCCGATAAACATGCCCAGCAGGTCCTTGAACGGCAGGGCGGTGCCCAGCACGCTGGTATCGTGCTTGATCAGCCTGGAACCGAGCAGGCTCTTGAGCGAGCGCATCAGGCGGCCTTCGTAGCCCTCCAGGTACTCGTGCAGGGCCAGGCGGCCGTAGACCGGGCGGCGTTCTTCTATATTGAAAAACACCACCGAGGGCAGCGTGATCTTGCCGTCCTCCAGCTCGATCAACGATCCCACGTCCGGGCGATGCCAGCCGACGGTGGAATTGGACGTGCCAAAGTCGATACCGCAGGCACGGGCTGGGGATGCGTTTTTCATGTTGTTGCGCTTCCGGAAAAAAACGGCCGCGCAGTGTATGCCAGTCGAGGACAGAATCGAAGGCCGACTATCGATTATTCACAACGACGGGGTAGCTTGAAAGGCTATGCTTGACCCCAATATTCAATCGATCCGATTGGCACAGTGAGTGACGCCTTAGATGGACTTCAAAGATTACTACAAGATACTTGGCGTAGAGCCGACGGCGGATGACAAGGCGATCAAGACCGCCTACCGCAAGCTCGCCCGCAAGTATCACCCCGACGTCAGCAAAGAGAGGGACGCCGAGAACAAATTCAAGGAGGCCAACGAGGCCTACGAAGCGCTGAGCAGCCCGGAAAAGCGCGCCGAGTACGACGAGTTGCGCAAGTACGGCCAGCACGGGCGCCCGTTCCAGGGCCCGCCGGGCTGGGAAGGCCGGGCAGGTGGCGACTTTGGCCAGGGCGGCGGCGATTTCTCGGATTTCTTCAGTTCCATATTCGGCTCGGCCGGCCGTGGCACCGGCAACCCCTTTGGCCGCGGCCAGCAACGCAGCGCCGGTCGGCGTGGACAGGATGTAGAAATGGAACTTGCGATTTTCCTTGAAGAAACCCTGGCCAACGAATCGAAGAAGATCAGCTTCCGGGTGCCGCAGTACAACGGCGCCGGGCATCGCACCGGTGAAACCACCAAAACGCTGAACGTGAAAATTCCAGCCGGGGTGACCGACGGCGAACGCATCCGCCTCAAGGGCCAGGGCGCTCCTGGTGTGGGTGGCGGCGCCAATGGCGACCTTTACCTGATCATTCGCTTTGCGCCGCATCCGCTGTTCGATGTCGAAGGCCATGATCTGATCATCACTGTGCCGCTGGCCCCTTGGGAAGCGGCGCTGGGCACCAAGGTCGCGGTCCCGACCCTGACCGGCAAGATCCACCTGACCATCCGCCCCGACAGCCAGAGCGGTCAACGCCTGCGGGTCAAGGGCAATGGCCTGGTCGACAAGCATGGCCAGCGCGGTGATCTGTTCGCGCAATTGAAAGTCGTCATGCCGAGCCACTCCGACGACACTACCCGAGAACTCTGGAAAGCCCTGTCGGAGAAGGCCGCGTTCAATCCTCGAAGCCAATGGAGTAGCTGATCATGAGCAGCACCCTGATCGTTCAATGGGGCATGAAAGAATTCTGTCAGGTGGTCGACCTTCCGCCCGCCTATGTGATCGAAATCGTCGAGCATGGCATTGTTGAACCTCAGGGGCGAACGCCGGATGACTGGCTGTTCGACGATCGCGCTCCGGTGCTGGCCAGGCGTGCGGCCAAGCTGCGCGATGACCTGCACATTGAATGGGAAGGCGTAGCCCTGGCCCTCGAACTGCTGGAGGAGGTCCAGCAGCTGCGCACGGAGAACCAGATGCTCAGGCAACGGTTGGGGCGATTTGTGCAGGAGTGACCTTTACGCGCCTAGAACAGAAAATAGCGCTGGGCCATTGGCAGCTCGTCGGCCGGCTCGCACCACAGCAGCACGCCGTCGGCCTTGACCTGGTAGGTCTGCGAGTCGACTTCGATGTCCGGCAGATAGCCGTTGTGGACAAGGTCGGTTTTCTGCACTGATCGGCAACCCTTGACCACGCCGATTTTTTTCTTCAGGCCCAATGTTTCCGGTACCCCGGCCTCGAGCGCGGCCTGGCTGATGAAGGTCAAGCTGGTGGCATGCCGCGAGCCACCGTAGCTTGCGAACATCGGCCGGTAGTGGACCGGTTGCGGGGTTGGAATCGACGCGTTGGCGTCGCCCATCAAACTGGCGGCAATCGCGCCGCCCTTGAGGATCAGGGTCGGTTTGACGCCAAAGAACGCCGGGCGCCAGAGCACCAGGTCGGCCCATTTGCCCACTTCGATCGAGCCCACTTCATGGCTGATGCCATGGGTGATCGCCGGGTTGATGGTGTACTTGGCGATGTAGCGTTTGGCGCGGAAGTTATCGTTGCCGGGACCGTCTCCTGCCAGCGGGCCGCGTTGCTTCTTCATCTTGTCGGCGGTCTGCCAGGTGCGCGTGATGACTTCACCAACCCGGCCCATGGCCTGGCTGTCGGAGCTGATCATGGAGAACGCCCCCAGGTCGTGGAGGATGTCCTCGGCGGCGATGGTCTCGCGGCGAATCCGGCTCTCGGCAAAGGCCACGTCCTCGGCGATGCTCGGGTCCAGGTGATGGCAGACCATCAGCATGTCCAGGTGCTCGTCGATGGTGTTGCGGGTGAAAGGCCGGGTCGGGTTGGTCGAACTGGGCAGCACGTTGTTGAAACCGCAGGCCTTGATGATATCCGGGGCGTGACCGCCACCGGCGCCTTCGGTGTGATAGGTGTGGATGGTGCGGCCCTTGAACGCGGCCAGGGTGGCTTCGACGAAGCCGGACTCGTTGAGGGTGTCGGTGTGGATCGCTACCTGTACGTCATATTGGTCGGCGACGCTCAGGCAGTTGTCGATGGCTGCCGGGGTGGTGCCCCAGTCCTCGTGCAGCTTCAGGCCGATGGCCCCGGCCCTGACCTGCTCGATCAGCGGTTCGGGCAGGCTGGCGTTGCCCTTGCCGGTAAAGCCGATGTTCATGGGGAAGGCATCGGCCGCCTGGAGCATGCGCGCCATGTGCCAGGGGCCGGAGGTGCAGGTGGTGGCGTTGGTGCCGGTGGCCGGCCCGGTACCGCCACCGATCATGGTGGTGACACCGCTCATCAGGGCTTCTTCGATCTGCTGCGGGCAGATGAAGTGGATATGGGTATCGATGCCGCCCGCCGTGAGGATCATGCCTTCACCGGCGATGACTTCGGTGCTGGCGCCGATGGCGATGGTCACGTCTGGCTGGATGTCGGGGTTGCCGGCCTTGCCGATGGCGGCAATGCGGCCATCCTTGAGGCCGACGTCGGCCTTGACGATGCCCCAGTGGTCGATGATCAGGGCGTTGGTGATCAGGGTGTCGACGACGTTGGCGGCGAGCAACTGGCCCTGGCCCATGCCGTCGCGGATGACCTTGCCGCCACCGAACTTCACTTCTTCGCCGTAGGTGGTGAAGTCTTTTTCGACTTCGATCCACAGCTCGGTGTCCGCCAGACGCACGCGGTCGCCGACGGTGGGGCCGAACATGTCGGCGTAGGCTTGTCTGGAGATTTTCATGCAGCTTCCTTACAAATTGGAGTCGAGCACCTGTAGCCGCTGCCGCAGGCTGCGCTGGGCTGCAAAGCAGCCCCCTGCATTTCAACGTGAACGAAGGTCCTGCGGCCCTTAGCGCAGCCTGCGGCAGCGGCTACAGGGTATGCGGCGTCATTGGAGTGGGGGATCAGTCCAGGCTGCCCATAATCCGCCCGGCAAACCCGAACACCCGGCGCAACCCCGCCAACTCCACCAACTCCACCTCCCGGTTTTGCCCCGGCTCGAAGCGCACCGCGGTACCGGCCGGGATGTTCAAACGCATGCCCCGACTGGCCGCGCGGTCGAAGCTCAGGGCATCGTTGCTTTCGAAAAAGTGATAGTGCGAGCCGACCTGGATGGGCCGGTCGCCACTGTTGGCGACGGTCAGGCTCAGGGTGCGGCGGCCGGCATTGAGTTCGATCTCGCCGGGTTGGATCCGGTATTGGCCTGGGATCATGCAGTCGGTCCTTGCAGGGTCTTGTAGTAGAGCGCGGTAGGGCGGTATTGGCCGTCGGGGCCGCAGGCGTAGTCGGGGATCTGCCCGGCGCGGGTGTAGCCCATGGCGCGGTAGAAGTCTTCTGCCGGCGAACCGGCTTCAGTGTCCAGGTACAACAAACCGCGTTTGTATTGGCGAGCGGTGACTTCCACGGCATGCATCAGTTGCTGGCCCATGCCACGCCGCTGGACGCTTTCGCGCACCAGCAGTTTCTGCACTTCGGCACGGTTCAGGCCATTGGGCTTCTGGCACAGCGAAAGCTGCACGCTTGCCACGACCTGCTCCTCGTTGACCACCGTCAGCAGTACCAGGTTGCCGTTGGCCAGGTCTGTCTTGACCTCATCGAAGTAGCTATTGGCCTGCTGCGCATCCAGGTCGGCCATAAAACCGATCGAGGCGCCTTGCCGAACAGCATCGAACAGCAGTTCGATCAGGCCCTGGCGATAGTGGGGGAAACTCTCGACAGTGACACGACGCAGTTGGGCAGCATTCATCAAGACTTACTCCTCAGGAATCGCAGGTGGTTGAGCGCCCGGGTTCAGGATCAGCTGCATGAAGGTCAGGTCCAGCCAGCGACCGAACTTGGTGCCGACTTGCGGCATCTGCCCGTTGATCGTGAAGCCGAGTCGTTCGTGCAGGCGGACAGACGCCGCATTGCCACTTTCGATGGCGGCGACCATCACGTGTTTATTGCAGGCCCTGGCGCGCTCGATCAAGGCCTCCATCAGCAGCGGACCGAGGCCATGGCCGCGCTGGTCGGCGCGCACGTAGACCGAGTGCTCGACGGTATGCCGAAAGCCTTCGAAAGGCCGCCAGTCGCCGAATGAAGCATAGCCGAGGACTTGATCGGCTCCATCGACGGCCACCAGGGTCGGGTAGTGCTGCGCCTGGCGAGCGCTGTACCAGGCCTGGCGGTTGGCCAGGTCGACCGGTTGTTCATTCCAGATTGCGGTAGTGCTCCGCACCGCGTCGTTGTAAATGTCGCAAATGGCCGGCAAGTCGGCAGGTACGGCATCGCGGACTGAGTAAGTCATGTTTGGCCTCAGGCGATAGGTTGGTGAACGGTCACCAGCTTGGTGCCGTCGGGGAAGGTCGCCTCCACCTGGATCTCCGGGATCATTTCCGCAATGCCCTCCATCACTTGTTCACGGGTGAGCAGGGTGGTGCCGTAGTGCATCAGTTCGGCCACGGTCTGGCCATCGCGGGCGCCTTCGAGCAGGGCAGCGGAGATAAAGGCCATGGCCTCTGGGTAATTGAGCTTGACCCCGCGGGCCAGGCGCCGTTCGGCAACCAGGCCGGCAGTGAAGATCAGCAGTTTGTCTTTTTCGCGTGGAGTCAGGTCCATGTCGTCGGTATTCCTGTTGAATTCATTATGTGTTCCAAATTCTGGGGGGCATGGCTTCGCGGCCCAATAGCGCCGGGCGCAGCAGCTGCCACAGGGCGATCAGCCAGTCGCGCGCATGCAGGGCCTCATCGGCCAGGCAGCGTGCCGCCAGCAGGCCCGGCAGTTGGCTCAGGTCTCCACGGACCCGGTTGGGCAGGGAGCGGCATTGCTCCAGCAGTGCCGCGTCGATTTCGCCGGTCACCAGCAAGGTCGAGAACACCGGCCTGCCGTCGAGCCCGATGGGCGAATCGAGCAGGCCATCGCTGCCATTGATGCGCTGGCGTTCATGCCAGATCAACTGCCCGTCGCGCCGAATATCCAGGTGTGACTGGAAGTGGCCCTGCTCGAAGTGCTCGCCGCTGGCCGGCCGGCCCAGGGCGACGATATCCCAATAGAACAACCGGGCATCACCTTGCAGATCGATGTGGGTAGTCAGCTCGGCCCGGGCGGCGCTGAAGACGATCGTCTCCTGGGGCAGCCATTCCAGGGTCGCGCCTGCGGCAACTTTCAAATCCAGCTGTTGAAAGGCCGGGCCCGCAGCACGATACCACTTGGCCGCGCCGGGGCTGGTCAATTGCGCCCAGGCGCCAGCCTCGACCCGGGCACTGATGTTCAGGCGGTCGCCACCGGCAATGCCGCCTGGCGGGTGGACGATGATGTGCTGGCACACCTCGGGGCCTTCGGCGTAGAGGTGCTTTTGCACGCGCAACGGCCCCTTGTGACGGCGCAGCGTTGGCCGCGTGCCATTGCCGAAGCGGGCATAGCCCAGTTCCAGCTCGGCATGCCAGCTGGGGGTGTACAACGCGTTCGAGGCAGGCAGGGTCATAAAGGCAGATCGTACCAATTGAGGTTTCAGGTTAGATGGTTACCAGGCCGCGCACACCCTCGGCCTCCATATTTTCACCACGGCCCTGCTGGATGATCTCCCCACGGGACATGACCAGATACTGGTCGGCCAGTTCGGCGGCGAAATCGTAGAACTGCTCGACCAGCAGGATCGCCATGTCGCCACGCTCGGCGAGCTTGTTGATCACCGCGCCGATTTCCTTGATGACCGAAGGCTGGATGCCTTCGGTGGGTTCGTCGAGGATCAACAGGCGTGGGCGGCTGGCCAGTGCCCGGCCAATGGCGAGCTGTTGTTGCTGGCCACCGGAAAGGTCGCCACCGCGGCGGTGTTTCATCTGCAGCAGCACCGGGAACAATTCATAGATGAACGCCGGCACTTCTCTGGCTTCCTTCGCGCCGAACCGCGACAGCCCCATCAACAGGTTTTCCTCGACGGTCAGGCGCCCGAAGATTTCCCGCCCCTGGGGCACGTAAGCGATGCCGGCGTGAACCCGTTGGTGCGGCTTGAACGCGGTAATGGTCTTGCCTTCCCACTGGACGCTGCCGTCCTTGGCCGGCAACAGGCCCATCAGGCATTTGAGCAAGGTTGTCTTGCCGACACCGTTGCGCCCTAGCAGGCAGGTGACTTCGCCGACCTTCACGTCGAAGGACAGGCCGCGCAGGATGTGGCTGCCGCCGTAGTACTGGTGGAGCTTGTCGACTTGCAGCATGTTTGGATCTCATCAATTGATGCTGTAATTTTTGGTGCATGTCCCGGCCTCATCGCTGGCAAGCCAGCTCCCACAGAGGTATGCCTTACGCGGACATTGTGGGAGCTGGCTTGCCAGCGATGCAGGCGCCGCGGTCTATCTACCCAAATACACCTCGATCACCCGATCATCCCCCTGCACCTGCTCCAAGGACCCTTCCGCCAACACACTGCCCTGGTGCAAAACCGTGACATGGTCTGCAATCGCCCCAACAAACCCCATGTCATGCTCGACCACCATCAGCGAATGCTTGCCGGCCAGGCGCTTGAACAGCTCGGCGGTGAACTCGGTCTCGGCGTCGGTCATGCCGGCCACCGGTTCGTCGAGCAACAGCAATTGCGGGTCCTGCATCAGCAGCATGCCGATCTCCAGAAACTGTTTCTGGCCGTGAGACAACAGCCCGGCCTGACGGTGCACCGAACTGCTCAGGCGGATGGTTTCCAGTACTTCGTCGATACGGTCTTTCTGTTCCCCACTCAGGCGCGCGCCCAGGCAGGCCCAGACCGATTTGTCGGTCTTCTGCGCCAGCTCCAGGTTCTCGAACACGCTGAGGGCTTCGAACACCGTTGGTTTCTGGAACTTGCGACCGATCCCGGCCTGGGCGATCTGCACCTCGTTCATTTGGGTGAGATCAAGGGTCTCGCCAAACCAGGCCTTGCCGTGGGTGGGGCGGGTCTTGCCGGTGATCACGTCCATCAGGGTGGTCTTGCCGGCGCCGTTGGGGCCGATGATGCAACGCAGTTCGCCGACGCCGATGTACAGGTTCAGCGCGTTCAGGGCCTTGAAGCCATCGAAACTGACGCTGATGTCTTCCAGGGTCAGGAGGGTGCCGTGGCGTACGTCCAGGCGCTTGCCGAAAATGCTCTGGCCCAGGCCGATGGAGTCGCGGCTGCTGCCTGCATCGCGGTTGGGGTCGAAGGCCGGCTCGAGCATGAACTCGGGCCGGGCAACCGGTAGTGGAACGCCTCTCATTGTTCGCCCCTCTTCTTCAGCAGGCCGAAAATGCCCTTGGGTAGGTACAGGGTGACCACGATGAACAACGCACCGAGGAAAAACAGCCAGTACTCGGGAAAGGCCACGGTGAACCAGCTCTTCATGCCATTGACCAGACCGGCGCCGAGCAGTGGCCCGATCAGCGTGCCGCGCCCGCCCAGGGCGACCCAGACCGCTGCTTCGATGGAGTTGGTCGGTGACATTTCACTGGGGTTGATGATGCCCACCTGCGGCACGTACAGCGCACCGGCCAGGCCGCAAAGTACGGCACTGAGCACCCAGACGAACAGCTTGAAACCGCGCGGGTCGTAACCGCAGAACATCAGGCGGTTTTCGGCATCGCGCAGGGCGGTCAGCACCCGGCCGAACTTGCTCCGGGCCAGGCGCCAGCCCAGGTACAGGCTGGCCACCAGCAGCAGCACGGTCAACAGGAACAAGACGGCCCGAGTGCCCTGGGCGGTGATGCTGAAGCCCAGGATGCTGCGAAAGTTGGTAAAACCGTTATTGCCGCCGAACCCGGTCTCGTTGCGAAAGAACAGCAGCATCCCGGCGAAGGTCAGGGCCTGGGTCATGATCGAGAAGTACACGCCCTTGATCCGCGAGCGGAAGGCAAAAAAGCCGAACACCAACGCCAGCAGCCCCGGCGCCAGCACCACCAGGCACAGGGCCCAGAGAAAATGCTGGGTGCCGGCCCAGTACCAGGGCAGCTCGCTCCAGGAGAGGAAGGTCATGAACGCCGGCAGGCCGTCGCCCGCTGCTTCACGCATCAGGTACATGCCCATCGCATAGCCACCGAGGGCGAAGAACAGGCCATGGCCCAGCGAGAGCAGGCC